>CAZLOH010000007.1:0-138689 GCA_964561105.1 uncultured Bifidobacterium sp. | reverse complement strand
GTTTAGCCTGATCCCGTTCGCACATGCACCGGCGACACCTCGGCTAGTTTACGGAGCGTTTTTTGATCAAAAGCAAGGCTGGCTATTTCCTTGCCCGGAAGAAAATTGTGCCCTGGCTGGCCACGGGGATATTGGTGAACGGCGTGGTCATGGTGACGTTGGTTACGCCGGACCATGCGGCAGCTCCGCCGACCGCTCCAGTGGCCTCGATGACGTAACCCACACCCGGTTCGCCGAACAGCGTCAGGAAGCGGCTGCCATCAGGTTGGCGGTTGGCTTCGAGGTAGGGTGGGTCGGCATTGAATTCCATCGCGCGATAGAAGATCGGGTCCACCCCTTCCAGGCCAAACACCGGCGTGGCCAATTGCGTAATGGCCAGGGGTCGCAGCGAAGTCCAGATCGCGGTCGGGCCAAGGTTGGTTGTGTATTGGAGGGCGTAGCTGAAATTGGGTTTGGCGTAGAGGGTCAGTGCGCGGGTGCCGTTGGTGGTCATACCGGCTTCGAGCAGGGATTCATTGCCGACGATCACCAGCCGCCCGGAACTCGTGGTCAAATTGGTGAGGGTGGAGTTGCCCGGACGCGCGGCGACCACCTGTTTGATCGTAAGCGGAACGAAAGCGGATGGCTGGCCCGGCGCGGCGCGAAAAGCGAATTGCGCCACTTCTTTGCTGCCGGAAATGATCTGGCCCGAGCGCGCGGGCAGGTGCAGGACGACGTTGGATGCGCTTTGCACGGTCACGCCCACGGCCGCCGGATCAATCTCGGGCGCGAGTGCGGTCAGGTTGAGATTGGTCAAGCGGCCGGGCGCGACCACCAGAGTCAGGTCCAGCGTTGCCAGTCCATCGCTGGTGTTGAGCGTCACGGGCACATTGGTGGTTTGTCCCATTTGCATGACTGCCGAGCCAACGCTCAGCGCCAGGAACTCCGCGCCGATGCTGGCGAGGTTGGCCTGGCCGACGTTGAAATTGAGGCTGAAGCTGAGCGTGAACTGGGCCGGCACACTCGAACCACCCGGCCCCCACACGTTGACGTCAAAAGTTTGATTGCCAAGGGGAGCGAGGTTGCCACCGGTCGCCAGGTCGAACAGGTCGTTGACGTTGAAAAACGCCTGGTTCGTGCCCACGCCGTCGCCGATGACGGCCGCCAGCGGATGCGCGGCGTTGGTGTGGGTCAACGTGACGATGCGGCCCAGGTTATCGAGGCCGGGGATTTCCAGAATCAACTGCTGGTTATCAATGACGAATGTGTTCTCCTGTTCGGTGGTGACTGCTGGCAACGGGCCGGTGGCTGGATAATACGAGCCGGGGCCGTCACTCAGGCGGTAGAAGTAGGAAGTGCCCGGCCGGCAGTTGCTGACTTGAATCAAAACCAGGCCGAAGCCCTGTGCCTTCTGGCGAAGTAGTTGCCGGCTCTGTCGCCGGCTGTAACCGGCGGCGAGGTCAGGATTGCCGGTGTGAACGGGATAGGTTTCGAACCCCAACTGGCGGGTCACATTGCTGCTGCCCGCCGCGTCCGCGAACACCTCCAGGGAGAGGTCGAGAGACGAGCAGCACAAGATGCTGAAGCTGGTGGGCGTGACGTTGACCGGGGTGACGTTGGTGACGGTCGCGGCGTCCGCCGTGAACAGACCGACCACCAGCAGCGAGGCCGTAAGGAAGTAGGTTTTGAATCCAGTGATGCGCATAGACTTACCTGGTGGTTGGCGTCGGGTTGGGTTGTTCAACCACGATGGACGTTCCCTGCCGGTCCAATCCTGGCTGGCCTTTGCGGACGATCATTTCCTCGCCGCCGATTAATATGGCAAAACGCTTCACGCCTTGAGCTTTGAGCCGGCGGGCGGTTTCCTGGGCCGTCCCATCGCCGTTATCAATGAGCACGAGCAGCGGCGGCGTCGCTGACGATCCGGTGTTCTTTACGGTCGCGGAGTCGGGTGAAGATTTTACGATTCGTGCCCGGGGAAACTCGGTTGCCAGATCGGTCAATGGCCGGGCAGCGGAAGCAGATCGGGCAGCGGCCGCTTGCACCGTGGCCGGCGACTTGCGCAAGTCCACCAGCACCACGTTGTTGGTTTCGGCATGCTTGAGTCGGTCGTAGGTGATGGTGGGCAGTTCTTCCGGCGTCAACCCGGGGGCGCGGGTGCTGGCGGAGTTTTGGGCGCTTTCCCACGCGGCGAAACCACCCTCCATCGGATAGGCTTCGATGCCGGGTTTGGCGTTCAAGGCGGCGGCGGCAGCGGTCGCGGTATCCGGGCCGAGACCGTCATCGTAAACCAAAACCTTGCCGAGCGGTGGCAGTTGCTTCTGAGCCACGAGCGAGGCCGGAATGTTGATGGCATTCGGAATATGGCCGGCCTGAAACGCCGCCTGCGATCGGATATCCACCAGGGTCGGCGGCTGCGCGGCGGCCAACTGCTTTTGAACTTCGGCCGGTGAGACGGCTGACGCGGTGATCGCCGCGGTGAGGGCGACAAAACACAATAGCCAGCGGCGGAGTAGGATTGAGTTCATAGTCATTGCGGTTGGAAGTTGTTCACGGCATTGGCCAGGTCGAGCATCACCACGGCCACCCGGGGCACGGTAAAGTCCACGCCGATGGGCCGGCCATTTTGAATTTCCGCCACCAGCCAACGGCCGGATTGCGAGTCCAACATTCGCACGGCCCGCGCGTTGGCGGTCCCGAGTTGGTTCAGCATTTTGTAGGCGGAGTACTGGCTCGGGAATTCCGCATAACTCAACACATTGGCGCCCGCCGCCAGATTGACCGGTCCGGTCGGGTTCACGCCCAGATCGAGCACGCGGGAGTCCGCGAATTTGACCCACAGAAAACTGCCGGGAGTGAGGGCGAAGTTGGGGCCGCTGGGCGCGCTGCCGTTCCAGGTGACCGTTTCGCTGGTGACGGTCGGGACGAGCGCGGTGTAGTGCGTGATTTCCTGCACGCCCGCCTGGGCGTGCCACAAGGTCAGGAGCGCATACGCGTTCTGTTGATAGGTGGCCATCGCGGGCGTCACGGCCACAGCGTTGCGATTTTGGAACACCGCTTGCAACGCGGGCACGGTCGCGACCTGGACGCTGGAGAGGTTGTTGCTGAGGTCGAGCCAGACGACCCGGCCGTTGACCAAGGCGGGGCGGTCTTTGGCTGTCAACGTCCGCGTGAGCGGGACCGCCCGCAGCGTGGGCAGGTGCAGCAGACGCAAATTGCCGGTGAGCGAGCCGAGCGAATCCTCCAGGCAAACGGCCCAGGGGCCGTCGAGGTATGGGCGGGTTTCGTTTTCCGGCGACGTGGTGAGGCGGACCTCGGCATTACGCAGCAAGTCAAAGCCGTAAAGCTCGACCTGACCATCGCGGTTGTCCTGCCAGACAATCCAGTTGTCGTGGATGACCGGGTGATATTGTCCGAAGGTGTTGGTGGTGATCCGCCGGAATTCACCGGTCTCGAGATTTTTGAAATAGATTTCGCCGGGGCCGACGTCGCGCCAGTCCTGCCAGACCACGCGACCGGCCTGGATGTCCGGATCGAGCTGGTCCTGCGTGGAAGTGCCGGCGCGGACGATTTGACCGGTCAGCAGGTTGGTGGCGACGATCTGCCAGCGCGAGTTGGGGTTGCCGGTCTGGCGACGCTGTTGATAGACGACCCACGGCCATTCCACGGTGGGGTTGACGTTGTCATAACTGCTGAACGCCGTGAGTTGTTGCACGGGTGAATTGTTGTCGAGGTCCTTGAGATAAAGCTCCCAATTGCCGCTGGTCTGGCGTCCCTGCCACACGGCGTAACGTCCGTCAGTGCGGGGATTCTCCTGGCTCAACGTGGTGCTGGTCAGCTTGAGCACGGAGGTGTTCGACACGATGTCCTGCGCATACACCTCAAAGTTGCCGCTGCTTTGGTCCTGCCAGACGGCCCAGCGTCCCCGGGCATACGGATTTTTCGGGCCACGCGTTATGTCCGCCAGCGTCGTCGGGGTGCCAGCCAGCGATCCGATCTGCACCAGTGGCGTGGTGAAATTCGTGCGGCCCAATTGATCGGCCAGTGTGATCCGCGCGGTGTACCAACCGGGCGGCTGGGGAACATTGGCGTCGCTGCGGCCATCCCAATTCACCGTTTGCAGCGTGGTGCCGATGTTGGTGATCGCGAGCGTGCGCACCTTCGCCAGGGTGGCCTGCGGAAAACCGAACAAGGGGTCGAAGGTCCAGTTGACCGTGGTCGGCGCATTGGTGGGTTGGAAAACACCGTTGGTTTTGCCCAGAACGGAAATAACCACGGAGAGTTGCGTGGCGACGTTGATCGGCATTGGGAGCACTCCGGGCGCATTGGTCTCCGGGCGGTAGTAGCTGTTGTTGATCGTCCACTTGAAGGCGGTGACGCCGTTGCCGGCGATGTTGAGCACCGGCGCGCGGTTGCGCGACGGGGTGGCCGGAGCGCCTGTGATCCGGGTGGGCGCCGCGGCCGGATTCACCGTCCACGTCACGCTGGTGGCGTTCGAGGCATCCAAATAATTTCCGTATTGCGAACGGCCGAGCACGGCGACGGCATACGGGCCGGCAGTTAAATTGGAGAGCGTAAGCGGGGAGCCGACGGGACGTTCCGCGCTCCAGATTCCGCCGTTGACGCGGTACTTGTAAAAGTCCACATGGTCGCCGCTGACCAGAAGATTGGCGCTGTTATCCGCCGTGGGCGACGAGGGCACGCCCGCCACGGCAGCCCAACCGACGACGCCTTGGAAGAATTCCAGGTAGGCATCCACCTGACTCGGGTCCGCACCCGCCTGGAACGAGATCGGCGCGGAGTAGGGCCGGACGGAGAGCGTGTCGCCCGGCACAAACATCGGTCCCGTGGGGGCGGTGACGTTGGCGAAATCCAGAGAGCCGTTGCCGGATACCACGAGAATGTTCGTGTGGTTGTTTTCGCGGTTGCCGGCCGAATCGGTGGCGTAGAACACGACGGGGTACTCGCCGGGCGCAGTCAGGGAGAAGGGCAGGGCGGGGATGAACGCCCCATTTGTGACGCTGTAAACAATGCTCACCGGACTCGCGTCGTCGGAGATGAAATACATCTGCGTTTCCGGTGTGATGTAGAATTTACCGCCGGACTCGGTGACGGCGCCCGCAAAGTGCATTTCCGTGACTGGTGCGGTCAGGTCGTTCGTGGTCTGGGCATAGGTGACGGTGTAGGTGTAATTGTTCAACTCCACCAGATCGAAAATGTTCAGGAAGGTCTGTTTGATATTCCCGATCTTCGTGTAGCGGATGTTGGTCCAATAGTTGTTCGGGTTGAGCAGCTTTCCGTCCGAACGCTGGACGGTTGCGATGGGCAGACGCGCCTGTCCGGGATCATCGAGTCGCAGGTACACCCAACCCGGCTTGTCCGCCGCGAGCGTGACTTGCACACTGTTCCCCGGTGAGGCCGCGCCGGTCACCGCCGTGTTGGTGAGGTAATTCACGGACAGAATGTTGCCCTCGCTTTCGTAGAGCGCGTTGGGGATCAGGTTTTCGTTGTTGTCCGTGATGGCGAGAAAGTCCTTGAGTTGATCGCGACCCGGCTGGTCGTTCAAGACCTCGTGCGAAATGAAGTAGGCGTTGAGCGATTTGATGATCGAGGTCTCAAGCCCGCCCAACTCGGAGGCGTGGGTATAGGACGCCTTGAATTCGACAAACTCGCCCGAGAGCGACGTGATCATGTCCCACGCGCCCTTGCGGGTCTGGCCCGGGGGAATGTCGCCCAGATTGACCAGCAGACTTGAGGGCTGGACAAGCTGGTCTGCCACCCGCGCCCCGAGTAGTTGCGCGATCAACAACAGGTTCTGCTTGTTCTCGACGATCTTCGGCTGTTGCGAATCAATCTTCACGCTCTTGGCGGCCCCGTAACCGGAGTTTTTCACCAGCACGCCGATGGTGAACGGTATCGGGCTTTCCACCTGGGACGTAAAGGGATCATCGCCCTGGACGTCGCGCGGCTGAAAGTAGGTGATCTCCAGTTGCGGCTCGGGCTTGACGTAGATGGTCGCGGGGATGGCAAACAACAAGTCGGACGGAATGTCAACGCCACCGACTTTGCCCGCCAGCCGGCAACCGACCTTGTAGCGGACGCCATCCGGGGAAGAGCCCCCGGCGCTGATCTTGGGAATGATGAACCACTTGACCACCGCCTTCGCGGTGGGGGCGATCACGCCGTCGCCGCTGACAGAGTTGACGCTCTCGAATGTGGGATTACGCACGAAGAACAGCGAGGCGGCATCGTTGATCGTGCCATTAGTGGAATAAGACGGATTCTCGAAGGTCAACGCGGCGGAGAAATCGGTGATGGGATTCAGGCCGTCGTTGTTGCCGACTTCCAACGTGGCTTCAAAGCCGATTCGCTCCAGGGTGAGTTGCTGGTTGATGACGATCTTCACCTGGGAACAAACGCCCTGAAACTGTTGCTGCGCGAACAGCTTGATCGGCGCTGCCAGCGCCAGCAGCAACGCACAGCCGATCAACACCGTGAGGCTTCCGCGGTGCGTCGCGCGGGAGGTGGGAAGCGAACTTGTCATTGAGAGTCTCATGGTAATCGCTTATTTGGAAAAGTTGAGGCGCGCCGAATTGGTCGGGTTGAGCCAGCTGGGTGCGCGCACGAGATCCGGCGGCGGCAGGCCACCGCACAGGTCATGCACCAGCACGCCCGCCGCGTAGAACGCCGTGTCGTCGCGCAGCTTGAGGGTGAGCACCTCGCGATTCCCCGGGATGGATCGCGTGGTCTGAACCTGGGTGCGACCGCGGTCCGGCGTCAGCAACCAGTCGCCCACCTTGAGTTGGGCGGCGGGGGTCCAACCGGCGCCGTCCACCCAGAACAGGTGTTCATCCGTGGTGACCACCGAAGTGGCTTTGCGCTCGCCCGACTGGCGGAAGCTGATTTCACGAACGGACGTGACCGGGAAGCGATAAACCTCCGCCACCGTGGCGGTATCGCGAAGGGCCGTGCCGCTGCGAACCACATCACCGATGACGATCTCATCCATGCGTTTGAACCGACCATTGGCCAGGAGCACTGTGGTGTCTGGAGCGAAGCAACTGGCGCCGCCGTTTTGGAATCCCTGCGTTGATCCCGAGCCATCGCCGGCGGAACCGCCGCCGCCGGCATCGAGGCCCTGACCCAGCAGGGTGCCAATCACACAGCCGATGTAACTGGCAATCTGCTCGGGGATGCTGGCGAACAATCCCGTGAGTTCCTGGTACAGGCTCATGCCGATGGCCACTCCGCCCGCGATCGCCAGCAGCGAGTTGTCCTTGATGCACCGACCCTCGGCATTGGCAATCGCCCGCAAGCCATCAATGAAGGCCGGAATGTTTTGCCCGATGGAACTCGGGTCGGGCAGACAGCTCGTCAGCGGATTGCCATCCTGCTGGCCCGGGCCGTTGGTGCCGTAGTAGTTGACCGTGAACGGCACCTCAATGGTTTGTTGCGGCAACAACACCGGCACGTAGGTGATCAACGGAGTGAAACTGGAGGATGATTTGGTTTCGCCGGTGATGGTCAGATTCTCCATCTGGATCAGACCCTCGTTCTTGACCGTGACGATGTAGCTGGCCTGGAATCCAGGCGTCACATTCTTGAATTCCTTGAAACTGGGCGTCATCACCAGCACGGGCAGCGGCACGTGCGTTTCAAATGTCTGTTCGAGTTGAATCTCGTACCGATCCGTGTAGGGGACGGGCACGACGGTGAAGTTCACCGTCACCACGCTCTTGTTGAGCCGAGTGCTCACATTGACCACCTGATCGGCGATCACGTTGACGACGCCGACGTTGGCGGAATGTCCCGCCGCGCCGACCTGCCACGACCAGTCGCCTTCCTGGAGATTGGTGACGGTCACCAGGCCATTGATGTCCGTTTGCACTGGGGGCAACTCGATTTGCAAATCAAGGTTGCGCAGCCGGACGGTGGCGTTGGGCACGTCCTGGCCCAAAATGTTGTCCGCGTAGAACTGCGCCGCGCCGTGGTTGGCGGACGTGACCCGGGCGTAGAGGTTGACATCAAAAACACTCGCCGAGTTGGTGCCGCGGATCGTCAGCTTGTCCTGGTAGAAACCAAGAATGTTGTTGGTGGGCGGACTGAAGACCACGGTGAAGGCATCGGACTGGCCGACCGGGATGTCCGGCAATGAGATCGTGCCGTCCGGATTCGTCGGCAGGTTGAGCGCCATCCAAGTGACATTGGTCGGCGGCTGGACGGTCACGCCTTTCAGCGCTTCCAAGCCGCGGTTGGCGACGACGATCTGGCGGCTCAGCAGCGAACCGCGGTTGAGACTGACCTCGACGTAGCCCATGTCCGGCTGCACCACGGACAGGATGGGAATGGCCGGCGTGAGCGTGGCGTAGCCGGTGAACCGGGTGGCGGCCCCCTCAGCCGAAGCCAGAGTGAACTCCGCCACGGCGTTGGTGGGCGCGTTGACGTCCGCCGTCAAGGCCAGGGTAATGGTCCGGCGTTGGCCGGGGCCGATGGCGAAATTCGTGTCGCTCAACAATGAGCCGTGCAGGGTGCTGACCGGGATCTGGTTCGTGCCCGAGTACTGGTAGGCCTGGAAATTCAGATTGAAGCCGGCCAAGGGCTGATCGCCCGGATTGAACAGCGAGATCGTGAACGGCAGCGTGCTGTTCTGGGCCATGCGGATGTCGCCACTTTGCGGCGTGGCGTAGATGCGGTAAATGGTCACCGCCGCTTGATTCAACTGGTCGAAAACCAGCGGGTGCGCCGCCCAGATGGAGAGCGTGCCGGCCAGCCCGGGCGTCACCTGGTTGGTGTAGGAATAATTGCCCGCTCCATCCGTGGTCACATTGACGTACCAACGATAACCGCGCGTGGCAAAGCCGATCTTGAGCGTCGCGTTGGGCACCGGCGCGTCCGTGATTCGATCCCGGGCCTGGCCGGTAATGATGATTGGTTGATCGTTGCTATACAGCGAGAAATCCGTCTGCGCGACCCCGTAGTACGGAGTTTGAGTCAAACTCGACTCCATGCTGCCGGACAAGGGGCCGGAAGCCTGCTGGCCAGCGGCGCTGCCGCGATCGTAGATGGCACTGACCACCGCCTGGAAGGTCACAATGTTGCTGGCCAGCGCGTCCGGCACCAAGACTCCGGGAACGGTAAACGTCGTGGAGCTGCCGCCTGGAATCGCCAGGTAGCCCACGTCGCCGTAGAAGATGGTTCCGGTGGGCGTGCCGTTGAACGGTGTGCGGCTCACTTCCTGTCCCTGCGGATTCTTGACGGAGATGTAAACGTCGCCGGGCTGCGATCCGTTGGCGCGGGTGGTTGCCAGATAGATCGGCGACATCCCGCGATTGTAAACTTTCACGCTGAAAGGCGTGAGGCCACCGGCCAGCGGCAATTGATTCGCGCTGATCTCCACCATACCGCCCGGTGACTGCGGGCTGCCCAAGGCGAAGGATTTTTGATAGCGAACGGTGCCGCCCGCCGCATCGCTCTGCTGGACGGCAGTCACCAAAACCGCCTGGCTGGCGGAATTGGTGGCGGAGGGCAGGGTGAGCGCGGCGGAGTACGAACCGCCGATGCTGATGTTGGTGACGGTGGATTGCACCAGGTTCAAGGTCGCGCCGCCGGGGGATGTGCGTTGCACTTCCATCTGTCCCAACGGGAAGGCCGACGTGGTGGCGAGGTTGGCGACACCGGCTTGGTATGCGTCGAAGTAGCTCGAAACCGGCAGGCCGGACGTGACGCCGTCCGCAGAATTTACGAGGAACGACAAGTCCACCGGGTAAACGGTGACCGACCGCACCGCGCTTTCCGCGTTGGTCGAATTAACGGCGGTCACGGCGTAAACCACCGGTTCATTCCCGAGGGGCAGGGGATCGGCGAAGAGCGCATTGCTCAACACCTGGCTGTTTTGTTTGATGCCGTTGCGATACAGGTTGAAACCAATCGCGGTCACATCCGCCGAAGTCCACGTCAAAGCCGGCGCCTGCCCGAACACCACCTGCGCCTGGAGATTGGCCACGGCCCCGACCAGCATCTGGAACTGCACCGGAACACTCAGCGACTCGTTGCCCAGAGCGTCCACCGCACCGACGGTGTAGCTCAGGATGCCGCGAGGTGGATTGTCAAACACGGGTGATACCGTGGTGGCAGTGCGGATCAGCGCGCCATTGCGGTAAATGTTGTAGCGGTTCGGCGCCGGTCCGTCACCAGCCTGCCAACTGATCTGCAAACCCGAGGCGGCCAGTTGGGCCACGACATTGGTCGGAGCGCTTGGCGGGGTGCGGTCGGAAAGCGCCACGCGCACAATCGAAACCGGCCCCTCGGCCCCGCGCCGCGCGGCCGTGACCACGTAACGGTAATAGCCATCCGCCGGTGGCAGATCGAGGTAACTGTTCGTGGGGACGTTGTCCGCCACCAGGAAGGTGGGCACGGTGAAGGTCGTTCCCGTTTCCGAGTACACCCGGTACATTTCCGCGTTGGGCACCGGACTCCAGTTCAACTGCACCTTGCCCAGCGCCACCGGCGTTGCCTGGAAATTCACCGGCTGGGCCGGCGGCGTCGGCAATTCGGTGTTGTAAAGCTCCAGCGCACTGCCGGAAAGAATGCTGTGGCCGATATTGCCCAGGTTGTCGAGCACCGTCAGCGTGAAATGGCCGAGGCCCGAGCCCATCGCCGGGGTGAGGGTGAGGCCGCCACTCCAGTTCGTGCCGGAACCGGTCAGGACCACGGGCACGGAAGCTCCAATGGGCGGCGCGAAGTTCAACGCCGGTGTGGTGGCGGTTTGCGGCACTTCAGTCAGTTCCAAACTCACCGTGATGTTCGTCGAGTTCGTCGTCTGCACGGGCGGCACGACACTGGTGCTGATCCAACCCGCCGGGGGCGTCACGTCAATCACCATGGACGGGCCGGCCGGGGTGCCGTTGAAGGAGTTGCCGGCGAGGTCCACACCCGTGACCCGGAACTGGAGCGGGCCGGACGGCAGCAGCGTGCTGATGCTGATGTCCGCCTCGTAGGTATTGAGCGCAGTATTGCTCAGCGTCACGAGGCTGGGCGCCAAACCCGTGGGTTGCACCGTCAGCGTCGGCATGGCGCCCAACGCTTCGGAAGAGGTGAGAATCACATGCAGCGGGCCAACGCTCACCGGCGAGGGCTTGTTGAAGCCAAGGTTGAAGCCCGGGGGCACGGCGTCGTAGGCGAAGGTGACGGGCGCGGACATCGGGCTTTGGTTTCCAATCGCATCATAGCCCACCACATAGAAATAAAAGTTGGTGGTCGCCAGACCCTGGAGCAGCGCCGTGGTGGTGATTTGCGGCAGGGTGCTGCCGATGGCGCTGGCCGGGTTGGCGATCGGCACGGTGCTCCAGAACACGCGGAAGGAGGTGGCCTGTTTGCCAGTCACCGGGAAATGCCACGAGAGGGTCAGTCCGACTCCCGGCTGATAAGTCGGCGGCTCCAAGATCAACTGCGCCGGAGCGACCGTATCCAACGTCACCTGACGCGCGGCGGAGCTGGCTGTTCCGATGACATCCGACGCCTGCGCCACCAATTGGTTCACGCCCTCCACCAGCGTCACGCTAGAGAAAACAAACGATCCGTCTGCAGCCGCGTTGACGCTGCCGGCCAGTGAGCCGGAGCGGAACAAGCTGATCGGAACCAACGGCTCGGCCGTGCCCGAGACGCGCAGGCCATTGGTGTTGATGACCAGGTCGTTGGCCGGGGAAACAATCTGCGGTGTGGGAGGTGGCGTCGGGGCGACCGTGATGTTCAACTCGCGGGTCGCGACGTTGCCGCTGTTGTCGCGGGCCAGCAGTTTAGCGCGATGCACGCCGATGGCATAATTCCGGATGTCCAGTCGCGTCGAGAAGCCGCCGCCGACATTCGTGGCCACGCCGACGTTGTCCAGATAGAGTTCGATGGCCGCCATGCCCAACGGCGCCGAGGCACTGCCGGTCACGGTCAACGGGCGGCTCAACACCTGACCTTCGGTGAGGCTGAAGCCGGTGATGGTCGGCCCGGCCGTGATGTAGTTCACGGTGATGGAGACGGGCGCGCTGGTCTGGCCCGTCACACTGCGGAACTGGGCGAAAATGGTCTTCAAGCCACCGCCGCTCGACAGCGGGAAGGTGGCGAGATTGCTGAACGTGTTGAAGAACACCGCCGTGAACGCGGAGTCTTCACTCAACCGCATCGTGTCGGCGGTGCGGCACGCCAGCCGGAGATTGACCGACTGACCTCCCACCTGCGTGACGTTGTTGACGGTGCCGAGGGCCGGCGTGAGCAACGGTTCGCCGGGCAGCACGACCGCGTGATCCACGCCACCGCGCAGCAGCGCATCAATCTCCGCCGGCACCGCGGTGCCCCACCAGTTTTGGTTCGCCACCAGGTTGGCGCCGCCCGCGGCGAGTGCGTTGGTGCCGTTGTTCTTGATGACGGAATCGCGGATGTTCAGTTGCGCGGCGCCAATCTGTTGCGCGCCGACATCGTTCACAACGAGCAGGGCGTTGGTGGTGTTCAACACCGCCGAACCGGCCAGCGTCAAGCCCGCCGGTGTATTGAACGCGGCGGTGAAGGCATCCACGGTCGGCGAGACATTGGTGACGGACAGGCCGGCCCCGTATTTGACGAACACATGGCGCAATAACGAGCCGCCGGTGCCGCTGCCCAGCACAATGCCGTTCCAGTCGCCCGGATTCGCGGTGAAGCCGCTTTGGTCATTGCTGGAGGTAAAGACGATGGGGTCCAATGCCGTGCCGTTGGCGTTCAGGCTGCCTTGCTGGACGGTCAAGCCGGTCCCCGGCGCGAAGCGCAGAGTCGTGCCGGCGGGGATGGTGACAACGGCGTTGTTGACCACCGTGATGCTCTGGAGAATGTCCACGGTTTGTCCGGCACCACCGATCGTGGTGTTCTGTGCCACCTGACCCGCGTAGGGATCAGACCACGATGCCGTGGCCACCGCAGCGTTGAGGGCGTTGTTCACGTTGAAACCGACCACGGCAAAATAATACGTGCGGGTGCGGTCCAATCCATCCACCTGCACGGAGTGGGTGCCGGTGCTTAACACCTGCCGGACGCCCAGCCCGGCGACGGAACTGAAGTTGGTGGTTTCGTAGTAGAGTCGGAAGCCGGCAAAACCGAGCAGGCCGGAAGCGTTATAGCTGTTCCAGGAAACGAACGCGGAGGAGGAGCCCACGGCGTTGACTTGAATGGACACCGGCGGCGGCACGGTGCTGGGCAGATTGAACGCCAGCGGGGTGACGTTCGGCGAACTGTTGCCGGCGGCATCCACGGCCGCGACCGCCGCGTAGTAATTCCGGTCCAGTGCCAGCGCGCCCAGCGTGTGATTGCGCGCTCCCGCACCGAGTGAAGTCACCGCCGTCAAACCCGTCACCGAGGTGAAACCGTTGGTGGCCAGATAAACCCGGAAGCTGCTCAAATCCGACGGCGCGGCGTAGCCGGACCAACTGATCGTTGCGGAAGAACTGTTCGAGGCCGTCAGCGCCAGCATGGGATTGGCCGGCGGCGTCACATCCACCACGAAACTGAGCGGATTGGTCAACGCAAGCGAACTGCCGCCCAGGTCCCGGCCCTGGGAAATCCAGACAAAGTTTGTTCCGTCCATGCCGGGGCCGAATGTGATGGGAAGCGTGGAGAAGGTGTCGTTCGAGACCGCCGTCTGGCTCCAAACACCACCGGTCGGGACACTGGCCTGCGTGGCGGGCGCCGGATTGGTCAGCACTACCAACGGCGGGAAGTTGCTGTCCATGCTGCGATTGAACTGGAACGTGAGCACGAAATTCGTCGTGGCCGGCACGACACTGGCCAGGTTGCGAGTGACGTTGGTGACCAGCGGCAGGATGCTGACCGTGTCATACACCGCCACGTATTGCATGTTGGTGGGATCCAACGTAGTGAAGGTTTTGTTGAAGCTCGGGCTGGCACCGGCCGGCGCGCCGTTCAACTGATATTGTTTGAAGTTGTAGATGTTCGGCGGATTAGTCACGGCGGCGGGCGCGCTGATGCCGGCCACGGCGCCATTGGTGTAGGTGCCGGCACCGGTCACCGTCGCGACGTTTGTGGGCGAAGTTGCGGTGGTCACGACGTGGGCCGTGTTGGCTTCCACGTAATTGGCGACGAACAGGCGGTTGCTGCGCACAATGTTCGTCAGCGTGGCGGTCTGGCTGAGCAACAGTCCGTTCTCCGTCCAGTTGGTGAAGCGATACCCAAAACCGGCGGCGGCCGTCAGCACGTTGGTGACGCCGTAAAAGTAGGTGCCTTGCCCGCTGACCACGCCCGCCGTGGGCGGATTGTTCGACGCGGAAATCGCAAACGCCGGCAACGTGAAGTTGGCGGTGAGTGTGCGGTCGCGGGAAACGATGAACGGATAATTGGTACTGGCGCTCTGGAACGCGCCGCCTTCCGTCCAGTTCACGAACAGATAGGGCAGGGTGTTGGTGATCGGCGTGGCGGTCACGACGGCCGCAGAGCCGCTGGTGTAGGTGCCGCCACCGGTGAGCGCGCCGGCGCCGGGCGGGCTGCTTTGCACCGTGAGGTTGAAGTAGGCCACGATCTGGAAGCCGTTGGTCGCGGAATTGTTCGCCTCGGCGAACGCATGGCTGCCACCGCCGTACTCGTAGATGCCATCGCGATTATCAACGACTACCTGCACCTGGTACACGCCGGGGTTGGTGGCTACCAGGGTTTGCAACCGTGGCAGCGCCGCATTGATCGCGAGGCTGTTCGTCACCTGCGATTCGAGGTTCACCAGCAAGGTGCCGGTGGTCTGATTGCGAACCGTGAAGCGTTCATAGAAACCGGCCGGCGCGGTTGCGGTGCCGCGATTCGTCGTGTTCCAAGAGATCGTGTAAGCGTTGTTTCCGTCCGGGCCGGCCACCGCCAGGTTTTCGACGGCCAGATCCGGGTATGGCGCCACATTCACATGGAAGGTGTTGCTCGAGACGGTGATGTTGTCGCCCTTGAACAGGTACTCGTTGACCGCGTTGCCGGAATCCGTTTGGACAATGACATAGTAATCACCCGAGATGCCGTCCGGCAGGTTGAAGGTGTTCGTGACCGAATAGGAATTGGCCACATTTAGCACGCCGCTGTGCGGGAAGAAGCCCATCGCAATGTCGTCGCCGTTGCCCAACGTCGTGTCGGTGGAGAGCACCGCGCGGTCAACCCAGTTTCCGACTGCGGTGGCCACGCTGCCGACGTTCGCGACCTCAAAGCCATAAACGATGTTCTGACCGCTGAGGATGCCGCTGCCGGTCGGCGGATTCACACTGGTGACCACCAGATTGGGGAAGTTGACGCTGCCGGTCGGGACCACGTTGACATCGAGCACGTATTCCTCGTTGAGGCCGCTCGCGCTGCCACCGCTGGCGCGGACCAGGGCGTAGTAGGTTCCGCTCGCGGTGATGGGCACGTTGGCCACACCGTCCGTGGGCCGGCCGCCCACCGCCTCGGGCTGGTAAACGCCCAGCGCATTGTAAACGCTGACGATTGGCGACAGCGCGCTGCTCGCGGGCGTGCGGATGTTCAGGAAGATGCTGGAGCCGTTGGTGACCGTGCCGAGGTTGATGTAATCCAGATCTCCGGTGACCCGGACGCGGCCCACGATGCTGGCGGAGGACCCATTGCCGTCGGTGGTGAACGTCAACGAAGTGGCGGTGGCAATCGTGTCATCCGGTTCGGTTTCCATCTGCACGGGCGGCGTGGCGGTGGTGAGTCGGAAACGATACTCGCCTGGATACGTGTAATTGGGAGACACCAGCAAGGTGTAAGTGCCGGAAACCGGCAGAAGGTAGGGCCCGGTTTCGCCATCGCCATAGTACGACGGATAGTAATCAAAAAGCTGCGTGCCGTCCGGACGGAAGACCCGGTAGTAGAACTGGCTGCCTCCCGGTGAACCCGGAACGAAGATGGCGAGCTTCAACCGATCGCCGGCAGTGCCGGTGTAGCTCCAGTAATCCACGTCTGAACCGCTGGACAGATTGCCCCGACCCGCCGCCGATTTCACGGAAGGCGGATCCTCGACCAAAGCCAGCGGAGTGGCGGTGTTGGTGGAATTGTTGGAACGGTTCTCGAAGACGTACCCGGCCACATTGGTTACGGTGAAGTATTGTGTGAACGGCGCGCTCATGCCGTTGCCGAATAAATCTGCGAACGAGCCGGTGACCAGGAACCGGTAATACCCGGGTTGGAGCGGGCCGTCCGTGAGGGAGAAGTCCAGCGCGGTGCCGCTGCTGTAGGTCGGGTGGGTGAAGTGATAAACCTCGTCATCCGGCGTGTCGAACACGCCGTCCGTCCCGGCGGCGCGCAGATCGAACACGTTGTAGGGATCGTTCGGGTACGGGTCGAGCGTGTCGGGAAGGCCGTCGCCATCAGTGTCCGTTCCGGCCACTTCAATCAAACCGCGGATATTGCCGGCGTTGTTTTGGTAGTCGGCCCACCGCCCATTCTGGCGCAACGCGACGTAATCCGAGTTGTTGCCATTGTTCGGCTGGCCGCTGTCCCAGTTGGTGTAGCTGAACGGCGCGCCGCTCGTCCAAACATAGTTGCCCTGCTGCAATTCATCATTCAATCCCAGCCAGAGCACACCGTAGCCGCTGAAGTTGAGATTCAACCAACCATTCTCCGTGGCATCGTTGACGGTTGCGAGATTACCGCCCAGCGCCCGGGCCTGGGACTCAGCGTCGTACCAACTCACCGCTCCGGAGGTGATGGTGTAGGCGTGGCCGTTGAAGACGCGCACGTCACGGTTCAACAGGTTGATGCCCGTGGCGACGTCCTTGGTGAAGTTCAAGGTGAAGCGGTCGAACGTGCCCGCGTTGGACGAGCCAGCGGCAGGCAGGGTCACGGAGGTGATGTTGGCTCCGGTGCTGTCGCCGATGTCCAGGTTCAACAGATACTGCGCAAAGATGCCGGCCGGTTGAGCGTTGGAGATGCCCGCCGGTATCCAAACCGGTGTGTTCTGGAGGGTGCCATAGTTTCCTCCCGGACTCGCATCCGTAACGACGGGGCCGCTGCCTTCGTCGAAACGCCAGTAGCCGACCAGACCGGATTCCGCGCCGCTCAGACGGTTCGAGACATTGTTTTGAATTTCAGTCGCGCTACGCGCCACGTTCCAGATGCGAACCTCGTCCAGATAACCCGGCCAGTATTCGCCGTAGGTGCCATACTGCCGCCCGAGGCGCAACGGGGTGGATGCGGCGGGATTGGGAATTGCCGAGCCTTTGCTGGCGGCCAGCAGGCCATCCACGTAGAGCAAGGTGTCGGTGCTGGATTTGACGAGGGCAAAGTGATGCCAGCCGGCGTAGGGAAACGCCACGCCGGTGGACTGCCAGCCGTCACCCGCGCGAATGTTGGCGCCGTCCGTCCCCAGGTAGAAGGCGTTGCCGCCGCTGCCTTGCGACATGATCTCCCGATAACTGCTGGGGCCGGTGGCGTAGGCCCAAGCTTCCACCGTGAAATCCCCCGCCGCCGGGATGATTGGGTTCGTAAATGAAATCCAATCGCTGTTTCCCCAGAATTTCAACGCGCTGTTGTTGCCACTGCCGAAACTCAAGGCGGTCACCGCCCCGGCATCCCAGATTTGCGCATAGTACGTCCCGTTGCTGTTCGGCGGCACGGTAAAGGAGAAGTTGGTGCTTCGGACCGGGCTGTAGCTCACCAGCGTCCCCGCAGAGTTGAAGACGGAAATTCCCGCCATCAAACCGCTGCTGGCCGGAAAGCCGAGTTGAAGCTGGAGCGTCGCCCCGGCCGAGAGCGAGCCTAATTGAAAGTAGTCACTGCCGTCGGCTGATCCGTAATAGCCCAGCACGGTGGCCTGCCGATGTCCAGCGGCGAGACTCCAACTCAATGCGTCGGCCGCGCCAATACTGTCGTTGCCTTCCGATTCCACCTGAACTCCCGCTGGCGCCAGGGTGACGCGGAAACGATACTCACCGGTGTAGGAGTAGTTTGGCGATACCCGGATGGTATAAGTTCCAGGAAACGGGCAGGTGGCCGCAATCTGTCCTCGGCCATAATAATCGCCACCAAAACTGGCGAGGGTAATTCCGTCTGGACGATAGATGATGTAGCTAAGACCGGTGCCCGCCGGATTGTTCGGATTCTCGCTGGCCAGGTAAATCTGGTCACCCGCCTGGGCGTCGAAGCTCCAGTAATCGGCTTGCGCGCCGTCACGCAAATTGCCGCGGCCCGCCGCGATGCGTAACCCGGTGAGCGCATCCAAGGTCAGCGGCTGCGTATCGTTGCCCAGCAGAACTCCGATGTTGTTGCCGGAGTCAAAGCCGATGGCGAAATCCTGCCGGCCGTCCCCGTTGAAGTCCGCCGCCGCCAAGCCAACGGGACGATTGCCGTAGGTGTATTGAGTCACGGCCGGGAAGGTGCCGCCGTTGCGGTTGAGGAGCACGTTCACGGTGTTGTTGTAGTAACCCGGTGCAACCAGGTCCGCCCAGCCATCCAGATCCACGTCGGTGGCCAGGATTTCGTAACCATCCGAAGTGCCCGCCGCGTAGTTCACGCGGGGTTGATAGGAGCCATCACCATTACCCGACAGGATGCTGACGGTGTTGTCGCCGCCGTTGAGCACCGCCAAATCCAGTTTGGTGTCGTGGTTGAAGTCGGCCAGGGTCACAGCGCGCGGTTGCAATCCGACGGGCAACAGCACCGGCGGCGCAAAGGTGCCATCGCCGTTGCCAAAGAGGAGATTCACCTTGTTGAGGCCGTAATTGGCAACGAAAAGATCCGGGTTGCCGTCGCCGTTGACGTCGGCGACCGCCGCGCCGGCCGGGTTGCCACCCAGAGCGTAGTTCACCGCCGGCTGAAAATCACCGTCACCCTTGCCCAGGAGGACGCTCACGTTGGCGCTGCCCCAATTCGGCGTCACGAGATCGAGCTTGCCATCCTGGTTCACGTCCGCGACGGCAATGTAGTACGGCTGGGTGCCCGTGCTGTAATTGCTACGCACCTGGAATGTGCCATCGCCATTCCCCAACAACACCGTCATGGTATTCGCACCGTAGTTGGCGACGGCGAGGTCGAGGTTGGCGTCAGCGTTAAAATTACCAAGGGCCACGGCCCGAGCCTGAGAACCAGTGGCGTAATTGGTTTTGACGGTGAAGGTGCCATCACCATTACCGGTGAGCACGGCCACGCCGCCGCCCTGCCACAACGCGGCCACCAGGTCCATGTTGGTGTCCGAATTGATCAGCCCGGCGGCGATGTGTTCCACGCCGCTGCCCAAACCGAGGAAATCGCCGCCGGTGAATGCTCCGTCCGCGCGGTTGGTCCGGTTCGGACTCAGGGTGGTGGCCTGGCCATAACTGTTGGCGAAACGGTTTTCGAAAACAAACCCGGGCAGGTTGAAGATCGTGAAATTCCGCACGTACGGCGCGGGCAGCATGGTGCCGACCGGATCGGTCAGGTTGGCGGAAACCGTGAAGCGATACCGCCCCGGTTGCAAGGGGCCATCCGGGACGAGGTACGAGGCGGAAGTGCCGGTCGTGTAGAGTGGCGAGTTTTGCACCGTGTAAAATTGATCGTCAGCGGTGTCGAACAGATTGTCCGCGCCCGCATGGCGCAACTCGTAATTGGCGGAGTTGGTGACGGTGGGCGCCGCCATGTCGGCGGAGAAGGTGATGCCGAACCGATCCCAGACTCCGGTATTGGTGCTGCCCTCGCCCGGGAGCGAGACGGCCAGGATTTGCGGTGGGATGGTGCTGAGCAGGTTGATGCCCAGAAGATACTGCTGCAAAAGCCCGCTGACCTGCGAGCCGGGCGGGGCCAGCATGATCCAGGCGGGACCGCTGGCGAGCGTCCCTTCGTGGAGGTTGCCCGAGAGATCCGTGAGAGTTGTTCCCGTGCCGGTCTGCAGGTTCCAAAGCCCAAGCAATCCCGTCTCGGCGCCCGTCGGGCTGGTGTTGACCAGCGCGGCGACCTCGGCGGGCGAGAGCGCGCGGTTCCAAATGGAGGCCTCGGTGATCGCACCCGGGAAATACTCACCGCAACAGACCGCGCTGCCGATGCGGGCGCCGGCGGGGGTGGGAAGATAATTCAAGTCCACCGGCCCCGAGGCGACCAGCGCACCATTGATGTAGAGCAATGCGTTGGTGCCGTCACAGGTGCCGACCATGTGGTACCAGGTGTTGGGCACCGCCAATTTCGGGTCCGCGTAAGCAACTGCGGCACCGCTCTTGATCACATTGATGGCGAGGTGACCGTCCTGGAGGGTCAGACTCCAGTCGCGATAAGCGGATTCCGACCCGAGAATCATGCGCCGGCCATTGGGCAAGGAGGTCGGCATGACCCAGGCCTCCAGGCTCCAGTTCGTTGACGGTGCCCACGCGCCCAGGTTCACGTAATGATTGTTGCCGTTGAAAAGCAACGCATTGGTGACGGTCGCTCGGAAGCTGGGATAGGTCCCGATGAGGTGAGCAAAGTAGGCGCCGGCGTCGGTGAGACCGGTGACGAAAACCAGGTTGGTCTGGCTGGGCCGGCTGTTGGTCATCAGCACGCCGGCGGCGTTGTAGATTTCCAGGATGGGAGACACGGCGCTGTTGGCCGGGCGCGCCCATTGCAGGGAAATCTGCGTTCCACCCGCCAGATTGCCCAGCGCGTAATAATCACCCGCCCCATCCGAATTCCCGAGATAGCCGAGCATGGTCGCGACCCGATGACCGTTCGTGAGCGCGAGCGATACGGCATCCGCCGCCGCAATGCTGCCGTTGTCCTCGGTCTCCAACTGCACCGGCGGCGACGCCAGCGTCACCCGCAAGCGGTATTCACCCGTGTAGGCGCTGCTTTGCTCGACGCGGACGGTGTACGTCCCGGGCGAGGGCACCGTGAGGCTGAGGCTTCCGCGTCCGTTGCCGTCGGTGTAAAAATACGTCCATTGCGAGCCGTTGGGGTAATAGATGCGGTAAAGCAGCGAGGACCCGCCCGGGTCTCCCGGATTTTCTGTCGCGATGAACAACCGATCGCCTGTGACCGCGCTGAAGGTCCAAATTCCGTAGTCGTTCCCGTCCGCCAGATTGCCTCGCGCGGCTGCGATGCGGAGGCCCGTGCCGTTGCTGTCCACCGCCAGGGTTTCGTTGTTGTTGCCGAACAACACCCACACGTTGCCGCCGTAATAATTGGCCGTGGCGATGTCCGGCACGCCGTCCAGATTGAAGTCGCCCACGGTGGCGCTGATGGGATTGCCGCCCGGGGCGTAGTTCAGTTGCGAAGCGAAGGTGCCGTCGCCATTGTTGAACACCGTGGTCAACCGATTTGCTCCGTAGGCGGGCACGACGATGTCCAGTTTGCCGTCGTTGTTCAGGTCCACCGCCAGCACTTGATAGGCGTCACTATTGCCGAGGTTGTAGTCCGTCCGCGATTGGAAGGTGCCATCACCGTTGCCGAAGGCGACGCTAAAAATGTTGCCGTTGTTCACCACGAGCGCGTCGAGCTTTCCGTCGCCAGAAACGTCAGCGAGACTTACTGAGCGTGGGTTAGTGATGGTGGGCAGGTTGGTCGTCACTGTGAAGTTGCCACTGGGACTGCCGAGCAAGATGGCCAGGGTGGAGGCGTTGTAGCTGGCCACCACCAAGTCGGGATTGCCGTCGCCATTCAAATCGCCGGCCGTCACCGTTTCTGGTCCCGCATTGACCGTGTAATTGACCGCGTTGGTGAAATTGCCGTCGCCCGCTCCGAACCAAGCGGTCACGCGAGCCTGGTTTTCGCTCGGCACCGCGAGGTCCGGGATGCCGTCCTGATTGAAATCGGCTGCGACCAGGTTCCGGGGATTGCTGAACCCACCAATGTTCGTCAGGGTCGTGAAACCACCCGTGCCGTTGCCCAGCAGGATGCTCACCGTGTTGGCTGTGTTGTTGGCCACGGCGAGGTCAAGGTTGGCATCACCGTTGAAGTCCGCCGTCGCGATGCTGATGGCGCCGCTGCCGGTGGCGTAATTGCTCGCGACTTGGAAATGTCCGGTGTGATCATTCGTGAGAATGGAGACGTTGGCGCTGGAATAATTCGCCACGGCCAGATCGAGATAACCGTCCTTGTTCACATCCGCCTGGGTGATGAAATAGGGATTGTTCCCCACGCCGATACCCGAGCTGACCGCGAACGAACCGTCGCCGGTGACGGCGGGAGACTGGCTGAGGGACGTGGTGGAAGACCCGCTGGCATCGCGCCGGTTTTCGGTGATGAACCCACTGACGGCGACGTTGGTGAAATACCGCACGTACGCCGCCGCCAGGGGAACGCCAAACCGATCCTGCAATGCCGGCGTGACTTTGAAGCGATAGCTGCCGGGTTGCAATGGACCATCCACGATGGCAAATCCGGCCGAAAGTCCGCTGGTGTAGCCGGTCGTTGTTACGCGATAAATGACGTCGTCTCCGGTATCGAACTGGCCATCCGACCCGGCGGCCCGGAGATCAAAGGCGTTGACGGCATCGTTCGGATACGGGTCTAAACTGTCCACCAAGCCGTCGCCGTCGGCATCGTTGGCGGAGGGCACTTCAATGATACCCCGCACCGCGCCTCCGGCGGCAGCGTCATACCAGGTGCCATTGCCGCCATCGGAGAACCGGACCGCGTATTCGTAACCGCTGCTGTTATTCGGTTCGCCGCCGCTCCAATTGCTGTACTGATAAGGGTCGCCGCTGGTCCAGGCGGGATATTCCCGGCCGAGCAGTTGATTGAGTCCAATCCACAAATCGCCGGCGCCGTCGAAGGTTTGCGCCAGCCAGAGGTTCTCCGCCGAATTGGTGATGGAGGCCAGGTGTCCGCCCAGGGTCACCGCCGCGGCTTCCGCATCCGCCCAGGAAAGCGCCGTGTCGGTGAGGAGATAGGTGTGGCCACCAAACTTGTAAACAGCGCGAGCGAGTTTCGCAAAGGCGGGGTCCATGAACTCGTTAAAGTTCACGGTGAACGCGCTGATCATGTTTGTGCTGATGGCGCCATCGTCCGGCAGGGTGTCGCCCGTGATCTGTGGCGGAACCGAGTTGGAGGCATCAAAACTGAGAAGGTATTCGGCGCGCAGGCCGGGCGGCATGCTGTTCGTCGGTCCGAGCTGCGACCAGCCCGCGTTGTTGACCAGGATGGCCGGGTGATTGGCCGGGCTTAGATCGGACGAGCTGGCGCCGAAGCCTTCGTTGAGCGGCCAGTAACCGAGCAGGCCCGGTTCATTGCCGGTGAGTATTCCCGCCATGCTCGCGGCAACCTCGCCGCCGGTGAGGGCGTGATCCCACATGCGCAGGTCGCTGATCATCCCGTTCCACGTCCGTCCGCCGGCTCCCCAACGGCCGAGGTTCAGTGATTGATTACCGTTGTAATTGATCTGGCCGCTCCCGGCGCTGGTGCCGACCAGCACGCCGTTGAGGTAAACCCGGTTGATGTTGGTGGCGTCGCGCGTGATGGTGAGTTGCTGCCAGGTGTTGGGCGTGAGATTGAAAGTAATTCCGCTCGAACCATCCGCCGCTCCCCAGATGTATTGGTTCGCGGTGGTGTTGTTTTGTTCAACCACCCAATTGATCGCCGCCTGGTGGTTATTGTCTATGAGGTCGGCATATTGGTTTTGGGAGGCGGCGGGGTTGACCCACAGGGAGAGGGTGAACACTTGATTGGAAAACCAGTTTCCGCCGAGGGTAACGTAGTCGCTGCCGCCGGAAAGTCGGAGCGCGGCAGCAGACTGCGCGGTGAAACCGCCCGCTCCCGCCGTCAGGGAGGCGTAGTAAAGTCCGTCCTGTCCGGTCGGAACCATGAAGGTAAAATTCGTGGCGCCGGCGGGGCTGTTTGTCATCAACGCACCGGCGGCGTTGTAAACGCTGAGGATTCCCGCCAGACCGCTGCTGGAGGGCGCGCGCACCGTGAAAGTGACGGCGTTGCCGCCCGAAAGGTGGCCGAGTTGATAGTAATCTCCGCCGTCGCCCACACTCAGGTAACCCGCGTTGGTGGCTTGAAGTTGATTGCCGGAGCGCACCCACGCGGGCAGGTTGGCGCTGGCGATGGTATCGTTGCCTTCCGATTCCAACCGGATGGGTGGCGCGGCCAGGGTCACCCGAATGCGGTACTCGCCTTGATAGTCGTAATAGGCGCTGGCCACGCGGACAAAGTAAGTTCCCGTTTTTGGCAGAGTCACCACCGCGCTCTGTCCCCAACCGTTGTAGGTGGCGTCGAACCACGTCAGGTCGTTGCCATCCCAGTACTCCAGCCAGTAACGCAAACCGCTGGCACTTGGATTCCCGATGGTATCCACCGCCAGGATGGCTTGATCGCCCGCGTTGCCGGTGAATTGGAAATAATCCACGTCGCTGCTGGAGGAGCGGATGCCGCGCGCGGTCACCGTGCGCAATCCACTGCCTGCCGGATTCACGCTCAGCAAGTTCGCTGTGTTCCCATACCACACCGAAACATAGTTCCCGTAGTAGTGCGCAAAGGCGGCATCCAGCCGACCGTCCTGGTTGAAATCGCCAACCGTCACCCCGACCGGATTCTGGCCGACGGCATACCCGTAGAGGTTGGTGAAGATGCCCGCGCCGTTGTTCAGCAGTACTGGTAACTGGTTGTTACCGTAGCCGGCAATCACGATGTCCTGGCGACCATCGCCGTTGAGGTCGGCCAGTTGAAATTGGTAGGCATCCGTGCTGCCGTTGAGATAGCTGCGGCGCGCCTGGAACGTCCCGTCGCCATTGCCGGCCAGCACCGCCAGCGAGTTGTCGCCCGACTGGAGCACCGTCAAATCCGGCGTGCCCTCGCCGGTCACGTCGCCGATGGCCACGTAGCGCGGGTTTGGTCCGACGGAAAGGTTGGCTGCGTTGGCGAACGTGCCCGTACCTGAATTCGTGAGCAGGCTGACCGTTGAACTGTTGTAGTTGGCCACGGCCAAGTCGGGTTTGCCATCGCCAGTCAGATCACCCAGCGCCACGGCGATGGCGCCCGAGCCGGTGGTGTAGGCGACCGCGGACTGGAAGGTGCCGTCGCCATTCCCCAGCCGCACCTGCACGTTCCCCGCACCATAGTTTGGCACCACCAAGTCGCGCTTGCCGTCGTTGTTCACGTCGCCCGCGACCACGGAATTAGGGTTGGAAAATCCGGTGAGGTTCCCCAGCAACGTAAACAAGCCATTCCCGCTGCCGAGCAGAATGGAAACCGTATTGGCATTGTAGTTGACCACGGCGACATCATCCACGTTGTCCCCGTTGAAATCCGCCACGCCGATGGCGACGGGATTCGCGCCGGTGGCGATGCTGGTCGCCGTCTGGAAAAGACCGTTGCCGGTGTTCGTGAAGACCGTCACGTTACCCGCGCTCCAATTGGCCACCACCAAATCAAGGTTGGTGTCGGAGTTGAAATTCCCGGTGGCCACGAATCGGGGGTTGTTCGCGGTGCCGAGGTTCTGGACCCAACTGAGCGTGCCATCTCCATTCGTGCCGGGCGACAGGCTGAGCGGCGTGGCCAGGCCGGGAACATCATTGTTGCGAGTCTCCAACATGATCCCAGGCAGGCTGGTGACGATGAAGTTGCGCACAAATGCCGACGCCATGTGGTTGCCGGCGCGATCGGTGAGCGTCGTGGTGGCGGTGAAACGATAGCTCCCGGGCTGCAGCGGCCCGTCCGCAATGGTGTAGCCCGCCGTCAGCCCATTCGCGTAACCGGTGGTCACCACGGAATAAACCGAGTCATCCGGTGTGCCGAAATTGCCATCCAGCCCCGCCGCGCGCAGATCGTAGCTGGCGACGTTGCTGACTGATTGCGAAAAGAGATCTTCGGAGAACTGCAGGGAGAACCGGTCAATGATGCCGTTCGTGCTCCCGCCCTCCGTCGGGAAACTCGTGGCGGTGATCAATGGTGGCACGCCATCGCTGATCGAGACGTTCAACAAATACTGCGCCCGCAAGGAGCGGTTGGTGGACTCGATCCGCAGGTAGTGAACGCCGCTCGCGCCGACGGTGAAATTTAGATTCCCGGTGGTATTGGTGACGAGGGCCACCGAATTACCTTCCGACTGAATGGTAAGCAGGGTTTGGCTGGCGGTCAGAGTTGCGCCGCTCGGGTAGAGCGCGGTGACATTGATGGCATTGCCCGGGTTCAACGTCCCCAAGCGGTAATAATCACCCGCAGCATCCGTCGTCGGCAGCGCCCCCGCCATCCGCGCCTGCGCCAGACCAAGGCTGAAGGCCAGAGCCAGCGGGTCGGCGGCGATTTGTGTGTCATTGACCTCGGATTCCGTTTGCGGTCCCGAGGGCGGGCGGGAAATGGTCAGGCGCAGGCCGTAACGAGCGCGATAGTTGTCGTTCCACACCCGCACGTAATAAGTGCCGGGTGTGTTGATGGTGTAGTTCTGCAACTCCACGGTGTTGTTCGCATCAGCCGTCGCGCCGGAAAGATCCGCGTCCGCGGAGTTGCGAATCCGGATGTGCGAGTAAATACCCTGTGATTCCGCCTCCAGACGCACGGTGACCACATCACCCGCTTCGGCGTCGAAACGCCAGTAATCAACATCGCTGGCTGCGGAAAAAGTGCCCGTGGCAAACGCGGAGAAGAAACCGCTGCTGGCGGGCGACTCGGTCAGCGGCAAAGCCGTTGAAGTCGCAATGGCGGTATTGCCCGCTCCCTCGATGGCGGTGGCAATCGGGGCAACAATGTAAAACTCGCGGGTGAAGGTCGGCACGGAACTGGCATTCGTTCCTTGCAGTCCGCTGGCCTGAAATTGGTAGCGTCCCGGTTGCAGGGGTGGATTGTTCAATGCAAACGCAATGGAGCGCCCACCGGTGCCGGGGGATGAGATGGTCAGCGGGACAATGACATCATCTCCGCTGCCGAAGGTCCCATCGCCACCGGGCGAACGGAGCGAAAAATTGCCGGCGTTGGTTGACGCGGCGGCCAGCGGCCAGTTCGCGGAAATCGTAAACGTCTCGATTGGTTGCGAATTGGTCGTGCCATTTGGCGGCAGGGTGGTTGAGCGCACAAACGTGTTCGTCAGCTCCGAACTGAGTCGGACACTAACATTGTCCACGCCCCAGGACTCGTTACCAATGCCCTCAAGGTTTTGGCCGGCGAAACCAATCTGAGTAATGGCATTAGTGGCAGTGAAAGTCACTTCAATGTTCCGATAGACGGCATCCGCGTAGCCTTGGTTGAATCCGTAATTGGCGCTGCCTTCATCAGGTGATCCGGGATAGGTCTGCGTGACGTTGTAATTCGCGAAGGTGTAGTGAAACAGTTGGCTGCCATTGACCGCCACGTTCAAGTAGTCGCTGCTGCCGCCGTCCCACGAATCCAACGCGTAGAAATCAAAACCAAGGGTGTAACTCTGACCGGGCACGAGGTTCGTCAACGTCAGCATTTGCCCGCCGTTGTCAAACTGGCCGCTGAAGCGGGTGAAGACAATGGATTCGCTGTTGTCGGTTGTGGGCTGCATCCATTCGGGTCCGATGCCGTTCTCAAAATCCGTTTGATACGGCACCGCCGCGCCCGCCACCGTGACACACTTGCCGGAGGCACCCGCGGCAAATATCCCGGCGATTTCCGCACTGCTCAAATCACGACCATAAACCGTCACTTCGTCCACCATGCCGTCGAGGTTCTGGCCATCACCGCG
This sequence comes from uncultured Bifidobacterium sp., assembly GCA_964561105.1. Taxonomy (GTDB): domain Bacteria; phylum Verrucomicrobiota; class Verrucomicrobiia; order Limisphaerales; family JADLHS01; genus JADLHS01. The sequence continues at coordinate 111,127 of CAZLOH010000007.1, read as the reverse complement.
CCGGCCGATGAAGAGCGGGGAGGTCCCATCCGAAGTGTTCCCGGAAAAGCTGGTTGCTTCACTCACCAACTGGCCATCCACATACAAACGAACGTATTGCCCTTTGTTCAAGACGCCCGCCAGGTGATGCCAGACGTTGGTGGTGATGCTGATGCCAGTTGCACTTGAGTACACATTACCATTGGCCTGCCAGACATTGAATGTTGGAACGCCATTTGTGTTCATGAACAATCCATACTCCCACTGCCCAGGACTGCCTTTGACCACAATGGAACGATTGGCCTGTCCAGTTACGGCGTCAAATTGCGGTAAGCGCGGCAGGAATATCCAGGCTTCAATGGTCAATTCGCCAACGCTGCCGACATGGGGGCTTAACGCCGACGAGTCAGGAATCTGGATGTAGTTATTGGTCCCGTTGAAAACAAATGCCTGCCCAACTTCCCCCGCAGCGAATCCAACTCCAAGGACATTGGTCCCGTTGTTGAGACCGAGCACGTCATTGGCGTTACCCTCTCCCGACCACCAGCCGATGGCTCCCGGCGGCAGCGGGGTGCAGGCTGCACTCGCGTCCTGTGTGGGCATTGCCAGCAAAGCAGCAATGGCCATCATCAAGCTCGAAGTCGCGGACACAATCGGTCGAGCGACAAAACTACTTTTTCGCATAAGGGTCTGCTTTGTCGGAGGTTCTGAACTGCAGAGGCATTGTTCCCACACCCCTCTTGAATCAACAAGTAAAAATTCGGATGAAGTTTTACAAGCTTACTGTCCGACCGAAACCCGATAGAATTCACCGCCATTTGAAGACATCGGCACTGTGAAGATGAGTTGGTCCGCGTTGGTTGAAATCTGCGGATCAGCGACCCAGGCCCACGCGAACTGATTCGTGGCCGGACTCCGCCAAAGCTGACAGGCGATTCCCGGTTCGACTCCGGTTGCGATCACCAGTTGCTGGTTCGTGGAACTCAAAATGGCAAGCCGTGGCCGGCGAGAGTGTGCCAGCGCCGCCGCCGCGCCAAAATTAATCCGTCCGGCGCCGAACCACAGGTCCCAGCCGGGATCACCCAGATCCTGAGCCGTGCTACTGAGGATGTTTTGGACGTCATCGGGCGACAACGTCGGATTGATGGTCAACAATCGGGCGACCACGCCCGCCAGAATCGGAGCCGCGTAGCTCGTGCCGGTGGCAAACCCGTAACCGCCGCCGGCCCGCGTGGAATAGACCGCCCATCCGGGAGCGGCAAAATCATTCGCGACGCCGTACTTGCACCGCTGATTATCGGCGGCATCGGTCATCGCCACCACCCAGATGTCCGGTTGATTGGGAATCGCCATTTCGCCGGTCCCATTCTCGCCGGACATGACAATCATCCCGCGCGCAGCGGTTTTGAAATAATGACCTGCGGCATTCAGTGCGTCACTGCCCGCGCCCGTCCAACTGATGCTGACCACGCGCACCCCGTTGCTGGCCGCCCAATAGACGGCATTACAGAGTTCACTCTCAAAGCCGGTGGTATTGATCGGCAGAATCTTGCAATTGGCCAGGCCGGCGATGCCCAATCCGTTGTTCAAGCCCGCGGCAATCAGTCCGGCGGCCACCGTCGAATGATCAATGCCCGCGCTGTTGGTCACGGGTTGATTCGCTACGACATCCCAGCCGGCCACGGTGTTTGCGACCAAGTCCGGATGGTTCATTTGAAACGGCGTATCCACAATCGCCACCCGCACCGGACTGGCAACAACGCCGTAATCCCAGGCTTGAAAGCTGTTGATCTTCTCAAGCGGCCATTGATTGGTTGCCAGCACATCGTCAGGTTGAAAACAGCGTCGCTGTAAAATATCCGGTTCCGCAAACTCGACATCCTCACGGGCATTGAGTGCGGCCAACGCTTCCAACTCCAGCCCCGCTGGCACGCGCACCACGGAGAGGAGCGGTTGGCCGACGAATTTGACCAGGAGCATCTCTGGGTTGAAGAAACTCCGTTCCCCGTTGGGCTGTTCGAGGCACGCCAGTTTATCGTTTTCGAGATTCCGATGCGCGAGCGTGTCCGCCTCGGGCAGCGGCACCGCAACTGCGCGCAACTCCGGGGCCGACCAAATCTCCCGCGGTGCGGTTAGCGGCACACGCCGCCCTGGAATGGCGTCGGCGCTCGGAGTCCGCGAGCGCACAAGCTCAGTCGTGAACGACGCCAAGAGCGTCGGCGGATTTCCCGAGACAGGGACCAGTCGGCAATGTGCGAACCGGCCTTTGGGAGTGAGTGCATCGCGAGAAAAATCCGGAGTGGATCCAGCCGGACCGCTAGGTGAAGTTTGTGTGAATGTCCAGTGCGACGGGCTGGAAAGTGCCGTGGCCCCTGGTGACGCGTGCCCGGATTCGTGATTGTTTTGCAAAAGGCAGGTCAGCCCGAGACCAAAACCGGCCAGCAAGACAACAGCACGCAGCAATTTCACGCGCTACCAATAATCGAACCCGGCCAATTCAACAAGTCACCTTCCGTTGCCAAAACAACTGAGTCTCTGAGCTTGCGGTTTTTGCGCAGATGTTTGATGCTCTCGACCGTGCAAATTCCCCATCGTTCACGCGGTTTCATCGGGTTGGCCTTGATCATTGGGCTGGCTGCGGTCCGTCCCGCTGCCGCACAACGGCTGGCCTGGTGGACGTTCGACGCCGGACACATTGACGGAACGAAGCTGATCAACCGGGCCGTGGACCTCCCCGGCACGATTCAAGGGCCGATTCAGCTTGCGGAAGGTCCGTTTAGCGCCCTGAAATTTGATGGCGAAAAGAACAGCGTTGATATTCCCAACATTGACCTGAGCGAGTTTCCCACCGAGCAAATTTCGGTCGAAGCCTGGGTGTCGCTGGATGCCGGCCTGGCTTGGGGCGGGATGGTCGGTTGCTTCCAGGACAATGGCGATTTCGAGAAAGGCTGGCTGCTCGGTTTTGACGAATCGCATTTCCGGTTCGCCTTGGCGGCCAGCGGACGGCTCACCTATCTGACGGCGGCGTCCACGTTTCAGAAGGGCCAGTGGTATCAGGTCGTGGGCACGTACGACGGCCAGACCATGAAGCTGTACGTGAACGGGAAACTTGAAGCCACCTCGACTGAACAGCATGGAAACATTGCCTATCCGCCCAAAGCGTTCCTCACGCTCGGTGCGTACCGGGATGACGACGAATTCTATCCGATGCAAGGCCGACTTCACGAGGTCGCGGTGTATGGCCGGGCGCTGGAGGCGAAGGAAATTCAGTCGGAATTCTCAACCAAAAGCGCGCAGGCTCCCAAGCCCTTTGTGTTTCGAGTGCCACCCCATGCACGCTTTCTGACTCCCGACTCGGCGGTCGTCGCCTGGGAAACGGATGAGCCGTCGGAGAGCCTTCTCGAATTTGGCATCAGTGAACAATTCGATCAGCAGGTCCTGGATCCGGGCGCGAAGACCAGTCATCAGTTGACGATCCGCGGACTTCAACCAAAGGCGCTTTACCAATACCGAATTCGCACGAGTCCGTCGCCAGCGGCATCCCAGGTCACCGAGGCGTTCGAGCTGGATAACGCCCTGAATTATTCGGTTGTTCCCGTCCCCGACGCCAACCAGCCCTACGCAAACGCGACTGCTGGTCGGCAGTATGACCAGATGGCTGAGCAAATTCTTGCCACCACTGGCGTCACCCGGGGTTACTGCCTCGTGCTCGACTGTAATGAAGGGCAACTCGCGTACGAACTGGCCAGGCGCAGCGAACTCACCATCGTGGGCGTGGACACCGATGCGGATCAAATCGCGCGCGCACGATCAACATTGAGCAAAGCCGGCGTGTACGGTTCGCGTATAACGCTGCACCATGTTGACTCGCTTGATCGGCTGCCGTACCCACAGTCGTTTGCAAACCTGATCGTGTCGGAGGATTCGCCGGCGGCTGGCACACTGCCCGGAACGGCGGCCAGCTTGATCCCCCATCTGCAACCAGCGACCGGCGTGGCCTGTTTCGGTCCGTTCAGTCCCACCGCTCAACCGGAAATCAAAGATCGCATCACCAAATGGTTGAGTGGAATCAAGGCCACGGGCGATTTCGTAACGACCGGTGCGGCTGGTTGGGCACAGATCAAACGCGTGCCGCCGGCGGACACCGGTTCCTGGACGCAGGAGTATGGGGATGCCGGGAACACGGCCAACAGCGGGGAAGGGCTGCAGGGCGCCACCCGCACCGACCGGCTCCAGGTGCAGTGGTTGGGTCGCCCGGGTGCGGATTTCGGCATTGATCGCAATCCACGGATGCCTGCGCCGCTGGCCGTCAATGGACGATTGTTTCATCAAGGGCTGAACCGCATTGCCGCGCTCGACTCCTACAATGGCGCGATGCTGTGGTCGCTCGAAATCCCCGCGCTCCGGCGCGTGAACATGCCGCGCGACGCGGGCAACTGGTGCGCCGACCCCGGTCACCTGTTTGTGGCCATCAAGGATCGCTGTTGGGTGATCGCCGCCGGATCGGGTGAACTGCGCGACACGTTTTCGCTGGCGGACTCAAGCTGGCGCGACTCGCACGAGTGGGGCTACGTGGCGCGGGCCGGCGATCTGGTCTATGGCAGCAGCGTTAAAACCGGTTCCGTGTACACTGATTTCTGGGGCCGGGAAAGTTGGTACGATGGCACCTCCGGGCCTGGCACGGAGAAGATCTGCAGCGACGATTTGTTTGCCCGAACGATTGGGAAGGGTGAGTTGAAATGGCGTTATCAGAACGGAGTCGTGATCAATCCCACCATCGGAATTGCCGACGGCAAAATGTTCTTCGTCGAATGTCGCAACCCCGAGGTGAAGGCCCTGGCCACGAGCCGCATTGGTTCGCCCAAACTTTGGGATGACCAATTCCTCGTGGCGTTGGACGCTGAGAGTGGCGCCAAGCTGTGGGAACAGCCGATCAACACCGCCGACGGAATCGTGGTATTCTACCTCCTCGCTACGGGTGACAAGGTATTCCTTGCATCATCGGCGGCCGGCAAGTATCACCTTTACGGCTTCAGCGCCGCGGACGGGAGAAGCTTATGGACGGCAACGCACGACTGGCCGCACGACAATCACGGGGGCCACATGCAGCACCCGGTGGTGGTCCGCAACACCATTTTCCTCGAGCCCTGCGGTTACGATGCGACCACGGGCAGGCGGCTGACCGATGACGTCGGCCGCCACGGCGGCTGTGCGACGTACGCCGCCACGTCGAACGCTTTGATTTACCGAGGTGAAGGCGGGCGGATTGCCATGTGGGACATGAACGCCGACGCGGTCACCAGTTGGTACAACCTGCGCCCGAGTTGCTGGCTCAGCACGGTGCCGGCCAACGGAATGGTGTTGTCGCCGGAAGGCGGCGGTGGTTGCAGTTGCGGCAACTGGCTCGAAACGTCCATTGGCTTCGCGCCCATTGTGGCTTCAACCTTCAAGTGACTCGATACGCCCTGATGAACTCGTTGCTTCCCCACCCGACGCCCGCCCGCGCGGTGCTCCGGTATCTTCTGGTCTTGCTGTGCCTGTCAACGTTACGCGTGACCGCCGTGGATTGGCCGACCTATCGCTACGACAACCGGCGCAGCGGTGTCACCACGGAGTCACTGTCCGTTCCGTTGTCACCCGCGTGGACGTACAGCTCGCCCACACCGCCGCAAACGGCCTGGGCCGGACCGGCGAAATGGGATTCCTACGCGAACATCCGTCGCCTGGAGCCCATGCGAAACTTTGATCCCGCGTTCTTCGTCGTCGCAGTCGGCGATGCGGTCTTCTTCGGGTCTTCGGTGGATGACGCATTGCATTGCCTGGATGCCCGGACCGGTGATGAGAAGTGGGTGTTCCACACCGATGGCCCCGTCCGGCTGCCGCCCTCCTGGTATCAAGGCAAAGTTTATTTCGGCTCCGACGACGGGAATGTGTATTGCCTCGACGCGGCCCAAGGCGACCCGGTGTGGCGGCAAAAACCGTCCGGCCCGGAAACCCTGCTCTTAAATGACGGCAAACTTATTTCGCACTGGCCTTGTCGAACGGGCGTTTTGATCGAGGGCAACACCGCCTATTTTGGCGCGTCACTCGTGCCGTGGGAAGCTTCCTATCTTTGCGCCGTGGATCCGCTGACCGGCAGCGACCAGGGGCCCGGGCGGTACCACCTTGCCCTCGAGCACTTCACCATGCAGGGCGCCATGCTGGCCACGCCGACGCGCCTTTACCTGCCGCAAGGACGGCAGACACCGGAAATGTTTGAACGCGCCACCGGGCGGGCCATTGGCGGTTTCGGCGGATCAGGGCAGGGCGGCGTTTTTGCCGTGGTGAGCCGGACCGGTGAATTCCTGAGTGGCAGTGGCCAGAACCATGGAGCGGATGGCGAGGTCCGTGGCTTTGACGCCAGCAGCCGGGATTATTTCGTCACGTTTCCCAAAGCTCGACGAATCGTCGTGACGGACGCGACCGCCTACCTGGACACGGGTGACGAGCTTTCCGGTTTTGCCCGGGCGCGTTACCTGGAAATCGCCCGGCACCAGGCGCAACTTCAGGCTCAGCAGAAGACCGACAAGGAGCAGCTTAAAAAACTCGGCGCTCAAGCGAAGGCGGCTGCCGGTGAAAAATTGAAGGCGGAGCTAAAGGCCATCGAGACCGAGCTGGCAACGTTGCCGCCGAAATTGGCGGCCTGCTACCTTTGGCGAACGGAAGCGGATTGCCCGCACGATCTGATCCTCGCCGGGCACACCCTGTTCGCCGGTGGTGATGGGCGCGTGTGCGCATTCGATTCGACCAACGGCAAGTTGGTGTGGTCCGCGCCGGTGACGGGGCGGGCGCACGGACTGGCGGTGGCAAACGGCTGCCTGTTTGTGAGCACGGATCGCGGAACGATCCACTGCTTCCGCACGGCCGCAGGTGGATGAACTAACCCGCTCCGCAGACGCGACAATCCGCCCGGCGCAGAATTTTCACCGCGCGAAAGGACATGGTCCGCAAGTCGGCGGTCAACAATCGTCCCCGCAAAGGCTTGCCCAGCCCCGTCAATACTTTGATTACCTCCATCGCCGCCAGACTCCCAACCGCGCCCGCCACGGCCCCGAAGACCGGGAACTGTCGTCGCCAATCGGGCGGCGGCTCGGGATACAAGCAGGCGAGGCACGGAGTCGCACCCGGAACAATGGTCGTGATGTGCGCTTCCAGATCGTAAACCGCGCTTTCCACCATCGGTTTTTTTTGCCGGACCGACTCGCGGTTCATCAAATAACGCTCTTCAAACAGCGGCGCGCAGTCCGCCACCACGTCGGCCTGCTCCACCAAACGCGCCACGTTGCTTTCGGAAATATTCTCCGGCACCGTCACCACCTCCAGACGCGGGTTCAACGCTCGCAGCCGTTGAGCCGCGCACTCCACCCGCGGCCGGCCCAGCCAGTCGTGCGTCATCAGGATCTGCCGGTTGAGATCGCTCGGCTTCAAGTTTCCCGCGTGGGCCAGAATGATTTTACCGACGCCCGCCGCCGCCAGTTCCAAGGCGACCACGCCGCCCAGCCCGCCGCTGCGCGAGATCAGCACCGATGCGTTCTTCAGCCGCTGCTGGCTGGCCTCGCCAAAACCGGCGACCCAGAGTTGCCATTCGTAAACCTGCCGCTCGGCGTCGGTGAGCGGTTCTGTTCGATTCAATTGGGCGGGCGGTGTTTTCACTTGGTCAGGCTCGACATTCCACTTTTCCATTTTGCAGCACCAGGATTTGATCCGCCAGTTGTTGGGCCTCTGCCAGATTGTGCGTGACGTGCAGGATCGTCACCCCGGTGGTTTGCTGCACGGCGGTCAGCAACTGGCACATCTCTTGGCGCGTTTCATCGTCCAGCGCATTCAAGGGTTCGTCCAGACAGAGAATCCCGGGTCGCACCGCGAGCGCCCGGCCCAGGGCCACCCGCTGCGCTTCGCCTCCGCTCAAGCCCTGCGGCTTGCGCTCCAACAAATGATCGAGGCCCAGCAGTCGGGATAATTCGGCCACGCGTTGCTCGATGAGTTGACGAGTCGCTTTCCGGATCACCAGCGCGAAGGCCAGATGCTCCCGCACGGTCAGGGTTTGAAACAGCGCGCGATCCTGGGGCACATAACCAATGCCGCGTTCGGCGGGTCGCAGCCGGGTGACGTCCCGTTCACTCAAGCGGATCGTTCCCCGCGTCACCGGCTTGAGACCGCACAGCGCTTCCAGCAAGGTCGTTTTTCCCGCGCCGGTGCGACCCATTAACGCGGCATACCGACCGGTGGGCACAGTGAAGCTCACGTCGGCGAGGGAAAAATTGCCGACGCGCACCTGGAGCTGTTCCACGGCAATCATGCGCTCACAGCACCCGCTCCAACGACGTGCGCAAGCCAAATACGCGCGCGATCGTCAACACCGCCATTGCCGCGAGAATCATGATGAGGGACACGGCGACCGCCGCCTCGATGTTGCCGACGCTCAATTCGAGGAACACCGTCGTTGGCAATACCTCCGTGCGCATCCGCGTGGCGCCGGAGAAAATCAGGATCGGCCCAAACTCGCCCAGCGCGCGCGCCCAGGCGAGCGTGGCCGCCGTCAGCACGCCGCGGCGCGCGTCCGGCAACGCCACGCGCCAGAACGCCTGGCTGCGGTTGCAGCCCAGCGTCAGGGCGACTTGCTCACAGCGCGGACTGATCTGGTCGAACGTCACCAGCATGGTTCGCACGGCGAACGCGCACGCCACGGAAAACTGCGCCAGGATCACGCTGGGTACGGCGTAGGTCACCGGGATGATGCGCTGGATGGCGCGCCCCGGCGGAGTTTGAAACAAAATCAACAGGCTCAATCCGATCACCAGCGGCGGCAGCACGATGGGAATGTCGAGAATCGCGTCCACGAGCCGCTTGCCCGGAAATTGGTAGCGCGACATCAGGTAACCCGTCGGCACGGCGATCCACAGCGAGAGCAGGGTGGTCAGGGTGCAGGTAATCAGGCTCAATTTGATTGAGAATTGAATTTCCGGGCTGGCCAGCGCCCGCAGCAGATGATGCGGCGTGGTGAAGGAGAGATCGGCCGCAAGCATGGCCACGATGAGCAGCAGGTAAACGCCGCTCAAAATGGCCAACCCCAGAAAAAACGGCCAGTCGGGGCGACGCGGTGGGAATGCGGGAGCCGGGTTGGCAGCGGGACTCATGGCGCGACGGTCTGTCCGAAGCGCCAGGCAAAGCCTTCCGCCTCGAAACGTTCGCGGGAAGTATTGGAGGTGAGCGCGGTCTGCAGGCGTGCCAGCATCTGCTTGTAATTTGAGTGGCGCCCCACGGCGTAAGGCTCGGTCATCTGGGCCAGCGGGCCGTCAATGGGGATCGCATCGAGATATTGGCGGACGCCCGTCCAGTTGCTGCGGCAGGCGATGATGGCATCGAGCGAGCCAGTCCGAATCTGGTTGATGAGAAAATCCCCCGTGGGCGATTCCACCTTCAAGTTTTGGCTCAGCGCATCGTAGAGGTTCATTTTCACGAGCATCTTCCAGGTCAGGTGGCCCATGGCGGATTTCTCGTGATGGGCAAGACCAACGCGCAATCCCGGCCTCAACAAATCCTGCACGGTGTGAATCCCTTTCGGGTTGCCCTTTTGCACAATGATCATCAATTGATTGCCCGCCACGTCCACGGGCTGGAGGTAGAGGTCGGCCACGGTGGACATGAACGAGGTGTCGCACGAGAAATAGGCGTCAGGCCGCTGACCGGCGCGCATTTGGGCGCAGAGAATGCCGCAGCCGTTATAGACGGTGGTGATCCGGCAACCTTCCCGTTGCTCGAATTCCTTCAACGTCTCCTGGATGCCCGGTCGCAGCATCGCGCCGCTGTAGAGGACCAGTTCCGGGGTCAGCGCCCATTCATCGCCGTCCACCGGTTCATAGTAGAATTTCGCAAACTGCTTCTGGCCTTTGTCGCTGGCGGCGAGATAGCGGGCGAATCGCAACGCGGCGGTCGGCTGAGTGGACCGCTTCAACACGCCGATGGTGATCGTCTCAACGCCCTGATCGAACAACGGCACGGTCACAAATTCCAGTTCGGGATATTGCCGGGCCGTGGCGTCCCACACCAACCCGGCATCCACCGAGCCGATCTTCACGTCGTTGGCCACGTCGTTGACGGTTGGCTTGAACACCGTGACGCGCTTCGCGAATTCGGTCCATTGGCCCGCGCGTTGCAGACAGTCGCGCACCGTCCGGCCGATGGAGGCGGCGTCCGGGTTGGCCATGGCGACCCGCACTCCGGGCTGGTTCAGATCTGCCAGCGTGCGGATGTGCTTTGGATTTCCCTTGGCCACGGCGATGACCGGACGTTGTCGCGCCAGCGGAATCGTCTCCGCGAGCAATCCAAACTCGCGCGCGGCTTTCATGTAACTTTCGTCCGCCGCCAGAAATAAGTCGCCGGTATCGGTGACGCGCAGATTGCTCAAGAGTGTGCCCGATCCGCCGTATTGGAGTTGCACGCCGACACCGAAGGCCTGTTCATACTCGCGGGCCACCGCTGCGACCGGCGGTTTGATCCCGGCCGCACAGAACAAGAGGAGCGATTTCGGTGCGGTTCCGCCGGAAGACCCTGGACTGGCCCATTGCCAGCGCAAGAGCGTAATCAATCCGGCCGCGATCGCCAGAGATCCCGCCACCATCAACCAGGGTCGCTTCATTGAAATGTTCCTTCCTTCATTCTGATGATACGGCCGGCATGATCCCCGGCGCGCGGTTCGTGAGTTACCAACAATACCGCGGCTCCCGCCTGCGCGACCTCCGCGAGGCAGCGCAGAACCATCCGGCCGTTTTCCTCATCGAGATTCCCGGTCGGTTCGTCCGCGAGCAGGAGCTTGGGCGTATTCAACAGGGCGCGGGCCAGGGCCACGCGCTGGCGCTCCCCGGTGCTGAGCGCGGCCGGCACATGATGAAGCCGGTCCGTCAACCCAAACCGTGCCGCAAATTCAAGGGCGCGCGGTCGCAGGTCGCCGTTCGCGCCCAGTGCCAGCGCGGGCACCAGAATGTTATCGAGCACATCGAGATACGGCACGAGATGAAATTGTTGGAAGACGAAGCCGAGGTGCTGCGCGCGGAATCCGGCTCGTTGCCCGGCCGCGAGAGCGTAAGGGTCCGATCCATTGAGCAGCACCCGTCCAAGTGTTGGTTGGAGCAACGCTCCTGCCGCCAGCAGCAGGGTGGTTTTGCCACACCCACTGGGGCCCTGCACGGCGACAAACTCACCCGCCTGAATCGTCAGCGACACCGCTTTTACCGCGCCGATGCCGCCGTTCGGTCCCGCGTAGGAATGGCTCAGGTTTTCAATCTGCAGCGGCGCGCTCATTCCTCCCTTAACACGATGGCCGGATCTTGTTGAGTGGCGCTGATGGCCGGCAGCCAACTGGCCAGTGTCGCCAGCAAGGGAGTGGCGAGTGCGATCAGCAAAAGCAGCTTGGGATCAAGAAAGGCAATTGGAATCGGCGGAGCGCCGGGCGTCTCGCGCCAGAGCGTGCCCATCGCCCGCCCGATCAGGTAGCCCACAACCGCTCCCGCCAATCCCACGACGACCGCCTTGCCCAGAAAAATCAAAAGTATCCGACGGGAACGCAACCCCAGGGCGCGCAGGATGCCGATTTCGCCCCGGCGCTCGCGAACATTGGCCAGCGCCAGCAGACCGATCCAGATGGCACTGCCAACCATGACCACGGGAACGAGCACCGCGGCCAAAGCCTCTCGTTGACTGCGGAGTTTGGCGCGACCTTCCTGTTCGCGCACGATGCTGGCTTGGGCTTCATCCTTCGCGCGCTGCCGGGCTTCGGCGCGCGTGAGGGACTGGGAGGCATACTCAATCACCTGCGTATCCGGCAGAATCTTGGCGATTTCCGGGCGAATGAGTCCGAGGCGATCCAAGGTGTCGCAGGTGCAATCCAGCGCGAGAATGCCATTGATGAGGCCGCGTTTGTCGAGCAACTCCTGCGCTTCGAGCAGATTGATCCAGATCGTAATGTCGTCCTTGTTGCCGCGTTCGGGGTTGATTTTGGCAACGGTGAACTCGCGTCCCATGACTTTGGTCTTGTCGCCGACATGGAGCGGCAGGCTGCGGGCCAGTTCCTGGCCCAGCACCAGCGTGCCCGGAGCGACCGTTTCCTGGAGTGGTTTGTGCGTGGGATTATGGGCATACACCTCGCCCCGCACGCCCATCAACAGTACCGTGCGTCCGTATTCCGGCCATTTCACCTTCTGCTGCAATGACGGGAGGACGTGGTTGATGGTTGCCACGCGGCTCCGGGCCAGACGCGTCGCGTATTCTTCCGGCATGTACTTCGAAGCATAGTCATCGGCGTAAAGGTCGCTGAGATTCTGGTCTTTCGGCAGGATCATGACGTTGAAGCCAAGCTTCAACATCATCTTGCGGTAATCGTCTTCGAGTTTCGCCATCTCCTGCCGGGTCGCGGCTTCCTTCGCGGCGATGATTTGATCGGTCCGCACATCGTGTTTCTGGAGGATCGTCATCGCGGCAACCAGGAAGGCCACGGCGACGGAGGCGGAAAAAACGGCGAGGACGAAACTCAGAGGGCGATGGATGATCTCGCGAAGTACAAGGCGGTATAGATTCATGTCAACGGGGCCTGCGGCTGGTTCTCACCTTGAGGCCAAAGGTGGCGGCGGCCAGGAGCGCAATGCTGATGCCCGTAATGGCAATGAGGTTGTGCCCCAAATGATCCGTCCGGCCTGGCGCAATGGGTGGACTCGCAGCGGGCGGCGCCACTTCAGGCTTTGCGGTCGCCGAGGGGACATTGCTCAAGGCATTGGCCGCAAATCCCGACATGCTCACCAGTGGGGGCGGGTCCGGCAGCAGCACTTCTTGATACCCCGCCAGCGAATTCCAGTTCGCCGACAGCAAGAGGTCGTAACCAGGATTCAAGTCCTTCACCTGGCAGGAACAGGGGCCCGTCAAAAACTCAGCCATTTCACGAATTGAGTCGGCCCGGATTTCCTGACCGATGGCCGGTGGAATCGCGCGCCCGCGGCCGAAAATCGGGAACAGCATGGGCGTCTTGACCGTGGCCAACGCCGGATCCTGATTGAGCAGCATGCTCACCAGCAGGTGCTCGGCTGGATCGGCCGGTGCAACGCGTACTGTGGAGAACGCGATCTTCAAAGGCACGTCGGAACTGATCGGCGGATCCTGGGGCAGGCGTTCCGGCAGTTTCAAGGTCTGCTGTAATTTCCGGGTCTCGCTCTCGACCAGCCCTTCGGCCTGGGTGTCGAGTTTCGCGTCCCCGCTCTCCAACAACAGCCAGACCACCGCGTCGCCGGCCAGGAGCCTTTGGGCAATGTCCCGGCGCAAGGGAGAGTCCAGCAACGCACCAACCGTCTCCGCGTTGAGGGGTCCCGCCCAGACCGGTTTTTCGTTTCGGAATTGGCGCGGATACGCCACGACCATCCAGGGGAGCGATGGCTTGACCTGCGCACTCCACACGGTGCGCCACGTCGGCGCCACGGCGGCCGCCAAGTCCACCCGGCTGACGGTCAGATTGGCGCGCCCCTCCTGTCCCGCTCGCTCCATTTGCTGCACGAGCGATTGTTGCTCCGCGGAGAGTGGTTCGCGATGGAACACCACGATTTGATAGGGGTCAGTTTCCCACCGCTCCAGCGCGTAGCGAAACACCGGCACATTGCAGGCGCTGGCCAGCCCCACCCAGTGCAACGCCGTGATAAAAGCGGCAAGTCGAAGCAGATGGCGGCCAGGTTTTCGCATGATCGTAGATGAACAATGTGGCGACCGGAGCAAAAACTCAACAAAATTTCTGGCTCGACACCGGCTCCGCAGCGGAGACACGGTGGATCGCCGGCCGGAACAAGTTGGCATTGCCGGCGGCCTGTGATTGCTCGCGCGGCCCACACCCGATCATCAACGTCGGAGGCGGGCAGGCCGCAAGTTTTATTCGCAGGGAATATTTGAGAGGCTGGCCTCGATCGAGCCGGCGGGCGTGGCTCAGCCAGTCGGGCCGGTGGATTAAATTCCGCCAATCATTTGAGCGGCACGGAACACCCGAGAAAAGCAGCGGCCAGGATTGCTCCTGGCCGCTGGTGAGCTTACTCCAATTGCCAGCAGGCACTATTGAACCAATACGCGATAGAACTTCTGGCCGACCGAAGCCGGCACGACATAGACAGGCGCGTAGGCAGCCACCGGCGTCCATGGCCCATTGAGGTTGTCCGCCTGCAAGAGCGTGCCAAGGGTGGCACCCGGCTGCCAGACCAACACCGCATTGGTGCCCGACATGCCGATGGTCAAGGTCACTGTGCCCGGCGTATCGAAACTCAGGTTCGAGTTCGTGGCCGCGTAATACGCTGCGTAGGCTTCGTACGACGTGAGCGCCCGCCGCCAGACGGCCAGGTCGTCCAACGTCATCGAGCCGCTCTCAGCATACGTTCCGTTGGCTCCCTGGCCGACATTGATAGTATTCCCGGTGTCGAGGTTTCCCGCGCCATTTGCGTAGCGCGAGTCGGCCAGCGCACCGTCGAGGAATGTCCGGGCCTGGCCATTCCGGTCAAACGTGTGCAACAGGTAATGCCAGTTGCCGTCATTGATCGAGTTATCCGGTCCATATAATTGGACCGCTCCATTCAAGCTGTAAGACCAGCCGCCGTCGTTGTAGGAAGGAGCGAATGTGAAACCCGGCCCACCGTAAGAGTTGATGGAGCTACTGAGGAAAGGCAGGTCACCGTTGGTCTGGCCCGGATTGAGTTTGACCCAGTAGGCCACGGAAAAGTTCACGTTGGAACTGAAGTTCAGATCCACGGGTTTGCCCAGCGTGACGTAGTTGTACGTGGACGCCGCTGTGTCGGTGTTCAAATAAGCCGCATTGCCAAGTCGGCCCGGCACGATCGTGGGTGTCCCGACGGCTGTGCCGTTGTTGCCGCGTCCGGAGGAGTCATCATAATTGCCATCGAACTTGAGATGAAGGACAAGATCGTTGGTGATATTCACGAAGGCCGGATTGGGCGAGATGACGGCCAGGGTGGCGGGCGGGCTATTCGTAAACCCGTTTGCATTGATGGCGCGAAGAACGTAGCTGCCGGCATTGGAATACGTCGCGCTCACAGTGAGTGAGGCATCGGTTTCGCCCGTAAGTTCGACGCTATCCTTGTACCACTGGTAGGTGATGGGCATGGGGCCGTCGGCCGAACCACTGAGCGTCACCGTGGCGGCCGCGTTGCTCACGATTTCATCCGACGACGGCACGACCAGGAAGAAGGGCTTGATGGGATTGGGAAAGCGGGCCAGAGAGTAGTGATTCTGCGCCTGCTCGAGTGTGAGCGCGTTGGTATAGACCAGCACCTCATCCACCTGGCCGTTGAACAGGTCGTCAATAGATGAACCTCCAAGCGCGCCGATGATGAACGGCGCGCCCGCATTGCGATCAAAATCCCCGTAGCCGGAGCCATCCCACTGGCCATTCACATAGACCTTCAAGGAAGTGTCGTACACCATCACGACGTGCTTCCACTCTCCCGCGACGATGCCATCACTGGCAGTATCCGAACCGACATAATAATCCGTGCCTCCCTGACTGACGCCGCCACTCCACGCCCCAGAGGGATATGTCCACAACCAGTAACCTTTGGGGGTGCCGGAGCGGCTGGACACACTGCACATTTCCGTGGTGGTGTCGGTTGTCTTCATCCAAGCCTCGATGGAAAAGGTTTGTCCATTCAACAGTGGGGAGTACGGCGCGATGCCGTAGCTCTGCGATGTCCCGTCGAAGGTGACCGCCGTGTCGCTGCTGCCGACCACGGCACCCGCGGCGCCGAGGGTGACCGAACTGCCGCTGACATTGGTGTAGGTGCCGTCATGCCGCCCCATGGAATCGAACATACTCGTTCCGCTGGTTTCGTTGAGGCGATACCACGCTTCCGGGGCGTCCGCCACGATGGCCGCTTCGTACGCATTGGCCGGTTCAAGGATGGTGATGGTGACAGGGCCGCCCGTCACATTTCCTACGTTGTTGGTGATGTCAACGCTATAGCTGCCACTGTCATTGGTGGTAACGCTCGGGATTTGATACGTCGAAGCGGTCGCCCCGGATATTTCCACGTTGTCTTTTTTCCACTGGTATTTCAGGCCACCTCCGTCAGCCACCACGCTCAAGTTGAGCGTGGCACCCGGGTAAAGACTACGCGCCACCGGCGATGTGATGATGGCTGGTTGAAACGGCACCTCGACCGTAATGGACGCACTGGCGCTCTGGATCGAGCCGACGGGATTAGTGATAATGCAATAGTAATTGTCACTGTCTGAGGTCTGAATGTCCGTCTTGGTGAAGACCCGGTTGGTGGCGTTCGCAATTGCGCCACTGGACTTGTACCATTGGAAGCTCAAGTTGGGAGAGCCGCCCGCATCCACCGCGAGCGTGAGCGTGTCGCCCACGTAAAGCGGATCTATCGGAGATTGCGGATCGGCAAATATTCTGACTGGCACATTACCGACGGCGGAAGCGTATTGAGTGTACAACTCGCCCACTCCGAGTGCGCGATCAAAAAAGGCGACTTCATCAATGTTGCCCAGGAAACTGTAATCGGGGAGGCCCGAATCCGATCCAAACAGCGTCGGGCCGTCAAACTTCTGATTGACGTGCTGCAAATAATTCGTCGCCCCGGTGAAGCTTCCCGCGTTGTTGGTTGTGGCAATGAAAACCGCAGCTTGATCCGGCTGAACCACCAACGCCACATAGGCCCAATCCGATTCCGGCAGCGTTGGCAGACCGGCGTCCGCCGTGGGACTCCAGTTGTAGCTGGCCGGTTCGTTGTTCCAAACATAGCCCAGACCCAGTCCACCAAATGGCACATCAATCGTCAGTCCGGCGTAGGTGGTGCCCGCGTCGCACAAGATTATCCCAGCGGCGGAATTCTCCATGTTGGTCGTCGCGCGAACCCAACCAGAAATGGTCACGGTATTTGTGTCAATGTTGAAGGCAGGCGCGGAGACAACCGCGCCCGAGGCATTCAGGCCCACTGCGTTGTTCGTGGTTTCAAACCCCGGATAGGGGCTGGGCCGCGGTCCCACCTGGCCCGGCGTGGTGCCCACCTGGTATTTCGCGCTCAGTGCGCTGCCAAACGTGCCGAGGTTTTCCGCCGTCACATCGCTCGCCTCACGGTAGCGGTGATAAAGCACTGGTGCATCTGCCTGCACGGTGGAGACATAGTTGGCCGGCGTGGTTGTCGCGGTGGTGTAATGGGAGGCCACTCGAGCAGCGGATAGGGCGGTAGTGTACATGGCCACTTCCGCCGCCTGGCCGGGCCAGTAGAATGAGTTGTCGCTGCGACTGCCGATACTGAATTGCGCATCCACATTGCCAACGTAGGCCGACGGCGTTCCGCTATCAGCGATAACACCATTCGTATAGAGCGTGGCAGTGGTGCCATCGTATGTGAACACGAGGTGATACCAAACACCAGCCGTGGCTACCGGTGCCGATAAGGTGATGGAAGGAGTAGTGCCGTTTTGTGAAAAAAAACGGAGCACAAAAGCGGAGCCAAGTCCGAAAACACTGCCGTCATCCTGGGCGAGATACCAGCCGGAACGCCCGGGAGCTGCCGAGCCAGCGTGGACGGAAGCAGCAGGGTAAGCGAAGAAGGGCACTTGCTCGGGATTGAGCCACATTTCAACACTGAAGACATTCGAGTTCAGCGCGGATTGCCAGGGCGTGGTGACCGACTGGTTAAGACCGTCCAGCCCCACCGCCAAACTCCCCGTGAACGGACCCGGCAGCTCGTGCGTCGGCGAATTGTTGTAAACCCCATTCGCGCTGGCACCGAGCGAACCCAGGTTGGGCGTGGTGCCGTTTGGCGGTGGTTGAGTTGTTTCATTCAATCGCCAGTACCCGATCGGTCCCTGGGACAGTACAGTGGATTGATAGTCGGCGAGGGCTGGCAGCGAGGCAGCCAGCACCAAGCCGGCGGCCGCCAAGAGCCGGGCCTGAACTCCGAGGTGGTTTGTCTTCATACCTGAGGTTTCCTTACGTTGCAGTGGGGTTGGTTGCGGTGCGTTTGCCGGGGCGGACCTGACTCGATTTCGGGCGCCATTGCATCCCGTCCGGAATCAAGGGTCAGTCTCGCAGTTTCTGATGTCGTCGGGCGGGAACAAAAATTCCTCCCAAGCGACAGAGATTCCAAGGTGAAATGATTTGCAATCGTGGCCATGGGTGAAAAGTCAATAAGGCGTGGCGCGCGTTGTTTATTTTGGGCGGGTCGAGCGATCCTGCACCCAAGCGATATCAGGGTTGTTGGGTTGGGCAACCGGAAACGAGAGAATGCTGCCTCGGGGGGCCGGTGGCGGGGTGGTGCGTGCATCAATCCATTTCTTGATTTCAGAATGGCCATCCGCAAACGAGAAGCCGGCGGCCCGGTTGTGATACATGCCCGGCAAATCCCCCGTCCACCGATAACTGGCGGGATCACCCGGGTAGCCCGTCATGTCTGCCATGAAGTTGCTCCAGTTTACCGTGTCCTCGCGCATGTCGAGGAACACAAAAATCTTGGAGGGTTCCTTGATGCTGGAAAGCTTGGAATAAACTTGGTAAGGATCTGCGAACGGCCAGCCGCCATCATCGCCTGGTAGTCCCAATGTCGCGGGAGCAAACCCACCAACATACAAGTTCATGGACATGGTGAGGATGCGCGGCTTCGTGACACGGTTCACCTCCACGGTCGAACGGTCGGCGGGGCATTTGTAGATCGCTGCCGTCTTGGCATACCGCCACAGCGGCCGACGCATCATATCCACTGCCGGATCCCAATTAGCGCGATTGCCTCCATCGAAATCCATGTGCGCGCCCGACCAGGCATAGCTGTCCGGGTCGCTCGGATCCAGTGTGGTCGAGGGTCGTCGTCCTTTGCGGCTGTCGCGCGTGCTGGCGTACAAAAGTCGGTCATTACTGTCGTCGGTATAAATCCGCCAGGCCAGCGTCAACTGCTTGTGATTGCTCATGCACATGATGCCCTGCGCTTTGGCCTTCGCTTTAGCCAGGGCGGGCAGCAACATGGCCGCAAGGATGGCGATGATGGCAATGACTACGAGCAGTTCAATGAGCGTAAAGCCCTTGCTGGAAGCGTCGGGAACGCCGGTTTGGGTGGCAGAGTTGGCACTTGATGGTTTCGTCATACGCAGGAGTGGGCAGGTTGACCGAGATCGCCGCACATTGGAGATGGAGAACCACATTCGCCGTACGCAGTCAGCCCGCTTGCGCAGAAGCAATCGGCAGCGGAGTTGTCCCACGCCAACGGCTTTGGTAGAGCATACGGATTTGCTATTCCCGACCGCATAGGAATACTCACGTTCTTGCACCATGTGCATTCAAATGCAACTAAAAAATGCGACGCCAAAAATTAAAACGCGCGATATGCGGGCGTTCATAAAAAATTCTCACTGAAAATTGTCCCTTGGCTTCGCTGGCGAATTGGCTTATTGTCTTCGCGACTGTTCCGTGCGCCGGTTGAAAAGATTACGTTTCGGGCCGTTAATGACTTTTACAATACGCAATGTTGCTACCAGGTTGGCGGGAGTGGCCGGCCTCCTTTTTCTGCTCGGATCCACGGCGCGCGCGGACTTCGCCGCCTACAATTTCTTCGGCAAGGACGGGACCGGAAATGCGGCGAGCAACATCACACAACTCGGGATTTCGGCCCGCTTGTATCTGCCCGCCCCGTTTGCTTTCGAAAACTTTGACTCTGGAACCGAAACGCTGGTCAGTTCGGTGCCGGGATGGTCAGAGACCAACCGCACGGATCACCTCACTGCGGGTTTGGACCCGAACAATCCTGACTCCGATACCTATCTCGGTTGGGCCTTGTTGAGTTATTCGCGGCTCTCGTCGGTTTTCGGCAGCATGAGACTGCAGCCCGCCCAGGGCTATGAGGTCAATGGCCAGCCGGTGACTCAGTTGCTTTCCAATCAACTCCTGTATGCTGAATCGGATCAGCGGGGTGGCAATCAGGTGCAAGTCCTGTTCTCGCCGACCTACAACCTAAGTGGGCGCACCGGAGTGGCGCTCGTGTTCAACAGCGCCTATGAACAAAACCAAGATAGCATCGCAGGTGTGGAATACTCGATTGATGGTGGCGCGACCTGGCGACCAGTGATTTACATGCTGGACCGAGATGACATCGTTC
The DNA here is from genome assembly GCA_964561105.1 of uncultured Bifidobacterium sp. Lineage (GTDB taxonomy): Bacteria > Verrucomicrobiota > Verrucomicrobiia > Limisphaerales > JADLHS01 > JADLHS01. The sequence continues at coordinate 90,974 of CAZLOH010000007.1, read as the reverse complement.
TGGATACGATGGGTAACCCGGACGCAGTGACCACGTTGAATACAAACCGGGCGGACCAGCCGTATGGTTTGGGGTATTCGGCGTGGTTGGCCGCGCCGGTTACGGCCGCGCTCGCGCCATATCTTTCCGGACGGATTAACGACGATCCGACCGAATCCAAGCGCGTCGAGGTGTTCCGCCTGCCCGGGGCGGATAACCAGGCCAACGTGCGCTTCCGCCTGTTTCAAGCCGGCACGGCCAGTTGGTATTGGGGGATAGACAACTGGGGACTCTACAGCCTTCCTTACGCTGATACGGCATCCGGCCAACTGAAGGATTATTCCACCGGGACGAACACCAGCGTCGTACTGTCGTTGTCAGTGAGCGGCCGACCACTGAGCGCGCAGACACCAATGGGGCTTGTGCCTCCCGGACCCGAGACCGGTTCGTCGGCATACAATGCCTTTCCGGTGAATCTGGATACAGCGGGAGCCACAATTCTTTACGCCGGTCAGACCAACTACCTGGACCTCGCCGGATTGGATCCGCAGAAGGATTACGAGGTTGTGCTTTACAGCAATCGCGGCACGGGCGATCGCTCCACCGGCGATCTGTTGACTTATACCATTTCAAGCGCCTTGAGCTTTTTTAACGCGAGCGCCTCGGCGGCTCCACTGTCGGTGATCTCCGGGAGCCAAAACGAGTCCGTGACGATTGACGTGACGGATAACGGGCGAAGCGACCGCGGTTACATTTGCCGATTTACGGGAATCCGTTCCGGCAATGACGGTGTCGTACGCATTACCCTGACCAGCGCGCAGGGTGCTTGCTTGAACGCCCTCAAGGTGATCGAGACAACGCCACAACCGATCTTGATCACAGGCGTATCCGCGATCGCGGAACATTCGGCCACGATTACGGGCGTGCAGGGCTTGCAGTCATCCGCGGCAGTTTATCTTTGTTACGGACTCGCCAACGGCGGCAACGCCACCAACAACTGGGAGCATGTGATCTTCCTCGGCAACCTCGCTCCCGGACCGTTCACGGCGGGTTTGTCCGATCTTGGTGTCTTCAAGAAATACGCGGCCGCCCTTTACTCGGTGGGCCCGGACGGAACCGCCTGGTCGGCGGTGCAGTATTTCCGCCCCCAGTATCAAGGGCTGCTTTACGCAACGGGGTTTGAACCGGACGAGGCGGATCCTTACGCGCCGGGGAATCTCGCCGGCCAGGGCTCTCCCGGACTCTGGACGATCAGCCAGGGAAGCGCCGTTGTTCAACAGGCAACCAGCGCTCACGGCCGCCAAGCCGTGCAGGCCGGCGATTGCACCATTGACGCTTCCCTCGTCGCCACGCAGCAAGTCGTCTGGGTGGACGCGTTCTTTATCGAATCCGGCCTGACCAACCTGCCGGTCGTGCCGACGAACGCCGCCAGCGGTTTGATTTATTTCAGTTCCACCGACGGCCTTCTTGCCTTGAACGGAAACGGCACTGGTGGCGGACAGTTTGAAACGATTGCCGCCACCTATCCCACGAATGTTTTTGTCCGGGTCACGCTGCGGAATGATTATGTGAACAAACGGTATGACGTGTGGGTTGACGGCGTGCTGCGGCGCAGCGGTCTGGGATTCAAGGATAACAGCGTGACCAAGTTTTCCGGCGCCCGGCGACGTTCCGGCGATGTGGGCTACATGGATGATTTCAGTGTCTCCACCTGGGGGTTGGATGCGGACAGCGACGGTGACGGGCTGGTGGACCTGGATGAGGCAAAATTCTACGGGTCGTATCCGTTGCTGGCCGACAGTGATGGCGACGGGGCGTCGGATTATCAGGAACTCCTCGCGCGAACCGATCCGGGCGACCCGGCCTCGATCTTCGCGCTACAGTTGTCGCGGGACGCGCAGCAGAATGTTCAAGTCAAAGTGCCGACGATCACCGGATTGCAGTACACCTTGCAACGGTGTTCAGCGCTGGGGAGTGGAAACTGGCAGGACGTGGCCAGCGCCACGAATTTTCCTGGTGATGGAACATTGAAGGAATTTCTGCAGACGCCTGATGGGACGAATTATTTCTATCGGGGTGTAATCATCAACCGCTAAACTCGTATGGCTGCAACAACACAAATCTGGAGGCGGTGGCTGGCGGGTATGGCGATCTTCGGCTCGTGTCTCTGCTCCGCTTCGGCGGCGACCACGCTTACCAACGGGCTGGTGACGTATTTGAATTTCGACAACACGCTCGCCGCACAGGCCGGCACGACCGTCAATGGCGTGGCGCATGGAGCAATCAATTACAGTGCCGGTCAAGTGGGCCAGGCGGTGCATATCCTGACGTCCACCAATGGAGTGACCAACAACTATGTCGGCCTCGGCTATCCCAACGTGCTCAAGTTCGGCACGTCCGTTGACTTCTCCGTTTCGTTCTGGGTCAACTACACTCATTCCACGGGCGATCAACCGTATATCGGCAACAAGGACTGGGCGAGCGGCGCGAACACCGGCTGGGTGATCGCCAGCCAGGAGGGTGGAAATTTCAAGTGGAACTACCGGGATGACGGTGGCTCGGCACGACGAGACGGCACGATTGGAAATTCCATCCGCGACGGGAACTGGCACCAGTTGGCGGTCACTTTCCAGCGGACCGGCAACGCGGAGACTTACGTGGACGGGCAATTGGTCAACACCACGAGCATCGCGCCGGATACCGGTTTTTCCGTGGGCAGCGTGGACACGGCCACTTCGGGGCGGCAGATCAACATCGGCCAGGACGGCACGGGTGTTTACACATACAACGGTACCGCGGAAATTGACATGCTGATGGACGAGTTGGGCGTATGGAATCGCCGGCTGACCGCCGCCGAGGTTTCTGAGCTTTACACTAAAGGGCTGGCCGGTCGCAACCTCACGCAGGACCCCGTCCCGCCGCCCTTGACCAGTGAAATCATTCTTGGCCCGTATGTGCGTTACGTGACGCCGGATTCCGCCACCGTCAACTGGCTGACAACGGCCATCAACTCCTCGATCGTGGAATTCGGTGAAACCAGCGCGCTGGGATCGCGAGTGGAAATTCCTGCGACCACGGCGCAACACGCCTTGCTCCTTGCCGGACTCAAACCGAGGACAAAATACTATTACGTGGTCAAACAACTCATCGGCAACCAGGAGGTGAGCACTCCGACCTTTGATTTTGAAACCGACTACAATTTCACGCCGCCGCCGGCGCCGACCGGGCCTTCTCCCTATCCCAACGATTCGCTGACGGCCGTTTATGCCAGTGCGGCGCAAGCGGTCCTCGACCAGACCGGGTTGACGCGCGGCTATTGCCTCGATTACGGCTGCGGCGACGGCCGCCTGGCTTACGAACTGGCACGCCGCTCCGACTTGAACATCATCGGCGTGTCGGAAGATCCGGCGGCGGTCGAACGCGCCCGGCGGGCTTTGCAAGCTGCCGGGCTGTACGGCACGCGTGTCACCATCATTCAGAGCTCCCTGGCGAAGCTGCCGCACGCCAAGGAGTCCTTCAACCTGATCGTCTCCTCCGACATGCTCACGGCGACAAATTGCCCCGGGCAGTCCGCCGAAATGTTCCGCGTGTTGCGTCCCGGAGGCGGTGTCGCCTGGCTCGGTTATCCCACGGGCGCCGCGGGAACGCTAGCGAACTGGCCGGCGCTGGACGCCTGGATCAAGGCCGGCGTTTCGACGAATGACGCGGTAATCCAAAACGACCCCACCCGATCGGTGAAGGTCACACGCGATCAACTGACCGGCATCGGCTCGTGGTCGCACGGCTACGGCGACCCGGGCAACACGGCTTGTAGTGAGGATCAGCGGGTCGTCGCCTCCGAAATGCGGTTGCAGTGGTTCGGGTTGCCGGGACCGCGCGGGATGATTGACCGGGGCTGCCGCAATCCGCAGCCGCTGTGCGTTAACGGAGTGCTCTTCACCGAGGGGTTGAACCGCCTGTCCGCGCAGGATGCGTACAACGGGCGGATCTACTGGTCGCTCGAAATCCCGAAGTTGATCCGTGTGAACATCCCTCGCGATGCCAGCAATCAGTGCGCGGATGACAACTCGGTTTACATCGCGGTCAAGGACAAGTGCTGGCAACTGAACGGCTACTCGGGCGACCTGACCCGGTATTATCAAATTCAATTTCCCAGCCAGGGCACCAACTACGATTGGGGTTATGTCGCCACCGTCTCCAATCGAATCTACGGCAGCAGTGTGAAATCGGGCGCGACCTACACCGAGTACAGCGGGCCGGCCTACTGGTATGATTCCCTCGGCACCGAAAGCACAGCCAAGGTTTGCAGCGATAACTTTTTCTGCCTCGACAAATCCACTGGCCAGCCGCTCTGGACTTATGCCAACGGCGTGATCATCAACTCTTCCATCGCCATCGGCGGTGGCCGGGTTTATTTCGTCGAATCGCGCAATGCCACCGCCAAAAGCCAGACCACCGGCCGCATCAGTTCCACCAGTCTGTGGCAGGACCTCTACTTGGTCGCGCTGGATGAAACCAGCGGCACCCTCCTGTGGCAGCAGCCGTTGACCGTCTCCACCTCGCCTTATCCAATCGTCTTCTTCCTGTCGTACTCGGCGGAGAAACTGTTGCTGACGAGTTCCACGAGCCAGTTCTATCTCTATGCCTACAACGCCCAGAACGGGGCCGGACTATGGCAACGCAACCATGCTTGGATCCGAAACAACCACGGCGGTCACATGTATCATCCGGTGATCGTTGCCAACACGGTGTATCTCGAACCCTACGCCTATGACGTCACGACGGGGGCCGTGGTCAAGAGCGGTCTGCCGGCGCGCTCGGGTTGCAGCACGATGTCGGCGGCGGGCAAGATGATTCATACGGTCCAACAAAACTATGACAGCGCCGCCCTCTGCTTCTGGGACCTCACCACGGATGAACGCCGCCAGATCGGCGGTTCACGCGCCAGTTGCTGGATGTCGCTCATTTCCGGCGACGGAATGGTTTTGTCGCCGTCCGCCAGCGCGGGCTGCACCTGCCGGTTTCCGCTGCAAACCTCCATCTGCTACGCCGCGCCCTGAACGAATTTTGCCGCGATGTATTCAATCCAGCCCAATCCTCCTTGTGTGCCGCTCACACCGGCGAGAGTTTCCGCGCTTCGTTCCTGGGGCTTGCTTTGTCTGTCCGGGCTCTTGCTGGCTGGCCGCGTGCCAGCTTCGGATTGGCCAACGTATCAGCACGATTACCAACGGAGCGGCCTCACCTTGGAAAGCCTGGATACCCCGCTGACCTTGACGTGGGTTTATCAAGGCAAGGCGCCCGCTCCGGCGTGGACGGATCCTGCCAAAGCCGACTACTACACATCCGTCCCCCAGGTGCCGCTCAAGCCGCGGCTGGCTTTTGATCGTGCGTTTCATGTGGCGGTGGTGGGCGGGCGACTTTATTTCGGTTCTTCGGTCGAGCAGACAATCAACTGCCTGAATGCCAACACCGGCGCGACCAACTGGTCGTACTTTACTGACGGTCCGGTGCGCATGGCGCCGACCGTGCAGGATGGCAGGGTTTACGCGGGGTCGGACGACGGCTCGGTCTATTGTCTCAACGCCACCAACGCCGCCTTGATCTGGAAAACCACCCCGGCCGGCACCAACAATTACCTCGTGGCGAACGACGGCAAGTTTGTCTCCCCGTACGCGATCCGCAGTTCGGTGGCGGTGGACCAGGGCGTGGCTTACTTCACCTCCGGCTTTTTCCCGGCCGAGGGTGTTTACCTCTGCGCGGTGGACGCGGCCACCGGGATGCAAACCAACCCGAATCATTGGCAACGAAAAGTCGGTGGTCTGGCGGCCTTGCAAGGTTACATTCTGTTAAGCTCAACCCGCATCTTTATGCCGGGAAGCCGGAGTTCACCTTACTATTTTGATCGTGCGACCGGTTCGCTGCTCGGTCAGTACGGTGGCGCCATGGGGACGTACGCCCTGCTGGCCGGCAACTCATTCTTCTTCGGCCCCGCGCAGCGCGGCGGTGGCCAGGTGACGGAAGGAGGACTCGCTGGTGACACCATCGCCTCGTTCAACAACGGCAACGCACTGGTCGTGACCGCCACGCGCACCTATCTGCTCGGCGACACCACCCTGTCCGCCTTGGATCGCACCACGCGCGCCACCGTTTGGAGCAAGTCAGCGAACGATCCCTACACCCTGATCCTCGCCGGAACGACTTTGTTTGCCGGTGGCGACAATGAGGTTGCGGCGTTTGACTCAGGGAGCGGGAACAAGATTTGGAGCAGTCCGGTCAATGGGCGGGCTTATGGCTTGGCCGTGGCCAACGGGCGCCTCTTCGTCAGCACGGATACCGGTTACATTTACAGCTTCGCTCAGAGTCAAAGCGCCCGCCAAAGTCTGTGGATGCTTTATTGATTCGGTTGGTCCGTCCTCCTCAGTTCGTCTGTCGTAGCTGGCGCGGTTGCTCGGGTTTTCAAAACCATTTTACCGCGTACAAATCCGTCACGCTTCGCGCTCTACCTTTTCGGCTCGCTTCCTCCGGTTCAGTCTGATTCCCTCTGGGACGCCCGGATTGCCCGGGACCGCTGTTTACAAGAACATGGAAGCGTTACCGACTGTCATTCTCAAGCCCGGCGAAGCCGACCGGATCGTTGCCGGCCATCCGTGGGTTTATTCCTCCGCCATTCTTCGTCTTACCGCCCAGGCGGGCGATGGTGAATTGGTGCAGGTGAAGGACCATCGCCAGCGTTTGCTGGGCGTGGGCTTCTATAATTCCAAATCCCGGATCAATGTCCGCGTGCTGGCGCCGGAACGCGTCGAGGTGGGACTGCCATTTTTCGAGGAACGCATCCGCGCCGCCCTGGCCGTGCGGCAGCGTCACCTGCCGAACGCCACTTCGTTCCGGGTGGTGAACGCCGAAAGTGATTTCCTCAGCGGTCTCATCGTGGATAAGTACGAGGACGTGATTGCCATCCAGATTTCCGCGCTCGGCATGGAGAAGCGAAAAGACCAGATCGTGGCTGTGCTGCAAAAAATCTTTGCACCGCGCGCCCTGGTGGAACGCAGCGACGTGGCGTCGCGCAAGTTCGAAGGCCTGGCCGAGGTCAATGGCGTGATCGCCGGTGAACTCGGCGCGCCGGTGACGGTCAACCTGAACGGACTCAAGTTTGGGACGGACATTCTGGGTGGGCACAAGACCGGCCTGTATCTGGATCAACAAACCAGTTACCAGGCCGTGGCGCAGTTCGCGCCGGGCGCGCAGGTGCTGGACTGTTTCAGTTTTCTGGGTGGGTTCGGATTGCACGCGGCCCGCGCGGGCGCGAAGCAGGTTCTGATGCTGGATCAAAGCGCCGAGGCAGTGCAAGCGTCGTTGCGGAATGTGGAGCTGAACGGCCTGAAGAACGCGAGCGCCGAGACCGTCAACGTCTTCGACTGGCTCAAGGCGAATACGGCGGTGAAACCGCACGAGCGGGTGATCCCGCGGTTCGATCTGATCGTGCTCGATCCACCGTCGTTTACGCGCAATCGCGCGTCGGTGGGCGATGCGTTGCGCGGTTACAAGGAGATTCACCTGCGCGCCCTGAAATTATTGAAGCCTGGGGGCACGCTGGCGACGTTCTGTTGTTCGCATCACGTGAACACCGCCACGTTTCAGGACGCGATTCTCTCCGCCGCCTACGACACGCGGCATGTGCTCCGCCGCGTGGCCGCATATTCGCAATCGCCCGATCATCCGGTCATTCCGATGATTCCCGAGACTGAATACTTGAAAGGCTTCGCGTTTGAACTGGTGCGATAGGTTTGCCTGACCCGCATGTGAAAACAACTTTGCCTCCGTCAACTCAGCGCCGCTTCCTGCACTGGTCGCCACCCGCGCCTTCAACTCCGGCTTCATGAAAGAACCGAGCGTTGGCAAAGAAAATCTGGGCGCGGTGATCGGGGCGGTGATCGGCGCGATTGGCGGGCTGTTCGCCATCACCATTCCGCTGGCGGTGATGACCGGCAACCTCCAGGCGCTGTCTGTCGCGCGCAAACTGGGATTGATCGGCTTTTTGATCAGCGTGCCGATTGGCTGGTTTGCCGGTGGCTACCTGAGTCACGCTCTCGAAAAAATTCTCCCCAAGAAAGCAGCCGGCATCATTGGAGGGATCGTCGGTGGACTGTTGCCGGTGGCGGGCATTGCCGGTTACGGTTGGTATATCGTTACTCGATAGACCGCACGCGAACTTCGCGTTGATTGGCCACCGACGTCTCCGAAGTCAAACCAAGCACGCCGGACTTGTGAGACCCGCGACTGCGCGTTAAGCATCAAGAGCTTGTCGTCGAACCGTCTTCCGCCTGTTCAGGTTCAACGTGGCACTGCCCAGGAGCGCGGCTGTGGCGAAGCTCAACCGCAGCAGCACGAAAACACTGGGCGTTGTGATTTGCCAAGCGAAATGAGGTTGTCACCCACTGCGGCTGGTCGAGGGCCCATTCCAGTCAGGGGGTAGCATCAAGATCCGCCCGCCTGTTCCACGAGCGCGAAAAATTCTCCCCCTCGGCGTCTTTTTCAGTTATCCGTGGTTCATGCCAACACGATTAAAGGACAAATGGGTTTTGATCACGGGTGCTTCGAGCGGATTCGGGGCCGCGGCGGCGAGGGCGTTTGGGGCGGAGGGCGCGAAGCTGCTCCTCGGGGCGCGGCGGGCGGATCGCTTGCAGCAGGTCGCCAATGCCGCGCGCGAGGCGGGTGCGGGTGAAGCGCACGTTCACGCGCTGGATGTGAGCCAGACGCCGAGCGTCGAGGATTTCATGGCATGGGCCAGGGAGAAACTCGGCGGTCAGAAATCAGCGGCTGGCGGTTTGCACGTGTTGGTCAACAACGCCGGAGGCGCACAGGGTCTGGACCCGGTGGCGGAAGGAAAGGATGAGGATTGGGAGGCCATGGTCCAGAGTAATGTGCTGGGAATCTTGCGAATGACACGCGCCGCGTTGCCGCTGATGCCGCATGAGGCTGGCGCGAGTATTCTGAACATCGGCTCGCTGGCCGGGCGCGTGGCCTACGAAGGGGGCGCGGCCTATTGCGCGGCCAAGGCGGGAGAATTGCAAATCTCGCGGGCGCTGCGTTTGGAATTGAACGGCACGGGCATCCGCGTCTGCTCCATTGATCCGGGGATGGCCCGGACGGAATTCTCGCTCGTGCGGTTCAAAGGCGATCGGGCGCGGGAACAAAAAGTTTACGCCGGCACCGAACCGTTGGTGGCGGAGGACATCGCCGAGATTCTGGTGTGGGTGGCAAGTCGCCCGCCGCATGTGAACATTGACGAGATGCTCATCAAACCGACGGACCAGGCGGCGGTCCACAAGGTGCATCGGCGGACATGAGCGCGAACAAATGGCACGTCTCGACGCGTCCCTCGCCGGTGTGGGGATGACGATGGAGTCGGGAACTTCCTTCGGTGATCTGGCTTGAGATGAGGTTCTTCCTCAAAGCCCACGGTTGGCGCGCCAGAGCAGCACGGCCCCGACGACTTGAAACAGCAGGTTCGGCAGCCAGAGAATCAGGTGCGGGAGGAATTCGGGTCGCTGGTCGAGCGAGAGCGCGAGCAGGATAAAGCCGTAATAGATCAGCACAAGCACGATGGCGATGGCAAAGCCGACGTTGGTTTCGCGCCGGTGCATCCGGATGCCAAGCGGGATGCCGATGAGCGTGAAGCCAAAACACGCGAAGGAAAACGCGACTTGCCGATGCAATTGCACGCGCACGCGGGAGGTGGGGTCTTTAAGCTGGTTTTCGAGCGCCTGTCGCCGGACATTCGCATCGTGGTTGGTGCTCAACGCCAGCGGGACGGAGAGATTTTGCTCCAATGCGCGCAACTCGGCGCGCAGTTGCTGGAAGCTCATGTCGCTGATGGAGGTGCGGTCCCGGGCGCGATCAAAGCCGTTCAACTTGAATTCGTGGGTGACGTCGCCGGAAATCATCGTGGCATGGTCGCCTTGGAACGCGACGCCCTTGGCCTCGAAAAGTTGCAGCGAGATCAAGCGATTCGTCACATCCACCTCCAGCCGGCCGCGGGGCGCCAGGATGGTCGTGGGCGGATTCGTCCCGGTGTTCAAATAATAAACCACGACGTCTTCGAGTTGCCCGCCGCGATTTTTGCCCACGTAGAACATGTAACCGGGGAAATCCCGGATGTAGCGACCCTCGGGCAGTTGGGCGCTGGAAATGTTGGCGGTGTATTTGAAAAGCAGGGCCTTGAATTCTTCTCGCGAACTCGGGCCGAGTTGCAGGTTCACCCACGCGCTCAAGCCTGACAGCACCAGGCCCAGAATCAGAATGGGCATGGCCAGGGAGACCAGGCTGATGCCGCCGGCGCGGGCGGCGGTAAGCTCCTGATCCGCGCTGAACCGCCCAAACACCAGCAGGGTGGCGGTCAACATGCCCATCGGCAGGGCGAACACCCACACGAAGGGGATCAGCAACGCCACCGCCCGGATCACGACGCCGAGCGACGCCTGGCCATTGACCAGCAGGCCAAGCACTTCCTTGAGCACGTTGCCAAGCAACAGGACAAACGTGAACACCACCACCGTCATCAGCAATGACGCGATGACCTGGCGCAGGAGGTAGAGGTGCAGCGTTTTCAAATCCGGCGGGGAGAATCTGCAACGGCGGACGGCGCGAGACAATGAAAGAAACGGAAGTCGCGGCCGTTCACGACAGTAATTCCTGGATTTCCTCCCAGCTCAACGCGCCGGCAAAATCCTCCTCGCCCCCCATCGTGGCCTGGATCAGCTCGCGCTTCCGGTTTTGCAACATCAGAATTTTCTCCTCCACCGTGTCGCGCGTGATCAGCTTGTAGCTCGTCACGACCTTGGTTTGACCGATGCGATGCGTGCGATCGGTGGCTTGAGCTTCCACCGCTGGATTCCACCACGGATCAAAATGCACCACGGTGTCCGCGCCCGTCAGATTGAGGCCGACGCCGCCCGCCTTGAGGCTGATGAGAAAGACGGGAATGGTCGTGTCGGTCTGAAATCGCTCCACCACCCGGGCGCGATCGGTCGTTGAGCCATCGAGGTAACAAAACTCGATGCCGGCTTCGGCCAGCCGCTCCTTGAGCAGCGTCAACATGCCAACGAACTGGCTGAACACGAGCACGCGATGGCCGCCATCCATGACCTCCTCCAGCAACTCGCTGAAAAGTTCTAGTTTCCCGGAGGCCGAGGAAGCGGGGGGCGGACTGGTTGAGCCATCCTTCGCTCGCTCCGTCCCACTCTCATCCCGCGACTCCAGCTTCAGCAGCCGCAGATCGCAACACACCTGACGCAAGCGCAGCAGCGCGGTCAAGACCACCATGCGACTCTTCGCCAGCCCTTGCGCGCCCGCTGACGCGAGCACTTCCTTGCGACTCGCCTCGATGATTTGCTGATAAACACCGCGCTGCTCGGGTGTGAGTTCGCAATACGACACTTGTTCCAGCTTCGCGGGCAGGTCCGCAGCCACGTCCTGCTTCAATCGGCGCAGCAGAAACGGTCGCAATCGCCGCGCGAGCCGCGCCTGCGCTTCGACGTTCTTCTCCTTCGCAATCGGCAACTCATACCGATCGCGAAAATCCTTCGCCGACCCGAGATAACCCGGCATGAGGAAGTCGAAGATGGACCAGAGATCGAGCACGGAGTTTTCCAGCGGGGTGCCGGTGAGCACGAGCCGATGTTGCGCCCGCACGGCTTTCACTGCCTGGGCGTTTTGCGTCTGCCGGTTCTTGATGTGCTGGGCCTCATCGAGCACCGCGGTGTCGAACGCGAGCGCGCGATACTTCTCCGCATCGCGGCGGATGAGCGCATAACTGGTCACCACCAGGTCGGTCGTGGCGATCTGATCAAATTTGTCGTGCCGATCCGGGCCGTGCAGTGCGAGCACCTTGAGCGCGGGGGTGAACTTCTTCGCCTCGGCCACCCAGTTGAATACGAGACTGGTCGGGCAAACGACGAGGTGTGGCGCTGGCTTGGCGGCGGTTAATGAATTCAGGAACGCCAGCGTTTGCAGCGTTTTGCCCAGGCCCATTTCATCCGCGAGAATGCCCCCAAAGCCGTTCTCCCGGAGAAAGCCCAGCCACGCGACGCCGTGTTTTTGATACGGGCGCAGGACGTTTTCCAAATCACCCAGCGGCGGACAGGTCAGCCTGGCTTCGCCACTGAGTTTGGTCGCGCGCTCACGCCAGGCGGCGGGCGCTTGCACTTTCCAATCGCCATGCTGGCGCAAGGTGGTGGCGAGAAATCCCGCCTGCTGGCTGGCGATGCGATAGCCCTGCGCGTTTTGTTGCGGCGCGCAGTCGAGCAGCGTCTCCTGTAATTCCTCCAGCGCGCCCGGGTCAAACACCGCCAGTTTGCCGTTCCGCAAGCGCGTGTGACTTTGGCCGGATCGAAGCAGGCGTTGAATGTCCGCCGGGGAAAACGTTTCCCCGTCGCTGGCCGCGAAAACCACGCCCAAATCGAACCACTGCACGCCGGACGTCGTGATCTGAAACTGAGGCTCGATGCGCTCGATGTTTTTCAACGTTCGCTGCTCCAACGATTCATCCAGGGTCACCTCCCACTCGCGTTGCAGCGCCGGATGCTCTCGCGCCAGGAAATTCAGCACGGCGTTCTGGCCGTTGAGTTGGAGTTTGCCGTGACTGTCCGGCCCCGCGAAACCGCTGCGTTGCAAACGCGCCAGCGCCGCGCGCTCGGTGTTCAGATCGCGGGTGGAGTAGCGTGTCGTGACCTGGGGATCGGGCAACCAGACGGCTTCGTCGGCTGCGGTCACGCCCAAGGTGACGATGCGCGAGCCATAGGCGCATTGGAGCAACGCGCCGAGTTGCGCCAGCCCGCCGCGCAGCGAGAGAACCAAGCGTGAAGTCAAAGGTTCGAGCGTGAAATCTTCCAGCCTGAAATCCGCCTCCACACCGCCCGCCGCCAACAATTGCGGCCACTGCTGGCTCAGGAACATCGGCACTTGCGCGCGTGTCACGCGCAACGGCGCTTGCAGAACACTTTGCAGGCCGGGCGGCAGGCCGAGTGGCTGCAAGGTTTGGTTCTGCCAGACCCAATCGCCTACGAACGAGATTGCCTCCGCTTTTTCCTTTCGGGCCAGAACAATTTCACCATTCGCCTCCAACGTGGCGCGCAGCGGCACTCGGAATGGCGTCTGGGTTATTGTCACTGCGCTCGTTTTGCCGAGGGTGACGTTTTCATGACCGGCCAATAACGGCAGCAACGTAGCGAAATCCTTCACGTCCAGTTGCAGCAACGCCGGCGTTGCGCCATCGGCCAGCGCTTCGATCCGTTCAATGAGGGCGTCGTCCGGCGGTGCGAAGGCAAACGCGCGTCCCTTGGGCAGCGCGTTCAAGGGGCAACGACCGCCGCTCCACTTCGCCTCGAACGTCAGCATGATTTTGCCGCGCGCGATGGCTTGGTCAAAATTCGGCGGAAGAATCACAAACAACCCGGCGGGTTCGCCGGTCGGGGCGCGTTGGAGTCCGTCCGGTTTGCGCGCCGGGGCAGGGGAGGGCGGCACACTGGCGATGGAACGCGCCGGGGTCGCCGTGTTGTTCGATTTTTGCGCCGCGATCCAATGCAAGCCCACCGCAACGCCATGCGCGCAGATTTTGCCCCACGCGCGCGCTTCGCGGCAGGTGCAGAGATTTTCAATGTCAATGCTGCTCTTGACGACCATCGAGGCGCGGAAGGAGACGCCGTCGTTCTGTACGACTCCGCGTAATAGCGGCGGTTGCCAATCCGAACTGAGCACCTGTCCGAGTTGGAGGTAGGCGCGGGCGCGCTTGACCACATCCCAACCGGCGGCTTTTTGCAATAGGGCTTCGTTCAACTCCACGGACATATCGCTCAATATGCCGGCAGCTTCGCACGGCCTTCAAGGAAGTAACCGTCCGGCCGGCGGCTGGACCCCGAGCGCAAACACTCGCGAGAACTCCCGGACTCAACGGCAAATCCAGCGGAGGCCGACCGCATGGGTGTTGAACACTGGCCGGCGAATAGGAGACGAGCGTAGGCGGCATACGCGCTTGATGTGCGGATTTTCTCGCAATCAAGGAGACCGGGCATTTACGCTTTGCGGCGATGAACTGCTACCTGGATTCAAAGCAAGGGTTCCGTTGAAGATGCTTCGAGCGATTGGATTGATGATGGTAGTGCTGCTTGGCAACCGCCTTGCGGTTTTCGGTGACCCTCTCACGCTGAAGCTAGTAAGCGCGCGGCGGATTTGGGATCAAGCGCCCCACAACGCTTTCACCGACCTGATTCGATTCAAAGACCGCTGGTATTGCGTCTTTCGCGAAGCCCCGGCGCACCTGTCGTCGGGCGGCAAAATTCGCGTGTTGTCCTCGGCCGACGGCGAGCAGTGGACGCCCGTGGCGTTGCTCGCGCAGGACGGCGTTGGTTTGGTGGACCCGAAGTTGACGATTACTCCACGAGGGCGGCTCATGCTCAGCGGCGGGTCAATCAAATTGCTGGAGTCGGGCGCGGAGAGTTATCACTCGGTGGTGCGCTTTTCCGAGAACGGCAGCGATTGGAGCGAAGGACAGTTTGTGGGCGACACCGACAACTGGCTCTGGAGTCCCGCCTGGAAGAACGGCATTGCGTACTGTGTCGGTTACGAAACCGCACCGCATGGAACGAAGGCAGGACTCACATACCTGTATCGCAGTCAGGACGGCCTCAACTGGAATTCATCGGCGCGACTCGCGTTTCCCAATGGCAACGAAGCGGCGCTGGTGTTCGATGCCGGCGGCACGGCCTATGCCTTGCTCCGGCGGGACGGGGTCAACTCGGGCTTGACCGCGCAGCTCGGGACCGCGGTGTCGCCCTATACCAACTGGACGTGGAAAGACCTCCACATCCGAATTGGCGGGCCCGAATTGATCCAACTGCCTGATCGTCGGCTCCTGGCCGCCACGCGGTTGTATGACGGCGGCGTTCGCACGGCGCTTTCGTGGATTGACCCTGTTGCGGGCACGCTGACCGAGGCATTGAAACTGCCTTCTGGTGGTGACACCAGTTACTCGGGAATGGTATTGCACGATGGAAAATTGTGGATGTCCTACTATTCCAGTCACGAGGGCAAGGCCAGCATTTACCTTGCTCAAGTTGCGATTGGACCTGGCCCTTGAACCGCGTTCCACGACTGACGGGCTTCATCTTCTCTGATCGGAGAGCGGCACGCTCAATCTTCCCAACTCGTGCAAGCCACGAGAGGTTTGTGTGATTGCGGATACAAGGTTGATGAGTCTCGCCATGCAAAGCGTGACTGGAGGTGATCGTCGCTTCCTGCCTCTGGTTGGAATTGTTGCGGCTTGAGTTCTTGAAGCCGAAATGGGTGGTCTGCCAAAGACATTCGGAGTGGAGGAAGCCGGGCAAAAATGCTAGTCAACGCGAGACATGGTCGCCAAGCCGCCCAAGAAACACCGATTGATCCGCAGCCTGTGCTGGCTCGCGGCCGCGGGGGCGCTTGGGCTTGCTCTCGTGCCGATCTGGTTTCCGTGGGGGCTGAGGCCGGCGGCGAAACACTTCGGCCTGCGCTATGCCGGCTATGATCGGGTCGGCTGGACTCGCTTTGCGCTGACTGATGTTCGGGCCGGCTGGGGGAGCGCGCGGCTGGAAGTCCGGCGTGTGGAATGTGGATTGCCAACGACGTGGTTGTGGCAACGGTTCGCGCATCGAACCAATGACTTGCCACAGCTTTTGTTGGAAGGTTGTCGGCTGGTGATCGGCGCTTCCACCACCAACACGGTTGCGCGCTCCGGCGGATCCGCCGGCGAGACTTTGAATCGAATCTCCGACGCCGGATTGCTGCTGCAAAAGTGGTTGCCGTTCGCCGAGCTGACAAATGGCGTCGTGCAGATCGCCTCGAGCCAGCTAACGATTCCGCAAGCTCAGTGGCGGTCGGGGAGCTTGCGGGCTGTGATTCAACCATCGGAATTTCCGAGCGAAATCCAACTGACCGGCCGGGTCCTCGGTGCTTCCGCTTTGGAACTGTCGGCCGAATGGAAAGCGTGTTCGGCCTGGCTGCATACTGGATTTGCTCGCACCAATGGCGCGTGGGAAGTCACGGGTGAACTGGCCTGGCTGACCAACCGGGCCGGGCTGGCGGCGCAGTTCACGACCAACAGTTGGTGGCCAACGGCGGCCCGCGCGGAGTTCCCGCACTGGCAGATTCCCAAAGACTTTTTCAAGATCGCAGGCTACGACCATCTGACGGCTGATTTCGCAGTCAATTTGAATTCAAACCGCCTGGACTTGGCGGCGACCGCGCGAGCGGAACCGACGGTCGCCGCCAACGTAGCCGGGTTTTCCGAGGTGAAGCTTTCGCTCGGTGCCGACGCGGATGCCACGGGAGTGACATTGCGCACACTCAACCTCCAATCGCCGTGGTTAAGCGCCCGCGCGACGAACACCATCCGGCTGGCCTGGACGGGAGAGACGTTGACCGGACCTCTGCAACTGCGCCTCGCGGGAGAGTTGGAAAAACTACCTGGCGTCTCGTTGAACGGACCCATTGAAGGCGTGGCGCAGATCGAACCGACCGGCGTCAAAGCTCCGGACGTTCAGTTTCAAATTTCAGCCTGGCCGCGATCCGCCGGGCCATTGGCGGTGAAATACATTCTGGCCCGCGGCGGGCTTAACGCGCCGTTGCTGAAACTCGACGAACTGCGCGCGGATTTTTCCGATGCTTCACAACTGGCGGCGGCCGGCAGGTTGGACATCGAGACGCATCAGGTCGAAGGCGTGAATTGGCGGGCGACGGGTGGCTTTTTGAAACGGCTGCTGTCGGGCTTTGACTACAAGGAACTGGTGGCGTCCGGAGAATTGAGCGGGCCATTGACCAATCTCACGCAGCGGGGAAAGATTGAGTTGAAGGGAAGCAAATTTAGCGGATTGAAGCCATTGGACTTTCGGCTCTCCTGGGCGGGCCAACCACAACAGCTCGCCACCAAACTCGAAGCAGATGCCGATAAATCACGATTGTCCATTTCCGCTGCCGCTGTTCTCGGAGGACTGGCGGATGGGAAAATTGCCCTATCGCTGAATCAGGTTGCTCTGTCTCGGGAGGCTCGGACGCTGTACACACTGGCGCAGCCTTGCGCGATCACCTTCAAGGTCGGAGGCATGAATCCGACTGAACAACCCTGGTCGCTCGCCGTGGCCCCATTCAACTGGCAGGGGGATCAACGCGCGGTCGCGACTGCGGCGAACATTGCCTGGCCCGTGCATGGTGAAGTGAAGTTGCAACTCACGAATGTCGCGCTGGTGGACTTCTCCGATTTTCTCCAACCCAATCTGGCGAACATTCTCGCGGAGGAACTGACCCTGGCCGCCGACTGGTCTAATGGGCCGGTGCGGGCAGTGGCATCTGTCGCCGCCGCGATCACCAATGCTCCCGGTGACGTATTCGATCTGCGCAGCCGCGTAAATTTGGGCGAACGTCTCATGATCGAGCAACTGTCCCTGGCCACCGTATACGCGCCGACGCTGTCCGTGACGGGCGCGTTACCAGTCCGGATCAATCCGCAACACGGCGCGGAAATGTTGACTTGGGACCACGAGGGTAAAGTCGCGGTGAACGGAACCTGGCGGGACGGTCGGCCAAAAGAGTTGAACATCTCCGCCGGCGCGTGGGGACGATTGGCGCTGACACAACCTGACTTGCGGTTGCAAGTTTCCGGTTCGCTGGACCATCCGATGGCGGAGTTGTCGCTGGGGGCCGCGAAGCTGAACTGGCTCACGTCCACCAACGATGTGCCTTTGCCCGAGGGAACGGACGTTCATTGCGCGTTGGAGTTCCGCCCGAATGCGGTCCGGTTGAAAACTTTTACCGCAAAGCTGGATGGCCAGCCGATTTCGGCCACGGGCGAATGGCCGCTTCCGGCGGACGCTGGCTCGAGCTTTGGTCCGCACAATAAATTTCCGGACTGGAGTCGGGCAACGGGTCGGTTGCAACTCGGAGCCGTACAACTGGCGGCGTTCAAGGCTTATCTGCCTGGCATGTTGGCGCCAGAAGGCCAGTTGGCTGCGACCCTGGAGCTGAGTCCCGGCAAGCGGCTGGCCGGCGTCCTGACCGTGACGAACGCCGCCACGCGGCCTTTGGGCAATGTCACTCCCTTGCGGGATATTGCGGCGCGTCTGCGGCTGGATGGTTTTCGCGCGGTGCTGGAAGATTTTCACGGTCAAATCGGCGGACAACCGATCAATGCCGACGGCTTCGTTTCCGTCGCGGACCTGGCCGGTCACAATCTGGACTACCAGATCAATCTGTCCGGCACCAACATTCCACTGGCACGGACGGCGGAACTGCTCGTGCGCGGTGATCTGGCGCTCGCGCTGCGGCAGGGCAGCAATGCGCCCCCGCGCGTCTCCGGCCTCGTCACCTTGCGCGATGGCCTGTATGTGCAGAACACCTCGGCGCTGGTGTGGACGGGGCCGGTGCGTCCCGAGTGGCGCCCGCCGTACTTCAGCGTAACGAACGAACCGTTCGCCGACTGGCAGTTGGACCTGGGGATTCGCGGGGATCACTTTCTACGCGTGCGTACGCCCGTGTTCAGCGGCATTTGCTCCGCTGATTTCCAACTGCAAGGGCCGTTGCGAACTCCGGTGCTGACCGGAGACGCGCGCGTAGATTCCGGGCGACTGGTGTTTCCGTTCGGCGCGCTCAGTTTCGAGCAGGGGATGGTCAGCTTTGGCGCCCATGACCTGCGCGGGCCGGACCTGCAAATCAACGCCGCGGGTCGAAATTACCGTTACGAGGTGCGGCTCGAAGTCAAAGGTCCGGCGGACGGGGCGAACGTGATCCTCTCCTCGACGCCGCCACTGAGTTCGGAACAAATACTACTCATGCTGACCGCCGGGGAAGTGCCCCAATCAGATTTCTCCTTCTCCAGCGCCGATCGAGCCAGCCGGCTCGGGACTTTTCTCGGCACGGATTTGCTCAATCGCTACCTGGGCACCGACCCGGCCAAGGAGCGTTTGATCCTCCGCAGCGGCGAAAGCATTTCAAACGAGGGACGGTTGACGTATTCGGTGGAGTATCTGTTGACCGACCGTTGGTCCATCATCGGTGACTACGACGAGTTCAACGCGTTCAATGCGAGCTTGAAATGGAAGGTAATCCGCCGGTGAGCAGATCGAACTTTCCCGGGCGCGCGGCGAGTGGGCTTCGAATCACTCTGCTGGCGCTGGCCGTCTTGCTGGGGCGCGCGTCCGTCGCGGAAACGCGCACCAACGAGCCGGCTCAGGTGGGCGTTTCCGGATTCGGCTTCATAGCGAATCGCGAGATGACCCGGCTGCTCCGCAATTTCCAACCGGACGATCGGCTGCCGGCGCTGTTGGACCGGACCTTTGTGGAGGACGCCGTCCTGGTGTTGCTTGCGCGGGCGCGAACGGAGGGATATTTGCGTGCCGCGTTGCAAGGCCAGTTTACGATGGCCGATGGCACCCGGCAGGAAGTGGTCTGGACCAATGCCCTGGAAGCCTTGTTGCCACGCGAATTTGCCGCGCGGGAGGCGAAGTTCAATCTGCGGGAAGGCGTGCGGTTTTACTATCACTCGCTCACGTTCACCGGGCTGAAGGCATTTTCGCAAAGCCAGGCGGAGGATTATTTCGTGAGCGGGGGAGTGTTGTTGGAACTGCGGATCAATCGCATCTTCAATCCCGCCGGTCTGGACAGCTCACTGGCCGCGTTGCGCGAGGCGTATGCGCGGGCCGGTTACGAGTCGGCGAGGGTGAACACCAATCGCGTGACTTGGAACGAAGCAACCGGCGCGGTGGATGTCGAAGTATCCGTGCGGGAAGGGCGGCCGACGTTTGTGCGGTCGGTGGAGGTGCGCTTGCGGACTGCGGGCAATCCCGCCACCGCGTTGCGCACCTTGAATCCCGGCAAGCCGTTTTCGCGGTTGTGGGAACAGGACCTGGCCCAAACGCTGAAGGCTGAACAACAGATCAAGGGGTTTCCGGATACCACGGTTGAATTTGTCGAACGGCAACGAACCACCAACGCGGCCAACATCCAGTTGGACCTGACGGCCACGGTCACCCCCGGTCCGTTTATTCGGGTGGGCCAGATCATCGAGCGGGGCGATACCAACACCAAACCTTCGGTGGTGCAGAGCCGGATCAAGCTGAAGCCGGGCGAGCCGTTGAACCTGGTCGAAGCCGAAAAATCGCGGCAGCGACTGGCGCGACTGGGCGTGTTCGACTCGGTGCGCCTGCGGTATGAACCGGTGGATGATGCCACGCGCAACGTGGTTTACGAATTTGCCGAGGGCAAGCCGGTCTCCTTGAGCGTGCTGGCCGGCTATGGCAGTTATGAATTGTTGCGTGGCGGGCTGGAGTTCGAGGATCGCAACGTGTTCGGTCTGGCGCATGACCTCCAGGTGCGCGGCGTGCAATCCTTCAAATCCAGCAGCGGTGATCTGATCTATACCATTCCCGAGGCGTTCGGAGAAAACGTGGACCTCTTCCTGCAAGGCTCGGGGTTGCTGCGCGAAGAAGTGACGTTCACGCGCAAGGAGTACGGCGGCTCGCTGGGCTTGCAAAAATTCCTCGTACCGCTCAAGACTGATTTCACGCTCCGCTACGATTATGAGTATCTCAATTCGCAGTACGAGTTTCCCAACAGTCCGAACCTCCTCGGCACGGAGCCGGCGAATTCAGCCGCCTTCGTTCTCCAACTGGTGCGCGACCGGCGCGATCACCCGTTGCTGCCCAAGCGCGGCTTGAAACTGTTCACGCAACTGGAGGTCGCCAGCGCGGCCTTGGGCGGGAATGTGAATTACCAACGCGCGTTGGTCGGGGCGTCCTATCACCACGACCTCGGCGGTGGCCGGCTGGTGCATCTGGGCGTCATGCAAGGGGTGACGTTTGTGTGGGGCGGCGACGCCGACCAGTTGCCGTTCAACAAGCGTTACTTTCCGGGCGGCGCCAACTCGGTGCGCGGTTACGTGGAGGGCGAGGCTTCGCCGTTGGATGTTAACGGCCAGCAGGTCGGCGCGGAAACTTACACGCAGTTCAATCTCGAGCTGGAACAACTGCTGACCAAGACCTGGTCCGTGGTGGCTTTTTACGACGCCGTGGGTTTTGCCCAGGACCGGGCGAATTATCCGTGGGACGAATTCCTCGGCTCCGTGGGTGGCGGAATCAACTGGCGCAGCCTCATCGGTCCGGTGCGGCTGGAATACGGCTACAATCTCAACCGCCGCCGGCTCGATCCGGTGGGGACTTTGCACTTTTCCGTCGGCTTTCCGTTCTGAACGACGACGTTTCGAGGTGGAACTTCTCGCGGGTTTCGTTAACTTGGACGCCAATGAGCAATGCTTTGAAAGATCAAGTGTCAGAAACAGCCGCGTGGATTCGCAAACTGCGCGAGGAAGTGGGGCGGGTGATCGTGGGGCAGGAAGCCTTGGTGGAACGGTTGCTGGTGGGATTGCTGGCCAACGGGCACGTGCTGTTGGAAGGCGTGCCGGGACTGGCGAAAACCATGTGCGTGCGTACTCTGGCGGCGGCCGTGGATGCGGGTTTTCATCGCATCCAGTTCACGCCCGACCTGCTGCCGGCGGACATCGTCGGCACGCAGATTTACAATCCGCAGGATGGCAAGTATCACGCGACCAAAGGGCCGGTGTTCGCCAACTTCGTGCTCGCCGATGAAATCAATCGCGCGCCGGCCAAGGTGCAGTCGGCGTTGCTCGAAGCCATGCAGGAACGGCAGGTGACGCTCGGTGGCGAGACGATGAAACTGCCGACGCCGTTCCTGGTGCTGGCGACAGAGAATCCGATTGACCAGGAAGGCACGTATCCGTTGCCCGAGGCGCAGGTGGACCGGTTCATGTTCAAGGTGATTTTGGATTATCCGTCCGTGGAGGAGGAGCGGCGGATTCTGGATCGCATGGCGTTCACGAGTCCGGAGATGGAGATCAAGCCGGTCGTCACGCTGGAGGAAATCCTGCGCACGCGGAAGCTGGTGGACCAGATTCACGTGGACGACAAGATCCGCGATTACATCGTCAAGATCGTCTTCGCCACGCGCAAACCGGAGGAATACAAACTCGATATCAAACACTTCATCCAGTTCGGCGCGTCGCCGCGCGCAACCATCAACCTGACGCTGGCCGCCAAGGCGTGGGCGTTGTTGCAGGGCCGCGAGTATGTCATTCCCGAGGACGTGAAGAGCATCGGCCCGGACGTGCTGCGCCACCGCATCATCGTCACCTACGAAGCCGAGGCGCAGGCGGTGACTACGGACGCGATTATCAAGAAGGTGCTGAATGTTGTGCCGGTGCCGTGAAGCCCAAAGTTGAGTGGCCTCGGAATTATGAGCCAATCAAAGCGGAAACTCTCAAAAGGAGAAATCAAAAAGAAAGTCGCTATCATTCTCAAACGAGCACGGCAGGTGCCTCGATTTCAGAAAGCACGGGAGAGGGATGCACTGATTGATGCAATTCGCTACCGGCATTTAGATGTTGCGAAGGCCTTGTTAGTTGAAGGAGTAGATCCTGATTCAAAAGAACCCAGCGGGAGAAGCCCACTTTGGCATGCTGCGTTTTGGGTGCGAAGCGATTTGATCAAAGACTTGGTGAACAGGGGGGCTACGTTACCAGATGACGTGTTGATGGGGCCAGTTCATGAGGCGGATATTGAAATCGTCCGATTTCTCATTCACCACGGGGCCAACGTGAACTGTATTGCCATTTACACCCGTTACTCACATAAGTTTCCGAAGAAAAGCGTATTGCTGACCGAGGCGATACAGTCTGCTTCCAGAGAAATGAGCTTGGCAGGTGTTTTTAGCAATCAGTCTTCAGCGCGACGAAGCGAAGACTGGGAGTTGATTCCAATCATGCTTATCGAGGCGGGTGCGAAGGTAAATCGGTTGGCTTTTGAATACTCTATTTGTGATGGGTATATCCGCACGGTTTTGGGTCTGGCTGCTCATTGTGGACTTACCAGAACAGTTAAGGCAATGCTCGCTGCGGGTGCTGATGTTAATCAGAAAGATACTTGGGGTGGGAACGCGCTGCACGATGCGGCATTCGAAGGGCAGCGAAAAGTCGCTAAAATACTCATTGCTGCGGGAGCCAACCCAAAATGCAAACGCAAAGATGGGGCAACACCTGTTTCAATCGCGCGTGACCGTGGCTTCTCTGATTTAGCCGATGAGATTCAAAGGCATATTCGATGACCACCATCGAACTTCTCGAATCCGTCCGCCGCGTGGAAGTGCGCACGAATCGTCTCCTGAACGACATGATGAGGGGGCGTATCTCAGTCACTTCAAGGGGCGCGGCATGAGCCTAGTGAACTTGCCAAACCAGCCATTTAACGGATAATCGAACCATGAGCGCACAGGAAATGTTGATTGAAGAAATCAAGCATCAACCGGAGTCGGTGGTGCGAGAAGTTCTCCGCTACCTCAAATTACTCGAACAACAGCGGGAGTCGGAGGCCCCGTTGGATGGAGTCATCGCGGATACTTGGGAGAAGTTGGGGCCGGCTCCGGAAGTGGATTATGACAAACTTTAGTCGTGGCGATGTTGTCATAGTGGACTTGGGCTTTGTCGCGAAGGTCAAGCCCTGTGTGGTTGTCTCCGTGGGGGCGGTTGGCAAGCATCGCAACATGTCGGTGGTCGTGCCGATGACTACCGAGATGGGCGGAGGTGAATGTGAAATCAACTTTACCAAACCGCCGTGGTCGCGACAGGAATCGGTGGTTAATTTGCTGGGCATCGCCGGGGTGGATAATTCCAGGATTGACCGACGTATTGCTGCTTTCCCCGCTGAAAAAATGCCAGAAATCGAAGCCGGGTTAAGGCGGTTGCTTGGCCTGTGACCACCACCGAACTTCTCGAATCCGTCCGTCGTGTGGAAGTGCGCACGAACCGCCTCGTGAACGACATGATGGTGGGGGCGTATCTCAGTCACTTCAAGGGGCGGGGCATGGACTTCGAGGAGTTGCGCGAATACATCCCCGGCGACGACGTGCGGGACATTGACTGGAACGTGACGAATCGAATGGGGCGTCCGTTCGTGAAAAAATTCCGCGAAGAGCGCGAACTGGCGGCGGTGCTGGCGATGGATGTTTCGGCATCGTCGGCGTTCGGCTCGGGCAACCGCACCAAACGTGAATTTGCCTGCGAGGTGGCGGCCACGCTGGCGGTCTCTGCCTCGCGCAACGGCGACAAGGTCGCGCTGTTGCTCTTCACGGAGAATGCCGAATTATACCTGCCACCGCGCAAGGGACGGCGGCACATCCTGCGACTCGTGCGCGAGATGTTGACGTTCCAGCCCAAACATCGGGGCACTGATATTCCCGCCGCGTTGACGTTTCTGAATCACGTCTTACATCGGCGGGCCATTGTGTTTTTGCTCACGGATTTTCTGCACAGCAGCGTCAACCCCTCACCCGCCCGGGCAGACACTTTCTCCCCAGCCGATGATGGCAGGGGCAGGATGAGCGGCAATCGTGACGTGATCCAGGAACTCGGGCTGACGAACACGCGGCATGATCTGGTTTGTCTGCACTTGAATGATCCCCGGGAAGCGGTCCTACCTGCGGCGAGCTTGTTGACGATTGAGGATGCTGAGACAGGGGAACTGGTCGAACTCGATTCAAGTCGCCGCGGGGTGCGCGATCGTTTCGCGGCCACGAACGCGGAACGGCTGGGCGAACTGGATCGGGCGTTGAATCGCACCGGGGTGGATACCTTGCGGCTGAACACCGCCGAACCATTTGCGCCCATCCTCCAGCGGTTTTTTGAAATCCGACGCGGCAGGAGGCGAGGATGAGAGCCAGGGGTCAGAAGTCAGAAGCCAGAACTCAGAGGTCAGCAATCAGAGGCCGGACGATGTCCATCCGTCTCTGGCTAATGTTGGCAATGGGCATGACCTGGCGCGCGTTGGCGCAAGAAGACTTACCCAAGTTGCAGCCGCCGCTCGGAGAAATTCCGCCGACGTTTTGGGAGCAATATGGAATGGTTGTGTCGCTCGGTGGCGTTGCGCTGCTGTTGCTGCTGGCGTTTGTGATCTGGTGGTGGCTTCGTCCGAAACCGGTTGCGAACGTGTCGCCTGTGGTTGAGGCGCGTGCCGCGCTCGAGCGAATGTGCGGTCGTGCCGAGGATGGCAATATCTTGAGCAGCGTATCACAAACTCTGCGGCGTTATGTCATCGCCGCATTTGAGTTGTCGCCGGGCGAATACAGCACTGCGGAGTTTCGCCAACTGGTGGGTCGCAATGACAAGGTCGGAGTCGAGCTTGCCAACGCGTTATCCGAATTCCTGCGGCAATGTGACGAACGAAAATTCTCCGGGGCGGTGACGACTGATTCGCCGCCGGTGGTGCCGGGCGCGTTGAAGCTCGTCGCGCAGTCTGAACTCCGTCGTAACCAGTTGCGCAAAGCCGCAACCGAACCAGCTCTTTCCCCCGCACCGGCGCGCGCATGAACCAGAGCTTCGAGTTTCAATATCCCTGGGTGCTGGTGTTGCTGGCGTTGCTGCCGGTTTATGCCTTTCTGGTCGGGAAGGTCGGCAAACTATCGGCGCTGCGCTTTTCAAGCGCGGACATCGCGCGGGCGGCGGGGGCGCAGGCCAAATCGGCGGCGGGCAGGCTGCTGTTGTTTCTGCGGCTGCTCGCGGTGGCGTTGTTCGTTGTCACGCTGGCGGGACCGCGGTTTGCCAACAACCAGGTGGAAACCGAGGCCGCCGGACTGGACATCATGCTCGCGCTGGATTTGTCCTGGTCCATGATGGCGCTGGACATGGGCGGGCCGAACGAACGGGTTTCGCGGTTCGATATTGCGTCCAGCGTGCTGGAGGATTTCATTCGCAAGCGCCCCAACGATCGCATCGGGCTGGTTGTGTTTTCCGCCGTGCCGTATCTGGCCAGTCCGCCGACGTTGAATCACGACTGGTTGATCGAGAACCTGCGCCGGCTGCACATCGGCATCATCACGGAACTCGGCACGGCCATTGGCGACGCCATCGCCAGCGCGGCCAAACGGCTCAAGGCGATTCCCAACAGCAAGAGCCGGATCATCATTTTGCTCACGGACGGCGACAACAACAAAGGCGAGATTGATCCCGTGCCGGCCGCACAACTGGCCGCCGGATTGGGCGCAAAGATTTACACCATCGGCATCGGCATCGAGCAGCCCTGTCACCTGCCGCTCTTTGATCCGACGACTGGCAAACTCACGCTCGATCCGGCCGGCAACGTGATTCCCTCGTTGGTGCTGCAACCGGCGAATTATTCCGTGCTGGGCAAGATCGCCCAACTGTCGCGGGGCGAATTTTATCGCGCCACCAACCGGCGGCAGTTGCAGGACATTTACGATGAAATTGATCACCTGGAGAAATCCGAGGTCAAACTCCGACGACAAACGACGTATCAGCCCTTGTTTCAATGGCCGTTGCTGGCGGCGTTCGGCCTTTTGGCGGTGGAACTGATGCTGACGAACACCCGGTTTCGTCGCGTGCCCTGATGGACTTTACGCATCCACATTTTGCGGAACCGCGCTGGCTCTGGCTGGCGGTGGCCGCGCCGGTGTTGCTGGCGTGGCTGCAATACCGTGCGGCCCGGGCGCGGGCGAGACAACTGGCGGCCATCGCCTCGCCGACCGCGCTGGCGACGCTGACTCAATCCCACAGCCCGGTGCGTCGTCGGATCAAAGAGACGCTGCTGCTGCTGGCGGTGGCGTGCGTGGGCCTGGCGCTGGCCCGACCGCAGTGGGGCGAGTTTGAAACCGCCAATGAGTGGCTGGGCGAGGACGTGCTGTTCGCGCTCGATTGTTCGAGGAGCATGCTGGCGACGGATGTCCGGCCGAGCCGGTTGCAGCGCGCCAAGCTGGCGATCCTCGATTACGTTCGTCAGAACAGTCACGGCCGCGTGGGGTTGGTGGCGTTTGCGGGTGGCGCGTTTCTTCAATGTCCGTTGACCTTCGATCACGAAGCGTTCGAGGACGCGCTCGAAGCGGTGGATGACCGCACCATTCCCGTTCCCGGCACGGATATTGGCCGGGCATTGAAGGAAGCGAATCTCGCGATGGAAAAGCAAAGCCGCCGCAAGCTCGTGGTGCTGGTGACGGATGGCGAAGACCTGGAAAAGGACGGCGTGCAAACCGCAAAATCGCTCGCGACGAACGGCGTCGTGGTGTTCACCATTGGCGTAGGCTCGCCGGCGGGGGCGGATATCCAGATACGAAATGCGGCGGGACAAACGACGTTGTTGCGCGATGCCAAGGGCGAGGTGGTGCGCAGCCGGTTGGACGAAGCAACGCTTCGAGCCATTGCGGAGGAGACCGGCGGAAAATATTTTCCCCTCGGCCCACGCGGAGATGGGCTGGCTCGAATTAAACCGGTCATGGCCGAACTCGACGCGGTGGCGCGGGAGAACCGAGCGCGACGGCATGGCGTTGAGCGGTTCCATTATCCGGTGGCGCTGGCGCTGATCTTGATTTCACTGGAGCGTTTGATCGGCACGCGTCGTCGGCCACGTGTGCCATCAGCGATTATCGCCGCGCCGCAGGCATCCGCGATTTCGCTGGTTGTTCTGGCGAGTCTGTGGACGCTGCCAATGGCCGGCGGGGCGACGAACGAACTGGCCGGCACGAACAACGTGGTCGCGGTGAACCCAGGTCCACCGCCGGAGACGGCGCGAGAATTCTACAATGTGGGAACGCGCCAACTGGCCGCCGGCAAATTGACGGAAGCGGAATTGTTGTTTCAATCGGCGCTGGCAACCCAGGATGAACGCGTGCGGCCGGCCGCGCTCTACAACGTGGGTGAGGTGCGATTCGCCCAGGGAGCGGAGGCGCTCAAAAAGGAGTCTGCGGGCAGCGCCACCGCGCGCGCGCAATCAGCCTTGGCCACCGGAAATCAGGCGATTCAATACGCGCAATCCGCGCTGGCGGAAAAAGAGCTGCAACAGATGGTGTCGGCGTACCTGCGCGGCCGGGGAGCGCGGCGGGAATTGCGCGGCGCGATGAAAGCCGTCCGGCAGGCGATGGAGACCCATTCGGCCGCGCTGCTGAAATGGCGGCGGGCACTCGGGGATTTTCGGAGCGCGGCGGAGTTGAACCCGGCGGATACGAACGCGGTGCAAAATGCCCGGACGGTGGAGCGCGCGATCGCGAAGCTGGTGGACAGCTTGCGGCAAATGCAGCAGATGGGGCAGATGATGAAAAGCCAGTCGCAGATGCTGGGCGAAATGATGCAGCAACTCAAAGGGCAGATTCCCATGGAAAACATGCCGCCGGGCGCGCCGGGCGACGATGAAGACGACGTGATGCCCGAGTCGTTGCGCGGCCAGGAAGAAACCAAGGGCGCGGAGGGCCAGGAGCGGGAAGTGCCAATGTCGCCGGAAGAGGCGGGCCGGTTGCTCGATGGTTTTCGCTTGAACGGAGGAAGGCGTTTGCCCATGTCGAGTCGCGGCTTGAGTGAGGCAAAGGAAGGCGGGAAAGATCAGCGCCCGACCAAAACGTGGTGAGGCACCGATGAAACTTTTTCCACAACTGGTCACGCGGAAATGCGGTGTTATCGCCCGGCCAGCCGGTTGGTTTGCCACGGAAACCTGGATCGGTTTGATTGTGTCGCTCGTTGGGTTTGTCGGGCCGTCGTGCTTCGGGCAGACGCCCGTGCCGGCACCGAACCAGGCGAATCCGTTCGCGCAGCTCATGCTGTCACAGCCGTCCATTGACATCACCTCTCCCGTGGTGGCGCACGCATCGTTCGATCCGCCGGCCGTTCGGCCGGGGCAGAAGGCGATTCTCCGGATTACGCTCAACGCCATTTCCACGGCGGTGCAGTTGCCGGATCCAATTCCCGGACCGCCGGAGTTGACCTTCCGCTTGGGCGCGCAGGGGCAAATCCTTCAACCCGCCGGCAATGCGCTACGTCCGCTCACGGCGATCAATTTCGAGGTGCGCGTCTCCAAGCCGGGTTTTTACCTGATGCCGGCGTTTGTGGTGGGCGTTTATGGCCGGCCGGTCGTCATCCCGGCGGCGGGGCTGGAGGTGTCGCCGGAGGTGGAGACTGACCAAACCGCGCGAGAAATCGTGCTCGAAGCGTCCGCCACAAATGTGTTTGTTGGCGAGGCGCTGAACGTGCGGGTGTTGCTGCCCAGTTCCTCGACCGGCCCGGTCGAGATGTTGCGTGAGGTGCAGATCAATGGGGATGACCTCTTCGTGGACAAGAGCACGGTCCGCCAGGCCATCCGGATGGAAGTCGTGAGTGGGAAGAAACTTCCCACGTACGTTTATGAAACCCAGGTCATGCCGATCAAGGCGGGCGAGCTGACGTTGTCGGCGCAAGGATTCGCCGCCGGTTGGGCGGCGGGCGGGTTGGTGGTCGGCAGCGGCCCGACGGCGCTTCCGCGACCGAAGCCGGAATTCCAGTTGCTCGATTCCGAGCCGGTGACGATTCACGTGCGGATGTTACCGCCGGGCGGCGAACTGCCCGGGTTCACGGGCGCGATCGGAGATTTCAGTTGCGATGCGCCGCATCTCTCCACGAATCAAGTCAAGGTTGGTGATTTGGTGGAAATGTGGGTGGCCATTCGCGGAGAAGGCAACCTGGCCCGGCTCGTGCCGCCCGAACCTCCGCACGTCCGGGGCTGGCAGAGTTTTCCCGGCGTGTTGAAAGGTTACGCACCTCCGACGACCGAATCACCCAACGGTGGAGCGGTTTTTTCCTACACCTTCATCCCGCTCTCCGACGAATTGAAAGCCACACCGGCCATCCCGTTCAGCTATTTTAATCCGCAAAGCCGCTCGTACGTGGACCTGACCATCCCCTCCGTTCCCCTGACCGTGCTCGATGACGGGGCCGCGACCAACGCGGTCACCTGGCCGGACCTCGGACGGAGTTATCCGGAGGAAAAGCGACCCGCGCTCAGCGGAGTAGTCGCCGCGCGCGGAAAAACCGTTGCCCGTCTCGAACCGTTGCAGGCGCAGGGTTGGTTCATCGCGATGCAACTTGCGCCGGTGGTCGCGCTGGGAGGGCTCTGGTGGTGGGATCGCCGGCGCCGTTACCTGGAACGGCATCCGGAAATCCTGCGTCAGCGCCGGGCACGCCGCGAACTCCGCCGGCTCAAGCGTCGGTTGCATCGTGCCGTGACCACCGGCGATGCGGCGGGCTTCACCGATTGCGGGGTCAACGCCCTGCGCGTCGCGTGCGCGCCACATTATCCGGCGAATCCACGGGCGCTGGTCTGCGCCGATGTGTTGGAAGTTTTTCCCGCTGAAGAACGGCAGGGCAAACGCGAGGCGGTGATCCGACGGCTCTTTGCGGCGGCCGATGAAGCCAGCTTCGCCACCGCACACGCGGGGAACAACGAACTCATCACGCTGAACACCGAACTGGACGAAATTCTTCAGAAACTGGAGGCGCGATTATGAAGGGCGCACTTGCCATTCTGACTCGTGGCCGACAACTGGAGGGAACGCGGTTGCCAGAATCAGCCGAGCCCGCCGGCTCGAATAAGTGGGTGCGAAATTCCATCTTGTTTGTGGCGATGGCGGTCTTGCTATTGGGGACTTTACCGCAATGCCGAGGCTCGGCGGAATCGCAGTTTCGGGATGGACTCGAGGCTTACGAAACGGGGCAATTCACCACAGCAGAGAAGGAATTTCGCGCGTCCGCGGCAGCGGCGCCGGCGGCCGGGACACTGGTGAATCTGGGCATCGTGGAGTGGCGGCGTGGTCGGACCGGCCCGGCACTGCTCGCGTGGGAGCAGGCGCTTTGGGTGGATGCGTTTAACCAGCGCGCCCGGGACAATCTGCGGTTTGGACGAACGATGGCGGGAGTGGCCGAGCCAAACCTGCGGTGGTATGAGGTGGCTTCGACCTGGCTGCCGACGAACAGTTGGGGCTGGATCACAGCGGGCGGATTGTGGCTGGCCTTGGGAATGTTCCTGCTGCCGGGCATCCTGCGCTGGCGCCGGACGGGCGGGCAACAAGTGCTGGCCGCGCTGGGCTTGTGCATTTTCTTGCTGAGCCTGCCGGCGCAATTGGGCGTGCTGACGCGTGCGCGCGTCGGCTTCGTGCTGGGCAAACAGACACCTCTGCGATTATCGCCGACGGCGGAGTCCGAAACCATCACGGTCCTCGGCGCGGGCGAGCCGGTGCGCCAACTGCGTCGGCGCGGTGATTACGTGTTCGTGCAAACCGAAAACACCACGGGCTGGGTGGAGCGCGAGGACATCGGTTTGATTTGTCCGCGATAGACTTCGACGGGTCACGCTCGCTTGACCGACTGGTTGCGTGAATTCAACTTGCTCCTCAAGCTTCCGTCGAGTACTGAGCAGTCACCATCAATTCATCCGGTGTTGAGCCAGGCGCGCATCTTAGTGGTCGTGACGGTAGCGGTTTTCGCCACGGGGATGATCCTCGTCTCTGCCGCGCCCCCAGGCATTGCCAGCCAATTCACCACCCAACTCTCAACGGCGCACGAGTCGTCCCGGAACGCGGGCGGCATTGAAGGCGTCGTCCGGTATCAGGCGGATCCGAAACGGCCGTGGAGGTTTTCGCGATACTACGTCGCGAACGCAAAGGGCGGGGCGCTGGCCGAGGCGGTGGTGGCGCTGGAAGGTATCACCGTGACCAACGATGCCTTGCCGGTCGTGCCGCAAACTCGCACGATGGACCAGGTCAATTACCAATTCGCGCCCGAGACGATGGTGCTGCGCGCGGGGGATTCCGTCCGCATCGTCAACAGCGATGCCGCGCTGCACAATGTGATGACCATGGACGGTGACGAGCCGTTCAACGTGAACGTGGCCCAGGCCGGCGACTTTACGCACACGTTCCAAAAGGCCGGAGGAATCGGGAAGCCGATCCATCTGGGGTGCGTGTTTCATGGCGGGATGCGGGCCTGGATCTTCGTCTTCGATCATCCATGGTTTCAACTCACCGCGCGGGAGGGGAAGTTCCGGTTCGAGCACGTGCCGGCGGGTGAATATACTTTGCGGGTCGTCCATCCGGCGGGGAAACTCAACTGGAGTCGCCGCGTTGTCATCGAGCCAAACCACAACTCGTCGTTGGAGATAGAACTTTCGCCCGACAACCTGGCGGGTGGTAAGAGCGCAGGCGAATAAGCCAAACCCGGGCAGCGTATGAAAAACACATTGAAACCAACGTCATCAAGTACACCAACAGAGCGCAGGAAGTCACCCGCTCAATTTACGCGGCGCGAAGCGTTGCGCGGCGGCTTGGGCGCGCTGGCGTTGTGTGCCACGGGCTGGCCGTTGTCGAGCCTGGCCTTTCCCGCGGAGCAGCTGGGCGAAGAACTGGTTTCGTTTCTGGACACGCCGCGCACGGGCGAGAACCGGCTGGATTGGGAGATGTTGACCGACTGGCTGACGCCGCAGGAGCAGGCGTTCAATGTGCAACACTACGGCGTGCCGGAATTTTCCGAGCAAGATTTCAAGCTGGAGATCACCGGTCTGGTCGCCCGGCCGCGGACACTCACGATGGCGGACATAAAGGCGCTCCCGCGGAAGGATCAACTGATGACGCTCGAATGTTCCGGCAACGGTTCGTCCAAGGGTTTCATGGACGCAATCTATAACAGCCGGTGGACCGGCACCCCGCTCGCGCCGCTGCTGAAAGCCTGCCGGCTGAATCCCAAGGCGAAGGAAATTGTCTTCTTCGGAATGGATCGGAAAAAGGAAACGCTTCGCCCCGGCACCAATCGCGAGCTTACGGTGGAAGTGCCGTTCGGTCGGAGTTTGTCCGTGGCGGACGCGTTGAAACTGCCTTTGCTGCTGGCTTACGAGCGGGACGGTGCGCCGATGGAAAGGCGCAACGGCGCGCCGCTGCGCTTGATCGTGCCCGGGTGGTACGGCGTGGCCAATGTCAAATGGCTCACGCGCATCGAGGTGCGCGACCGGCGCTATGTGGGCCGTTTCATGGGCCGTGATTATGTCACGGTGCGCGGGGAGCGGCGGGGCGATGAAATTGTCTATGTCGAGACATTGGTTGGGCGCATGAATCTGAAATCCGTGGTGGCCCGGGTGACGCGCCAGCCTACGCGGCACGGAGCCATCCCACTGCGGGTTTATGGCGCGGCGTGGAGCGACGGGACCGAAATTAAGAAGGTGGAGGTGCAGGTGGATGGTGGCGAATGGCGGTCGGCGGTGCTCGATTCAACACCACGCGCCAAATACTGCTGGGTCTTCTTCTCGCTGGATCTTGGTGCGGTGTCGCCGGGAAAACACACGGTTGTCTCGCGTGCCATGGACGTGAATGGACGCATTCAACCTGCCGCAACGGATGACGAGATCGCGCTCAAGAAGACGTATTGGGAAGCTTACCAGCAATGGCCGCGCGAAATCGAGGTGGCGGCGTGAGGAAGTGGGAAAGGTTCTGCCGACCATGAAGCGCATTAAGAAGTGAGGAAAAATCCCGCCGCATCGTGTCGGAATCGTTGCGAACCTCCTCGCAGGATTGTTTACTCCGAATTTTTTTTGCCGGTGTTCGGCAGCCAACGGGTGGCCGCAAACCGGTAGAGCAGGGCGGCTACCAGCGCCAAGCCCACGAGCAGGAGTCCTTTCCAGAAGGTGTAGTCCACCACTTGTCGGCTGCTGACTTCGGCCTGTTGCACCACCGGGCTGACCTGGGCGGATAGTTTTGCCAGATTTGTCGAGGCCAGCGTTTGATCCAGGGTGTTGACCAGCACGGTCAGTTCCTTGGCGGTGACCTCCAATTGCGCCGCGGTTTTGGCATAGTCCAGAATGTTGAACGGCGCGGCCGGCGGAGCGTTGGGGTTGGGCGGTGGCTGGTTGGTATCGCCGACGCCAAAGAGTCGCATCAATTCGGTGAAGGTGGTCAGGGTCGTGTTGAGCGAGGTGGACATTTGTGTACCGGCCACGACAGTCTGGCGCACGTCGGAAGAAAGGCCGGTGAGTCCGGCTTCCTGCGCCTCCAATGTCTTGACGATGGCCTCGCGCTCGGTGGCGATTTGTCCGGGCAATTGTTCCGTCAGCGTGACCAGACGATTCACCGCGTCCGAAACCTGCGTGGTGTTGGTGACGAATTGCGTCACGGCGGGCTGCGCCAGGGTGGTCAGGGTCATGAGTTCAACCTGCCACCGGATTACGGTGGGCATTTGCTGGGCAATGAAGAGGGCGCGTTCGGCGAACAATCGGGTTTCGGCAATTTCACGGGTGGCTGGATCCAGCCCGGCGAGCGGATCAATCCGGAGCAGATCCAGCACACCACTGGATTTGGTGGTAGTCGAGCGCGTGGCTTTGGTTACCTCACTCGCCAGCCCCAAGGCGCGGGCGGCCAGCACGCTTTCCGGGAGTGGATTCGCCTTTTGCCAGGTTTCGATGGATTGCCGGAGTTCGTCCTTTTGCTGCTGGGTCAGGATGGTGTTGGCAATCCGCCAGATTTCTTTTTCGTCATTTTGACAGGCCGTCAACAGCGGCCGCGCCGATTCGCCAAACACGTTGGGAATCCAGTAATTCTCCACCATGTTCCGAATGAGCGTGGCAAACACCGTCATGTCGAGCGTGTTCGCCACGGCGTTGGGGCCGGAGGCGATGGAAAGGGTGGAGGTGGCGAAGCCGATTTTCCACTGGAGCACTTCGATGGGAGTGGCGGCGTTCGTGCCGCGCTTAAGCTGATCAATGCCGAGGCTGATGCGGGTGAGATAATTGTCAGCGTACCGCATCAAGGTCTGCTGCAGGTCGGCCAGGTTCGCGGCGGGCTGGTTGGATTTTCCCGGGGTGAACGCGGAGATGGTTTGAACCGGCACCTCCGCGACCGTCTTGACGAGGCGACAGCCCATTCCCCAAATGGAAAGCCAGAGAACGAGGGCCAGGAAACAGACGGAGCGGGCTTGGAGCAACTGACGGGCGAAACTTGATTTCCCGTTCCTCGATTTGAGAGCGGCGGGAAGGTCCAAACGCGAGGGATTACGGCGGGGATGCGCAAGCAGCAATATCGGCCCGCGCGATTTCATTTTGGTTTTTCCAATCGGTCCCGCACCTCGTTCAACATTTTCTGGTACGGGCGGCGATCCAACATCCGGGCCTTGTTTTCGGTGCGGTAGAAGGGGTCGCTGGGGTCCTGCACCGCGTACACGTCGGCCTGTAGCAGCGTGTCCTCGGGTGTCAACGCGGTGAATTGCACTTTGATTTGCATCACCATGCCGTCGTTGATCCAGTCGCCCCATTTGAGCGCGTCGCTCCGGCTGGCGACTCGCTCGAAGACCAACAATCCGGGCTGGTCAGCGGACAGCTTGTAGCCGGCCGCCGTGTACACCGCGATGGTCGCCGTCACGATATCCGCGGTGGACTGGTTCTTGATCTGGAGGTAAGCTTGGCTCGAACTGCCCGGCGCACTGGAGGCGCAGCCCGGACCGAGCCATAGAATCATTACTCCGACCGCCAGCGCCAGGCTCAGGGTTTTCATGAAGGGATCGTTGACCGGATCAGTTTTCGAAGCGGGTGCCTTGGAGGATTTCGGCCACCACTTCCTGGATTCGTTCGGCTTGCTGCGCGGCCGTGGGATTGGTCAACAACGTCCGCGTGGCGTAGTTGCGCTTCAGTAATTTGTTGGTCCGGGCATCAATCAAATCAATCAGCAGCGTGCCCGCCTCGAAATAGTTCGGGTTCTTGTTTTCGGTGTACTTTTCGTGCGCCTTTTCTGTGAGCGCGCTGACATCCCGTCCATAGCCGAAGTACTCGTTGATGGCGGTCGTGGTGGCGTTGTTTCCGGCGATGATGAGATACGCCACCGTGATGTCGCCTCCGGAACTCACGCTGGTGAGGCCGCGGTGGGACAAGTCCGCGACAATGGCGGCTTGCACCAGTTGGTGGAGTTGGGCGTTCTGTTCGGCAAAACCCGGTTGATTCCGGCCCGCCGGGTTGACGAAGGAAAAGGTGCGCGCGTGGATGGTGCCGGTATTCACCCGTGTGGGGGTGGAACTGCACCCGGCGGCCACCAAGGCCGCCACGCCGATTGCCAAAAGGAAGGAGGTCTTCATGTATAAGTTTGCGCTGCTTGAGTTGTGTCGTTGCTGCCGTTCAAGGTCCGATGCGCGGGCGATGGTAGTGGTTCGCCGCCGAAATGCAACTCCCCCACGATGAAGCACCGGCCACGCTCAAGAATATCTTTGAAATCCGCTCTGCCCCCCGGCAACATGCGCGTCCGCTTGGATGCGGATTTCCGCAGCGGGCAACCACATGAAACGCACGCATCATTGCAACGAACTGCGCCCGGCTCACATCGGGCAGACCGTCACACTCTCGGGCTGGGTTCACTCCCGACGCGATCTCGGCGGTCTCATCTTCATTGATATTCGCGACCGCGAAGGACGCACCCAAACGGTGTTCGATCCGTCTGATTTGCCGAAGGATCGCTTTGAAACCGCCGCTGGTTTGCGCAGTGAATGTGTTGTCAGTATCACGGGCAAAGTCCGGCAACGTCCCGCCGGCACGAACAACGCCAAGATTCCGACTGGCGAAATCGAAGTCATGGCCCAGTCCTTCGAGGTGCTAAACATGGCGGAAGTCCTGCCGTTTCCGGTGGATGATCCCGAGGTCGCCAACAAGGTGAACGAGGAATTGCGCCTGCAATATCGCTATCTCGATCTGCGCCGTCCCGAGATGGCGCGCAATCTTCGCACCCGTTCGAAAGTGGCCACGGCCATCCGCGTGTTCCTGGACGAGCAAGGTTTTCTCGAAGTCGAAACTCCGACATTGTTCAAGTCCACGCCGGAAGGGGCGCGCGAATTCCTCGTGCCGAATCGCCGCGAGCCAGGCACGTTCTACGCGCTGCCGCAATCGCCGCAGCAGTTCAAACAAATCCTCATGGTCGCCGGCGTGGAGAAGTATTTTCAACTCGCGCGGTGCTATCGCGATGAAGATTTGCGCGCCGACCGTCAGCCGGAGTTCACCCAAGTGGACATTGAGATGAGTTTCATTGACCGCGAAGACATATACGCGCTGATCGAGGGACTCATCAAACGGGTCTGGAAAACCGCGCTCAATGTGGACGTGCCCACCCCGTTCAAGCGCATCTCGTTCGAGGAGGCGTTGAATCGCTACGGCATTGACAAACCGGACACGCGCTTCGGCTTGGAACTCGTGGACTTCACGGCGGAATTTAGAGGCTCGAAGTTTGGAGTGTTCGGAAAATGTATCGAGGGCGGCGGCGTGGTGAAAGCCATCAACGCCAAGGGCCTCGCCGGCGCAACGCAGGGCCAGATCGAGACGATGACCGAATACGCCAGGAGTTTTGGTGCGAAGGGCCTCGCGTTCATCAAGGTGGAACGGAGTGGCGGCGCCTCGTCGCTGAAGAGCGGCGGCAGCGCCTCCGCTGCCGGGGCGGCCGGGGCGTCGCAGCCACCGGTGGAATGGAAATCACCCATCGTGAAGTTTTTCAGTGAGGCAGAAAAAGCCGCGCTCACATCCAAGCTGAAGATCGAGGAAGGCGACTTGATTCTCTTTGCCGCCGATCAATGGCTCAACGCCTGTGAAATCCTCGGCAAGATTCGGCTTTACTGCGCTGACATCCTGAAAGGGCAGGGCAAGCTGACGATTCCGGCGGATCAATTCAATTTTCTGTGGGTCATCGAATTTCCGTTGCTCGGCTTCGACCGCGAACAGAACCGCTGGTATTCCAGCCATCATCCGTTCACTGCGCCGGTGACTGAAGACATTCCGTTGTTGAAGAGCGATCCCAAGAAAGTCCGCGGTCAGCATTACGACATTGTGGTCAACGGCGTCGAACTCGGGGGCGGCTCGATTCGTATCCACCAACCCGACGTGCAGAAAACCATCTTCGAGGAACTGCTTCAGATTCCGCCGGACATGGTGAAGGCGCGCTTCGGCTATATGCTGGAGGCGTTCAAATACGGCGCGCCACCGCACGGCGGCATCGCCCTCGGCTTTGATCGTCTCATTGCCATCTTGTGCAACACACCCAGCATCCGCGACGTGATTGCCTTCCCGAAGACCGCGAAGGGCGTTGACCTGATGACTGAAGCGCCGGGCATTGCTGAACCAAAGCAACTCCGCGATTTGCACATCGAGGTGAAGGGGAAGCCGCCCGCGCCCGCGCCGAAGGGGTAATCCGGTTGTTCAAGCGACTGCCAATCTTGCGATGCGGGCAAGCGCCAGTTCGAGTCGCTCGTTTGACAGGGAGGTCTGGGGCAGGCGGATTCTGATGATGTTTGCGTCGGCGAGTTTGCCACGGATCAAACCCGAGACGAACTCGGTGTCTTTCTCCCTTCCCGCCGCGAGTTTTGCCACCCCAAGATCGTTGGCCTCCAAACAGAGACCGCAGCCGTTGCCCGTGTTCGCGTTTTGAACTTTGACCAAACGCTCCTTCCAGCCCGGTGGCAGGATGGCGGTTTCTTCCGCGACGCCGTGCGCGTAGTAGCCGAACGTCTGGTGGAATGGCAGCCTTCGCCAATAGTGCCGTCAATGAGATCAGCATCATTCGGACTGCGGAAAGTGAACACGTCCGCTTCAATGGATACCAGCAACGCGGCGGGTGCGTTGGGAAATTGACCGAGCACCGCCTGGCTGCCAATCACCACGATTTCCGTAGCGCCGGTGATGCCAACGGCGGCGCGGATGATGTGTTCAAGTTGTGGTCGCTGCATGACGAAAGCTGCGCTTGATCTCCCAGACTTCACGAGCGGTTAGAACCCCGGCAAACGGAGAGTTTTGCCGGAGTCGTTGGGCTTCTTCGCTTTCGGAAGTCAACACCGTGCAGATTTTCTCCAATGGAAGATTCAGGAGTTCGCCCCATTCGGCGTAACAACGGATCAAGGCGGGCGAATTGAAGTTTAGCCGGGTCCAACGGTCGAGGTTCTCGCGGGCGAGTTGAAGCAAGCCCGGCTGCTGCCGCAAACGTGCGGCAGTGCGACGGCCCAATTCCCGACTGATTTCATTTGTCAGTTCGTGGCTCACACGAGCAACTTAGCCGGGTGGTGGCCAGCGGTCAACGCTGCCGCCACCGCCGAGCCAAAGCAGCTTCGTTACCTGTACATTGAGTTGAAGGTGAAGCCGCCTTCGCCACTAATATCTGTTCAGCGAATTCATAACCGGGGAGGCAAGCAGTCCCAATGCCGGCTGGCAGCGAAGGCGTGATTGGTGGCTTGGGTTGGGTGGCGCTGAAAAATTATACTTCGCACACTATTTGCCGGCGCGCTTGTTGGTGAGCCATTGGAGTGCGTTCACTTCTCCGAAGGCGCGCGTCCGGTCGTTATAGGTAATCCATTCCTGCGCAGACATCGTATGCTGCAATGTTTCCATCTGGCCAACAAGGGCTTTGATCGCAGCATCCTGTTGGGTCAGTTGTTTGATTTGCTCAGCCACGGTCAGCCTGCTCGTCCCGTAGGGTTGGTTAGGATCCATTGCGCCGAGCGCATGGCGTTGGATGCCAATGCCGATGAGTTGGTTGATCAAAGGATCGTTTGGCGATCCATCCAACTGCTGACCAAGTCCCAGGTTGAACTGCAACGCGGCTTGTGCGGAAGTTTCATCGCCCGCCTGCCGATATGCATTCGCAAGCTCCATGATATTGCGGTGCAGTTGATTCAATGCGGCGGCATGGGGGAGTAGTAATTCCCAGGTAGCGACCATACGGGTTTCAGCTTCGGAATAGCCAGCCGAGCGCCAGGCTTCTTCTGCGTTTTGGACGAAGTCCCACGAATAATCCTGAAACTGTGATTTGTTCGAGGCCGCGATCAGTTCTTGCACCGCTTGATCATTTTGGCCGGATTTGAAGTAGTCTAAAGCCGAGAGATAGCTGGTCATAGCATTGTCCGGGGCGGCTTTCTTGAAATTTTCCAGCCAATGGCGACGTTCCTCCGGGGAATCGCTCTTGAACACGGCGTCGAAGGCCACGCGAGGGTCGTTGGGAAATTTTTCCATAGCTTCGGCTAGATACGCTTTGTCACCCGTCGCGCGAGAACTGGCAAGCAGACTGGATGCGCTGCGGCCATTCTCCTGGAGGTAGGCTTCGATTTGCGCGCTGGTCAGTTTCGGCGTTTCCCCATTGAGCAAGCGAACCATTAGATTGCTTGACGGTAAATCCACAACCGGGGACTGGAGTGAGGATGAGTCAGCCTGCATTTTGGGGGCTGGCAGTTGTGGCAATGGTTTGGTAAGGAAGGATTCAAGCCGCTTGTTTGCTTCATCTCGCTCGTCCTGCAATTGTTGAAGTTTCTCCGCCAGCGGTGCTTGCTGTTGTTTGAGCATTTGGAGCTGGTCGCGCAGTTGCGAGGCGTGGCGAACTTCGTAAATCCCCGATCCGGCGAGGATGGCGATGGTGGCGGTCACAATGGTCTTTTGAAGCGCAGTCATGGCGATGGCTTTGGTGGCAGTGGCGGATGCAGTGGTGGCGAGGGTTGCCCCGGTCAGCACTGCGGCGGTGGAAACGATGAGGGCCAACCCTACCGGCGCGGCTTGTACGGCATTGGCGGAAATGACGACGGCTAGTCCGCTCGCGCCGATGGTGAGACCGCGTTTGGCGAAGAACTCGCGTAGCCGTTCCACGGCGCGGCTCACGCGCTTTTGCGCGGCATCGTCGCTGATGCCGAGTTGTGCGGCCATTTCGTGAGCGGATTTCTTCTCAAAATAGCGGAGCATGACGGCATCCCGGTCGCTGGCATCCAATTCGTCCAACCCGGCATCGAGGTGCGGAGCGATCGATTCCCAATCGGCATCTGCGGAGGCGGAAAGAAGTTCATTCATGGTAACGGCCTCCTGTTCGCAGGCCTGTCGGCGAACATTAGTTCGAACCAGATTGGCGGCAATATTTCGGGTGGTGCGGTGCAGCCAGCCGGTCAGAACGGGGTGATGGTTCAATTGTCCTGCGTTGTGCGCCAGGGCAACAAATGTAGCCTGAGTCACATCCTGTGCCTGATGCGCATCCCCGACGCGTCGCAATGCCGCCGAATAGACCAGGTCAATGTGGCGGCGCACCAGTTCAGCAAACGCCGATTCGTTGCGCTTTTCGGCGTAATCCCTCAAGAGTTGTTGGTCTGTCCGGGCGTTCACTCATCTGATAATACCCGCCGCAGCCAAAACCGGACAGGAATTCTCGGCACAACGAATTCTTGCCGGGCGCAGGCCAACTGCCTAGGTTGGGTTCATGGCCGCCAAGCCCGATGAATTACGCGAGTTCCCACCGCCCACACCGGCGCCGACCGCGTTGTGTGAGCGGGCGATGTTTTTGGTTCGCAACCATCCGGAATGCTTCTGGTTCTGGCATCCGGAAGCGCGCGTTCGCCATTTAGAGGACGTGCGCCTGGTGGTGGAACACCTTCGCGAATATGGCGACCGCCGCGCCTGGCGGGACGCCCAGGATTTACACCGATGCCTCTCACCGCTTTACAAAAAGACATCCTAACCGTGCTGGCGGAGAATCGCAGCGAGGAAAGCCATTTCGCTGGCGGCATTGTGCTGAATGCCGCAGATGATTCCGCGAGGTTTTCGCACGATTTCGACATCTTCCATGAACTGGCCGAAGAAGTGACGCGCGCCAGTAATCGAGATGTCGCGTCACTGCGAGCGGCTGGGTTTCAAGTGGAAACCCCTTCCCGCCAGAATGAGTGGAATGAAAACGTCACGTTTCGGAAAGCGAAAGTGCATCGCGGCGAGGAGTCCGTCGAAATTGACTGGGCGGCGGATTCGGCGTTCCGTTACTTCCCCATTGAACGCGACCCGTTGCTGGGCTGGCGACTGCATTTATTCGACATCGCGACGAACAAGGCGCTCGCGCTTTCAGCCCGGACGGAAACCCGCGACTACGTGGACATTGTGGAGTTGCACAAGACATTTCCCTTACCGGCAATCTGCTGGGCTGCGTGTGGCAAGGATCCTGGTTTCAGCCCTCTGTCGTTGATCAAAATGATGAAACGGTTTGCCAAGGTTAGTCCGACCGAGCTAGACAAAATCAAGGCCCGCGCCCTTGATCCGATGAAACTCAAAATGGCGTGGATCGAGATGAGCGACGCGGCGGAGGCGGAGATGATCCGCGTGGCGGACGAGCAGCCTGATCTGCCCATTGGCGTGGCGTTCGTGGATGCGACGGGCAAGCCGGGTTGGATTGGGACTGATCCAACGCTGAAGTCCCACGCGCCGTCCGTGCGCGGCTGCTGGCCAACCGTGCGCGGGCTGGAGCCGTAACGCAACTGACGTCAACGAATCACAGCGAATGAGCCAACCCACACCCTAGTGCGGCGGGGACCGTGAAATATTCCCGTGCTTGAAAATTGCGGCGGTGTTTTTGCTCCGGCCAATCCTGGGCGTCGTGACGGATGCCGACTGCAGCTAAAACGGAACGGCTGGCTGCGCCCACTTTGGTTCGACAAACTCGCAGGTGTTTGAAAAACTGCAGATCAGTTCATGGTCGCGTGGAGAAAAAGATTTCGTCGAATGTTGCTTACTTTCGGGATCGCCTACGGATTGGTGCTGGTCGCCGGGTGCGCCTGGCAACGCAAGCTGCTGTATTATCCGACCAAACAGACTGATGCCGAGGCCGCACGGCTGGCGGCTCAGGAGGGATTCGTTCCCTGGGCAAATCCGTCCGGCGAAATCATTGGGTGGAAAATCCCAGCGAGTGGATCGCCGACGGGCAGCGTAATGATTGTCCACGGGAACGCGGGTTGCGCGTTGAATCGAGATTACATCGCGCGCCCCATTCACGAGGCTGGGTCGCTGGATGTTTATGTATTGGAATATCCAGGCTATGGCGCGCGCGCCGGCGCTCCCGGCGAGGCGAGCTGGCTGGCGGCGACCGAAGAAGGCTTTTCCCTCCTGCCAAAAGACCGGCCGATTTATCTGGTGAGCGAATCGTTGGGCACGGGCATGGCGGCGTATCTGGCGAAAACCCATCCAGACCAGGTGGCGGGAATGGTGATGTTCGTGCCGTATGACAGCCTGCCGGCGCTCGCGCAAAGCAAGATGCCAGTGCTGCTGCCGTACTTTTTTCTGCGGGATCGTTACCAGCCGGCGGAATGGTTGAAGGATTATCGCGGCCCGGTGAAAATGGTGTTGGCCGGACGCGACCTCGTGATCCCGCCGAAGTTTGGGCAAAGGCTCTATGATTCGTACGCCGGGCCGAAGCTGCTGCAAGTCATTCCCGACGCGGCACACAGTGAGGTGGAGAAACAATCGCCCGAGTGGTGGCGCGAGGTGTTCGCCTTCTGGCAAGCGAATGTGTTGACAAGAAAGTGACAGTCGCCGCGCCGGCGCGCCGGCGGCGGCTCACGCAAAACACGGCACACCCAGATCGGTCATCAAGAGCAAGCCGGGCGGCGCTTTGAGAACGCGCGGAACGGCATTGACGAGCGCCGCAATCGTGGCCACGTCGCCGGCGACACCGCCATTGAGCTGGAGATTCAAAGCCGGCTCGCCTTCGATCTGGCAGGCATCGTGCGGATTCGTCGCCTCGAGATACATCTTGAGATCCAGCGTGAGGCGGATTTGACCTTTGACCTTGCCCACGGCGGTCTGGTGCAGGCCGCAGCACTGGCCTTTCCTGACTTCCACATGGCGCGTGCGCAAGTCGTGGCTGGCCACCATCGCCTTGCCGGTTTCGGCGAGATCGCTGAGTTTCCAACCGAGACAATGGGCAATGAGCGCGGCGGATTCCTTGAGTCCGGCATGGCCGGCCCGGCCTTCGTGGAACAATCGTTCAAACTCGGCCGGCGCGAGGCCGCTGCCGATTTTTTTCTGAAGCGGCCCGCGCCGGGTGGAGGCGTTGACCACGCGCTGCACATGAACCGCAGTGACGTTGCGGCAAACACCGGTGAGGCAGATGGGGATCACGTCCATGACAAAACCGGGATTGACGCCGGTGCCCAGCACCCGGGCCTTGCCATGTTTACAGGCCTGGTCGAGCTTTACTGCGAGTTCCGGCTCGCGCAGTTGCGGGAATAATAATTCTTCACACGACGAAATCACGTTGATGCCGCGGCGGACCATTAGCTCGATTTGCGGATAAGCAGCCTGCATTTTGGAAACGGCCGTATGAAAGATGACATCCGGCATTTCCTGGGCGGTCAACTCCTCGACGGTGCGGTAAACTTTCGCGCCGCGCAACGCGGGGTCGCCGGCGAGTTTGGCGAGCGACTGGCCGGTTTTGGTGGGATCAATATCAATGCCGCCGATGATTTCCGCCCACGGTTTGGTGGCGGCCAGCTTGAGGGTTTCCAGGCCGATGGGGCCGAGTCCGAACTGTGCGATTTTAATTTTCATTTTGACTTCCCGCGGGCGAAGAATGATTACGGAGCGATTGACTTTTGACAACGTAAACTGGCATTTCTGTGCGCGATGACCATTTCTGCCTGGTTTACCGTGGCGCTGGCGATACCGGTGTTGTTGCTCGGCGAACAAATCGTGCGACGCGTTCCGTTGCTGGCGCGCTTCAATATCCCGGCGCCGGTGGTCGGCGGGTTGCTGGTGTCGTTGCTCCTGCTGGTGGGCAATCTTACCGGTCTGTTCGTCGCGAAATTCGCCACCAGCGTCACCGCCCCATGGTGGACCTGGCTGGTGACCACCGAGCCGGAGTGGGTGAAGGCGCCGGCCAAAGGCGTGAACCTGCCTTTTCTCGTGGGGTTCTTTACCTGCATCGGGTTGAACGCGAGTTGGTCGCTGGTAAAGAAGGGCAGCGTGCAGGTGTTGCTCTTCCTGGGCATCGCCGCGGTGCTCGCCGTGCTGCAAAATTTTATCGGCGTGGGCATGGCGAAACTACTGGACGCGCCGCCGTTGCTGGGCTTGGTCTGCGGGAGTGTGACGATGACCGGTGGTCACGGCACGGCGCTGGGTTTTGCGCCGGAGCTGGAAAAGGCGGGGTTGGCGGGC
Source organism: uncultured Bifidobacterium sp. (assembly GCA_964561105.1). Classification (GTDB taxonomy): domain Bacteria; phylum Verrucomicrobiota; class Verrucomicrobiia; order Limisphaerales; family JADLHS01; genus JADLHS01. Next base: position 46,164 of record CAZLOH010000007.1, on the reverse strand, counting down.
GCGCCGGTCCTGGGCGTGGCGGCGGCGACGTTTGGATTGGTGGCGGGCGGGTTGCTCGGTGGTCCGGTGGGCGGGGCGCTGATTCGTCGGCGCGGTTTGAAGGCGTCGGCCGCCGCGACGACACATCTCGAAGCGGGGCAGACCAACGATTCGGGAATTCTGCCGGACCTGCGCGCTTTGGCGGGTTACGGAAAGTCGTTCCTCGCGCATTTGCTGTTGCTGCTCGTCGTGATCAAACTCGGCGCATGGGTCAGCTATTTCATTCAGGAAACAAAAATCATTTTTCCGGTCTATATGGGCGCCATGCTCCTCGGGGTGGCGACGCGCAATCTCCTGGACCTCGCCGGCGCCCGCTGGGTGAAAACCGAGGTCATTGACACGCTCGGATCGGTGACACTGGGCATCTTCCTGGCGCTCGCGATGATGAGCATGAATCTGGTGGAACTGGCGAATGCCGCCGTGCCGATGCTGGTGATCTTGTCCGTGCAGGTGGCGATGATGGCGGCGTTCGCCTGGTTTGTGACGTTCCGGTTGATGGGGCGAGATTTTGAAGCGGCCGTGATGGCGGCCGGTCATTGCGGGTTCGGTCTGGGGGCCACGCCCAATGCCGTGGCCAACATGAAGGCGCTGGTGGAACGCTTTGGGCCCGCGCCGCGCGCCTTCCTGGTGTTGCCTATTGTTGGCGCGTTCCTGATTGATTTCCTCAACGCGACCAACATTACAGCGTTTTTGAACTTCTTAAAGCAGTGAGGACTCGGCGGCAACCGCGAACACCATTCAAGAGCAGCGCGGTTGTGTTTGAAGCGCCGGACGATGGCCGGCAGCCGTCGTTGCGTCGCTCGGGTTGGAGCGGTACGCACGGCCGCGCCTTGTTTCTGCGAACCATCGCCGGTGAGCTGGCTTGCTTCGGTTGCGCGGCAGCGATGGCCGCTGGCGAGTTGCCGGCTACACACGGCATGGTTGCGTCCGTCAACCCGATTGCCACGCAGGCTGGCTTGAACACGCTCAAGTCCGGCGGCAATGCGATTGACGCGGCGGTGGCGGTCGGCCTGACGTTGGGCGTCGTGGACTCGCAAAATTCCGGCATCGGCGGCGGTTGCTTCATGCTCATCCGGCTGGCGAATGGGAAGTTCGTGGCGATTGACGGACGGGAAAGGGCGCCGGCAGCGGCGACGCGGGACATGTTCGTTCGGGACGGGAAAGGCGACACCGAACTTAGTCAGACGGGCGCGCTGGCGATTGGCGTGCCCGGTGAGGTGGCGGCGTTCGAGTATGCAGTGAAGCATCATGGTCGCAAACCGTGGACGGAACTCCTCCTGCCCGCGGCGGAAATCGCGGAGCAAGGATTCGTGGTCAGTCCGGGTTACGCGGCGCGCTTGCAATCCGTGGCGGTTGACCTCGCCAAGTTCGAGGCTTCACGCGCCATTTTTTTGCCGGAAGGCAAGCCGGTGCGGGCGGGAGCAGTTTTGAAGCAGCCGGAGCTTGCCGCCACCTATCGAGCGATTGCGGAGCAGGGGAGGGATTGGTTTTATCGCGGACCGCTCGCTCAGGCGGCGGAGAAATGGATGAAAGCCAATGGTGGCATCATGACCGCCGCTGACTTTGCGAACTACCACATCGCGCTCCGCCAGCCGGTCGAGACCACTTACCGTGGCTACCGGTTGGTGTCGTTTCCTCCGCCCAGTTCCGGGGGCGTGCATCTGATCCAGATGTTGAACATCCTGGAAAAGTTCAAGGTGAAGAAGCTCGATGAGGCGACTCGTTTGCATGTCATGGCCGAGACGATGAAACTCGCCTTTGCTGATCGTGCGTACTGGTTGGGGGATCCGGACTTTGCCCAAGTCCCGCGTGGGTTGCTCGCGAAGAAATACGCGGCCACGCTCGCGAAGAAGATCAATTTGGAACGCGCGACGCCAGTGCTTTCTCATGGCAACCCACCAGACGCGCACCGCGATTTTTTCAAGCCACAGGCGGCTCATGCTCGCTCCGATTTCCAGGATAACCGACGCGGAGAGGCTCATTTTAGTTCGGACACTGGAGATCAAAGCCTGCTTGCGTCGGCGGCCACGAAGTTGAACAAGCAGCACACCACACATTGGTCGGTGGCGGATGCGGAGGGCAACTGGGTCGCAGTCACGGCGACCATCAATACCACCTACGGCTCGAAAGTGGTCATTCCCGGCACGGGCGTGGTGATGAACAATGAGATGGATGACTTCTCGGTGCAGTCGGGCGTCCCGAACGCGTTCGGTTTGATCGGCGCGGAGGCGAATGCGGTCGAGCCGAGCAAGCGGCCGTTGTCGAGCATGACGCCGACGATTGTGCTCAAGAACGGCCAGCCGATCATTGCGCTCGGTGCGGCCGGCGGGCCGAAGATTATTTCCGCCGTGTTGCAGGAGCTGGTGGCGATGCTCGATCTGGGGCAGACTCCGGCGGAAGCTCTCGCGGCGCCACTCATTCACCAACAGTGGTCGCCGGATGAATTGATGGTGGAGAAGACATTGCCGGAGAATCGGAAAGCCGCGTTGGCTGCGCGTGGGCACAAAATCAAGGAACTGAGTTCCCTGTCGGTTTCACAAATCGTGGCGCGGAGTGCGGATGGGAAAAGTTTTGTGGGGGCGGCGGATCCGCGCGCGGGTGGAGACGCGGAAGGTTGGTAAGGCAAAAGCTTGATGGCGAGCAAGCCGGAAAGGAAGAAATGTCATGCTGGTTGCCCATGTTCAGGTGCAGGTGAAGCCGGAATCTTCCAACCGCGTTCGGGTGGCAACAAAATCAAATGTGCGAGTAATCACACCGAGCCAGGATCGCTCAGTTTGCCGGCATTGAACAAGTTGCCCAATCGGCTTACTGACATGGGGATTGTCCGGTTTGGGGATTGAAATGAAGGTTCTTGTGGTTACCCTTCAGGCCATGAAGGCAATCATCGTACCGATCAGCGAGGCTTGCGAGCGGCTGCCCGAGTTGGTGGAAGAAGTCAAACACGGTGCCAGGGTCACGATCACCAGTAATGGTCACCCCGAAGCCGTTCTCAGTTCGGTGCCGACGCTGGCTGCCCCGTGGCGCGTGGGAATGCCGGACGACCCAAGCCGCTACGGAGATTTGCAGTCGCCAGTCATGGAGGACTGGAAGTGAGAATTTTGGCCGATACCAACCTCTTCATTCAGTTCTGTCGCCGGCTGCCAATTCCCGCGGAGGTTGAATCGGCCTTGAGCAATCCCGGAAATGAACGATGCCTTTCTCCCGTGTCGGTTATTGAACTCTATCGGCATTGGCAGGGAGGCAACGTACCCGACGACCCCGACACATGGCTCGATCTCGCTTTACCGTCGTGGACCATATTGCCCATCACCGTGCCGATTGCCCGGCAATCGGTGCTTTGGCCGTGGTCGCACAAAGACCCGGCGGACCGATTGTTGGCTGCGACCGCCAAAGTGGAGAATGTCGAGCTTTGGCATACGGACACAATCCTCGAAAAGCTAGCCGACTTTCCGCATCATTATTTCAAGCGCCGGGTTGCAGCCTAAGTTCTCCAAAATTCCATGCTGGTTGTCCATGTTCAGGTGCAGGTGAAGCCGGAGTGTGTCGAAACATTCAAGGCGGCGACGCGGGAGAACGCGCGACAAAGCGTGCGCGAGCCGGGCATTGCGCGATTTGATGTGGTGCAACAGGCCGACGATCCGACGCGCTTCGTGCTGGTGGAGGTGTATCGGACGCCGGAAGCCCCCGCCGCGCAAAAGGAGACGCAGCATTATCAGGTCTGGCGGGACACCGTCGCACCGATGATGGCCGCGCCGCGAACAAGTCTGAAGTTTGCGAATGTGTTCCCGGAGGATTCAAAGTGGTAGCCGCCGAGGTAACGAGGCGGAAAGCGATTGTTGCTGGTCCGCCTCCTCACGTTGGCGGTTACAGTTGATTTATGAACTTTGAGTTCGCCACGGCGACGCGGATTGTTTTCGGCAATGGAAAGCTCCGCGAGCTTGCCTCGCTCGCCTCCGGGTTTGGCAGGCGCGCTTTGCTGGTCACGGGCCGGGACGCGGGCCGAGCGGCGAAGGCCGACGAATGGTTGGAAGCGGCAGGCGTGGCCTTGACGCGCTTCTCTGTTTCCGGCGAGCCGACGCTCGCCGTGGCGGAGCAGGGGATGGCCCGGGCGCGAGGAGCGGATTGCGAGCTGGTCATTTCGGTCGGCGGCGGCAGTGTGATAGACGCCGGCAAGGCCATCGCAGCGATGGTGGCGAACGGAGGGGAGGTGCTGGATTATCTGGAGGTGATCGGCCGGGGTCGGGCTTTGGCCAAACCCTCCGTGCCGTTCATCGCGATTCCGACGACGGCGGGGACGGGGTCGGAGGTGACCCGCAACGCGGTGTTGGCATCGCCGGAACAGCGCGTGAAAGTCAGCCTGCGCAGTCCGTTGATGCTGCCAACGGTTGCGCTGATTGATCCGGAATTGACTTATGACCTGCCGCCGGACCTCACGGCGACCACGGGACTGGATGCGCTGACGCAACTCATCGAGCCGTTCACTTGCAATCGAACCAATCCCCTGACCGATGCGATCTGTCGCGATGGGCTGGAGCGCGTGGCGCGGTCATTGGGGGTGGCGTTTCAGGACGGGACCAACGCGGCGGCGCGCGAAGACATGGCGCTGGCGAGTCTGTTCGGGGGCCTGGCACTGGCCAATGCCGGGCTGGGCGCGGTGCATGGGTTCGCCGCGCCGATCGGCGGGATGTTTTCCGCACCGCATGGAGCGGTTTGCGCCGCGTTGTTGCCGCACGTGATGGCGGCAAACCTGCGGGCGTTGCGCGCACGCCAGCCGGACGGCGACACGCTGGAGCGTTATCGGGAAATCGCGCGACGACTGACTGGCCGGGAGGACGCGACGGCCGACGACGGGGTGCTTTGGGTCGGGGAATTGGTGCGCAAACTGCGGATTCCGGGCCTGTGCAGATACGGAATATCATCGAAGCAACAGGCGGAATTGGTCGCCAAAGCGGCCCAGGCGAGCAGCATGAAGGCGAATCCGATTCGATTGACAGTGCCAGAACTGACGGCCGTGCTGGAGGCGGCGATGTGAACGCGGGAGGCTCGCCGGCCAGACCGGTCAATGGCGGGCTGCCGACGGTGATCGCGCTCGTGCTGGCCAATTTGATCCCGCTGGCCGGGGTGCTGTTTTTTGGGTGGGAAATCTTTCCGTTGGTTTATCTGTTCTGGATCGAGAATGTGGTGGTGGGCGGGTTCAACGTGTTGAAGATGCTGCTGGCCGCTCCGCAAAATGGTCTGAACTGGCTGGCCAAGGCATTCCTGATTCCGTTCTTCTGCTTCCACTATGGCCTGTTCACGTTTGTGCATGGCGTCTTCGTGGTGGGATTCTTCGGGGGGCAATTTCGTCAGGGGGCACCGTTCCCGGATAGCGATCTGTTCCTGCGGTTGATTTCCGAACAGCAATTGTGGGTGGCGGTGCTGGCGCTGATCGTCAGTCACGGCTTTTCGTTCGGGTGGAATTATCTGCTGCGCGGGGAATACCGGACGGCGTCATTGTCCGCGTTGATGAATCAGCCGTACGGTCGCGTAGTGGTGTTGCATGTGGCGATTCTCGGCGGCGGTTTCCTGGTCATGGCGCTGGGTTCGCCCGTGGCCGGCCTGGCCTTGTTGGTCGTGTTAAAGATCGCCCTCGACCTGCGCGCGCACGTGAAGCAACACCAGCGACCGCAAGCCCAGCCGCCCAAAGGCAGCATGGAGCCAATCACTCAGCGCGGTTTTTAATTCCTGCATCGAAACGCGAACCATGAACCGACCGCTGCGCCGCCTCGACTTTCTCCTTGGGGCGATTTTCCTGATCGCGTTGTGCGTGCTTTGGATGGGGAGATCGCGGCGGCCGACCGCGCTGGCGAAATACAAGGCGGAGTTGCGGGCGAAGGGGGAAAAGCTTTCGGCCACAGAACTGGGCTATCCCAAGCCACCCGAAATCTCACCGAGTCTCAAGCGATTGCAAGCGGCCGCGGACCGCGCGAGCAAGCTGCGCTTTCAACCGTCGAGTCTGGACTTCATGCCATACGGCGAGCCGGGCCAGGCGCGGGTCATGTGGACGTTGCCACAGCCGGCATTGTCTTCGGCAATCGGTGTGACAAACGGTTCGGAGACCTGGGAGGTTCTCGCGACGCAATACACGGACAACGCGGACATCACTGCGGAATTGCGCGAAGCGGTCCGGTTTCCGCCGCGATATTTCTTCAACGACCCGACCAATTTTCTCATTGGGCGCAAATTGCCGACCATCGCCATTCGCACGGCGGCGCAATGGCTGGGAGGTGATGCGATGGTGGCCTTGCGCGCGCATGAGCTTGACCGGGCCGCCCTGGACCTTCGCGCCTTGACCCGGTTGGCGCGATTTCATCACGAGGACAACACCTTGGTTAATCAAATGATTCGAGTGGGGGTGGCGGGACTGGGATTGTCGGCGACGTGGCAGGCGTTGCAGGCGGATGGGTGGAACGAGGAAAGGTTGGCTGGAATACAAGAGGATTGGGAAGCGGTGGACATTGCCGACGCGTTCGAGACCGGAATGTTGGGTGAGCGCGCGTTTGGGGAGTCGGCCTTCGCCATGATTCAACCGGCCAGTTTACGGGAGAAGTTGGCGTATTCGCGGGGCAACTTCACGCCCGGCCCGCCGGTGCTCACATCAGCGCAGGACTACTTTGACGCCTATGTGGCGGTGGCGTACTGGGGCCCAACTTGGAAACCGACGAAATGTTCTTTCTTGAACACCATCAGCAAAACCTTGATGCCATCCGCAAGTTGAAGTCAGGGGTGGCCTGGCCGGCAGTGCAAGCCGAATTGCAAAAGAATGTCACCACGATGGTTAACGCATTCGGTTCACCACTGGGGCGCTACCGTTACGTGTTCAGCTCGATGGCGATACCAAGCTCGCTCAAAGCGGCCGGCAACTGTTTTCGTTCCGAGACCCAGCGCCGCCTGACCGTTGCCGCGATTGCGCTGGAGCGATACAGATTGCGCGTCGGCCGCCATCCGACAAACCTTGAAGCCCTGTTGCCGGAGTTCCTTTCCGCAGTCCCGATAGACCTGATGGGCGCGCATCCGCTGGGCTATCGGCTCAATCCGGATGGCTCGTTCACGCTGTATTCCGCCGGTGAGGATGGACGTGACGATGGCGGTGATGCCACGCCACCCAGTGCGACGAACCGTTTTGATTTGTGGTCGGGGCGGGATGCGGTTTGGCCGAAGGTGGATCGCCAGGATTGAAGCTCTGAAACGTGATCGTCAGAACGGCGCGAGTCAGCAGCGTGAAGGCGAAGCTTATTTGCTCGCCAACCCCTCACCCGGCCTGCGGCCACCCTCTCCCCATCGGATGGGGAGAGGGACGGGGTGAGGGGCAACCAACACCAACCCGCTACCTGATTTCTGTGAACGATCTAACCCCAAGGAGCGGCACGCCACCCTTCCTGTCCGTCGTCGAGCGGCGATGCGAAGCTCAGTCTCGGTTCAGGGCCGAGGCAAACCGGGACCAGCGAGGCCGATAATGATTGGCGCGATCGAAGGAGAGGACGACGGCGGTGGCGCGACCGAGAATTTGTTGACGCTTCACCGTGCCCCAGTAACGGGAGTCGAAGCTGTCATCCCGGTTATCGCCCATCATGAAGTATTCGCCGGCCGGTACGACAATGGGCGCGAAGGTTCGGCGCGCTGGCGTAGCGGGATTGCCGGTGACGGGGTGGGGCTGACCCGGAAGTTCTTCGTTGGCGAAAACCCGGCCCGCGCGTTCGAAGGCGGGAATGTCGCGTAAGGTTCCTTCAGCGATGGGTTGATAGGCGACCGGGTGGCCGTTGAGGACGAGTTGATTATTGCGTAGCTCAACGGTGTCACCCGGCAGACCGATGACGCGTTTGACGAGGCGCTGGCCGTCGTACGGTGAGTAGAACACCGCGATGTCGCCGCGACGGGGATTGCTCCACTCGGCGATATGCCACGTCGTGAACGGCACTTTGAGATCGTAGGCCAGCTTGTTCACGAAGATGCGGTCGCCTTCCAAAATGGTCGGACGCATCGAGCCGCTGGGCACATCATTCCAATCCGCGAACGAGGAACGGATGGAGAACAGAACCAGCGCCAGCACGAGCAGCGGCCGGATTTCCTTTCGCCAGTAGTGGCGGACACGAAGTCGAAGCGCTTGGGCGTTCATGGTGGATTTGACCCGTTGCCAGCCGGCCCGTTCAAAGAGGAAACGGACGCGCCGGATCAAAGCTCCGCCTCGCGCCCCATTTGCATCAGTGCGCGACAAATCCGCAAATGACCGTAGGGATGACGCCCGCCAAATGCCTCGAAGACCGGACTCAACGACGGCAAATGATGCTTGGCTAGGGCGGCGGCGATTTCTTTCCGGGACTGCGGTTCGATCAACCGGGTCACATCCACATTTTCCCCGGCCAGGATCGCCTCCTCGAAGTGGGTCAGAATGGTTCCGGTTTTCAACCCACGCAAATCGGCGATGCTCGTCACGTCGCGGCCTTGCTGGAAGAAATGCAAGGTTTCGCGGACGGTGTCGGTGAGCTTGGAGCGGGTTGGAGCCAGCGGCGCGGCAAACGAGTCATCCGCGAAGATCTGGCGCGGGTTGGTTTGCAAGTGCGCGGCGATGGCGCCCAGAAACGCCGAACCAAATTCCCGCAGCTTCTTTTCGCCGACCCCATTGATGCGCGCGAGTTCCGGGCCGTTCTGCGGATAGAAGCGCGCCATCTGCCGCAAGGCGACATCCGAGAGAATGATGTAGGGCGGCACGCCGCGTTCGTCGGCGATTTGTTTGCGCACGGTGCGCAACTGCTCGAACAAGACTTCGTCGCAGGGAATTTCTCCGGCGCGATGCTGGTCGCCCCTGGGCGGCGGGGCGGTGACGGGCTTGGTAAGCGTGATTTTTTGGCGGGCTTTGAGCGCGGCCAACCCCGCGTCCGTGAGTTCAACGACGTTGAACCGGTCCGGGTTTTGGAACAGCAGGCCGAGGCGGGTGAGTTCGCGACCAATGGCGCTCCATTCGGCGCGGTTGTGCTCGCCACCGATGTTGTAGGTGGAAAGTGATTCGTGTCCGAACTTGCGAACTTTCTCAGTGCCCGCACCGGTCAGGACTTCGACGACATGATTCAGGCCGACTCCGAATCCACTTTTCTCGCGGATACGAAAAACACAAGAGAGAAATTTCTGAGCCGCCAGCGTGCCGTCCCAGGTGGCGCGCGGGTCGAGGCAGTTGTCGCAACCACCGCAGTTCGCGGCTGTGAACTGTTCACCGAAGTAGCGCAGGAGAAATTCCCGGCGGCAGGTCGCCACTTCCGCGTAGTGAATGATCCGTTCGAGTTGGGCGCGGGCGATGTCGCGTTCTTTCGGGTCAGGCTTTTCGTCAATGAACCGCAACTGCTTCACGCGATCTCCCGGACTGAAGAGCAGGAGACATTCACCGGGCAAACCGTCCCGGCCCGCGCGGCCGGTTTCCTGGTAGTAGCCCTCGATGTTTTTGGGCAGATCGTAATGGATGACGAAGCGCACGTTCGGCTTGTTGATGCCCATGCCGAACGCAATGGTGGCGCAGATCACGCGCGTTGTGTCGCGCAAAAACGCCTCCTGATTCTGCGACCGCTGACCGGCGGTAAGTCCAGCGTGGTAGGGCGCGGCGGGCACGCCGTCGGCGGAAAGTTTGCGCGCCAGTTCTTCGGTGGTTTTGCGCGCCTGACAATAAATGATGCCGCCCTCGCGTGGCCGGGCGCGGACGAAGTCCAGGATTTGGTGGTAGGCGCCGGTCTTGGCGCGGACGCGGTAGGTCAGATTGGGGCGGTTGAAACTGGCGACATAGCAGCGCGGGTCGCGCAGGTGGAGTTGCTGGATGATGTCATCGCGCACGCGTTCGGTGGCCGTGGCGGTGAGCGCCATCAGCGGCACGGTGGGGAACTGCTCGCGCAGGGTGGCGATCTGATGGTATTCCGGGCGGAAATCGTGCCCCCACTCGCTGATGCAGTGCGCCTCGTCAATGGCGAACAGATTGACCTGCCACTGTTTCAGGTCATCCAGGAAACCCGACAACATCAGCCGTTCGGGGGCCACGTAAAGCAGCCGAAACTCGCCGTTATGCAACCCGCGCAAGCGTGGTCGTGACTCGCCGGCCGCCAGCGAGGAGTTCAGAAACGTCGCCGGCACGCCCGCCACCTGCAGCGCGTCCACCTGGTCTTTCATCAAGGCAATCAGTGGTGAGACGACGACGGTAAGCCCGGGTCGCACGAGAGCCGGCAGTTGGAAGCAGAGCGATTTGCCGCCGCCGGTTGGCAGCACGGCGAACACGTCCTGGTCGGCGAGCGCATCGCGCATGATCTCCTCCTGCAACGGGCGGAAGGAACTGAAACCAAAATACTGCTTGAGCAAAGGTCGAAGTTGGTCAGCCGATGAAATCACGGCCGCATGGTGGCAGGACGGCGGGGAATTGAAATGCGAAATCATGCTGGCTTGATCTGATTCCGACCGCCGCACCGACTATTTTTGGGTGTCCGAAAATGAGGAATTGGATTTTTTAAGGTGGAAGGTCCATGATGAATACAAGGAGCGGCGGCAAAGTCGGAACTATCGGACGGCACGGTTGTTGCGGGTCAATGGGTGGTTTCCAGCGTTCGGATGGAAAGCGGACTCCGTTCGCGCGGATTGACACGGAGACGTTGATATTCTTGAGGGAGCTTGTGGTTATGGAAAAGAGTTCAAAACTGACACGGGTGGTGCTCTACCAGCACGCGGGTTTCCTCGTGGTGTTCGTCCTGTGTTTTTTTGACGAACTGATCCGCTTGCCGGGATTGGTCTTTACCGGATACCCACTCCAATTTGAATTCGGACGATCCACGGTGGCGATGCTGGTTGTGCTGGCGGTGTGGGCGCTGGTCAGCGTGTCCACCGGGCGCATTCTGAATCGGCTGCGCTACCTGGAAAAATTCATGCGCGTTTGCTCGTGGTGTCATCACATTGATTACAAGGGCGAGTGGATGCCAATGGAGGAGTTTCTCAAACAGGGGTTCGATACGCCAACCACTCATGGCATTTGTCCGAAATGCCTGGCCGAGCAAAAGGCGGCGCTCGCCCGAGCCAACGCTGCCAGACGCGAGACCGCGAACTCCGTGGCCTCTTGAAAACCGAGTGGGGACGGTGAAGCCGGCCCATTATTGCCCGGGTGAACATTCCCAATTTTGGGGACTGGTAGAACGGGAGTTTTGTGCCAGAATAGCGGATGCTTAATCTGGGTCGAGTGCGTGGTATCGGAGTAGTTTTGCTTTTTTGGCTGCTAACGATTGGCAGTGCGTGCGCGCAACTGCGGCTTAGCGAGTTCATGGCGGCCAATGCCAGCACGCTTGCGGATGAGGATGGTTCGTTCGAGGATTGGATCGAAATTCAAAATACCTCCCCGGTCACCGTCAACCTGCTCGACTGGTCGCTGACAGACAGCTCGGGTAATCTGACCAAGTGGCGGTTTCCCGCCACCAACCTGCCGCCGGGCCAGTTCCTCGTGGTGTTCGCTTCGAGTAAGGATCGGCGGACACCGGGCGCGCCGTTGCACACCAATTTCAAACTGGACGCGAGCGGGGAATATCTTGCGTTGGTGGATCCCACGGGAACCAACATCGTCACCCAGTTTGCCCCGAAGTATCCCGGGCAGGTGTCGGATGTCTCGTATGGATTTGCGCTCGTGGCCACCAACCTGACTTTGGTCGCCACCGGAACCACGGCCCGGGCGCTGGTTCCCTCGGTGGCCAACGGCGGCGCGGCGTTGAATGACACCTGGAAAGGCGCGGCGGCCAACGAGCCATTCGCTAGCGCAGGTTGGAGTAGCGGGCCGACGGGAGTTGGTTTTGGCACCGGCGACGTGGGATTAAACATTCAATCCGCAATGTTGAATCAAAATGCCTGCGCGTTCCTGAGACTTCCGTTCGTGGTGAACAATCCCACCAACTTCTCGTTGCTGACGTTGCGTCTGAAGTATGACGACGGTTTTGTGGCATGGATCAATGGCGTAGAGTTTGCGCGGGCGAATGCACCGGAAGAGGACCTGGCCTGGGATTCGACCGCCACGGCGGTTCATGCCGCCACCGCGTTTGAAACCATGTCGTTCGGCGTGCCGGCGAACTTGTTGCGCGCGGGCACCAACATCCTGGCGATCCAGGGATTGAACGTGGCCGCGAACAGCAGTTCGTTCCTGATTTATCCCGAGCTGATCGGCACAACCGTCGCAGGCGAGAGCGCGAGCGGACTTTATTTCACGCAACCCACGCCGGGCACGGATAATCTCGGCGGCGCAACGGTGCCCGGGCCGGGCATCGCCAATGTGATGCACACGCCGAATATCCCGCTCGATAACGACAATCTGGTTGTCACGGCCAAGGTCTTTCCCACAGTCAATCCGCTGGCGAGCGTCACGATGTATTATCGCGTGATGTTCGATCCGGAATCGAGTGTGAGCATGTTCGACGACGGGGCGCACGGTGATGGCGCGTCGGGGGACGGCGTTTATGGGGCGACGATTCCGGCGAGCGCGAGTTCCAGCGGTCAGATGGTCCGCTACTACATTCGGGCGCAGGACAACTCCGGCAACGTCTCCCGATTGCCGGTGTTCACCGATCCGGCTTCGACCGCGCAATACTTCGGGACGGTGGTGAATCCGGGCTATGTTACGAGCGCGTTGCCCGTGGTGCATTTGTTTGCGCCCAACACGGTGTTGCAGCCCGGACCGACGACCAGTCAGACCGGCGCCGACTCCCAAGCGGGCGGGCGCGTGTCGCTGTATTTTGACGGCGAATTCTACGACAACATCGGGATGCAACTGCGTGGTAACTCCACGTCCGGCTACAACAAGAAGTCGCACCGGCTGGAATTCAACAAGGAGCACCTGTTCCGGAATCGCGAGTCAGGCGAACCCCTGCGCAAGACGTCCTTCGTGGCGGATTATCCGGATCCGACCTACATGCGGCAGGGATTGAGTTTCTGGCTCTGCCAGGAGATAGGCGCGCCGGGACCGTTTTACGCGCCGTATCGGCTGCAACTCAACGGGCAGTTCTATCAACTGGCCAATCACAATGACGTGCATGGCGAGGAATTGTTGGAACGACTCGGATATGATCCCAACGGCGCGCTCTACAATGCGGCCGGAACCATTCAACCAAGCCAGTTCAGCACGGGAGGTTTTGAGAAAAAAACGCGCACCTGGGAGGGGAACTCGGATTACACGGCGCTGGCCAACGCCATCTCGGAATCGCTTTCCACCAACCAGAGGCGACTCAACATCTTCGACATGCTCGACCTGCCGGAAGTGATCAGCTACATGGTGGCCGCGCGTTTTGCCCACGAGAACGACGACGTCTGGGCCAACATGAGCATCTATCACGACAACGATGGCGACAACCTCTGGCGGATCATTCCGTTCGACATGAATCTCTCTTGGGGCGCGGCCTTTATGGATGACCCCGCCTACAGCGGCATCCAGGTGACAAACGACAACATCAAGAGTTTTCCGCTATACGGCTCTTCGCAGGCGCAACCCCTGAACGGCGGAAGCTGGAACCGCTTGTATGACGTGATTTTCAGCGTGCCGCAAACGCGCGAGATGTTTTTGCGGCGCACGCGGACGGTGCTGGACGAATACGTCGGCGCGCCGGGCACGGTCACCACCAATTCACCCATCTACCAGAAGGTCGTAGCCTGGCGGGACCAGATTGCAGTCGAGGCCGGGGTGGATCGCGCCTGGTGGGGTTGGCCGGGGAAAGGCGGACAATGTAATTTCGACCCGGGTATCAATCTCACCGCTGGCGTCAACAGTCTGCTCACGGATTTTCTGGACAACCGGCGACGACATTTTTACGGCAAACACTCGGTGACCAATACTGCCCTGCCGATTGGCATCAGCAAGACCATGAACGCCGGTATCCCGCTGGCCCAACCCACCAACGCCATCCTCTCCATCGTGTCGTGGGACTACAATCCCGCCTCGGGTATTCAAGACGAGGAATATGTCCAACTGTCCAACGCCAACAATTTCGCGGTGGATATTTCGGATTGGACCTTGGACGGCGGAATCCACTACCAGTTCCAGAAGGGCACGGTCGTGCCGGCGAACAGCTCGGTTTACGTCTCGCCCAACGTGCGGACTTTTCGCAACCGCTCCACCGGGCCGCGGGGTGGGCAGGGATTGTTCGTGGTCGGGCCGTATGAAGGACACTTGAACGCCTGGGGCGAGTCGCTCACGTTGAGTGATCCAAGCGGCGGGATCATCGCCAGCAACAGCTACGCCGGCAATCCGTCCCCGGCCCAGCGCTATCTGCGGGTCACGGAAATCATGTACAATCCGTCGCCCCTCACCACTCTGACCAACGACGCGCAACAGTTCGAGTATGTGGAACTCAAAAACATCTCCGCCAGTGTGACGCTGAACCTGAACGGCGTGCGGTTCACGAACGGGATTTATTTCAACTTCACGGGCAGCGCCGTCACCAGCCTGTCACCAGGGCAAACCGTATTGCTCGTGCGCAATCAAGCCATGTTCACTGCGCGTTACGGCAGTGGCTTCACCATCGCGGGACAATTTGGCGGCGCGCTCAACAACGGCGGCGAAACATTGCGACTCGAGGACGCGGTGGGCGAGAAGATCCTGGAATTCGCCTATAATAACAGTTGGTATCCGATCACGAACGGGCTTGGGTTCTCGTTGGTCATCGTGGACGCGAACGCTCCGTGGGACACCTGGGACCAGAAGGCAAGCTGGCGCGCCAGCGGCTCGCTCAATGGATCGCCGGGCGTTGCCGATCCGGCGCCGTCGGCGATTGCGCCCATCATTGTGAACGAAGTCCTGACGCATACCGACCCGCCGCTGCTGGATTCGATGGAGTTGTACAATCCGACCGGCACCAACGTGAACATCGGCGGTTGGTTTCTCACGGACGACTTCTACGCTCCGAAGAAATATCGCATTCCGGCGGGCACAACGATTCCGGCGGGCGGCTACCTCGTGTTCGATGAAAACCAATTCAATGCCGGCGGGAGCGGATTCCGGTTCAACGAGTATGGCGAATTCGCCTACCTCTTCTCCGGGGACGCGGCGACCAACCTGACTGGTTATGTGCAGGGCTATGAGTTTGGCGAAGCTCCCAACGGCGTTAGTTTTGGTCGCTACCTCAACAGCCAGACGAACGTCCAGTTCGTGTTGCAAAGCGCAATCACGTTGGGAAACAACAACGCCTATCCGCGTGTGGGACCGATTGTGATTTCGGAGCTGATGTATCACCCGCCGGACACGAATGGGGCGGATGACGATCTGAACGAGTTCATCGAACTGCAAAACACCACCGGCACGAACGTGCCGCTGTATTTCGTCGGGGCCGCCACGAACACCTGGCGGCTGCGCAACGCCGTGGATTTTGATTTCCCGACCAACCAGGTTCTGGCGGCGGGCGCGCGGTTGCTGGTCGTGGGATTCAGCCCCACCAACACGGCGCAACTCGCGGCCTTCCGAGCCAAATACGGGGTGTCGAACACCATCGCGGTTTATGGTCCCTGGAATGGCAAGCTCGACAATTCCACCGAGACCATCGAGTTGAAGCAGCCCGACACGCCGGACCCGGCGACCGGTTTCGTTCCGTTCATCATGATTGACAAGGTGGCCTACCAGGATGTCGCGCCGTGGCCGGTCGGCGCCGACGGCATCGGCAATTCCCTGCAACGCGTCAACAACGCCGGTTTCGGCAACGATCCGACCAACTGGTTTGCCGCTGGCACCAGCGTCGGGCGCGCCACCGTGCCGAATGTCGCGCCGGTGGTTTCGATCCTTTCGCCAGCCACTGGCAGTGTCATCAGTTCGTCCAATGTGCTGGTGTCCGTCGCGGCAAGCGATGCCGGCGGAGCCGTGGCGCAAGTCCAGTTGCTGGCCAATGATGTGGTGATTGGCCAATGGACCAGCTCGTCCACGAACTTTAACTGGATGGGCGTTTCCTCGGGAACGTATCAATTGCGGGCGCGCGCCACCGACAACCTGGGCGCGATCGGTGTCTCCAGCAATGTGACTCTCACGGTCGTCGCCCCGCCGCCGGAAGTCACGATTGTCTCGCCGGCCAATGGCGCGATCGTTCTCGCCGGCAACCCGGTGAATTTGTCGGCCAATGCTTTGAGCGGGAGTGGCTATGCGGCCTTGGTGAATTTTTCCGTGGATGGCGTCTCGCTGGGCGGGGTCAACGCGCCTTTTCAGATGAACTGGACGGCCAATCCGCCCGGCTACCACACCATCTCCGCCGTGGCTTACGATGCGCAAGGGCAGGCAAGCTCGGTGGCTTCCGTCAATGTGTTCGTGCAAGCGGTGGTCAGCAATCCGGTGTTGATTCCGGCCAGTGACACCTGGCGCTATCTCGACAACGGGGTGGAC
This sequence comes from uncultured Bifidobacterium sp., assembly GCA_964561105.1. Taxonomy (GTDB): domain Bacteria; phylum Verrucomicrobiota; class Verrucomicrobiia; order Limisphaerales; family JADLHS01; genus JADLHS01. The sequence continues at coordinate 29,735 of CAZLOH010000007.1, read as the reverse complement.
CAGAGCACGGGTTGGTTGCAACCCGGCTTCGCGGACGGCTCCTGGCCTGCGAACGCAGCCAAGTTCGGTTTCAACAACAACAATAACTCCGGGATCGTCACCGTGTTGAGTTACGGTGGCAACAGCGGCAACAAATACCCGACCTATTACTTCCGCCGCCAGTTTGTTGTTCCGCCGCTGAATGGGATGACCAATCTGCTGCTCGAGTATCAACGCGACGATGGGATTGCGGTGTATCTCAACGGGGCTGACCTGCTCCGTGACAACCTGCCGGCCGGTCCGTTGACGTATTCGCAACTCGCCGTCAACGCCACGGATCAAGGCAACACCTGGCGGTCGGCTACCTTGCCGCTGACCGGTATGCTTCCGGGCACCAACCTGTTGGCGGTTGAACTGCACCAGTCCAGCCTGAGCAGCAGTGACAGCGCTTTTGATCTGCGACTGTCGTTGTTGGGATACAATCTCGGCCCGGCGTTGCTGAGTCAGCCGACCAATGTCACTGTGGCGACCGGGAACAATGCGACGTTCGCCGTCACCGCGAGCGGCAGCGCGCCGCTGGCGTACCGCTGGTATTTTAATAATGTGCTCCAATCGAGCACGACCAACTCGCTGACAATCATCAATGCGCAGGCCGGCAACGCGGGCGATTATTTCGTGATCGTGTCGAACGCGGTCGGCGTTGCGACCAGTCGTGTCGCCACCTTGACTTTATCCGGTGGTGATACGGACGGTGATGGCATGCCGGACGCTTGGGAATCCGCCAATGGCACGAATCCATCCGTCAATGATGCCAATGCCGATCCGGATCAGGACGGAATGACCAACCTCCAGGAGTACTGGGCGGGCACGAGTCCGACCAACGCCGCGAGCGCGCTGCGGTTTGATTCGGTATTGCGCGATGGAATGAACCTGGTGTTTGCGTTCACGGCGGTTTCCAACCGGAGTTACACCATCCAATTTCAACCGGCCAACGGAATCGGCGGCTGGCAGAAATGGCAGGACGTCGGAGCGGTCGGCGTCAACCGGACGCTTTGGCTGACGAATACGACGAGCGCGGCTCCCGATCGGCTCTACCGGTTGGTCACTCCGCAACAACCGTGACGCGGCAGCGAAGGGGCAGAGAGCCAGACCTCGGGTGGAGAGGCAAACGCAAGGCTGAAGGTTCAGTTGACCAGCAGCCGGATGTCCACGATTTCGCCGGGGCGGATGTTCAGGTTGGCGGGGACGCTCATCAGGATGGGCAGGCCGCGTTCCTGCGCGACCCCCATGCCGCGGATCCGCAGTGGCGCGTCGAAGGTCTCGATGTCCGGGCCGATTTGCGTGACTTGCGCTTCACCCACCCGGCGCACCAACCCGCGGCTGCGAATCTCAGCCCGCATTCCGATCCTGGGTTCGATGCGCAATGGTTGACTCAAATAACCCAGAATCCGATCCGGCTTGGGATTGACAATAGTGACAATCGGCGCGCCTTCGGCGACAGCGGCACCCGGCAAAATATCCAGCTTGCTGATGCGTCCACTGATGGGGGCGGTGATGATGACCGGTTGCAACTGCGCTTCGGCCAGGTTCAAGTTTTGTTCGGCTACGGCCATGGCCGACGTGAGGGCCGGAGACTCGCGGTCCGCGCTGGCGGGATCGAGCGCGCGATAGGCTTGCTCGGCGGCGGCCACGGCTTGCTCGCGTTCTGCGACTTCCCGCTCAAACTGGTTGTGGTCGCGTTCGGCGGTTTCCAATGAGGACGGACTGAGAATTTTATCCGCCACCAACTGGCGGACGCGCTCATGCTCCGATTTGGCCCAACTCAGTTGCGCTTGCACTGAAACCAGTTCGGCTCGTTGAATCATCCAGCTCAATTTGAAGTCGGCCAGCCGGATCCGGTCGCCGGATTCCAGCCCGGCATTCACGCGGATCAAATTCATCTCGGCGCGCGCGACCGCAATGGTATTGCTCAGTACCAGTGGCTCCAGGGGTGAAACCACCGCCACCACATCCCCGGCCTTGACGTCCTGAAAGAGTGTCACCTTGAGTTGCGCGAGCCGGCCAGGGGTCGGGCTGGTCACCAGGGCGAATTCGGATTCGGCCTGACCCGTGACCATGGGATTGGCGAGATTCTTTCCCCACAACCAGACGGTGACGGCCAACACGGCGACAAAGGTCAGACCAGGAATGATGTTGACCCGAAACTGGCGCCAGTGATGTTCCGGCGGGCTGGAAATGGGTGGGAGTGGGTCTGGCGTCATAACTCAGATTCCTCCTGGGCTTTCAAACTGGTAACGCGTGTGACACCGGCGACGGCGCGCAACTCATTCAACAGGTCGTCCGTGCGTTCCGGGTCGCGCAACAACAGGCGATAGGAAAGATCCGTGCCGGCGTCCACTTCGCTCGAACGCTGGCTGGCGCAGTGCAACGTGCGACTATGGCGTTGCAAGACACGGCTCATGAAACCCAGTTCGGCCAGCGGACGAGCCCAGTGTAGATTGACGATGACATCATAACGATGCCGGCTGCCGAAGGCGGTGTACCAAAGGAAGAACATGACCGCGATCAGCGTGGCGGTGGCGATGACCGCGAGCGAGAAGCGCTGGGTCCCGCAGGCCATGCCCACAACGAGCACGCAGAGGACATAACTCGTATCGAGCGTGTCCCGCAGCACATTGCGGAAGCGCACGATGGCGAAGACGGCCATCAAGCCGAAGGCGGTGACGAGGTTGTTGTTCAGGACCATCATCACCACGGTGACCACCATGGGAATGATGACCAGGGCGTTGACGAACGCGCGGGAATACGAGAGTCCGCGATGCGTGACCATGTAGGTGACGGAAATGGCCATGCCGCCCAAAAAGGCCAGGCACAATCCCAGCAACAAGGCCGGAATGTTGACTGGTTGGGCGGAATAGTCCGCGCTGAAAAATGAGCTTAGGAGGTCGTCCATGCCAGTTTGGTCTTTTCGACGGGATTCAGAGTGGCGCTGCCGTGCGGTTGGCGATGTTCGCGGAGAAATTTCTCCACCCGGTCGGCGTGTTCAGGAAGGTGAAACAGCGGGTTGAGCCGTTCCTCGCCGAGTTGGGCCACGCCTTCGGCATACTTGGCTACGCCGCACTGCATCGCATTGAACAGGCGCACCATTTCAAAAAACCAGTTGGGGAAGCGGGTGGTGAATTTCAACTCGAGGATGACCAGCGACCCCCACGGCATCACGGGATTTTCCATGCGGGTGGTGATCACGGGTTCGGGGTGGGACACACTGCACACGTGCCGGTCAAACGTGACCCGCACGGAATTGTCCTGGGCGCTCATCCAGGCTTCGCGCTGGTAATAGACGTGGGTCTTGGGTTTGGCCCCGCTCTCATGCATCAAAAAGCAGAAGTTTTGCAGCGCCGAGAACTGTTTGGGATGATTCTTGACCAGGTGGCTCGGATCCGGGAGCTGGCCGGCGAGCAGGGTGGCTACCGCTTCACGCCGCACCGCGCCACGCTCTTTCAAAATCGCGTTGTCTGACCGGCGTTTGATTTCAAAAAAGACCGGGGCGGCTGGGTTGTCGTCATAGTAGCGCAGGCGCAGCTTGTGCCGGTTCTTGTTGCCGTTGATGACGTCCCAATACAACTGCAAGTCGTCGGAATCCAGATACAGGCTGTGGTTCGGGTAGGAATAATTGGCGCTCTTGGCCGCAAACTCGTCGGGCACGAGATACCCCTGCACAAAGTCACGCATCGCGAGAGCGACCTCCTCTGTTACCAGATACTTCAACTCGAATCGTTGCGGTTGTAACTTGTCGTTGTCCATCACCAAAATTAACCCACGTCGGCGAATGAGCCGTTTATGATTATTGCCGCTTAAACTCCACCATGTTACGCGATTGTGTCAAGTCGTCACAACCATTTTTCATCACCTCCGGGCAAATTGTTCCTCGCCCAAAGAGAATGGCTGAATCCGAATCCTTAAAACTAACGCAACTTTCACGCCGCAGTCGGGGGTAAATTCAAGTTCATGAGTCATGCGTCGAGACATTGGACTCCAGTCTTTGGACTTCCTATTCAACTGACCGCCGGTTCGGTGAGGAACAATTCACCGGCTGCCGCATCCAATCTGGCCCGCCCGCCGACGGGCAGGGTTGCGTTATGTGGCGTATGCCCGAATGGCAGCCCAGCCACGATCGGAACATTCAGTGGCCGCAACCGTTCCAACAACACGTCGGTCAGCGTCTGGCGATACTCACCTGCCGACTTGGCGCGCGGGTCGTCGCAGTTGTGGTTCAATCCAATCGCGATGCCGGCGACCTGTTGAAGCAGGCCGCAATTCAGCAGATACGTCAGCATCCGATCGAACCGATACGGCGACTCGCCCACGTCCTCGAAGAATAGAATACATTTCCGAAACGAGGGCTGCCACGGAGTCCCGATTGTCGTGCAAAGCAGCGCCAGATTCCCGCCGATGAGCCGGCCTTCCGCAACACCCCGTCGGAGTACCGTGATCGTTCGTTTCCGATAACCAATCGAGATGCCGCGCGGGAAGGGAGCGCCAGGCTTGGCCGTGAGTCCGTGCTTCGGTTGTTGGGCGTCCGGTGATTCCAGCGTCCGCAGAAAACTTTGCAGCGTGAAGTCGGGCCGGTCGGCCTTGGCAAAATCCGAGTTCAACATCGGCCCGTGAAACGAAATCAAATTCGCTTTCGTCAGAAAAGCGCAATGCAAGGCCGTGATGTCGCTGTAACCGACGAAGATTTTGGGGTGCGCGCGGATCACGTCGTAGTCGAGGCGGGACAACAACCGGGCCGTGCCGTAGCCCCCGCGCACGCAAAGTATGGCGTTCACCTTGCGGTCGGTAAACATCCCCATCACATCGCGCGCCCGATCGCGGTCGTTCCCGGCAAGGTAGCCGAGTCGTTTCCGGGCGTTCGGCGCCAGCTTCACGCGGAACCCCAACCGTTCCAGCGCGGCGACGCCGCGATCCGTGGCTTGGGGATCGGGCGGAGCGCTGGCCGGAGCGATGATACCGAGCGTATCGCCGGGAGAGAGATGTCGGGGGCGGATCAACATGCGCCGAGGATACTCAGCGAACAGCTCGCCGCCAATTCGGAATGAGTCGCCGTCCAGCTCCGGCCTTCAACTCTCCGGTTTCGGCGGGAGTGATTCCTTTTCTCGCAGCACGAGCAACTGCACCTTGGTCTGGGTGAACACGGCCTCCAATTCCTGTATCAGTCGCATCGCACCGGTGACTTTTCCCGAATTGCCGAGTTCTTCCAGGCGTTGCGCCAGTTCCACCACCCGCTGACAGCCCAGATTCAATGCCATGCTCTTGAGCGCGTGCGCATGAAACGCCAGTTGGCGCGCATCCTCGGCCGACTGCACAATCTGCGTCACCCTTCCCGGTGCGCTCTCCAAAAACAAATCAATCAACTCCTGCAACATGCTTACGCCGTCGGAGGGCGGCATCTCCCGCAAATCCGCCAGCACCGCCTCGTCCAGCAACCCCGGTGAGAGCGACTGCGGATGCCGCATAAAATACGACGTGTCATGTTTGTGCCGTTTGGTCGGCCCCCACCGTTCCAACGTCGCCTGCAATTCGCCACTGCGCACCGGCTTCGAGATGTAGTCGTCCATTCCCGCCGCCAGACATTTTTCCCGGTCCCCCAACAACGCATTGCCAGTCATGGCAATGATCACCGGTCGCTTATCGCGGGTCCACCGATGGCAAATCTCCCGCGCGCACTCCAGCCCGTCCATCCCCGGCATCTGCACATCCAGAAACAACACATCAAAGGCCTTGCTTTCCAAAGCCTTGATCACTTCGATGCCATCGGCCGCGACCTCCGTCTGATACCCCAGCTTCTGCAAAACGCTGGCTCCCACTTTTTGATTGATGGGATTGTCGTCCGCCAACAACACGCGCAGCGGCAATCGGCGTGCAAAATCCGAATCCAAACCCGGAGAAATCGGCGGGCGCTTATCTCGAGCCACCCGCACGCCCAGCACCCGGCATAATCCTTCCAACAACTGACCCGGTCGCACCGGTTTGGCGGCATACCCGGCGCCGGTCACGCCGGCCGCCCGAAAGTCATCGGCCCGCATCCGCACAGACGACAAAAATAACAGCGGCAAACCGGAGGTCGGAGGCCCGAGTGCGGGAACCGGAATGCCTGAGGCTGATTTCTGGCCGCCGGTTTCTGGTCGCTGTTTTTCCCACTCGCGCAGCCGCCGCCCCAACGCCAGTCCAGCCGTCAAGTCAGCCGCCGGCGCCCGATTGCCTGCTTTCTGGCCGCCGGCAGAAGTTCCCGCGGCACCGCCTTCTCCCAACTGCACGTCCACAATCGCCACATCAAACGGCCCCTCTTGTTCCCATCGTGCCAGGGCGTCGGACGGCGACGTTGCGGTCACCACCTCCAACCCCCACTGCGCCAAACGGTGTTGCACAAACCGCCGGTTGGATTCCCCATCTTCCACCAACAGCACGCGTTTGCCGGCCAACTGCGTTTGTGGCGATTGCCAGGCGGGCGGGGCCGCCGCCGCCGCTCCACGCACCAGGATCGTGAAGTGAAACGTCGCTCCTTTGCCGGCATCACTGTCCACCCAGATGCGCCCGCCCAACAGTTCGACCAACCGCTTGCTGATCGCCAGTCCCAAACCGGTGCCTCCGAAATGGCGCGTGGTCGAGGCATCCACCTGCTGGAACGATTTGAACAGCCGATGCTGCTTGTCCAGCGGGATGCCGATCCCGGTGTCGCGCACGCTGAAGTGCAACAACCATTGCTCCGGATGCCCGTGATATTCCGTGCCGTGTTCGTGACCCGGTTCGATCATTCGATGCCCATGCGCCGCCGGCGTCACTTCCACCACCACTTCGCCTTCGGGTGTGAATTTCACCGCGTTGCCCACGAGATTCACGAGAATTTGCCGCAACCGGATCACATCGCTTACCAGAATTTTGGGGATGGAATCTTCCACGCTGTATGCCAGGTCCAGTTTTTTCTCCGTTGCCTTGGGCGCGAGCAACTCCAGCGCTTCCTCCAGACATGTGTGCAACTCGAACGGATGATGCTCCAGTTCCAGCTTGCCCGCCTCGATCTTGGAGAAGTCCAGAATGTCATTGATGATCGTCAACAACGCATCGGCGCTGCCGCGCACACCTTCGACGTATTCGCGCTGTTCGTCGGTGAGGTCGGTGTCAAACAACAGCTCGATCATGCCGATGACGCCGTTCATCGGCGTGCGGATCTCGTGGCTCATGTTCGCCAGAAACGCCGATTTGGCCAGGGTGGCCTCCTCGAGTTTTTGGTTGAGCGCAATCAACTGCGCGTTGCCGTTGATGAGTTGCTGCTGGCTCTCGCGCAGCGCCCGGTACGCGGCGTCGCGTTGCAACTGGTTGAGATAGGCGCGCGAATGATAGCGAATGCGCGCAATCAGTTCGATGCGGTCAGGCAGCTTGACCAGGTAATCGTTCGCCCCGAGCGCGAAGGCCTGGCCTTTGACCTGTGGGTTTTCGTTTGTCGAAAGCACGATGATGGGAATCTCGCGCAGCGCCGGGTTGGCGCGGAACTGGTTGACGAGCGTCAATCCGTCAATCCCGGGCATCACCAGGTCCTGCAAAATGACTGTCGGTCGGATCTGGGTGGCGACGGCCATCGCCTCGCGCGCATCGGCGCAATAATGGAAATCAATGTCGGGTTCGCTGGCCAGCGCCCGCCGGATGGCTTCGCAAACCATGGCTTGATCGTCCACCAGCAACACCATCACGTGATACTCGGCGGCCTGCGCGGGAGGCGGGTCGCCTTCGTGGGGCAGGTTCAAGTTGGGGCGATCATCGGCCATGTCGGCAGTCTAAAGCCAAACACCGGAAGTCCAAAGCGCAAAGTCACCTGACTCCGGCCGCAGCTTGACACTGCCCCCGAACCGGAAGCTGCGCGGCTGTATCGCAGACCAGTCGTAGCAACATAGCCAAGAGGAAGCTGGTCGAATTACTCACATCACTGTTTCAGGCGACGCTGCTGCGACTGACTTTCAGCACAGTCGCGCTCCGTGCTACTACCACGTCATGCGTGTTTGGCGCCGGGCAGTAGAACCTGACTGACGAGTCGCGGTGCGATCTTGTCCAAGGCCAAAATCTCACTGGCCGCATCCAGTTCCATTGCCGCCTTGGGCATGCCATAGACGGCGCTGGTTCGTTTATCCTGGGCGATGGTGTGATGCCCGGCCTCACGCAAGGCTTTCAAGCCTTCCGCCCCATCGCGCCCCATGCCGGTCAGCAGCACGCCGATGGCTCGACCAGGCCAGTGTCGCGCCAGGCTTTTGAAAAATACATCCACCGAAGGGCAATACGAGGAATCCGCCGGTTGTGCCACGTAATCCAGCTGATTTGCCTCGGTCAAAATCAAATGCCGATCGCGTCCCGCCAGATACACCACGCCGGGCCTGAGTTGATCGCCCGGTTTGGCGATGCCCACTTTCAGTTTCGTGTGCGTGGCGAACCACGCCGTCAAACCTTCCGTGAATTGCTCGTCCACATGTTGAATGATCACGACCGCGGCGGGAAAATCAGCGGGCAGACCCGCCAGCAGCGTGGTCAATGCCGCGGGCCCGCCGGCGGAAGACCCAATTGCCACCAAACAGGGCCGCCGCTCCGACGCCGGATGCGCGGCCGTGCTCGCAATGTTGGTGGCCGGTTTTTTTGCGGCGGGCTTGCCGACGATGCGGTTGATGGTGGCGATCTTGGCGAGCAACTCTTTCGCGCCCGCCGGTGAATCCGCATCGGTGAACGCCGGGATGCCCACGGCGTCCAGCGCGCCGGCGCCCATGGCTTCAAAAACTTTACCCGTGTGGTCGCCCACCTGAGCCGTGGCGACGACGATGGCGCACGGCGTTTCGACCATGATCCGGCGCGTGGCCTCCACACCATCCATCCGTGGCATGAACAGGTCCATCAGGATCAAGTCCGGCCGGTCGCGCCGGCAGCGGGCGACGGCTTCCGCGCCGTCGTGCGCAATCCAGGCGATTTCATGCTGGCCCGCGCGGACGATGGTCCGGCGCAATGCTTCGACCGCGAGGAGCACATCGTTGACGATGGCGATTCTCATAGGCCAGGTTCACCGATCAAGTCGCGCACCGCTTCGAGGAGGGTTTCATCGTGAAAGCTGCCTTTCGTCAAATAATAATCCGCTCCGGCCTCCAGCCCGCGCAGCCGGTCGGCTTCCCGGTCTTTGTAGGAGACGATCATCACCGGCACCGATTTGAACTGCGCGTCCTGTTTGATCAGCGCGGCCAACTCGATTCCATCCATTCGCGGCATGTCCACGTCGGTGATCACCAGATCATAGCTGCCGGCGCGCACGGCGTTCCAGGCGTCCATGCCGTCCACCGCCACGTCGGTGAGATAACCGGCGCCCGCCAGCAGTTTGCGCTCAAGCTCGCGCACGGTGAGCGAATCGTCCACCACCAGCACACGTTTGCGCCGGCGCTGTCCGGCTTCCAGTGCGCTGCGCCCCACTCCGGCCAGTTCGCCGGCGGTGACCAATTTTTCGATGGAGCGGATCAGGTCATCCACGTCCACGATGAGCACGGGCGCACCGTCTTCCATCAGGGCTGCCGCGCTGATGTCCTTGACCTTGCCGAGTCGCGGGTCGAGCGGTTGCACCACGAGTTCCCGTTCACCCAGGAAACGGTCCACCAACAAACCGTAGCGTTGGTTGCGTTCTCCGAGGACGACGATGGGCAACTCCGGTTCCGTCCGGCGCCCGCCCGGGCAGTCGAACACCTGATGCGCGGCCAGCAGTCCGACGTGTTGATCTCCAGCCCGAAAATGCGGCCGGCCTTCGAGGGTTTCGATCCGGTCCTGCGCCAGCTTGAGGGTGCTGGAAATCTGCGCGAGCGGAAACGCGTATGGCTCGCCGCCGACTTCGACCAGCAGCGTGCGCAACACGGACAACGTCAGCGGCAGTTGCAGTTGGAAGCGCATCCCACGTCCGGGTTGAGTCGTCACGCGCACTGTACCGCGGACGCTGCGGACCATGTCCTGCACCACGTCCAGTCCAACGCCGCGACCGGAAATTTCCGTGACTGTGCCTTTGAGGGTGAATCCCGGCAGAAATAGAAATTGCAGCAGCTCGCTCTCGTTCAGTTTGTCCACGATGGCCGGAGTGGTTAACTCGCGATCCACGACGGCCCGCCGGACCCGGCTTGGCTCCAGCCCGGCGCCGTCGTCCGCCACCACCACCTGCAACATCCCGGCGCTGTGCCGGGCTTCCAAGCGGATGACGCCTTCGGGCGGCTTTCCCTGCCGCTCGCGTTCGTCGGGCGTTTCACAACCGTGATCCACCGCGTTGCGCAGCAAATGGGCGAGCGGAGCTTCCAGTCGGTCGAGAATGTCGCGGTCCACCTGCGTCGTCTCGCCCACAATCTCCAGGCGCACCTGCTTGCCCAGCGTGCGGGCCAGGTCGCGCACCATGCGCGGAAATCGTTGCACGCCGTCGCTAAACGGCCGCATCCGGGTTCGCAGCACTTCCAGGTAAAGCCGGTTCGACAGGTTGGCCGCCCGGCGATCGTACAAATCCAGTTCCTCCAGCCGGTCGTTCAAAAAATTACGTCCCTCGCTCGCCTGCTGGAAAAGTTCGCTGAATCGGACGCGCGTCAGCGCGGGCAGGTTTTCCAGGTCAGCCGACTGGCGCAAGTCGTCGAGTGTGCGCTCCAAGTCCGATTGCATCCGTTTGAGTCGTTGGAGGGATTCCGCGAAGGGGCGCAACCAGCGGGATTCGACGAGTGATTCGCCGGCGAGCGCGAGCAGACGGTTGAGATTCTCCGCCGTGAGCCGGACTTCGGAATGTTTCTGTTCCACCTCCACTGTCCGAAGTGCCGCGTCCCGACGTGAGATTTCAGGTGCGAGATTTGGTGCGATGGACGGCGGGCCTGGCAGCTCAGGATCCGGGCTGACGTTGATAAGCTGTCGCAGCCCGTTGAGCCACGCCGCAAGCTCCGCGCGGCGTGGAGATTCGCCCGCCGCATACGTCGCGGCGTCAGAACTTGATCCTTCACCCCCTGTCGGTGACACCGTGCTGGAGATTTCCGTGAGCCAGTCCACTCCACGCAGGAGACTGTCAATGTGCTGCCGGCCCAGGTTCAGGCGACCTTGTTGGGCTGCGACAAAGCAATCTTCCATCGCGTGGGCCACTTCGACGACGGCGGCGAGGTTGACAATGCGCGCCGCCCCTTTGAGCGAATGGGCGGCGCGCATCAGGATTTCCAGTTGTTCCGCCGAGGCCGGGGCGCGTTCCAGTTCGAGCAGACCTTTCGTGAGGATCGCGGTCTGGTTCTGGGCTTCCACGCGAAAGAGCTCCGGCATGGACAAGCTGCCTGGATCCTGCGGCTTCGGAGTGACGCGGCGTTTCATCGCGGGGCGGGGTTGGGCAATTCGCGGGGCGCGACGTTAAGGTTTTCACTCAGCGAAGCGAACAGGGAATCGGGATCAAGGAAACCGACACTGAACTGCCGCCAGGGGAAAACCCCCTGTGAGTGGCGCGGACCACCGGCGGAGCGGGTGGCGACCGTGGCCGGAGGTTCGTGCAAATCTTCGGAATGAAAACGATGCACTCCGTGAACCTCATCCACGGGAAAGGCGAAGCGCTGTCCGTCCCAGTCCGCCACCAGCAAACGATCGAAACGCAATCGTCCCGCAGCCGGAGTCCCGGGTCCGGGGCTTTGTGTCTCCACGCTTTGTCGCGCCGGGTTGCCGGCTGGGCTGACACTTGCTTGTGGGCTGCGGACGGTGGACTCAGCGCCGACCTCCAGGCCGAGCAGCCGACCGAGCGAGGCGCAGAGGAGGAGTTCGCCGCGCACGTTGACCAGTCCAAGCACCAGGCCGTTGCGCCGATGCGGCAGAGTGTGGAGTTTGAAACCAGTTGTGGAGGATCCCGGATCGCGGGTCCGGAGCCCGGCGTCGGGGCCGTAGGTCTTGGTCCGAAGGCCTTCGGCGACTTCTTGGAAGGCTTGTGTCGGCAGGGCCAGCCACTCAGGACCGATCCGGAAAATCACCGCCGAGGTTTTGGGCGGCGCCGCCAGTTTGGTTTCGCGGGCGAAATGTGCCGTCCACTCGCGACGATATTCCGGCGGGCCGGGTCGGTCGAGGAACTGGGTGGCGGCGGCGGAAAAGACCGGGCAGTTGTGGCAATGAATGTGGCGCAGCAGTTCCGGACAGGTGTGGTTGCCCTCCACGCCGATCGTGCTCCAGCAGCCGGCGGGATGATCGGAGTCTGCCGGCTGGAGCCCCGGGCCCTCGACGTGGACGGTGGACTCGAGCCTGACCTCGGTGGATGGTCGAACAACTTTCATTGCGGCCAAGTTCTCACTTCAATGGTTGGGCGCGTTCGGCACGCCGCCGATAGGGGCGGGCGCTGTTCGGGTCGCCGGATTTTTCCAGCCAAAGGGCGAGGTGGATCAGCGTCTCGTAATGGTTCGGTTCGAGATACAGGGCTTTGCGGTAATAATTGATCGCCGCCGGATCGTCGCTCGCATCCTTGACCAGGCCGAGCAGATAATAGGCTTCAGCCGAAGGGCCGGTCTGGGCGAGATGCGCTTCGCAAACGGCCACGGCCTCGGCCAGTCGCCCGGTGTCAGCATGGTGGCGGGCTAGTTCCAACGCCGAGGCCGCCGTGTCCGGAGCGGCGATCATGGGTACGCGGGGCCGTGCGGGCGCCGCTGTGGACGGAGAAGGCGCAGCCGATAAAACCATATTCTTGCCGCGTGCTGCCGCGCCATGACTCCCGTTTGTTTCCGTTGCGAAGGGATGCACGTTCTTGCGGGCCGCAGCCGGCATGGTGTCGCCGCCATTTTTGCGACAGGCAAAGGCCAACGGAAGATTGGCGCTGGTAAAACCACCTTCCGTGGCGAGTGGCATTTCCGCCGGGCCGACGAACAATACGCCGTCGTCGGCCAGAAGACGGCGAAGTTTGCTGAGGGTGGCGAGCTGCGTTGCGCGGTCGAAATAGATCAGCAGGTTGCGGCAGAAAATAAAATCGTACGGTGCGCTGCCGGCCAGGAAACCAGCATCGAGAATGTTGTCTCGTCGAAAGCGCACCGCGCGGCGGACGGTTGGATGCAAGGCATAGCCGGTCGGGGTGGATTGGAAAAAGCGATCCCGGAAGGCGAGGTCCCGACCGCGGAAGGAGTTTTTTCCATAGACGGCGCGCTCGGCCCGAGCGAGGGCGTTGGCTGAAATATCCACCGCATCAATTGCGAACCGCGTGTCGGACAGACCGGCATCGAGCAACGCCATGGCCAGCGAGTACGGCTCTTCGCCGGAGGAGCAGGGAACGCTCAATACGCGCACCCCGCCTTGGGCGTGACGCGGCAGCCAGCCATTGACGGTCAGTTGCGTGAAGGCGAGGAACGGTTCACGGTCGCGGAAAAACCAGGTTTCGGTGACCACGACCGCCTCGATCAACTCCCGGAGTTCTTCGGGCGAGGACGCGAGGTGGTCGCGGTAGGCTTCGATTCTTTTCAGCCCGTGCTTTTGCATGCGCAGCCGGACGGTCCGTTCGATGAGCGACGAACCGATGGACGCGGCGTCGAGGCCGATTTCCTTTCGGAGCAGCGCTTCAATGCGGTGCATGTTCGGCCTCCGGGATGGGGTGGAACAGGAGTTCGCGCAGTTCCTCGCGCACCAATTTCTGCGTCGTGATCAATTGAATCATGCCCCGGTCATCCATCAACACCGGGCCCAGAAATGGCGCGGCCGGGAACTGGACGGCGGCGTCCACGAGGTCTTTTGGCTCGCGCCGGATGGTTTCGGTGACCCGTTCGGCAATCAGGCCGATCAGTCGCACCGGTTCCGGCGGGTCGCTGTGGTTGACGATGATGATCCGGGTGCTGAGATGTTCGATGGCGGACCGGTTCACGGTGAGTTCGCACAAATCCAGCGCCGGCACCGGCCGGCCACGGTAGATGAACATGCCCGCCATGCCGCGCGGCGCTTGCGGCAATCGTTTCAGGGCGAGCAATGGCACGACCTCGACGACGCGGCTGGCTTCCAGTGCGTAGCGATCCGGGCCAAGATGGAAGAGCACGAAGAGCATGGTCAGGACGCTGAAGCGGGCGGGCGGCGGGTTGGCGGCTGCTCGCGCCGCGCGCGATGGCGGGATTTCCAGTGCTTCAAACTACGTGCGACGGGCTTCATGTTCGCGCCTCACCTGGCCTCCAGCTTGAAGCGCGCCACGCTGGTTTGGAGTCCGCGCGCGGCTTCGTTCAATTGTTCGATGGCCAGGTTGGACTGGCGGAGGGAATCGGCCGTCTGATGCGCCGCTTCGCTCAACTGCGTGAGCGTTTCGCTGATCTGCTGGGCCCCGGTGGATTGCGCGTGCATGCCTTCGCTTACGGTGGCAAAGCGCGGCGTGAGGGTTTGCACCTGGTGGATGATCTGCGCCAGGTGCGTGCTGACCTGGCGGATTTCCTCCACCCCGCGCCGCACTTCCTCGGAAAATTTGTCCATGCCCATGACTCCGGCGGAAACTGCCGATTGCATTTCCTTGACCATGCGCTCGATGTCGTAGGTGGCCACGGCGGTCTGGTCGGCCAGACGCCGGATCTCCATCGCGACCACGGCAAATCCCAGTCCATACTCGCCGGCCTTTTCCGCTTCGATGGCGGCGTTGAGGGACAGCAGATTCGTCTGGTCGGCCACCTTGGTGATGGTGGTGACCACGGTGTTGATGTTGCCGGTCTTTTCGTTGAGCACGGCCAGTTTGCCGGAGATCGAGCCGGAGGCGTCCATGATCTGGCGCATGGTGTTTTCCATCCGCGCAATGCCGGTTTGCCCGCTGCTGGCCAGTTCGGCGGTGTCCTGCGCCACCTCGCCGACTTCGTGCATGGTCTTGTCCAGTTCGTGCGAGGTGGCGGAAATTTGCTTGGAAGTCGCGCCAATCTCGGCCGTGGTGGCGGCGATTTCCGTCGTGGTGCTTTGCTGCTCCTTGGCCGTGGCGGAAATCTCCGTGGCCGTGATGTTGACCTGCACTCCCGAGCGCTGGACCTGGCCGACAAGCACGGAGAGATCATCCGCCAGCCGGTTCAACCCATCGCCGAGGACGCCAAACTCGTCCTGGCGTTCCAGGTTCACGCGCTGGGTGAAGTCGCCGTTGCGCATTCGCTCGATCACGCCGACCAGTTGGTTGAGCGGCAGCGTGACGGCGGTGGACGCCGAGCGAATGGCCCACCAGGCAAAGATCAGCACGACGATCATGCCCACCGAACCGGTGATGGCGGTGGACTGCGAACGGATGTCGCTTTCCTTGCGGATGTCCTCAAAGGCCCGGCTCAAATCGTTGATCAATTTATCCCGTTGCAGCGCCACGGCGGGGTCGGCCTTGACGTAGGCTTCCCGCGCCTGGGCCGGGTTGGTGGTGACGCCGTCAAGGGTTTTGGCAACGTGCAAATCCAGAGTCAGACCGCGAAACTCCTGCAAGCTCTTGATCGGGCGGGCAACCCGGGGATCCTTGGCGTATTTCTTTTCCAGGTAGTCCAGGGCGTCCTTGAGATCACCGAGCGCGGCGGCCACGCGTTTACGCTCTTCCGGTTCGCGCGGACCTTGCGGGTCGAGCAGCAACGCCCGCAACATGTCGCTGATCTGAGTGGCATCGTAGCGGATACGATTAAGCTCCAGATTCAATTGATCGCTCAACTGCTGGCCGTCCGAGCGGGTGCGCTCGATCCACCAGGCCAAGCCACTGGCCAGCAGCAGGGAGGCGATGGAGATGGCCAGCGTGACCGTGAGCCGTTTCCAGATGGATGTGTTCATGCGCTGAATCCTGTGGGCATGATTAAGCCGGTCGGGCCGGGAAAACAAGAATGTTTGTTTTAGCCGGACCGAATGGTTAAGCTGGAGTCACTGGGAAGACCATGAAAAAAAATCCCCTGATTCTGGCCTCGGCTTCACCCCGGCGCGCGGAACTGCTCCGGCAACTGGTGGCCGACTTCGAGGTGGTGCCCGGCACGGCCGCCGAAATCCACGATGAACAACTCACCGCCTGGGAGATGGCGCAGGTCAACGCCTACCGCAAGGCCCGCGCGGTGGCGAAGCGGTTTCCCGACGCCCTCGTGCTGGGCGCGGACACGCTGGTGTATCTGGACCGGGAAGGAAAGTTGTTCGGGAAGCCAACTGATCTCACCGTGGCCGCGCGTATGTTGGGCGAGTTGCAGGGCAAGACCCACGCCGTCATTACGGGCGTGTGCCTGTTGCAACTGCGGGAACATCGGCAACGGGTCTTCGCCGGGTGGACGGACGTGACCTTTCACCCGCTCACCGCCAAGCAAATCAAGGAATACCTGGCGTTGATCAATCCGCTGGATAAAGCCGGCGCCTACGCCATCCAGGAACACGGAGAACGCATCGTGGCGGAAATTGCCGGCTCGTACAGCAACGTGGTGGGACTGCCGTTGGAGCGGTTGCGGCAAGAACTGGCCGCGTGGCCGGGCCGTTAGCCGGCGACCAGCCGAAGCGCTTCGCTGGCCTGCGCTCCACGCGCCGCGTGTTGGTGGGCGGTTTCGTGCTTCGGCTCAAATCTCAATCCACTGTGTTCTCGCGCGAACGCTTTTCCTGCTCGATTTGACGGAGAGTATTTTCGATCAGCGCGCGTTGTTCCTGCCGTTGCTCCTCCCGCACGCGCGCCGCGTCCACCAGCGCCGTCATTGCCGCGAGCGCCGTCAGTACCAGACAGCCCAACCAGTAAACGATCAGCCCAACGCCGGACAGTCGTTCGTGCAGGATGGTTTCGCCCGCAACCAGCATGAGGATCGCGGAAACCAAACAGACGGCGCCGAACCAGCGACGACGGGTCTTGGTAGTGGTGGCCACACCGACAGAATAACCGGCGGAAACGGATTGGCAACGATGCGGAGCGGGCTGACGGAGTGCGCGAAGCTGGTCGCAAAATCTACTCGCGCCGTTCGCGTAACGATGACCCATCTCAACCTGAAAATCGGTGCTTGCAAGCACAGCACCACATTCTCACAGCCGTACCGCCACCGGGGCCGAGGAGGCTGCTGGTCAGCGCGCACAATGGCACACGCTTCAGATTCTCAGCCGCGGCCAAATCGAGCTTCGTGTCCGTGCTGCCGCACTTTGGGCAGCGGCCGGAGAAAACTCTGAACTTCGGCGGACGTCTCCGCTTCCTCGGGGAGCTGCGCGGTCGGTTCATTTGCGCTCGCTTTCCGGTTGCCCGGAAGTTCGCACCGGCGTGAGATACGGCAGCAGCCAGAACGTGAGCACGCAAATCAGCAGCAGCAGGCCAATGGCGGCGGGCGCGGAGATGAGTTGCTTCAGGGTGAGCGCAAAACAAAGGAATTGAAGGGCAACGACTCCCAGGCACACCAGCCAGCCCCACACGTTCAAACGGAAAGTGGCACCGCAGCGACCGCAGCGGTAATCCAGGCTCAACGTCGAGAACATTCGCCAGCGCGACATGCGGTCGCCGCAGCGAGGGCAGGTGAATTTGTAGCTCATGACGTCTGGGTTCGGGCACGGCTAATCGCGCGGCCGATCAAAGTTTGGCCGCCACGAACTTTTCCAGCTTCACCGCGTCCGCGTTGAACAGCCGGATGCCTTCCGAGGTTTTTTCGGTGGCCATCTGGTTTTCGTTGAGCAGCCAGCGAAAGTTCTTCTCCTCAATGGACAGTTTCCCGATTGGGTCTTGCCGCGCCATTTCTGGGGTCAACTTGCGGGTGATCGGCGCGGTGCTGTTCTTCAATTCACCAAGCAGCTTGGGGCTGATGGTCAGCAGGTCGCAGCCGGCCAGTTCCAGGATTTCGCCCACGTTGCGGAAGCTCGCGCCCATGATCTCGGTCTGATAACCAAATTTTTTGTAGTATCCGTAAATCTCCTTCACCGACGCCACGCCGGGATCTTCTGCCGGGGCGAAATCTTTTCCCGCCTTCTGTTTGTGCCAATCGAGGATGCGGCCCACGAACGGGGAGATGAGCCTGGCCTTGGCCTCCGCGCAGGCGGCGGCCTGCGGCAGCGAGAAGAGCAGGGTCATGTTGCAGTTGATGCCTTCCTGTTGGAGCACTTCGCACGCGCGGATGCCTTCCCATGAACTCGCGATCTTGATGAGCACACGCTCCCGCGCGATGCCCTGCTTCTGATACAGCGCGATAAACTGGCGGCCTTTTTTCACGAGCGCCTCGGTGTCGAAGGAGAGATTGGCGTCCGTCTCCGTCGAGACGCGGCCGGGTACGATTTTCAGAATCTCGCAGCCGAAGGCGACAAACACATCCTCCAGGACTCGGGTCAACAGAGCCTTTCCGCTCGCGCCGGATTGGCGGCCGTCAGCGATGGCTTTGTCCAACACGGTGGCATACTCCGGCATCTGCGCGGCTTTCAAGATGAGCGAAGGATTGGTGGTCGCGTCCTGCGGAGCGTATTGCTTGAGCGTGGCGAAGTCTCCGGTGTCAGCGACGACGGTGGTGAATTGCTTCAATTGATCGAGCTGGGTGCTTTGACTCATAGGCGGGCAGTATAGTCCGGCCGGCACCAAAGTCATCCTCGCAGTTTGACTTCAACCAGGTTCCCGCATCCAAACCATTTCGACTTCCGGAACCTCTCCCTTTGCACCGTAGTTTCATTCCCAAACTTTTCCCAAAGCCGGAACGCCGGGTGCGGTGGCGGTTCTCACGCTGCGAAAACCAGCGCCGCGTTCAATAGCGCTTCCGTGCTGTTGAATCACACAAGAGGTGGTTTCAAAAATCGTAGCCGCCGAGATAACGAGGCGGAGGGTTGCGTGGATCCGAGGGTTTCCACTTCCTCACGTCGGTGGCTACTGGGAAGGTGGAATTTTCAATCCGGTTCTACTCACGACCGCGCCGCTGCGCGGAAAGTTGCAACCCGACCGGAGCGCCTGCGAGCCGTGCATCCGTCGGTTGCGGATTCTCCGGGCGCGGGTAGTTTTGGTTCATGGAAGTTTCGCAAACAACGATCTGCCCGTATTGCGGTCAACGCGTCGAAGTCGTGGTGGACACGTCGGAAGCATTCCAACGGTTCACCACGGATTGCGAGGTCTGCTGTCGTCCGTTCGAGGTCACCGTCGAGTGTGAGCCGGGCAAAATTCTGAGCTTGGACGTGCAGGCGGGCTGAGGCATCCTGCGCCGCCATGCAACTACAACATGCGGTCCTGTGGGTTTACATCGTCCTGCTGCTCGTCGGCGGGCTGATCGGCTTCTTCAAGGGCAAAAGCCAGATTTCGCTCATCATGTCGGCGACGTTCGCCGCCGTGCTGATTCTGTGCGCGCTGGACATCATCTTCAAACCCAACGTGCCGGACCTCATCATGGTGCTGTTGCTGGTGGTGTTTGCCTTTCGCCTGGCCAAGACGCGGAAATTCATGCCCGCTGGATTGATGCTGGTGATCACCGTCGCCGCGCTGCTGATCCGCAACGTGAAGTTGTTGTAACGCGCAACGCGGCGACCGGGCAAGGTGCGCCGGTCCGAACTCCCTGCTTTCGCCGCGCGCGCATCGCTGGAGTCGGGCTGAAATTCGTTTTCATCACTCAGGCTTCCACTATCCTCCGCCAATGAGTTTATTGCCTTTTGGAAATCTGCCACCTTATCGGCCGCGCCGGTTCTTGCACACCGACCTCAACCTCGGCGACTGGAATCAAATCGTCCCGTTGTTCGATCAACTGGAAGCCCGCGTGGCCCAGTGCGCGTCCACCGCCGAACTGGAGCAATGGCTGCTGGATTGGTGGGAACTGAGCGCCGCTCTCGACGAGGAATCTTCGCGCCGCTACATCGCCATGACCTGTCACACGGACAACGCCGAGGCCGAGCAGGCCTACCTGCATTTCGTCGAGCAGGTCGAACCACAACTCAAACCGCGTCAATTTCAGTTGGAGCAACAGTTTGTTGCCAGCCCGCACCGATCCGGTCTGCCCTCGCCACGCTACGAGGTGTTCATTCGCGATGTACAAAATCACGTAACGCTGTTTCGACCGGAAAATGTGCCGTTGGAAACCGAGGAGACCAAGCTGGGTCAGCAGTATCAGAAACTCACCGGCGCACAGACGGCCAACTTTCGCGGAGAGGAGCAGACGCTCATCCGGATGGGCAAGTATCTCGAGGAACCGGATCGGCCGTTGCGGGAGGAGGCGTGGACGCTCGTGGCCCGGCGGCGCTTGCAGGATCGCGAGGCGTTCGAGGACCAGTTCGATCAACTCGTCGCATTGCGCCAGCAAATCGCGCGGAATGCCGGCTTTCCCAATTATCGCGACTATGCTTTTCGTCTCCGACGCCGTTACGACTACACGCCCGCGGATTGTGTAAAATTTCACGACGCGGTGGCCGAGGCGGTGTTGCCGGTGCTGCGCCAATTGCAGGCGGAACGGCGTCAGCAACTCGGTCTCGATAAACTCCGGCCGTGGGACACGGCGGTTGATTCACAAAACCGTCCACCGCTGCGACCGTTTGAAAGCGTTGAGGACCTGATCACCTGCACCCAGAAGATTTTCGACCATCTGGATGGCGAACTCGCCGCCGGCTTCCGTCAGATGCGGGAGTTGCGACTGCTCGACTTGGCGAATCGCAAAGGCAAAGCGCCGGGTGGTTATCAATCCACCCTCAATGAAGCGCGCCTGCCGTTCATCTTCATGAACGTCGTCGGCCAGGAACGCGATGTCGAAATCCTCCTCCACGAGGCCGGGCACGCCTTTCACGCGCTGGCCACGCGCGGCGAAGACCTGCTGGCGTATCGCAGCACGACGGAGGAATTTTGTGAAGTGGCTTCGATGAGTATGGAACTGCTGGGGAATGAATTTCTCGAGGAGTTTTATGCTCCGGCGGAAGCCAATCGCGCCCGACGCACGCACCTGGAAAGCATCATCACGGTGCTGGCGTGGATCGCCACGGTGGATGCGTTCCAGCACTGGATCTACACGCATCCCGGACATGCTCGCGCCGACCGCGTCACCGCGTGGAATCAACTTCTGGACCGCTTTGCCGGTGACGTGGACTGGAGCGGTCACGAGGAAGCCCGCGCGCATCTGTGGCATCGGCAACTGCACATCTTTCTGTATCCGTTCTACTACATCGAATACGGCATCGCGCAACTGGGCGCGTTGCAAGTGTGGGCCAACTCGAAGCGAGACAAAGCCAAAGCCCTGCGCGACTACAAAACCGCTCTCGCGCTCGGCGGCTCAAAACCGTTGCCGGAATTGTTCGCCACGGCGGGCTGCAAGTTCCAATTTGACGCAGCGACCATCAAGCCGCTGGTGGAACTGCTGCGAGCGGAATTGGCGAAGCTCTGATCGACGCACCACCGCAGGGGTGGCCACCGCCGCGATACTTCCCACCGAACCACCGGGTCAGCAGGTGACGGTTTTCGCGCTGCGGAAACCCGCACCGCGTGCAGCAAGTGCGTTCTTTGTCTCCCTCGCATCGCTCACTACTGTCCATCGTCCGCAACCGACAACTTGAAACTTCCAACTTGAAACTCCTTCGGCGGTGGGGCGAGTGTCCTCGCGAGCCGAAACCGCTCCATAGTCAGAATCATGGGGTCAGAATGATGTGGCTCGAGGTGGTTGCGAAACTTCCCTTTCCCCGGTAGCCGACGTGAGGAGGCGGAAACCCGTGATGGCGACAAAACCTTCCGCCTCGTTACCTCGACGGCTACGCCTGATGAAACCACTTCCATGCTGCTGCCCTCATCATTCTGCCAAATGTTGCGGCGGGACGGCGGTGCTTTGGAGTGCGCTGCCTTGGCATCGCTTTTTGCAGGCGACTGGTCGCCGTCAAACCACCCGTGCCCTTCGCTTACCGCGAGCCGCTGAACGCGGCTCTGCTTGGCCAGCACGCCGGCCAAGCGGCCAAAGCGGTGACAAGTCACCGCACTCCAAATACGGCAGGCCGCGTCAACCCAAAGCCCGGGCGGATTGAACCTTCACGCCCCTCGTTCGCCTTTCAGCAGCTACATGTTTTGGGGCAACGCTCTATCCGTGTGCATTCGTGTCCGTCCATCCGTAGTTGAACGCCCGTTTTTCGGGTGATGATTCTGCCCCATCCTTCTGCCAAAAGTTGCGGTGGGAATTTGCGGAGGCGCGAACCGGTGGTGTGTCGGCGCAGCGAGAAGGGCGATCACGGCGATGGCGCACCCTTTAGCAGCTTGGGAAGCCGCGAAAGGAATTCGACTGAAAGAAGAGGGCCCGCAGGGCCGAGCGAGCGGGCGCGTGCGAGTCCACTTGGCGTGCATCCTCTGGCATTTCTTCAAGTATCGGCAGGCGTTCAACCCGGAAGTGTTCAAGCGGGAGGAAGAAAAGAGGCAGCGCAAGAAGCTCGCGCGCCTCCACAGCAACGCCGCCGCCCTCGGCCTCAAACTCGTCCCAGCCCAATGACTTACACCGTCAGATTATTGGGAGGCCGCATCTTTTCCATGCTCTCTAACTTTCTCCTCAATGAACCGCCTCAAATCTTCTCCAAGCGCGGCTACCGGCACTGCGGTATATGTCTGTCTGTCGTAGGTGAAAAAGAGCAGAACATCTGGGTAACTCCAGAGCGTCTTGATCGCTGACCACTTGAGCGTCGTGCTGCGCTCGCTCGTCTGAAATGTGATGCTCTCTGGCTCGACACGCACTGTGACGCGGTGGTCCGGCATCTCCTGCCGAATCTTCCTGACTCTATCGTAGTAAGCGCACCAGAAACAAACGTAGGCTACGGGCAATCCAATCACGAGCCACCAATACCCGTCGCCGCCAGCGAATATCAGCCCACAAATTCCGAGGACAAAAAGAACTGTGCAGAAGATGAATGAACGCCGAGCGTAGCGAAAGACGAACCGCCGTGTGCTCAAACGGACGAACCCCGGCGACCATTCGTATGAAATCTCGCGTTGCATGGTGTGGCGCGCGGTCGCCTAGACAGTATGGCTCGTGATTGAGCCTGCGACGGTGTTCGTTCTCCGGAGTAAGCGTGGGTTGCTTCCCGCCAAGCGGGAGGCCGAGCCGCAGGTTGTGGAACCCACGTCGCCAACCACCAATGATCGAAGCACCAACACCATGAAGACCTACATACTCCGCCCTCCCAACGCTGTCGAGCCGCAAAGTGACCGCCACGCCGGACGCGCGTGAACCGTGAAGTTTTTCCCACCGTGCTATGAGCCGATGTGGTAGCGGTTTTCGCGCTGCGAAAACCCGCACCGCGTTCAGCGGTGCGCTACTTTACTTCATCGTGCCGCCCACCACTGCGGCACTCTCCGAAGTCAGCCGACTCCTTGACTCTTTGAACGATGCTTGGTACGGTTCGCGCGCACGGAAACGAGCGGAGTTATGCCGAGCGAATACAGCCCCTACCTTTTCATCGCCGTGATGATTGCGGCCGCGACGTTGTTTGCCGTCGCGCCGCTTGCCCTGGCCTGGCTGTGGGCCAGAAAATTTTCCCCGCGCAAGCCCGGCCCGGACAAGAACGCCACCTACGAATGCGGACTCGAATCCAAAGGCGATGCCTGGGTGCAGTTCAAATCCGAATACTATCTGTACGCCATCATCTTCCTGATCTTCGACGTGGAAACGATTTTCCTGCTGCCTTTCGCCGTGGCGTTCACTGGGCTGGGCGCCGGCGCGTTCGTCTCGCTGATGGTTTTCCTTTTCCTGCTGGTGGCGGGCCTGGTCTGGGCCTGGATGAAAGGCGTGTTGACGTGGAAATGAGGATGGAATCTTAATCTCAATATCTCGCTGAACGAAGAAACGGGTTGCGATTGAGATTAAGAGTATGAGTAAAATTAAGAGCAGGATGAAGATTTGGAGTGCGAACTTGCATGGACGAAGGACTCAAGAGTGAATTGCAAAAGCAGGGCGTATTCACCACGACGCTCGAAGGCATCTACAACTGGGGACGCCAGAACTCGGTCTGGCCACTGCAATTCGGCCTTGCCTGTTGCGCGATTGAGATGATCGCCACGACGATGGCCCGGTACGATCTCGCGCGGTTTGGCGCGGAAGTGTTCCGCCCGTCGCCCCGGCAGGCGGACTTGATGATCGTCGCCGGCACGGTCACCAAGAAAATGGCGCCGCAGGTGGTGCGGCTGTACAATCAGATGCCCGAGCCGAAATACGTCATCGCCATGGGCGCGTGCGCCATCTCGGGCGGCCCGTTCAAACAGGGCTACAATGTGCTCAAGGGAATTGATCGGTTCATTCCCGTGGACGTCCATATTCCCGGCTGTCCGCCGCGCCCCGAGGCGTTGATGCACGCGTTCATGACCTTGCAAAAGAAGATCGCCGACCAGGAATTAACCGGCGTCAATCGTCCGCGACATCTGGACGCGCTTGCGCCGAGCGAATTTCCCGTGCCGCGGTTTGGCGAACACGATCTCGAACCCGCCAGCAATCCGGCAGTCTGGCAGCCTGCAACGGTGGTTCGCTGAATTGTTTCGCCACTGACCATGGAATCACTCGAACAAATCAAGGCGCGGATTGAAACTGCCCTCCCGGGCGCGGTGCTTGAGCTCGTGGCCAACGAGTCTCCGTCCGCGCAACGCTCGTTGCTCATGGATCGTGAACATGCCCTGGCCGTGGCGAAATTTCTCCGTGATGACGCGGCTTTGCGTCTGGACTACTGCTCCAACGCAACCGGCGTGGACTGGCCGGCGGCCGAGTTGAGCGAGAAGATCAAGGTCAAGAAACTCGTGGACGGCGTAGAGAAGGAAGTCGAGGAAGTGAAGAAAACCCTGCGGCCCGCCTATCTCGAAGCGGTCTATCACCTCTACTCGATGGAGCGGAAACACGGGCCGATCATCGTGCGGATGCGCACCGAAGATCGCGGCGAGAAAAACCATCTGCCCTCGCTCACACCGGTCTGGCGCGGATGTGAATTTCAGGAGCGGGAAATTTTTGACCTCTTCGGCATTCTGTTCGACGGCCATCCCGATCTGCGTCGCATTTTGATGTGGGACGGTTTCAAAGATTTTCCGATGCGCAAAGATTACGTCGAGCCGGATGATTACGAATACGAGCCCACGCCGCATGACGAGGTATTGGAAAAGGTGAAGGCGCATCAGGCGGCCGGCTCCAAAGTGGTTTGAAGTTCGCCCAACGTGAACTACCTCTTGTGAACGCCGGGAGGACAAATGCGGGTGGCGAATGACAATACGTGAGGCCGCCTCGCGTCGGCGCCAACGGTTTCCTGATTTAAGCCGGCGATTTTTTATTCGAGAAATTTTCCCGCCGGCTGCGCCCGTTTGAATGGACGGCGCGCTAGAGCGAGATGAAAACCCGCCTGGCTGAATAGGGGCAAACTTATGTTTCGCCTAATGGACAAGATTCACTGGTCTCCCCGGCGCGAGGTGGGAAGCGAGGGTCAGCCGTGAATCGCAAAAGCATGACTTCGGTCAAGGCGAGTAAGGCAGAGCAATTTTAGCTTGAACGCAGATGTTTGAATTAGGAATGCAGAACAACACCCAACAATGAAACGAAATCTATTGAATCCGATCTGGCTTACGGTCATGGCCGCAGCCCTGGTCACCGGTCCGATACGCGCGGAAGAAGCGCAGACGATTGCCAACGGCGTCAAGCCGGTGGATCCGGAAATCCAGGGGCAGGAGGACGCCGTGTTGACCCAGGCGCCGCATGTTCCGCCGCCCATCACCCGCAAACACGCCACCAAGGTCATTGTGCATCTCGAAGTGCGGGAGGTGACCAAGCGCCTGGCGGATGGAGTCGAGTATGTGTTCTGGACGTTTGGCGGCGATGTGCCGGGCAGCTTCATCCGCATCCGCGAGGGCGACGAGGTGGAGTTCCATTTGAACAACCATCAGGACAACAAGATGCCGCACAACATTGATTTGCACGCGGTCACGGGGCCGGGGGGCGGCGCGACGTCGTCCTTCACGGCGCCGGGTCACAGCTCGCAG
Organism: uncultured Bifidobacterium sp.; assembly: GCA_964561105.1. GTDB lineage: Bacteria > Verrucomicrobiota > Verrucomicrobiia > Limisphaerales > JADLHS01 > JADLHS01. The sequence continues at coordinate 3,880 of CAZLOH010000007.1, read as the reverse complement.
TTTTCCTTCAAGGCGTTGAATCCCGGCTTGTTTGTCTATCACTGCGCGACGGCGCCGGTGGGGATGCACATTGGCAACGGCATGTATGGCCTGATTCTCGTGGAGCCCAAGGGTGGGCTGCCGCCGGTGGATCGCGAGTATTACGTGATGCAGGGCGACTTTTACACCACGGGCCGGTACGGCGAGGCGGGTCTGCAACATTTCGACATGAACAAGGCGATTGATGAACGCCCGACCTACGTGGTGTTCAACGGCGCGGTGGGTTCGCTCGTGGGCGACAAGGCCATCACGGCCAAGGTCGGCGAGCGGGTGCGGCTCTTCATCGGCAACGGCGGACCGAATCTGGTGTCGTCCTTTCACATCATCGGTGAAATCTTCGACTCGGTTTATCCCGAAGGCAGTTCGGAAGCCGTGCATAACGTGCAAACCACGCTCATTCCGTCGGGCGGCGCGACCGTGGTGGAGCTGAAGGTGGAAGTGCCCGGCACGTATGTGCTGGTGGATCACTCGGTGTTCCGCGCGTTCAACAAAGGGGCGCTGGCCATGTTGAAAGTGGAGGGCGCGCAGGATCAATTGGTTTATTCCGGCAAGGAAGTGGACGCCATTTATCTGGGCAAAGCCGCGGCGGGCGACAGTTCCGAAACGCGGGTTGCCCAACTGCGGGCGCAGATGGCTGCCGAGATCAAGGGCAACCCCAAGATCGCCACGCTCACCAAGGAAATTCAGATGGAGCAGGGCAAAGGCGTGTTCATGCAAACCTGTTTCGTCTGCCATCAACCGGAAGGGCAGGGCATCCCCGGACAGATTCCGCCGCTGGCGAAGTCCGATTATTTTGCCAAGATGAGCAACGCCGAGGCCATTCACCAGGTGCTGGCCGGCAGTTCGGGCGAAGTCGTGGTGAACGGCCAGCGCTACAACGGTACGATGACGCCGCTCAATTATCTCTCCGATGATCAGGTGGCCAACGTCCTCACTTACGTGCGCAACAGTTTCGGCAACGAGGGCGATGCGGTGTCCGCCGACGAAGTGAAGCGGGTTCGCTCCACCATGGCCGCGCCCACCGCCAATCAATTCGAGTGAGTCGCAAGGGAGCGAACCATGAATGCACCGCGAATCCACCTCCGCACACTGGCCGCCTTGCTCGCGGTCGGTTGTGCGGGTGGATTCGTGTCTCATTCAAAAGGGGGCGCGACTTCGGAGAGAGCGGTCTCACTCTCGGCTTCGGGCATTATCTCTGGGTTCGATGCGAGCCAAGCGAAGCAACAAGCCGCCGTCGCGGCTGGGGTGACCACGAATCATCCGCCGGCCGGCATGGTTGTCATCCGCGGCGGCGTGTTCCTTCCGAAATTCCGCTCGACGGCCGATCCCAAGGAGATTCCGGTCAAACCATTTTGTCTCGATGTGTTGCCGGTCACCAACGACGACTACCTGAAATTTGTCCGCGCCAATCCTCGTTGGCAACGCTCGCAAGTGAAACGGCTTTTCGCCGACGAATTTTATCTGACCAACTGGGCCGCGGACCTGGAACTCGGTACGAATGTGCTGCCGAACGCGCCCGTCACGTATGTCTCGTGGTTCGCGGCCAAAGCCTACGCGCAATGGTGCGGCAAGCGCCTGCCCACCGCAGCCGAGTGGGAACTCGCCGCCGCCGCCAACGCCACCCGGCCGAATGCCGAGGATGACCCACAGTTTCAGCAAGCGTTGCTGAACTGGTACGCCATCCCCGCCGGTCAACGGTTGCCGGCGGTGGGCGCGGGATCGGCCAATTACTGGGGGGTTTACAATCTGCATGGGTTGATCTGGGAATGGGTGGCCGACTTCAATACCGCCCTGATCACCGGCGATGCGCGCGGCGATGCGGGGCTGGATCGGAAATTATATTGCGGAAGTGGAGCGGTCGGGGCGGCCGACGCGCGTGATTACGCCGCGTTCATGCGCTACGGCTTTCGCAGCAGCCTGCAGGCGGATTATTGCGTCCAAAATCTCGGTTTCCGCTGCGCCAAGGATCTATGAAAAACTCGAATTACTCTCCGTCAAACCCCTCGCTCCGAGCGCCCGGCCTCTGGCTTCGGTTGCGAGGCCATTGGCATTACCAGGGAGTTTGGTCTTTGGTGTTTGGTCTTTCACTGCTCCTCGTCACCTCCGTTTGCCGCGCGGCCGAAGCCATGCCCGCCTGTTGCGCCAAGGTCGAACCCGCCGCTTCGTCGTTTAGCGCCAAATCGCTCTATCAGGTTGAATCGAAGTGGACGACCGACACCGGCAAGCAAATCAAGCTCGCCGATTTGAAAGGCCGGCCGCAGGTGGTGCTCATGTTCTTTGCCAGTTGCCAGTACGCGTGCCCGATCCTGGTGCATGACTTGCAAAAAATCGAAACCGCGCTGACTCCGGCCGAACGAGCGCGGGTGGGCTTTACGCTGGTCACGATTGATCCACGCCGTGACACACCCGAAGCGCTGGCCCAGTATCGCGCAACCCGCAAATTGCCCACGCAAACCTGGACGCTCCTGCACGGTCAGTCCGATGACATTCTGGAACTGGCCGCGTTGCTCGGGGTGAAATACAAGCAGGAAGCCAGCGGTCAGTTTGCCCATTCCAACATCATCACCGTGCTGAACCGCGAGGGAGAGATTGTCACCCAAGTGGTTGGCCTGGGGCAGGACGTCCAGCCCGCCGTGCGGGAATTGAAAAAGCTCGTCGCCAAACAAAATGCCGCCGCTCAATAAATTCAAGCGGTTCGATGTTCGAGGTCTGCTCCAGCAGGGCATCGAACCGTTTCCGGAAATTTTCGCCCGCGCCCAGGCCCTCAAACTGGGCGATGGCTTGATCGTCATTGCCCCATTTCTGCCCTCACCACTGGTGGAGCGGCTCTCGGGGGAGGGCTTTGCGGCCAAGGTGGAACGCGGCCAGGGCACCGATTGGTTGGTTTACTTTTGGCGCGAGTCGGCTTAACTGGTGCCGATGACGACCCAACTGGCCGAATTCAAAACCGTCGCCATTCTCAACACGCTGCGAAGCTGCCAGCTTTTCACCGGTCTGCCCCTGGCGGATCTGACGGAGATCGCCTCGGTTTCCACCGTGAAGGCGTTGGAGAAGGATCAATACCTCTTTCGTGAAGGCGATGCGGCGGTCGGGTTTTATGTGGTGCAGCGCGGGGCGGTGAATGTGCATCGCGTCAACGCCGCCGGAAAGGAACAGATTATTCACGTGTTTCGCGCGGGTGACTCCTTCGCGGAAGTCGCGCTCGCCTCCCCGACCGGGTATCCGGCGGACGCGCGGGCCTTGGAGCCGACGCAGGTGTTGCTGGTGCGGAAGGAAGGCATCCTGGAACTGCTCAAACAGCGACCCGAACTGGCGTTGCGGATGCTCGGCTCGATGAGCAGCCATTTGCGCGTGCTCGTCAGCCAGTTGGAGGACTTGACCCTCAAGGATGTGGAGACGCGCCTGACAAATTGGCTGGTCAAGCAGTGCCCGGATCCGCAGAGCGACCAACCGGTGGCCATCCAACTCACCATGACCAAACGGGTGCTGGCGGCCGAACTCGGCACCGTGGGCGAAACCTTCTCCCGCACGATGGCCAAGTTGCGTGGGCAAAAGCTGCTCGCGGTGAAAGGCCGCACCGTGACCGTGCTCTCGCCCAGGCGGCTGACCGAATTGCTCCGGCGGAATCTCGGCGGGTGAACTTGCGCCCGTGCGGGCAAACTGTTCAACTGTCGCCAACATGCAACCGGGTGGGTTATCTGAGTGGATAGGAATTCAGGCGCTTTGTGTCGGGGTTTGATCTATGGATGCCATTGAACCCCCGTCACAGAAGTTCGAGCTCCCGTCACAGAAGTTCGAGCTGTTGCCCAAGGACGACGACGGCGAGTTGCTCGAAGTCGCG
>CAZLOH010000006.1:0-163458 GCA_964561105.1 uncultured Bifidobacterium sp. | reverse complement strand
CAATTTTATGCCGTGCCGCTCAATGACTTGTCTCCCGAAAACAAATTGCCCTGACGGCTACACGACAAATGCTAATTTTTCTATTGCGCGCCCGAGGCGCTTCGTTATGCTGTCGCGCTCGATTTGGACTGATAAAACTTGTGAACGCCGAACTCTGCAAAAAAGCTCTGGAGAAGGTTGGCAACCCCAACGTGCTCATCAACCTCGTGTCCCGTCGCGTGCGCCAGTTGAACGCCGGCGGCGGCGGCATGGGCCGCCCGCTGATCCTGGATTACACCAATCTCGGCGCCGCGGACATCGCACTGCGCGAGATTTTCGAGGAAAAGATCGGCTGGGAGATGCCCGAACTGACGGAACTGACCCGGCCCGTGGCCAGGAAGCGCAAGAAGCACTGACCGCGACCCGGCTTGAGTTCGCGCAGCCAGAGGCGTCAACCTCTGGCTGTTCCCGTTTATGGCTGACATCGTCAACAACCACAAAGCCCGGCGCGACTACCATATCCTCGAAACTTTCGAGGCGGGGATTGTTTTGCACGGGACGGAGGTGAAGGCGTTGCGCGCCGGCAAAGGTCAGATCGCGGATGCCTTTGCCCGGGTGGAAAACGACGAGGTCTGGCTCTACAACGCGCACATTGACGAGTATTCCCACGGCAACACGCAGAACCACGCGCCCAAAGCCCCGCGCAAATTGCTGCTCCACAAGGCGGAAATTCGCAAGTTGTTCGGTTTGGCCGCCGTCAAGGGCAACGCCATTTTTCCGCTGACGATGTTTTGGAAGAACGGCAAGGTCAAAGTCTCCCTCGGCGTCGGCAAAGGCAAACAACAGTTCGACAAACGCGACGACATCAAGAAGCGCGAGTCGGATCGTGAGTTACAGAGGGCCAGGATGAAGTTTACGAAGGGGCGATAGTCTCTCGTGGTTTGTCCGAACACTCACCGCTGGTGGGTTCCTAACCTGCAGATTCCACACGCAACTTGGAATGCTGGCACCCCGCCGCATGGGGGCACGCGGCCTACAAGTCTCGCTCGCCAGGTCTTGGTGGCCGGGTTCCCCAACCCGGCGTTATGAGTGTGAAGTGTTCGAGCTAATGCCCCGACCGGTTTCGCCCCAGAGCGCGGGGTCGCCGACCAGCTTTTGCAGCAAACGCGCGTCGGCAGCAGGAAAGTCGTAGGCGGCCAGGTCTTGTTGATTGACCCACTTGAGAGCAGCGCAGCCAAGCGGTCGAGGTTCGCCGTGTCGCAATCGGCAGCGGAAGAATTGCAGGTGAACGGTCTTCTCCGGATAGGCGTGCGTCAGACTCTCAAATCTCGCGCCGACTTCCACCTCCACCCCTAATTCCTCCCGGAGTTCACGTCTCAGACATTGCTCGAAACTTTCCCCGGCTTCGCGTTTGCCGCCCGGAAATTCCCAAAGCCCGCCGAGATGGGCTTCCGGCTGGCGTTGCGTGATGAGCAGTTGGCCGGCGCGGAAAACGAGGCCGGCGCTGACTTCGATTGTTTTGTTTTCCATCGTCGGCCGGATCGTGCGCAGAATCGTGCTCCCAGGCAAGACGAGCCAAGTTCAACCGGCCCCATTATCCAACCGATCCAGCAAGCCTCGCAGTTGCGGCCCGATGCGCCGGAGTTGTTCTTCGTGCGCGGAGGAAAGCCTGCCCAACACCTGTTCGCCGCGGGCGGTGAGACGCACCTGCACCCGACGCCGGTCGTCGCGCAAATGCTCGCGCGCAATCAATTTCAAATCACGCAATCGGTCCAACAAGCCCACGGTGCTATGATGTTGGAGCTGCAACCGCTCGGCCAGGTCCCCCACCGTGGCGGCCGTCCGCCCCGGGAAACCTTTGATGGCCAGCAGTGCCTGATGTTGTTGTGGCGTGATGCCCGCCCGCTTGGCGGCGTCCTCACTGAAGCGCAGAAATTGTCGCAGTCCGTATCGGAACGCCGCCAGGTCTTCGTATTGGGACTTGCTCAGGTGTTTACGAGCCGCCATGCGCCGCAGGTTAACCTCCCGGTCCATCCGACCGCCAGTACGGAATTGACTTATATCGTAACACGATATAATCTCCGCGCCGCTTTTATGGATGACAATCAGACTCGACCGCTCCCCGCCACCCACGATGAAGGGTTGGCCGATTTCACCACCGACCGGCGGATGCTTTTACTCTCCGCGATGGCCGTGGTGGTCGGCGCAATTAGCGCCCTGGTGGCGTATGTGTTGTTGTGGCTGATTGCCGCCATCACGAACCTGGCGTTTTACCATCGGTTCTCGGCGCTGCCGGCCGTGCCGCAGGGAAATCACCTCGGCCTGTGGCTGGTGGCGGTGCCCGTGGTGGGCGCGCTGATCATCGGCCTGATGGCGCGATTCGGATCGGAGAAAATTCGCGGCCACGGCATTCCCGAAGCGCTCGAGGCCATTCTGCTGGGGCGCAGTAAAATCGAGGTCAAGGTTGCGCTGCTCAAGCCGATTTCCGCGGCCATCTCCATTGGCACCGGTGGTCCGTTCGGCGCGGAAGGGCCGATCATCATGACGGGCGGCGCCCTGGGCTCGATTTTCGCGCAACAATTTCATCTCAGCGCCGCCGAACGCAAAACCCTGCTGGTAGCCGGCGCGGCGGCGGGCATGGCGGCGGTGTTCGCGACGCCCGTGGCGGCGGTGTTGCTGGCGGTGGAGTTGTTGCTCTTTGAATGGAAGCCGCGCAGCTTTATTCCCGTGGCGGTGGCGGCAATTGTAGCGGCGGTGTTGCGTGTGCCGCTGCTGGGCGGGGGGCCGATTTTTGCGGTGACGCCGCACGCCGCGCCCACCTGGGAACAACTGGGCTTTGCCTTGGGCCTCGGCTTGTTGGCGGGATTTGGTTCCGGGCTGCTGACGCTGCTGGTTTATGCGTGTGAAGACCTGTTCCATAAATTGCCAGTGCATTGGATGTGGTGGCCGGCCATCGGCGCGGTGTTCATTGGCGTGGGCGGTCTCATCGAACCGCGGGTACTCGGCGTGGGCTATGACACCATTCACAGTCTGTTGCAGGGAGAAATGATCGGCGCAGTGGTGGCGGGATTGATGATCGCCAAGGCGGTGGTTTGGGCGATTGCGCTGGGCTCGGGCACTTCCGGCGGCGTGTTGGCGCCGTTGCTGATCATGGGCGGCGCGATGGGCGCATTTGTCGCGCGGTGGATACCCGGCGCGGACGCCGGACTCTGGGCCACAATCGGTATGGCCGCCATGATGGGCGGCACCATGCGTTCCCCACTCACGGCCATGGTCTTTGCCGTAGAACTGACGAATGATTTCAATCTCTTCCCCGCGCTGCTCGTGGCTTCGGTGGCGGCCCTCGGGGTCACGGTCTTGTGGATGCGTCGTTCGATTCTCACCGAGAAACTCGAACGACGCGGACACCACATTACGCGGGAATACAGCGTTGATCCGTTCGAACTGGCCCGCGTGGGCGACGTGATGGACCTGGAATATCCCAGCATCCCCGCAAGCATGAAACTCACCGAGCTTTCCCGCCGTCTCGCCGACGGCGACGCCGCGCTCAACAGCCGGCAGGGCATAATCCTGCTGGACGAAGCGCAGCGGCTGACGGGCGTCATCACGCGCGGAGATGTCATCCGCGCCCTGGGTCGCAATCACGCCCCGGACATGACTGCCGGTGAAGCGGGCAGCGCCAAAATGATAGTGACGCATCCGGACGAACCGCTGCAGGCGGCGCTGGCCAAGATGTTGCGGGAAAATGTCGGCCGCCTCCCGGTGGTGGAACGCGCGCAGCCCACGCATGTGGTTGGCTATTTGGGTCGGGCGGCCATTCTCTCGGCACGCCGGAAGATTTTGGAGGAGGAAAACTTGCGGCAGCGCGGCTGATTCACAATTCTGTCTCTGCGAACCGAACCGCCATCAAAAGTTCATGCTTGTCTCGAAAATCCTGTTGCTGAAATTCCTGCTCGCGGCCGCCACGGGATTCGTTTTGCTCGCCTTGTGAGCCCTGCCCTGCGCTCAATCGCGCAAGACGTGGCAGGTGTAGCCTCCGGGATGTTTCACGAGATACTTCTGGTGATACTCCTCGGCGGGATAAAACTTGGTAGCCGCCGTGATCTCGGTCGTGATCGGACGATCAAATTTCTTTGCGGCCGTCAGCCGGGCCACCACCTGTTCGGCCGTCCGCTTCTGCGCCTCGCTGGTATAGAAAATGGCCGAGCGATACTGCGTGCCGATGTCGTTGTGCTGCCGGTTCAGGGTGGTGGGGTCGTGCATCCGGAAAAAATAATCGAGCAGCTTCTCGTAACTCATTTGATCGGGATCAAACACCACCTCGATGGATTCTGCATGACCGGTGGTGCCCGTGCAAACCTGCTCATAGGTTGGGTTCGCCGTCTGGCCACCGCTGTAGCCCACGGTGGTCTTAAGCACCCCGGGAAGTTTGCGGATGATTTCTTCCATTCCCCAAAAACAACCGCCCGCGAGAATGGCCGTTTCCTGTTTGGGCGCTTTGATCAATCCAGCGGCCACGAACGGGCCAAGATACTGGCCGTATCCCGCCTGCGTCATTTCCGCCACCGGAATAAATTTTAGCGCGGCCGAATTGATGCAATAGCGCATCCCGCCCTTGTCGCGCGGGCCGTCATCGAACAGGTGGCCGAGATGCGAATCCGCCTGCTTGGACCGAACCTCCGTGCGCACCGTGCCGAAACTCGTGTCCTGCTTTTCCGTGATCTCCACCCCCTTGATCGGCTGGGTGAAACTTGGCCAGCCGGTGCCGGAATCAAATTTGTTGAGCGAACTGAACAGCGGTTCGCCGGAGACCACGTCCACGTAAATGCCTGGTTTGTGGTTATCCCAATAGGCATTGTGGAAGGGCGGTTCGGTGCCGCACTGTTGCGTGATCTTGAATTGTTCAGCGGTCAGCTTCTGCTGCAACTGCGCCGGGTCCGGTTTCTTGAAATCGTTCATGTTATTGGGCTGCATGGCGCTCGCGGTGGGGGTCGGGTCGGCGCTCGCGTTGCGCACCAGCACCGTCACTCCCGTCGCCAACAAGACCGCCGCTGCGGCGCCGGCAATTTTCAACGAGTTCATAAGCGTTCGACGAGTTAATGGTTGCTCCCGTTCAAGCGATTTTCGTGCGGTCGGAATCGCCCCGACGAACCAAACCTTAGCGCAAAGGCTGATTGATGCCAAGCCGCCACCGCCAGAATAATGCTTGCCGGGTTGCCGCTTGAAACGCCAGCCGGATTTGCGTTCAGCGCCGGTTCGTGAAATAATCCGTCACCCGCGGTCGCGGCAGCCGCACGCCGGGAACTTGTTCCATGTCACAAGATCACACGTTGATGGCCTCGCGGTATGAGTTGAAGTATCTCATCCCGCACCGCGTCGCCCTGAAGGTGCGCGATTATGTCCGGCAATACTTCGAGCTGGATGAATTTGGCGTGGGCCGGCCCAACTTTGCCTATCCCGTTCACAGCCTCTACCTGGACTCCGACAATTGGGAAATCTTCTGGTGCTCGTTCAACGGCGACAAGAACCGCTACAAGCTGCGCATCCGCTATTACGACGAACGCCCGAAAACCCCGGTGTTTTGGGAGATCAAACGCCGGATGAAGGACGTGATTCTCAAGGAGCGCTGCGCCATCCGCCGCGCCTTCGCCCCGCATGTCATCAACGGTCATCTGCCTGAACCACACGAAATGCTCAATCCTCATTCGGCCGATGAACAACACGCCATTCACGAATTCCTCCGCCTGCAATTCGACCTGGGCGCAATTCCCAAGATGCACGTGGCTTACGACCGTGAGGCGTATGTCCACAGCGAAGTGAACGATTTCCGCATCACCTTTGATCGTCACGTCCGGGTGGTCACACGGTTCAACGGCAGCCTGACGACTCAAATGAACGACCCGTTCGTCTGCACTGGCGACTGTGAAGACCCGGAGGATGTGGTGATCCTGGAATTGAAATTCACCGACCGCTTTCCCAACTGGTATCGGGAATTGGTCCGCCGGTTCAACCTCATGCAATGCGGCGCGGCCAAGTTCTGTGAAGGCACGTTCATGTACGCCGGCCGTGATCTTCCGGCGCGCGACGTTATTCGCAACATGATACTCTGAGCCGGCCTCGGGGAAACACGAGATGGCACCAAGGCAGGCAGTCATTTGGCGAATCATTGCTGCGGCGGTTTTTTCGCGAACCAAGCTGGTGACGGCTAAAAGCGTTTGACGGGCGGGCTGGTGATTTGTAGAGTTCGCGTCCGTTTGGACTCCAGAGTAGCTCAATGGTAGAGCACGCGGCTGTTAACCGTGGGGTTGAAGGTTCGAGCCCTTCCTCTGGAGCCACTTCACCACCAGACTGCTCCGGCGACCCGAATCGTTTCTGACGCCAGAATCGTCACCTTGGCAGGTGAAACTTCCCTGCTCCGCGGGTCTCCATTCGTGATCTCGACCTCGGCCTGCTCGCACCGCAGGAGTTTCCCGTGTCCGTTTCATGGCGGATTATTACAAACAACTGGCGCGGCTGGAATAGCTGGTGACTGTGGCCCTGATACACTAGCGTCAGGATTACAACCGAAAGGCAATTATGAATACTGAAACAACGGCAATCAATCGCGAGCAACGAGTCAAAGTTCTGAGCGGCTGGGTCATGCTTCCGGTCGTGTTTGTTTGCCTCGTCGGTGGCGTAACTCTGTTCATCCATTCCATTGCCGCCGGCGTGGAGGCCGTCCACCATCCCTACTGGGCGCGCTTCGTCACCGGGTTGGCCCTGGAGCTTGCGGGCATTATCATGATCATGGGGTTCTTCACCTTGCAACCGAACGAAGCGCGGGTGTTGATCCTCTTTGGCGCCTACCGGGGCACGGTGTGCGCCAGCGGATTTCACTGGGGCAATCCTTTCTATTCCAATGGTGGCCGAAGCGCCGGGACGATGTCGCGCTGGGCGGAAATGCAGGCGAATGTCGCGGCGGCCAAGGCTGGCCAACCCGCCCTGCAAACACGCGCGCCCCGAGCCTTGTCCCGGAACAAAATTTCCTTGCGCGCCCGGACGCTGAACGGCGAGAAACTCAAGGTCAACGACAAGCGCGGCAATCCAGTGGAAATTGCTGCCATCCTCATCTGGCGCGTCGCGGATACGGCGCAGGCCACCTTCGACGTGGACGATTACGAGAAGTACGTCGAGACGCAAAGTGAGTCCGCGTTGCGGCATCTGGCCAGTTGCTATGCCTACGACCATGGCGAGGAAAATGAACTCACGTTGCGCAGCGGAGTGGACGAGGTTTCCCAGGCACTGTGCCAGGAACTCCAGACCCGGCTCGCCAAGGCGGGCGTCGTGGTCGAGGAAGCGCGATTGACGCATCTGGCCTATGCGCCGGAGATCGCCCAAGTGATGCTGCGTCGCCAGCAGGCGGAAGCCGTCATTGCCGCGCGACAAAAAATCGTGCATGGCGCCGTGAGCATGGTGGAAATGGCCCTCAAGGAAATGACCGAGAAAAACGTCTTGCAACTCGACGATGAAAAGAAGGCCGCGATGGTCAGCCACCTCATGGTCGTGCTTTGCAGCGAGTCCGGCGTCCATCCGGTGGTGAACACCGGCACGCTCTCCACCTGATTGCCGGCGGTCGCGCGCAACTCGTCTCTCCCCACAGATGAGTCCTGCGCGCCGAGTCGGGTTGGCGGCTTGGACACAAGAGAAACCGTCCGGTATCAGTGGTCGGATTAAAACTGTCCTCTATCTGGCTGTCTGCAAATGCCGCAGCCAATCTACCGGCAAACCGCATCAGCCGCTTACTGACATTCACCCACAACCAGCCCCCCCCTTTGACCCGCTTTCGATGATTCAACCCGCTCTGAATTGGCAGCGGTTTCTCGCCAAATCTGGGAATGGAACGTGCTATTTCAGCCCGGCATGAGACTGGAGCTGGTGAGCGAGGTGACAGGGTGGAGATACTTCATGCGGCCAAAGGAACTGGGCAAGGTTTTGCACATGGCCCGACTGGAAGGCTGGCAACCCCAACGTCTTCCTCATGAATGGCCCTCGGAATCCTGGGAGACCGCAATCATTCTTCCGCATCTCGGCCCGTACATGCCTGGCCGGATCTCGAGATCGGACGCGGAAAACTTGCGGGTCGCCCTCACGCGCGCCCTGGCCACGGGCACCGTGGCAGCCGAAGGCACCGTCCAGACCGCTGCGGTCACCTTGCTGCAAATGGCACGCGAAGGCGCGTTCCACGTCCGCCTGAGCGCGTCCGACACTGCTGAATCGCAACCGGTCCCCGCCGCTGCTTCTGGCTGATCCGCGCTTGGTGTTCAACCTCGTCCGCGTGTCCCAGTTCGACTTCGTGTGGAGGAACTATTGTTTCACTCCACTGTGGTGTTGAACCAGACACCGTTTACTCACCCAGCGAATATGGAGTCGCCCGTGTGCTGTGCGAACCAAATGGAATAGACGAGACGCCGTCGTCGCGCTATTTCTTCCCTGATGCCATCTGTAAAATTTTTACCCGCCCGAAATGGCCGTTGGTTGGGCTGGAGTTGTTTGCTGATCCTCGCGCTGAATTCCGCGCCCGCCACCGCAGCGGAGCCAGTCAAGATCATCCTGGATGTGGACATGGCCGAGGATGTGGATGACGCCGGCGCCGTGGCCGTGTTGCACGCGCTGGCGGATCGTGGCGAGGCGGAGATTCTCGGCTTCATGGTGTCGTCAAAAAACGAATGGGTCGGCCCCTGCCTCGACGCCATCAACACCTGGTACGGCCGGCCGGATTTACCCATCGGCTATCAGCGCAGTTACCAATACGGCTACCACAACACCACCGATCCGGGCCGGGAAACCGCCTCCAAATATGCCGAGGCCGTCGCCAGAAATTTTCCGCATCGGTTGCAGCGCAGCAGTGATGCGCCGGATGCCGCCCGTCTGGCCCGCCGGCTTCTCGCGGCGCAGCCCGATCACAGCGTCACCATGGTCAGCGTCGGCTTCTTGAGCAATTTCCGCAGCGTGTTGGATTCTTCGCCCGATGAATCCAGTCCGCTCGACGGCACCGCATTGGTGAAACAAAAAGTCAGGCAATGGGTCTGCATGGGCGGAATCTTCCCCGCTGGCCGTTTTCCTGATGGCAATGGCGAATACAATCTCATGTGGGACACCGTCGCCTCCGTACGCGCCGTCAACGACTGGCCGACGCCCGTGATCTTCAGCGGCTTCGAGATTGGCGACCGCATCAAGACCGGCGCCCGGTTGCGCGAAACTTCGGAGAAAAATCCGGTGCGCGCCTGCTACCAGCATTACAACGGCCTGCAACCGCGCGAGAGCTGGGATCTGACCGCGGTGCTCTTCGCGGTGCGCGGGCCGCGAGATTACTGGGAACTTTCCGCGCCCGGCGTTTGCCTGATGCACGCCCGTGTGACGCACGGTTTCAATCAGTGGATTCCGGCCGCGTCAGGATCGCATCACTATCTGCTGGAGAAGAAGCCGCCCGCTGAACTGGCCGCGCTCCTTGACGACCTCATGGTCCAACCGCCACAACACCGACAGCCATGATTCACCGCGGATTCCACTCAGGAAAATTGCCCTGACGAAATCCGGCGCGGCCTGACCAATGCGACACTTGCGCCATTGCTCGTGCCGCACTCCAAACGTGGACCTCCGGTGAGTTCGAACTTCCGCGAGACGCCGACCCTGATCCCGTCGCCGAACGGCAAAAACCTGGTACCATAACTACGAGCAATATCCCGGAGTGGCCTACGTATTGTCGTGGCTGTCGAGCATAGAAAGGCCGTGGTTTCAACTCGCCGGTTACCAACTCCGGATTGGGACAAATATCGCCTTCGGCATCCAAGCATTGGCGCTTTCCGTGGGCGTGGATTTTGCCTACCCTCAGCTTCGACGTTGGCGAATGAAACCTGCGTTCGCCGTTTGCACAACAGTGGGGCGGCCATGTTACGCCTCGACCAACGTACGCGATCGCCATGACCAATACCTGGAATTCCCTTTACGAAGACGCACACGGCTGGCTGACCCACCCGCTCGGCAAGTTGGGAAACAGCACCCTGACCCTTGGCGGCGTGCTCGAACTGCTGGTGCTGGTGGCGCTCGTGCTCATCCTCGAACGATTCCTGCGCCGCTTTCTCATCAACCGTGTGCTCTCACGCACGAAGATGGAGCCGTCCCTGCGCTTCGCCATCAGCCGCTTTGTCGGTTACCTTTTCATCGTCGTCGGGTTCACCCTCGCCTTGAACAACGTGGGCATCAATCTCAGCTCGTTGACCGTGGTCGCGGGCGCGGTGGGCATTGGGTTGGGCTTCGGGTTGCAGAACATCGTCAATAATTTCTTCAGTGGCCTGATCATCCTGGCCGAACGACCGGTGGCCATCGGTGATCGCATCGAAGTGGGAGGCGTGTCCGGCCTGGTCACCAAAATCAACATGCGCAGCACCATGGTAGTAACCAACGATAACATCACCACCATCGTGCCCAACTCGGATTTCATCAGCCATCCGGTGACCAATTGGAGTTATGGCGACCCCAAGGTGCGCCTGCGCCTGCCGCTGGGCGTGGCCTACGGGTCCGATCTGGCGAAGCTCAAGCAAGTCTTGCTGGCGGTGGCGGCCGAGCACCCCTCCGTGCTCAAGGACCCCGGGCCGGAGTTGCACTTCCTCGGCCTCGGCGAAAGTTCATTGGATTTCGAACTGTGCGTCTGGACCGTGGACATGGTCCGCGACCCCCGCCGATTCCGCAGCGATCTCTATTTCGCCATCGAGGATGTCTTGCGGAAAAACCAGATCGAGATTCCATTCCCGCAACGGGACGTTCACCTGCGCGGCGGTGAATGGCCTGGGCGTGGACCAACGAAGGAGACTTGAACCATGCCACGCCTGGTCAGCACTGAACCGCCCCTACGCTCATGAAGCATCCCCGGCAGACCGCCCGCAGAAGACTCCGCAGCCAGATCGGTTCGACGGATTTCGCGCCGGGCGACCCCGGCTCGGTTCCCGGCATTGAATCCATCGCCGGTGTGAACGAACCGCCGGCCGCCGGTACGATTCACATTCAATGCACCGATTACGGGCCGGAGCACGTGGCATCGCGCACGGTGACGGACCTGGCCGAACTGTTTCGTCAACCGCGCACGCCGACCTGCCCAATCCGCTGGTTGAACGTGGACGGGCTGCACCCGCACATCGTGAACCAACTGCGCCACGAGTTGCGATTTCACACGCTATCCGCGGAGGACGTGCTGCGCGTCCCGCAACGCCCCAAGCTGGAGATCTACGACGGCTACCTGTTCATCGTGGCCCGGATGCTCCGTTTGCAAAATCAAGCGATGGTCTCGGAACAGGTGAGTTTTTTCCTGTTTGAAAATACGTTGCTCACGTTTCAAGAAACAGACGGCGATGTCTGGGCGCCGATCCGGGCACGGTTGCAACAGACCGGTTCGCGCCTGCGCCTGCTCGATACCTCGTACCTGCTCTACGCCTTGCTGGACGTGGTGGTGGACCATTGTTTTCCCCTGCTGGAACATTACGACGAGCGGTTGGAGGAACTCGAAAACGGGATCATCGGCGAGCCGACGCGCCCGCAACAGCAACAATTGTACGCTCTCAAGCGCGAACTTGCCCTGTTGCGCCGGGTCATCTGGCCCTTGCGCGATGTGCTTAACGCCTTGTGCCACGAGGACACCAAAGGCATTTCGCCGAGTGTGAAAATGTATCTGCGCGACGTGACCGACCACACCGTGCAGGTGATGGACATCGTGGAATCCTGCCGCGAAATGGCCGCCAGCCTGAATGACCTTTATCTCTCGGCCGTGTCCAACCGCATGAATGAAGTCATGAAGGTGTTGACCCTCATCGCCACCTTCTTCATCCCCATCACGTTTGTCTCCGGGGTGTTCGGGATGAATTTTGACGGAATGCCCGCGCTTCATTGGAAGTACGGTTACGCAATGTTTTGGGTCCTCTGCGCCAGCGTCACCCTCGGCCTGGCCATTTTCTTCGTACGCAAAGGTTGGATTGGCCGGAAGTAACCGCCACACAATCGTGGTCGGTGATTTCCGCTGCTTTGCGGAAGGTTGCCACCCAGAAATGCGCATCATTCGCTCCGGCGAGTCATTCCATCATTGATTGCCTGTGCTGATTTGAGTTTCATCTCCGCCGACGATATGAGTTCAACCGCGCCGACGCCCAAATCCATTTCCTCTTCCTCCCCGCAACGCCGTTTGCTGGTGGCTAATCGCAGTGAAATTGCCATCCGCGTTTTTCGCGCGGCCACCGAGCTGGGCTTTCGCACCGTGGCGATCTACGCGCAGGAGGATCGGCTCGCCATTCATCGGTTCAAGGCGGACGAGGCGTATCTCATCGGTGAAGGCAAAGGACCGGTCGGCGCGTACCTCGACATTCCCGGCATCATCGCCCTCGCCCAGGAGAAGGGCGTGGACATGATCCATCCCGGTTACGGTTTCCTGTCGGAGAACGCGGAATTTGCCCGGGCCTGCGCCGCTGCGGGCATCACGTTCATCGGGCCGCGCGTGGATTTGCTGCGGCAGATGGGCGACAAGACCGCCGCCCGCGCCCTGGCGCAAAAGGTCGGCGTGCCGACGTTGCCGGGCACCGAGGACGCAATTGAGGCGCGCGGCAAAGCGCTCAAGGTCGCGAAAGAGATTGGCTTCCCGCTCATCATCAAGGCCGCGTTCGGCGGCGGTGGACGCGGGATGCGCGTGGTGACGAAGCCGGGTGAACTCGCGGCCCTGCTCGACGAAGCACAGGGTGAAGCCGGCCGCACGTTTGGCAATTCCGCCGTCTTCCTGGAGCGCTACATCCCACGCGCCAAGCACATCGAGGTGCAGATTCTCGGCGACCAGCACGGCAATGTGGTTCACCTGCACGAGCGCGATTGCTCGGTGCAACGCCGGCATCAAAAGGTCATTGAGATCGCGCCCAGCGTCGAACTGGATGAACATGTGCGCCAGGAGCTGTGTGAAGCGGCGGTGAAGTTGTGCCGTGAGATCAAGTACGACAACGCCGGCACGGTGGAGTTTCTTTACGATCAGGACACCCGGGAATGGTTCTTCATCGAGATGAACCCGCGCATCCAGGTCGAGCACACGGTCACGGAAGTCATCACGGGCATTGATCTGGTGCGGTCGCAGATACTGATCGCCGATGGCAAACGGATGCACGGCGCCGAGGTGGGGATTCCGGCGCAAGCCGACATTCGCCGCAATGGTTACGCCGTGCAATGCCGCATCACGACGGAAGACCCGGAGAACAAGTTCAATCCGGATTACGGGCGCATTCTCACGTATCGCAGCGCGGGCGGGTTTGGCGTGCGGCTCGATGGCGGCATGGGTTACGCCGGTTCGGTGGTCACGCCGTTTTACGACTCGCTGCTGGTGAAACTCACCGCCTCCGCGCCGACGTTCGCCGCGGCGCTGCAACGCATGGACCGCGCGTTGCGCGAGTTTCGCATCCGCGGGGTCAAGACCAACATCCCGTTCCTCGAAAACGTCATTCACAACGAGACGTTCAAGACCGGGCGGGCGACGACGACGCTGATTGATGCAACGCCCGAGTTGTTCAAGCTCAAAGCCCGCCGGGATCGCGCCACCAAGCTGCTCAATTTCATCGGCGACGTGGTGGTGAATGGGAACCCACAGGCCAAAGGGCATGTGCCCAAAGAGGCGCTCCCGCCGGCACGCATCCCGGCCTACGATCACAAACAAACACCGCCGCCCGGCACCCGCCAGTTGCTGCTGAAACTTGGCGCGAAGCAGTTCGCGCAATGGATTCTCAAACAGAAGCCATTGCTCGTCACGGACACCACGTTTCGCGACGCGCATCAATCGCTCTTCGCCACCCGGATGCGCAGCTACGACATGCTGGCCGTGTCCGATGCGGTGGCCCGACGCGCGCCGGAATTGTTCAGTCTGGAAATGTGGGGCGGCGCGACGTTTGACACGGCCATGCGTTTTCTGCACGAGGACCCTTGGCAACGACTCCGCCTCCTGCGCCAGAAGATCCCGAACATCTGTTTCCAGATGTTGTTTCGCGGCTCCAATGCGGTCGGCTACTCGAACTATCCCGACAACGCGGTGGCGGGATTCGTAAAGCACGCCGCCGACGCGGGCATGGACATTTTCCGCCTGTTCGACTCGTTGAATTACCTCCCAAATCTCAAGGTGGCGATGGAAGCGGTGAATGAAACGCACGCCGTGTGCGAGGCGGCGCTCTGTTACACCGGCAACATACTCGACCCGGCGCGGAACAAGTACTCGCTGCGATATTACGTGAAACTGGCCCGGGAACTCGAGCGCATGGGCGCGCACATTCTGGCCATCAAAGACATGGCGGGGTTGTGTCGTCCCGCCGCAGCCTACGCCCTGGTGAAGGCGTTGAAGTCCGAGATCGGCATTCCGATCCATTTTCATACGCACGACACCAGCGGGGTGGCCTCGGCGTCGGTGTTGTCCGCGGCGGAGGCCGGCGTGGATATTGCCGATCTGGCGCTGGCTTCGATGTCCGGCTCGACGAGCCAGCCCAATCTCAATTCCATCGCCGCTGCGTTGCAATTCAGCCCGCGCGCCACGGGCTTTGATCTGAACGCGCTCAACGAGTTCGCGGATTACTGGGAGCAGGTCCGGGCTTACTATGCGCCGTTCGATACGGCGCCGCGCGCCGGCAGCGCGGAGGTTTACCTGCACGAGATGCCGGGCGGCCAGTTCACCAATCTCAAGGAGCAGGCGGCCGCGCTGGGGTTGGCGCCGCGCTGGCCGGAGATCGCGCGCACCTATGCCGACGTGAACCAGCTCTTTGGCGACATCGTGAAGGTGACGCCGAGCAGCAAGGTGGTGGGCGACCTGACGATGTTTCTCATCACGCGCGGCATCAAGCCCGCCGACGTGCTGAATCTCGATCCGGGCAGCGTGCCGTTTCCTGAGTCGGTCATTGACATGCTGGCGGGCGGCCTGGGCCAGCCGTTGGGTGGCTGGCCGAAGAAATTGCAACACGTCGTGCTCGGCAAACGCCAGCCGTTGCGGGGTCGCCCTGGGGCGGCGATGAAGCCGTTGAATTTCAAAAAGGTGGAAGCCGAGCTGACCGCAAAGCTCAAACACGAGCCGACGCCGGACGAGGTGTTCAGCCACATCATGTATCCCGAGGTCTTCGCGGATTACGCGAAACGCCGCCGGGACTTCAGCGATTTATCCGTGCTGCCCACGCCGGTGTTCTTTTACGGGATGAAAATCGGCCAGGAAGTCTCGGTGGAAATCGAAACGGGCAAAACGCTGTTCATCCGGCTGGTGAACCTTGGCGCGGTGGATGCCGAGGGCAAACGCACGGTGAACTTCGAGTTGAACGGCATGAGCCGCCAGCTCGCCATCGTGGATCGCTCGGTGAAACCCACGGTCAAGGCGCGCGTCAAGGCCGACCCCGGCAAGCCAACGGAAGTCGGCGCGCCGATTCCCGGACTGGTCACGGCCTTGTCGGTGAGCACGGGAGCGAAGGTCGCGAAGGGCGACAAGCTCGTGACGCTCGAAGCCATGAAGATGCAGACGACGATTTACGCGCCGTGCGCCGGCGTGGTGGATCAGGTGTTCGCGCAGGTCAGCGACACCGTGGAAAGCAAGGACTTGTTGATGAAGTTGAAGGAGGCGTAAGCACCCCGCCGACCGCAAAGCCATGAGCGAAGAAAAACTCAACACCAGTCAGAAGGCGCTTCAGATCAACATGGACGCGACCAAATACGGCACGTTTGCCGAGATTGGCGCGGGACAGGAGACGGCGCGTTGGTTTTTCCGGGCCGGCGGCGCGTCCGGCACCGTGGCCAAAACCATTTCCGCCTACGACATGACGGTGAGCGACGCCATCTATGGCCCGGCGGAACGCTACGTCAGCCGCCAGCGATTGCAGGCGATGCTCGATTACGAATGGAAGTTGCTGCTCGAACGGCTCGAACGCACCCGCGGTGACAAATCCACGTTCTTCGTCTTCGCCAACACCGTCGCCACCCGCAGTTTCACCCGCAAGGAACTGGAGGGCCACGGCTGGCTCGGCATCCGGTTTCAAACCCAGCCGCACGAGCCGCCCTCCGAAATCATCATTCACGTGCGTTTGCTCGATGCCGACGGCCAGCGCGAGCAGGAGGCGCTCGGCATCATCGGCGTGAACCTGATTCACGGCGCGTTCTACCTCCACAGCGGCCCGGCCCGGCTTATCGGTTCGCTCCTGGACGATCTCGCCCATCAGCGCATCGAGGTGGATATGATCAAATTCTCCGGACCGCGTTTCGCCGGCCTGGACAATCGCCTCATGGCCCTGCAACTCGTCACGCAATGGCTGACCGACGCCACCATGTTCACGGCGGATGGCGAGGCGGTGATCCCCGCCGAGGTGCTGTACAAAAAGCCCGTGCTGGTCGAGCGCGGCAGTTTTCGTCCGCTGACCAACCCGATGCTCGACATGCTCGAACAGTCCCAGGCGCAGTTTGCCCGCGAGGAAAGCCTGCAAGGCGAACCGCCGGTGGTGCTGCTGGAGATGACCCTGCGCCAGTTGCAGGTGGGCAATGCGATTGATCATCGGGATTTTCTGGATCGGGTGGACATGTTAAGCACGCTGGGCAAGCCCGTGCTCATCTCCAACTTTTTGCGCTACCACCGGCTGGTGATGTACCTGTCGCGGCACACGCGCAAACCGATTGGCCTGCCGCTCGGCCTGGTGCGCGTGTGGGATATTCTGGACGAGAAATTCTACACCGACATGGAAGGCGGCTTGCTGGAGTCGCTCGGCCAGTTGTTCAAGAATGGCGCGCGGCTCTACGTTTACCCTTCGCTCAATCGCAAGACTGGCGAGCTGCACACCCTGGAAAGCATGCCCATCCCGTCCCACCTCAAGCACCTGTACGCGCACCTGGTGGAAAACCGGTTTGTCCAAAATATCACGGACTACAATCCAGCCTACCTGGCGGCTTACTCCGGCGACGTGCTCGAGAAAATCAAGACCGGAGACCCAGGCTGGGAAAAGTCCGTTCCCCCACCGATTGCCGAGGTCATCAAGGCCAAGAAATTGTTTGGCTGCAAGTAAGCGCTGATATACAAATCGCTGACACTTAGTTTGCTGCTTCTTGGTTTGTATCCGTCCCTTTTCATCAGGTAGCTTCCTGAACACCCCGCAGATCTTTCAGTCTGAGCGTGGAGTGCTGGATTTGTTGCAGCCGGAAATCGTTCGTGCTGGCCTCGTAGCTGAACACCGTTTGCTGTCCAACATGCGCGGGTCGAGCAGGCGAATTCAAAGTTAGAGCCCAAGTATGGCACCAAAGCCAGCGATGGCAACGTATGCCGGCAAGAACGCAAGCCCTATCGCTAACAATCTTGGGATGTCACGCCCAAGGAAGAAAACCGGAGCCATGATTAGCAACGCCGCGCTCGGAATCACAACCTCAATAGCTGGCCGAAGTGCGTTGACTAGTGAATACTCGGGCTCGCGGATGTTTCCGATGTGCGGGATGACCCACACGATTAAGACAACATTTGCTAGGCCGCCAAATGCAAGACGTAGGTTCGTATGCAGATTCTCGCGATTAGGAAGAAAATGCCGGCGAAACTGCCTTTTGCAATTTTTGCCTCGTGACGCTGATGGCTGTTCGTGGAACTGCTTCATTTCTGTGCTCCAGCAGCGTCCAGCACATTGTTGCTTGCCGGTTGCTCCGTGCAACGCATGACTAGATTGCTTCGCTGTGCCGAATCAAAAGCTTGAAACTGCGCGTCGGAAAGCGAAAGCAATTTGTCCTGATCAAAAATTTTGATTCTCGGGCGTGAAAATAATTTGTCATCCAGCACATGCAGTTCTACCAATTCTTTTGTGGTTCCAAGCACAGTCAAACTCACCACAGCCATGTCTGCATGTCGACGAGCCGACTCAAATGGAGAGCCTCTCCACTCAATTTGATAGACTGGAAGCATGACCCCGCCTTGGCCGAACCTCTCGGGGTAGTATTTCCACTGGATGATATTCAATCTGTACTTCTTTTCAACTGCGGCAAGGTCAATGCCAACTGCATTCAGCCAATTCACTGCCAGCGCATACGCTCCATTCGTGTCAATCAGGGAAGTTTGCTTCGACAGCTTGATATTCCGTTCTCTTACGGCCCTGTCGGAATCCGACCTGAAATCATTCCTCTGGAAGTTCGCAAGATGCCCCCGTCCAAAACCAAAAAAGTAGTCCTGCGTGATAACGCTGCCGCTAAAGTCGTTTGTCTTAGGCGGACCAATATGGCTGCCGGTAAGCACCTCTTTTTCGCCAACGGGGTGATCGAGTTTCAAATCCACTTTGCTCGCAAAGAAATTCACCTCCGCGAGCATGAGCGTTAGAGCCACGTACTTGTAGGCCAATGTCATCATAGAGTCGTTCGCACAGCATTATCGGTGCAAGTCTATACACCCTGAGATGCGCCATGAATCATAGCCATCGAAATCGTAGTAAGCCGCTTGTTCAGCAAGGGAGTCGATGCAAAAATCCAGCGGGTAACCCGCCATCCACTTGGAAAACAACTCGTCCAAAACTAGACCATATCTGGCGTGATAGAGACCGGTTGGGTCAAAGTCGAATGGAACTTCAACGGTATTTGTCCATCCAACAAACGCGCGTGGCATTCGACCTGTAAACTGGTAGTCCAATGAAATGTTGGTGCTGCCATTGGGCGAGAATGGAACCGCAAACACTCCCGCCCAGAACGAGGAGTAAGTTTCACATCCGTCCAACACTACCAAACGGTACGGGTGTTTGTCCTCCTTGGGGTGTTTTGGCGAAGATTTGAAACTGAGGTTTTGAAGGATGCCCTCGATGTCAGTTGGGCCGATGTCGGCTTTGAGCGCGTTTCCTTGGATTCCGTTGTAGCTCCCATGCCCAAGCCAGAAGAACATCTGGTTTTGGCTCAGGGCGTTTAGCAATGTTTGCTTGTCCGCCTTCGTATCGAACCGAAAAGTCGACGCAAACGGAAAGTTCAAACTGGGGGCCAGGTAATATGAGTTGAAATCGCTGGGATTACCAAGAATGTTGATGACCCCATCAAGCATCATTTGTTCAGTCTGATTGTTGAATGAGGTCGTGTACTTGTTCCAACCCCATGCGACGACAAAAGTATTCCCGGGACCTTGAACGCGCTCCTTTGGGAACCCTTCCCAAAGCACTGTAGGGCTTTGCCCTTGCGCCGTAATGGTGAATTGCGCGTTGATGCTGTTGGAACTGATCTGATTGCCGCCTCCATCGGTAAGGTTCCAGTATAATTGGATAAGGCCGTTCGTCGTTGTGCCTGTCGCATAAACCAATGGAGTTCCATCCACGTCAAAAAGGTCAACTCGATAGGTCGCGTTCGGAACTGCGACTGTAGCATCAATGAGCAAGAAATCGGAGAACCGGCTGCTTAACTGGTCAAACCTGACGAGGTTTGTCACAGCAACGGTTGCCGGCAACCCGAACACGGTGCTCTCGTTGCCAAACGCAGCATCGGGCCGGTATTCAAATCCGGCTTTGATCGAATTTGTGCCGTTCGGCAGAAAAACCGTGTTCCAGTTTAACAGCCATGTTCCATCCGGCCCTTGCGATAGTGACGACTCGGCGGCGGGAAGGTTATTCATGTACAACCCGATATTTGGACTTTGAATCACAGGACTTAATCTCGTGAGCGGGATTTGCGCAAACCCGCTGACTTGTGTGCCACCAGCCAACGATAGATTCAGCGGGTTGTCAGATACTTGCGGGTTGGTTTGCAGTTTGTACTCACCCAGGTTCGGCAACCCGTCGCTGTCGGGATCAGCCCCCGAATCATCCGTGGTGAAATCCAGCCCGCTTCGATTTTCGTATTCATCAGGCATTCCGTCTCCGTCGCTGTCCACTTGATCAATCACAACGCTGCCAATTGCGTGCCCGCCGCGCCCGTCCGTGACAACATAAGTGAATTCGTCGCGACCGAACCAATCCGGGTTGCGTTGATAGGTAACATTTCCGCTTCCATTTGACGAAAGCGTTCCTAACCGAACGGTGCTCAACGAAAAAAGTGTCAGCGTGTCACTGTCCGGGTCAGAGGCATTGGTCAAAATGTTCAGAGTGGCAGTGTAATCGTTCGTCGCCAGCGTGATTGTGACCGACTCGGCAGTTGGGATTGAATTACCCGACTGATTAACAAATACCGTGACAGTAGCCGTTGACCAACTGCCGTGGCGGTTCGTGATGCTGTAGCTGAACGAGTCAACGCCATAGAAACCATTGTCGGGCGTGTATTGGAAAACCGAGCCATCGAGCGCATATTGCAGTCCACCGTGTTGCGCCGTTGTCACGGCGGAGATCAAAAGCGGATCGTCGTTCGGGTCGGAATCATCGGCAAGAATGCTCAGTTGATTGTCGACGCTATCCTGCTCGACGCCAAAGATGTCTGGTCGCGCTACTGGAGTGACGTTGATGACGCGGTAAAACGCCATGCTCGTGCCTGATTCGCCGCCAGCATCCTCCGGCTGCGGCTCATTCTGCTGCACCGCCCTCCTTATTTGGTCGTACTTTTCCGCAAGTTCCTGCGTCCATTCGTCGGTCGAGCCGTCCGGCCAGATGATTATCTGCCCAGAAAGGTCAATGCCGTGAGGATAGATCGCCAGCGGCACAGGCATTCTGGACTCGTCCTTGGGCACCACCCAAGGTCCGAGGCCCAGAAACTGAAACGGCTTTTTCGAAGGAAGTGAACTCGCAATCACGCGCTCGGTGCCGCTGCCGCCACCGGATGCACCCATCAACCCGTAAGTTTGTCCAACAGGGCAGTCCACTTGATTGGAGTGGATAAAATACGTGAGGTTTGTCCCGGTTGCCGCCGGATAAAAATTTGTCAGCCAAGTCCACGGCGTATCCGGGTTCAAATCCGGCCGGGTTTGGATCAAGAATGATTGGCCGTTCGTGCTTGGCCACCAGAGAACGACGTCTGGACAGTTTATGGCGATTTTGGTGTCTGGAACGGCAAACGAATTAACCGATGCTGCAGTTGCAGTGATGATGCTCACGATGGTTGCCAGTTTGATTGCTTTCATGAGATGCCCAGTTGATGTTGATTGTTCGGAAGCATTTCGAGAGCGCAAGCGAATTGCGCAATCACTCCGCTCGGTTCCCGTTGCATAATGGCGACAACTACCTTTAGTAAGTGTGCATGTCAATAGCCAATATTCATCTTGCAACGCGTGGACGAATCGGTTGCAAACAGATTCAAAAAGCGATTGCGAGAATTGCGTAGGGATCGCGGCTGGACACAGGAGGAAGCCGCAGAATACTGCGGCGTTGGCTATAAGCTATATCAGCTCTACGAAATTGGGATTAAACAGAATCCGGGACTCCTTACTTTGGAAAAAATTGCTCGAGGCTTCGGACTGGACATCTCCGAACTGCTCGCTCCAACTTTTCCGGACGGCTCACGGGCGGAAAATGAAAATCTACGTTTACGGCGGAGACGTACATCGGGAAAGTAATACGCTTGCGTCTGAACGCCTCGTCCCTTACTCCTCCACCGGCACGACGGACTAGTCCATGATGTAGTCCTTCCGCTCGGGCGTATCCTTGGCCATGTAGAAAAAGTGGTCGGTTGTTGGTTTTGATTACTCGCGGACTGTCACCAGTTCAAACCACTGCGCCGCGCTTGGGAGACACGCTCATGCGGTAACGACCGCGAACTTTTCTCAGGCTCGCCCGGGTATCGAACGCGCGGGACAATGAACTGGCGGTCAGCACTTCAGCCTTTTTCCCGGCCGCGAGGACCCGTCCACTCTTCAAGATCAGCACATGGGAGAACGCCGGCATGATTTCCTCGACGTGATGCGTGACCAGTACGAGGGTGGGGGAATCCTGGCGCCGGCCCAGTCGTTGCAGGAACTGCAGGAAATGCTCGCGCGCGGCGGGGTCCAAACCCGCGCACGGTTCGTCCAGGATCAGCACCTCCGGTCGCGCCATCAACGCCCGTCCGATCAACACCCGCTGACGTTCGCCCTGCGACAAGACGCGCCACGCGCGACCGGCCAGGTGACCACATTCCAACCGTCGCAACACCCGCTGGGCCCGGCTCCGATCCGCCCGCGACACCCGCCCCCAGAAATCAATCATGGCGTATTTGCCGCTGACCACGGTTTCGAGCGCCGGCTCGTCGTCGGCCATCAACTGGCGAACCGAGGAACTCACCAGGCCGACGCGCCGGCGCAACCCGCGCCAGTCCGATTCCCCATAGCGATGGCCCAGCAGGGAAATCTTTCCCGCCGTGGGCATCAAGTAACCCGTGAGCGCACTGAGCAGGGACGTTTTGCCCGAGCCATTTGCCCCGAGGATGACCCAGTGTTGGCCGGATCGCACCTGCCATGAAAGGTCGCGCAGAATTTTCGTGCCGTCGCGCACGATCGACAGGTTCGCAACACACAGCACAACCGAACCGGAACGGGACGAGGTTTTGGTCTGGGCTTTCAATTCGTTGGTTTGGAACTTCAGATTTCGCGGCCGGCGGAAACCCGGGATGGTCACCACACCCGGCCGGCGTCACAGCCGGCGGATTTCCTCCCACAACGGTTCGAGATCCGGATCCGCCAGCGCCATGTTCTTGATTTCCAGTTTCCGCCCGACCTTGAGCGCGCGTTGGAGCCAGACGCGCGCCTCGTCGAGATCGCTCATCTGACAGGCGTAGCAGGACAGGTTGTAGGAAATGACCGGTTCCGTGGGAAATTTTTCCGCCGCCGGTTCGAGCGCGGCGCGCGCCTTGGCCAGCCCGCCATCCGTCGCGCGCCGCAACGCATAGGCCCGATGCAGCCAGCTGTTCGCGCTGCCCGGGACTTCGGCCAGCAGTTCGGTTGCCGCCACCAGCGCCTCGTCCCAGTTCTCCTGCTGGATGCGAATGATCCAACGCAACTCCAGCACCGCCGGATGCCGCTGATTCGCCGGCGAGACCGTTTGCAACTCCGCCAGGGCGTCGTCCAGCGCCCCCAAACCCAGCCAGCCTTGCGCGGCTTGGACCAGGTGCAAATCGGACGCTTCCAGTTGTTTCACGGCGACACTGTAAACCCGCGTTGGCCGGGCGGCAACGTCTGGGAACGATCCGGAGTGCCCGGGGCCGCGTCCCTTTGATTTGACGCTCGCCCGGCAGACTGCTAAAACGCGGCCCGACGATGATTCGCGCCACCGTTCCACCCAGCATGAAAAAAAGCTCCGCCCCCAAGTATCGCCGGATTCTGCTCAAGCTCAGCGGCGAAGCCCTGGGGGGCGAACAGGGTATGGGCATTGACCCGGTGGCGGTTCATGACATGGCGGCGCAGGTGCGCGAAGTGCGGGATTTGGGAGTGCAAGTGGTGATTGTGCTCGGCGGCGGCAACATCTTTCGCGGACTGGCCGGAAGCGAGAAGGGCATCGAGCGCGCCACGGGTGATTACATGGGGATGCTGGCCACCATCATCAACTCGCTGGCCTTGCAGGATGCGCTGGAAAAACTCGGCGTGGCCACCCGCGTCCAGACCGCCATCACCATGGCGCAGGTGGCCGAGCCATTCATCCGTCGGCGGGCGGTGCGCCACCTGGAAAAGGGACGGGTGGTGATCTTTGGCGGCGGCACGGGCAATCCGTATTTTTCGACCGATACGGCGGCCGCCTTGCGCGCCACCGAGATTGGCGCCGAGGTGATCCTCAAAGCCACCAAAGTGGACGGCATCTACGACTGCGACCCGAAGCAGAATCCCCGGGCCAAGCGGTTCACCCGGGTCACCTACCTGGATGCGCTCCAAAAACAACTCAAGGTGATGGACTCGACGGCGTTCTCATTGTGCATGGACAACAAGATGCCGATCATCGTGTTCGATCTCTTCAAACCGCATAATCTCAAGCGCGTGGTGTTGGGCGACGCCGTCGGCACGGTGGTGACGGGTTGAACGATGCCCGAGCTGCCCGAAGTTGAAGTGCTCGCGCGGCATCTGCGCCCGCTGCTGGCCGGCAAAAAGATTCGCGCCGTCCAGGTCCATCGTGCGCGCGTGCTCCGGCCCACTTCCGCGACCCAACTCCAGCGCGCCCTCGCCGGCGCCAAATTCACCGGCCTCGCGCGGCGCGGAAAATACCTGGTCTTCAAACTCAGCCGACCCAAGGTTCGGACGCCGTTGCTCCTTGTCGGCCATCTCGGCATGACCGGGCGAATGTTTCTCGTGCCACGCGGCTCCGCGCTGCCGAAACATGCCGCCGTCATCCTGAATCTGGGGCGCGAGCGATTCGTATTCGAAGACACGCGATATTTTGGCCGGCTCACGCTGGACCCGGGCGCACTGTCACGCCTCGGCCCGGAACCATTGAGCAAACGATTCACCGCCGCGGCGTTCGGCGCCGCGCTGGCGCGATCGCGCCAGGCCATCAAGGTGAAACTGCTCGACCAATCGGTGGTGGCGGGTGTGGGCAACATCTACGCGAGCGAGGCGTTGTTCCGCGCCCGCATCGCGCCGCAACTGGCGGCGCGCAAACTAACCCCGGCTCAAGTGGTAAAATTATGGCAGGCCATTCGTCGCGTGCTGACCGACGCGATTCGCTGTGGCAGCACGATTCCGTTGAATCACACCGGAAGCAAAAGCGACGGCTTGTTTTATTTCGGTCGGGCCGCGGGTGCGCCGGACTACTACGAAGAGCGCTTGCGCGTTTACGATCGCCAAGGCCGGCCCTGCCCGCGATGCGGCACCGCCATCCGTCGCGTGGTGCAGACCGCGCGGAGCACCTTTTATTGCCCGCGATGTCAAGCGCGTGACCAGCGCATGCGCGGTAGATCGCGCGGGTAAATCTATTGCACCCATGCGGGTAGTTTGCTAAATAGCTGTGTCGGCAGCGGGTGTGGTTCAATGGTAGAATGTGGCCTTCCCAAGGCTGAGACGAGGGTTCGATTCCCTTCACCCGCTCCAACTTCTCAATGCGCGCTGCTCTCGTCACTTGCGGCCTCACGTAATGTTCGTGATCCGAACATTCACCCCGGAATTCAATCCCGAGGCGAATTCTCTATCATGCGCCCACCATGCAGCACTCAGGGTTTATCCAGTTGGCTCCCGGCAGGTAATTCGGGGAAGGGAGCGTGCGGTTCCTTTTGATACCAAAACGCGATGGACGCCATTTCAAAATTCATCGGCAGATAAATTCCGCCTTGTTTCCAACCGAGACATTGAATGGTGACTTTCAAATCCTTTTTGAACCGGACCGGATCGGCGAGGTGCCAGCGATACAGCCCGAAGCGTTGTTCCGGCTCGTAAATCTTGTCCGGTGGCAACACCTGCACGAGGCCGGAATACGGCGTGGAAAAGGGCTGATACTTGTGCGTGGCGTGATTTTCAAAATTATAGGAGCCGCCAAAATAATCCTCCGTTCCGGTACCGCAAATCGTGGGATACTCCCGGTCGCTGTCGAGGTAGAATTTGATCTCGCCCTCGCCCCACCAGCCGGAGTCGTGGGTTTTCAGCGCGAGATACGTGCCCACGTACTGGCCCGTACCCTTGACGCCGTCGAGAATGGTGTAAAGCCCCTTCGTCTGCAGCGGAAATTCGTGCCGGTATTGCGCGTGGAAATAACCGGCGTCACGCGGCACTTTTTGCAGGGCGTAGTTGATCTGGTAATAGAGCGTCATGTCCTTGGTGTCGGTGTTTTCCATGGTCACCCGCACGCTTTTTCGGAACGGCATCGGCCAGTAACAATTGAACGCGCTGCCGGGATTGACGCAGACGGCGAGCGAATTGATCTGCGCGTATTGCCCCATTCCGCAGGCGAAGAAATCGCCGACCGGACATACCACCGAGGCGTCCGTTTCGCCGTCCCAATAAAAACGCAGAATGGAATGTTTCCAGTTCCCGGTCGGTGTCATCCAGATTTGCTGGATGATGCCCGGCCCTTTGACGTCGGCCAGCGTGAACGTCGTCCCGGCCTTGATGACGACGGAGGGCGAGACTTTCCACCCGCGACCGAGTTCGCTGGACGCGTGTTTGCCGGTGCCCTCGGTGGCCATGCCGCCCCGGCCTTTTTCGCCCGTGAAATTTTCCGGGCTGATCGAACGTGTCTCCACACTCGAGTCAACCCGCACCAACCCGGCCAATCCCAGGTCCAAACCGTCACCGGCCAACGCCAGCCCGCCGAGCAGCGAAGTTCCCAATACCGTTAACCATGTTTTTGTTTTCATAATCGTATTCATGTTGTCAGTGCTCTTTCCAAATCAGCGGCGCCAGATACACCCCGCCGCGTCCCCAACCAGCGCGGCTGATATACCATTTCCCATCGCGACCCTGCACGATTTCCGCCGCGTGCGCGAAGAAATGCCCCACCTTGTCGCGTAGCTCCCAGTGAAACGGATCGCGGCTGGCGAATACGTCCGTGCCGTCATAGCCATCCCGTGGGCCGACGAACAAATAATACGAATCGCCGCGCGGCACGACGAAGGGTGATTCCGTCGGCCCGCCCCACGTGCCGGTCATCGGGTCCGTAAACACCACGCCCCTTTTCTTCCAGGTTCGCAAATCGTCGCTGGTTGCGTAGGCCACCACGTAGTTCCCGCCTTCCGGCTTGCTGGTGGCGGTGTAATACATGACCCATTGATTAGTCAGCCGCAGCACAAACGGGTCGCGGGCGTCGTAACCGTCCACGACCATTGGATTCTTGGGCGAGCGCGTCCAGGTTTTCAAATCCGGCGAGGTGGCGAGATAGATTTTGTACTTTGTGTGGTCCGCGTCGCCGGCGCAATAGAACATGTAGTAAAGGTGGTCGTGGAAAATCACATGCGGCGCCCACAAATGCGCTTCGTTCCACGGCGCTTCGCGGGCGACGGTGAGGGCGAACGGCTGTTTGTCCCACGGCTGTTGCAACAGCGTTTTCGCGGTGGCGTGCGCAAAATGGATTTCCTCCTCCGGTTTGGCCGGCTCCTCGCGCGTGATGCCGAACAAGTGCCACATACCCTGCGCATCCTGGATGAAGCAATGGTCGTTGATATACCACGGCTTGTTCTCGCCCACGCTGGGGTCGTAAATTTTTACGAACTGGCCACATTCCACCAAAGTCCTGGGTGCGGCATCAGCGGCCGACGCCGGGCTGAGACTCAGTGCGAAACACCATAAGGGAATCCAAAATGATTTCATTGCTTCAACTCCTCGCCGCCGCGCGCGATGTTCTCCTTGTCGAAGAGGCGCGTGCCCAGCGTGATTTCATTCGGCACCTTTTCACCATGCAAAATTTTCAGCGCGGTGTCTATCGCTTCGGCGCCGCCCGTGGGATATTGAAACGTGGCGTCCAAAATCCCCTGCTGCACGTACGCGACGCCTTCCTGCGGCAAGGCGTCAATGCCGACGAATTTCATCTGCTTCTCGCGGCCGGCGGCCTTCGCGGCGAGATACGCACCGTGCGCGCCGGGATCGTTGTGGGCATAAACCAGATCTATTTTGTCAAAGCGCGCGAGGGCGGATTCCATTTCGCTGCGCGCCTTGGGTTCGAGCCATTGCATGTCGGCGCTGAAAATGATTTTGATCTCAGAACCGGCGATGCCTTCGAGAAACCCGTTGTGCCGGTCCTGGCCAGGCGTGGACGTTTGCAGGCCCATCAATTCCACGACGTTGCCCTTGCCCCCGAGGGCTTTGACAATCCATTGCCCGGCGGCTTTGCCGATCCGTTTGTTGTCCGCGCCAATGAAGCAGGTGTATTTGTCGCCCAAAAGTTTCCGATCGAGCACGATGACGGGAATCCCTGCGTCCACCGCACGCGCGACCGGTTCGGTGAGCGGCTGCGCCTCCTTGGGGCTGATGAGGAGCAGATCCACCTTGGCGCTCACGAACTCCTCGACCTGCGCACGTTGCCGGAGGGTGTCATTTTGCGCGTCCTTGAAAACGATCTTGAGGTCCGGATGTTTCGCGGCGGCGGCGGCGAGATCCGCGTTCATCTGCACGCGCCAGGGTTCGCCCAAATTGCACTGCGACATGCCGAGGACGAATTGTTTTGCCACCGCCGGGCCGGCGGCATCCGTCGGCGCGGTGGATTTGCTGCAGCCGGCAAGGATCACGGCCCCCAACGCCAGCAGCGTCGAGCACAGTCGAATGGATTTGTTTGCGTTCATAGATTTTGTTTCAGGTCGCCTTCCGTCGCTGCGCCAGGACCGCGACGACGATGATGATGCCCGTCAGCACCAACCGGCCCGCTTCGGGCACGGCGTTGATGCTCAAAATTTTGTCCAAATAACCGATGGTCAAAACGCCGAGGAGGGTCAACCCGATGCCGCCGCGCCCGCCCATCAGGCTGGTGCCGCCGATGACGACCATCGCGATCGCAATTAATTCGTAACCGTTTCCAGCTTCCGGGTCACCCTGTTGTTCCTGCGCGGCCTGACACAGGCCCGCGACGGCCGCAAACACGCCCGCCATGCCGTAGGCGAATGTTTTCACCGCCACCACCGGCACGCCCGACAAGCGCGCCGCCTCCTCGTTGCCGCCAATGGCGTAGAGGTAACGACCCCACCGATGTCTGGCCATCAACAACCACGCCGCCGCCACGCACACGATGAATATCAGCGTCACCACCGAGACATTGCCGCCCAACGCGCGGTGGTCAATCGCGCGAAAAAATGCCGGCACGTCCACATACCGATACGTGCCGTCGCCGTTAGCAATCGCCGTGGAAACCTTCATACCGCCGGACGCGTATTTGGCCAGCCCGCGCGCAAACACCATCATCGCCAACGTCGCAATGAACGGCTGCACGCGCAATCGCGCAGTCACGAAACCGGACAGCCCACCGCACAGTGCGCCGATGATCAGACTGGCCGGCAGCACCAGCCAGCCCGACCAGTTCCAGTGAATCGCCATCTGCGCCGCGCTCACCGCGACCAGCGCCAGCACACTGCCGACCGATAAGTCAATGCCGCCGGAAATGATCACCAGCGCCATGCCGCACGCCAGAATCCCGTAAACCGACATCTGCCGCAGCGCATCGCGGTGCGTACCGGACTTGAAAAACGCGCCGTCCGCGTTGCAAATCACACCGATGAGCAACACCAGCAGCAGCGCCAAGAAGGCGCGTCCCGCCGGACTGGTCACAAGTTTTTTCACCGGCGATTCTACTTCGCGTTTGGCCGTCATCAGTTTTGCAGCTGACCGGCTGAGGATGCGTGCAAGCCCATGGCCGCCGCCAGAATTTTTTCCGGCGTGGCTTCGGCCCGGGAAAATTCACCACGGCAACCCCCCCGGTGCATGACCACGATCCGGTCGCTCAACGTCAGCAATTCCGGCATCTCGGAGGTAATGAGCACAATCGCGATGCCCTGCGCCGTCCATTCGTTCATCAACTGGTAGATTTCCCGCTTGGCGGAAACGTCAATGCCGCGCGTCGGCTCGTCGAGCAACAGTAGTTTGGGCCGCGTCTGCAGCCATTTGGCCAGCGCCACTTTTTGCTGGTTGCCGCCGGAAAGCGCGCCCACCGGCAGGTCCAGCGATGCGGCGCGCAATTTCATCGGCGTCGTGGTTTGCTCCGCCGTCGCGCGTTCGCGGCCGGGACGCCGCCAGCCGCCGGGTGACAGTCCACGCAAGCCGGCCAGCGTCGCGTTGGCGATGATGGATAACGGCAAAACCAGACCCGTTGCCTTGCGGTCGTTGGTCAGCAACGCAACTCCGGACTCGATGGCCTGGCGCGGTGAGGTGAACGCGACTTTTTTGCCGTCCAGATAAATTTCCCCGCGCGTGGCCGCGCCGTACGCTCCGAACAAACCGTGAAACAATTCGCTCGCGCCCGAACCTTGCAAGCCGCCCAGGCCGAGGATCTCTCCGGCGCGCACGGTCAACGAAACCTGGTGCGCCGCCGCCCGCTGGGAAAAACCGGTGGGAAACACGCTGACCTGCTCGAGCCGCAGCCGTTCCGCGCCCACGCGGAACGCGGGCCGAGGAAATTGTTCCTCCACCTCCCGCCCCACCATCCACTGGATCAGTCTCGGAACGGGCAACTCCTTCGCGGGCGCGGTGCCGATCCACTGGCCGTCCCGTAACACGGTGATGCGGTCGGCGATGCGCGCGATCTCCTCCATTTTATGCGAGATGTAAACGATGCCGCAGCCCCGCGCCTTGAGCGATTGGATGAGCGCGAAGAGTTTTTCCACTTCCGGCGCGTTCAACGCGCTCGTCGGCTCATCCATGACGATGACGCTGGCGTTCTGACTCAGCGCCTTGGCAATTTCGATGAGTTGTTGGGTGGCGATCGGGAAATGTTCCACCGGTTGCCGCACATCAATGTCCAGCCCCAGCTCGCGCGTCCATTGCGCGGCATGCTGTTGCTGTTCCCGGTCGCGCACCAAGCCGGCGCACGTCGGTGGCCGGCCCAAAAAAATGTTGTCTGCCACACTCAGGGCGCCGACCAGTGACAACTCCTGATGAATCACCGCGACGCCCAGCGCGTTGGCTTCCAACGGTGTTTGGGGGCGGACCTCGCGACCATTGATCTGGATGCTGCCGGCAAAATCCGTGTGAACGCCGGCGAGAATTTTGATGAGCGTGCTTTTGCCCGCGCCGTTTTCGCCGGCCAGCACGTGGACTTCGCCGGGCCGAACGTCAAATTGCGCGTCGGTCAAAACCGCGGCGCCGCCAAAGCGCTTGGTGATGTGCGCCAGGCGGACCAGCGGAACGGCTTCCGTTTCAGAGTTGTGCGTCATGCAAAGCCAGGGCCTGCGGCAATTGAAATCGCGTTCTCATTCTGGCGGCAAAGCATCGCGCTTGTCATTGAGAGTTCGCGTCTTTTGCTTATGCTTTTGCGTTGACCGCGAGAATCACCCAAACCCGGAAGATTTCGCCGCCAGCCCGGACTGAACCCACTGCGCAGGCGTTCGGGCCAACGGGTGCTCGGGCGCGGCGGGCGAAGGCGTCCACCGGCGCACGCGAAGGCGCGGACGCTCCCCGCGGCATGAAACCCGGATGTGCCGCAGACATTCCACGGCGGATTAAACTTTTTGCCTTCACGCAGATTTTGCGTTAGTCCTAGCGCCATTTCATGAAATCCTCGCGGCCTCGAACCTTTCAGAAGCACAGCCGGCGGGTCGCGTTGCTGATCGAATCCTCGCGCGCCTATGGGCGCGGCTTGATTCTGGGCATCGCGAAATTCGCGCGCGAACACCACGAATGGTCGGTGCAAAGCGAGGAATGGAGATGGACGGACGCGCTGCCGACCTGGCTCAAACACTGGCAGGGTGATGGCATCATCGCCCGGGTGGA
This sequence comes from uncultured Bifidobacterium sp., assembly GCA_964561105.1. Classification (GTDB taxonomy): domain Bacteria; phylum Verrucomicrobiota; class Verrucomicrobiia; order Limisphaerales; family JADLHS01; genus JADLHS01. The sequence continues at coordinate 132,254 of CAZLOH010000006.1, read as the reverse complement.
GACCCGCAAAATGGCCGCGTTCATCCGGCGGCTCGGCGTGCCGGCGGTGGATTTGCGCGGCTCGGTTTCCGGCTTTGATTTGCCGCTGATTGACACCGATGACCGTCAAGTAGCCACGCTCGCCGCCGAACATCTCATGGATCGGGGCTTCCGACATTACGCGTTTTGCGGTTTTGTCGGCGCGAATTATTCGGACAAACGTTCGCAGTTTTTTGTGGAACGCCTGGCGCGGGCGGGGTTTTCCACGCGCGTTTATCAACCCATCAAACACACCGCCGAGACGCAGACCATCGGCTACGAACGCCAGGGATTGCGATTTCAAGACGACCTGGGCCGCTGGCTGGTTTCCCTGCCCAAACCCGTCGGCGTGATGGCGTGCAACGATATTCGCGGCCAGCAGGTGTTGAATTTGTGCCGGCAGTTGAACCTGGCCGTGCCCGAGGAAGTCGCCCTCGTCGGGGTGGACAACGACGAAATTCTTTGCGAACTGTCCGATCCGCCGTTGAGCAGCGTGGCGCCGGACACATTGCGCATCGGCTATGACGCGGCCGTGCTGCTCGAACGCCTGATGGCCGGCGGCCAACCACCGGCGAAACCGCGGCTCATTCCACCGCACGGCATCGTGACCCGCCGCTCCACCGAGGTGCTGGCGTTGGACGACCCGCAATTGGTCGCCGGCCTGCGGTTCATCCGCGATCATGCCTTCGCCCCGATCACCATTGATCAGGTGGCCAAAGCCACGGGCATGTGCCGGCGCGTGTTCGAGCGGCGGTTCGCGGCGCAAATGGGCCGCACCCCCAAAGCCGAGGTGCTGCGGCTCCGGCTGGAACGGGTCAAACAACTATTGGCGGAGACGGATTGGAGCCTGGCGCACATCGCCGAAAGAACGGGGTTCAACTACGGCGAATATCTGCACACGGTGTTCACGCAAAAAGTCGGCCTCACCCCCGGAGCTTTTCGCCGCCAGGCGGAACGAGATACCAAGAGCCGGTTTTAGCCCGCTGATTTCACACGTGCTTGCGGCCGGTTCGCGACACCGCAGACTTGGAAGTCGGTTGCTCAATCCGGATTAACCTTTCTCCACCCCGAAAACCCGTGATGAGCCGAAAAAAGCGGGCCGGCAAATTGTGCCGGCCCGCCGTGAACCATTCCGGGAATTTACGGCTTCACCAAGTGGTAGAAGCGCTGAGTGGCATCCGGGGTGACGATCACCTGGTTTTGATCTCCGACCACGGTCACCTGATTCGTGACGCCGGTCCAGGGGCCGGAGACCAGGTTGTCCGTTTGTTGAAGGACCAATCCGGTGGCCGACGCCGGCCAGGTAATGGCCAGCCCGCCGCCCGCCAACGAAATGCCGAGCGAAACCGGTCCCGCCGTTTGGCCCAACATGGCTTGATAATGGGCGGCGATGCCTGAGGCGCTTAACGCTGTATTGTAGAAGGCGCAATCATCCATGAGCCCCTGCCAGACAGCCGAACCGGACGGCGTGAGGGAGCCAAGTTGCGTCGTTTGGCCACCCCCTTGCACTTGCAGGTATTGCGAGCCGAGGAACTCGCTGTCCCAATAAACCGCCGCGAAGGGGCTGTTGACGACAATGGCCAGGTGATGCCAATTCGTTCCAGCGTTGGGAATGGGATAATTCGGCGTCGCGAATGCGCTCAAGATGACCGCGGTCTTTTGCGGATTCAGATACGCTTCATAATACTTGACGGAATTCTCATCCGCCACAATGGCCGGATTGTACGACATCGTGCCGCTGTCCCAATCGGCGCGCAGCCATAACTCGATCGTGCCCTGGCCGCCGGGGAATTCAAACGCCGGCACCGGGCCAAACGCGACCGCGCCATTCGCGCCGTCCAGGGACAAGGCCAGGTTCGTACCGCCACCCAGCCCCGCCGCAAACGCCGACGAGGTGATGAAGGTGCCGTTGTTGGTGCCGACTTCGTCATTGGCGGTTTGCAGATCGAACGAGTAGTAGGAAACCAGACTGGATTCAGCCCGCACCGTGCTTTGGTAGAGGTCGTCCGCCGGAATCACCACGGAAACCGCCGCCACCGCGCTGGTGACACTGCCGTTGAAATTGGTGATGACGACGTGATAATTGCCATTCGCCGACGAACTGGCATTCGGGAAGACCAGGGAGTCACCGTCGCTGCCGGTGGCGGCATTGTTCTTGAACCATTGATAATGCAAATCGCTTCCCTGCGCGGTGACGGAGAGCGTCAGGGTGTTTCCGGCCAGGTAATTGCCGCCTTGGGGCTGACTGACAATGGCCGGCGGCAACGCGCTGAGGTAAGCGTTGTAATGCGCGGCCACCTGGGCGGGGGTCAGGGCGGTGGCGTAATAGGCCACCTCGTCCAGGGCGCCGCGCCAGATTTCCTGCCCCGTCGGACTGCTGGAGCCGATCTGGCAGGTGGAAGCGACCCCGGTGTTAAAGAGCGAGCCGCTGCCGAGCACCTGGCCATCCAGCGTCATGGTCCAGGTGCCGGTTTCGCTGAAAATGATGGCGCTATGATGCCAGTTGGTGCCGGGAGCGATGGGGATTTGGCTGGCGGCATTGCCGTTCCAGAAGTTGACGTAAGTTTTGTTTCCGCCGACATGGAGACTGTAATTCACCCCGCTTTGACCGTCATAACGGTCGGCAAACAAACAGGGATCGTAGCCGGGGTTGGCGGTCCAGTCCGCGCGCCACCAAAGTTCCACCGTGCCGCGATTGTTGACGAAATCAAACGCCGGCACCATTCCCAGATTGACCCAGCCGTTGCCGGAGACAAACAACGCCTGATCCGGGCCGCCATCGAAACCCGGCGCGAACTTCGCCAGGCTTTGCAGAGTTCCATTGTTGGTCCCGAATGAGTCTGCCGCCGTCAGTTGGTCAAACGTGTACAGGGAAATCAAATCCGGTTCATTTTTCACCGCCGTTTCATAATTGCTGACGGCCGGACTTACGGTGGCGAAAACTTGCAGTACCGCCGGACTGCTGGTCACCGAACCGGAGGTGTTGGTGATGACGCAAACATACGTGCCGTCGTCCGCCGCCGTCAGGCTGGGGAAATTGAGCGTGCTCGCGGTGGCGGTCGAAATCGGACTGTTGTCCTTGTACCACTGGTAGCTCAACAAATTGCCGCTGACGCCAACACTCATTTGATACGCCAGACCGCTCAAGAGGGACTGGCTCTGGGGTTGTTGCGTGATGATGGGCGGTACGCCCGCGAGGAAGGCGTTGTAGTGAGCCAGGACTTGTGCGGGGCTGAGGGCGGTCGAACAATACGAGACTTCATCAATGGAGCCGATCCAGTTTTCAAACGTCTGCGCGTCACTGGGCGAGGTATTGCCGATTTGACTCGGCACCGTCGCACCCGCCGGCCCCAACCCTTGAGTGAGCGTTCCTTGGTTGACCCCATCCCAGATCAACGTCCAGGTGCCGTTGGTGATGATGATGCCGACGTGATGCCAGGCACTGCCAGCCGCAGGAATGGCAATGGTTTGATAAGAGGTGCCATTCCACATGCCAATGTAGTTTTTCGCCCCGCCGCTCATGTTGAAACTGTAAGTCACGCCGGCCTGGCTGCGGCAGGCAACGATACAAGGATCATAATTCGGTCCGTTGATCCAATTGGGGGACGCTTTAATCCAGGCTTCAATGGTGCCATTGCCACTGGGGAAAGACAGGTCGGGCACGACGCCCAGGTTGACGCTGCCGTCGCCGCCCAATACCACGGCTTGGTCCAGACCTTGGCCCACGCCCTGGCCGGATTGGTATCCGATGATCGGGGTGCCGGCGAACGCGCCCGGGTTGGCGCCCTTGCTGTCCTGCGCTCCGTTGTCAAAGGTGTAGTAGGAAATCAAACTGGGTTCCGTGTCCACCGCGGCACGATAAGAGGTGACTGAACCCGGCAGGCTGGTGGATACCACCGCGAGATTGATCGGACCGTTGGTAACGGAGCCGGAAGGGTTGGTCGCCACGACATAGTAATCGCCCGCATCCGCCGTGCTGGCCCCGGTGATCGAGTAAACCGCGCTGTTGCCTCCAACCGGCGTCGTGCCTTTATACCATTGATAACTCGGCGCCGGCGCGCCGCCGGCAGCCGCTGTCAGCAGATAATCGCTCCCGGCCAGGCAACTGGCATTGGCCGGCGTTGCCAAGAAGTTTGGCGCCGTGGCGACGGCACTCGTGCTGTTCGTATCCCAAGAGATTGGTCCCAGGAGCGTGGTGATGGAATCAACCCCACCGACATTCTTCAAATCCCGGATTTCAAATTGATCGCCGACGTGAGCGTCCACGATGTCAAAGAACACCATGTCGGGCTGCCCGTTCGGCGTCGGCCATGCGGCCATCTGGGATTTGGCGTCGCCTCCGACGACCTGCCGGATGAACACGCCGTTGTACTTTTCGTTGGGCCACTCGGCGGAGCCCAGAACATCATTCACCACGCCCACCCGCAGGATTTTGCCGGTCAAGTCTTCGTTGACTTGAAAGGTATTAAAATCAAGCGTAATGCCGACGTTGGTGTTGGTGGGCGAGTTGTTGACTAAAGCACCCGGCCCGACATTTCCCTGCGCCGCGTCCGCGACGTCGTTGATCTTCGGATACTCCGGTTGCCGGAATTGCGGGCCGCTGCCGGCCCAACTGATGGAGCCGGGGCTGTACGTGCCCGCGTTGGGTTCCACCCAGTTGATGACGCAATAGCTGCCGTATTTGTTGTCGCTGTCGGCGTCGAAGGTCTTGGTGGTGGCGGGGGTCAGCCAATTGACAGTCTCGGTCGAGTTGGTCAACGAGCCTACATAGTTGATCGTCGCGGCTGATGCGCCGGTCGCAGCCAGCGCCAACCCGGCCCAGCCGAGGGCGAGTTTGGAGCGGAGTTTCCGGCCGAGACAGCGAGCGCTGGAGCGTCGCCCTGTGGTATGATTTGGTGCGTTCATAATTGATGTTTGATTTAACCGGGTTGATTGAGGTTGGCGGACAGATTTCAGCGTTGCAACGGGTCCCAGAATTGCACATTGCCGAGGGCCCGGGGATTGGCGCTGCCCGGGTCGTAGGGCGGGTTGATGTCCTGGCTTCTGCGGGCTTCACAATGACCGTCGGTGAACATCGCCACGCCGGTGTTCCGGTGGCGAATGGGGTCCACACCTTCAAATTGTTTGGTGGTGCTGGTCGTCGGGTCCATGCAGGCATTGGGCCACCATAAACTGATGCTGAACAGACCGTCGGCCGACTTGGGATTCTTATCCGCCACGCAAAGAACATTGGCGGGATTCTTGATGCTCGTGCGTTTGAACCACGCCGAGGTGGTGAAGGACTTGCCGCCCAACGCGAGACTGGCGGAAGGATACGGCCACAACCCCAAGAACCAGGCGTTGTAACCGTAACCGACGTTGCTGGCATCAAAGGACCATTCCCATTTCCGCCCGAGACTCGCCTGCATTTGCGCTTTCAACGCCCCGCAGTGAAACAGATTCGAGTTGGCGCCACTGCCGGCCATGATCCATGGCCCCCACCAATTCGTCAGCACCAGGGAGGTATCGCCCGCCGCCATGCCCTGGTTGCGGTGCGCCGGAAAAACATCCCGGTTATCGTCCGTGTACACCTGCATCAGAATGCCGATTTGTTTCAGGTTGTTGACGCAGCCGATGCGCCACGCCTTGCTGCGGGCCGACGCCAACGCCGGCAGCAGCATGGCCGCCAGAATGGCAATAATGGCAATCACCACGAGAAGTTCGATCAGAGTAAATCCCCAACTCGCCCCGCCCGGGGTCGGTTTGAGTTCGTTACGATTCCCAGGAACAATCAGGTTGTCGGAATGCCATCGCATCATACCGGCATTGTGCTTCATAAAACCGTAATTCCCGTCGCCTCGCCCAAAACTTATCCGCCCATTCAACGTGCCAAGCTCGCCCCGCCACCGAACGGTTTTCACGGAGGTGAGTGACTTGCGCCAAGGCTTCACCGGGCCACACACCTCATCCGTGACCTCAGCAGACTGAACCTCCGCCGTTACGCGGTTTGGTACGTTTCGTTTCTGCCGGGCATCGGCGCGGAGCCTTCACGCCACCTTAAATTGAAAAATCGTTTCGTCATTGAGAGTTTGCGTCTTTTTTTTTGAGCTTTTGCAATGCTTTCCGCCCGCCGCAGTCAGCCGTCGCCAATGAGAAATAAAAAGGCGGCAGAATTCCCCATTCCCCATTCGGCAAGTATCAGTAGCGCCAAAAATTTTGCGCGAGCGTGAACAGGCCGAACGCGATGATGAGCCAGCCAGACAACCGGCCGCCTTGCGCGCCGAGCGGGGCGATCTTTTCAAGCAGCACGAATAGGGTCAGGGCCGCGATCCACCAGATGTTCATCACCCCGCCAACGAACAGCAGCAGCATCAACGCCCAGCAACAGCCCAGACAGAACAGTCCGTGCGCTGCGCCGATTTGAAATGCGCCGCTGATGCCGCGCCGCCAGTGTTGCACGAGGAAGGCCGCCGGGGAACGGCAGGATTCAAGGCAGGTTCTTTTGAACGGGGTAAGTTGATAAAGGCCGGCGACAACCAGCAACACGCTGGCAAACCAGCGGGCGCGGATTTCCATCATGGGCGAGAGCAGCAACGTGTGGGCAAGCAGCCGTTGCAAGACGGTGGCCACCAGGCTAAAGGCCGTCCAGATCGCGAGGTAGCCACCAACAAAGGCATAGACGTGGGCCTGAATGCGTTCCCCTCCCGGACTCTTGCGAATGACACCGGCATAGAGCAGGACGGCCGGGGCGACCGATGGCAACATCATTCCCACCATCATCACGGCCCACATGGCGAACAACAGGGTCAGATGCGTGAAATCCCAGTTGCGGGTCATCATCCAGGCGGACCAACCATCCATGTCGCCATACATGTCAAAGGCCATCGGGACAATCCACGCCCAGCAGAGGATGGTGACCACCGCCAGCGCGCCGCCGATGAGCCAGCGGTCGCGCAGCAGCAGCGATTCCAAGGGGGTGCGCCCGGGTGATGGCGAATTTCCCGCGAAGGCCATTCGATCACAGGGCGGCCGGTGGCTAACGCACGACGCCGCGATTGCTCCAGTGGATGCGCGCGATGTGCGCGTGGGTGCCGTCGAAGGTCATCGGGAGGAAGCCGGTCGCCTTGGTCTTGCCGCTGACCACCTCGCTCTCGGTGAATTCAAATCCCGTGGGCATGGTGGTGCGAACCCGGTGCGGGGCGCCGGTGACGGGATTGCGGATGGATTCGCCGGCGCCTTCGACCACACCAGACACGTTCACCCGGGCGGTGCGGTTCTGGTAATCAATGGCGAGGTCAATGGGTTTGTAGAGCGTGGGCAGAAACTCCGTGATGGTGGTGGAGAACACCTGCCAGATGAGGCTGCCCGGTTCGGTTTCGCCGCCGTGGGAGACGGTTTCAATGGCCTGGCGCTGCTCGGGATTCGCGCGTTCGTCAATGATGGTCTGGAGCCGGCCGTTACCCAGATGAACCGCGCCGGGCCACGCGCCCATGATGCCCCAGCGTAAACCGTCCAACGAGACTTTGCCGAAGTGGCCGTGGTCAATTTGCACGAACCCGGCGGCGCTGCAGTTGCCATAAGTGGGCGGCGCGTTGAACTGGCACGGGCAGCCCCAGGCACAGTTGCAATTGACATACTCCGTTCCCTGCATCGTCCACTCGACATAATGACTCATAGCGCCGTCTCCGGGTTGCGCCGGCCGTAAGTTGGAGGTTCAACCGATTGCCGGGCGGGTTTAAGCCTGACGAATAACGAATATCGAATACGCGGATACCCTCCATATCCGGCGCGGCCTTGTCAAGAGTGGCCTTGCCGCGAACTTCGGCGCGAGTTGAGTCAGAGACTTGCCTTCCGTTACGCCCGTTCTCGGCGCACCTGAGCCTCCTGGATTTACGCCCAACTCGACGGCGCCAAGCTCAACCATTCCCGCGGGGAAATCTCACCCCAACACTTCGACATGCCCGGCTCCTCCGTCCACGCGCACCCGTTGGCCGTTTTGTAACCGGGTCAAGGACTGTTTCACCGACATCACCGCCGGAATCCGCATCTCGCGCGCCGTCACCGCGCCGTGTGACAACGGCCCGCCGCTCTCGGTCACAACGGCCGCCGCACTGTAGAACAGCGGCGTCCATGTCGGGTTCGTCGTGCGCGCCACCAGCACGGCACCTTTCGGAAACTTCGCGAAATCATCCGGCGTCAACACGGTGAACACCGGCCCCTCCGCCACGCCGGGGCTGCCCGCCAGACCAGTCAACACCTCGCCCTGCTCACCGGGAGCCGCAACTCCCGCAGCCTCGCTCTCATTGAGAACCCAGTCCGGCTTGCGCGCCTTGTCGGCAAGATAAGCCGCCTTTTGCCGCCGCACCTGCGCCGCAAACTCCTTCCGTGTCTCCGGTGTATCCGCGGTCAGCGCCAGTTCCAACTGCTCCTGACGCGCGAAGAACACATCCATCGGCTCCGCCAGCACGCCGCACTGTGTCAAACGCTCACCCAACGCGCGCAGCCCGCGCCGCAGCGCCGGAGTCAGGCGCGTGGTCTGATAATGCTCCAAGTCGTCGAGGCTCGTGTAAGCGCGCGCCAACCGCAGCAACTCGTGGAAAAAGAAATGCAAGTCGGGCGGCAGCTTCGCGAACAGCGTCACTTCCGCCTGTTGCGCGCGAATCTTCAACTCGCGCGACTTCTGCGCCGGCTCGTGGTCCATCGGCATTTGCAGAATCAGCCGGACGTTATCCAGGACAATCCACGGCGCCTCCACCCAGGTGGCCGCGTAGGCGTCAAAGTCCACCTCGCGATGCCCGTGATCGCGGAGGAAGCGCCCCAGCCGCGCGCTGAACTCAGGAAACCCGGCCAGGGCCCCGCTGGCCAGCAGTTCCCGCGAAGCCGACTCGCGCAGCCGCGCTTCCAACTTCGGCTCGCGGCGTGCCAACAGCGCCAGCTCGAACAACTCCTTGTTGATCTGGCCCGTCTTGGTTTCGCACCAGGCCATCAAGTGATCGAGCAGCACGTCCCCCTCCGTCGGGCCGAGGGCGAGTTGCAGCAGGCCGTGCAACAACCGGTAGAGCGAACCCTGCGCGATGGAGATGGCGATGTTCGGCAGGAAATACTGCGCCCCGTGCTCGTTCACCGCCAGCACGTGCCGCCAGATTTCCAACGGCGACTTGCCTTCGAGGGGTTCCGCCTCGAACCGGCCCAACGTGATGAGATAGTGATCCAGATCGCGCATCCACGAGACCGGCACCTCCTGCACCCAGCCGAATTGCTGGCGCAGACGCGGAATCGCCGCGCGCAATTCATCCAGCGAACGTACGGCGAAGGGCGCGCGCCGGGCATAAAGCTCGACGGCGTTCTGGTTGCCATAGATGTAATGCCCGAACATCGCGAACCATTTGCCGGCGAAAGGCGGGAAGCCGAGCAGGCCGAAGGAGTGGTTCAGCGAGCGGTGAAAACCGGATTCGACGAAATCCCACGTCAGCGGCGTGATGACATTCGGAAAGCGCTCGGCGGATTCATCGCGCGTCCAGCGCGGCGGGATGGTGGTGATGGGGCGCGATTGCAGCAGCCAAAGCCGACCCAGGGCAAACGCCCACTCGATGTCCTGCGGAAACCCGTAGCTCGCCTCCACCCGCACCAGCAAATCCGCCAGCGCCGCCAACTGTCCCTCGCTCAAACTGGGCTGCGCCGCGGCATCGCCCACGAGGTGAATTTCACGCGTGCCGGACTCCGCGCTGACCACCTGGCGCGACTTGCTGGCGATGTTCGCCGAGCGCACGGTGCGCGCCGCCTTGTCGAGAATCCACTGGTCCACTTCGCCCTCGCCGCTCACGACGGATTCGCCCAGCCCGAAGTTGGCATTGATGACCATCTCCTCCAGCCGGCCGTTGACCGGGTTGATGCTGAAGCCGACACCCGCTGATTCGCTCGGCACCAACTGCTGCACGACGACCGCCATCGCGGCCTGTGCGTGATCGAAGCCCTGCTGGTGACGATACGCAATCGCCCGATCCGCCCACAGGGAAACAAAACACCCACGCACGCGGTCCAGCACGTCAGCCACGCCCACGACGTTCAAAAAAGTCTCGTGTTGTCCGGCGAACGCCGCGCCCGCGAGGTCTTCCATCGTCGAGGACGAGCGCACTGAAAACGCCGTGCCCTCCGGGAAACGTCCCAGTTGTTCCCGGATCTCGTCGGCGGCGCGCGACGGGAGCGGCAAGCGCGCGAGTTCCGCCTGCAACACTGCGGACGCGGCGCGCAGGGCGGTGGCGTCCGCGAACGGCAGTTCGGCAACCCGGCGACTCCAGCCCTCCGCGCCCGCGCTGAACTCGCGATAAACGGAAGCCGTGACCACGAAGCCGCGTGGCACCGGGAAACCGCGTTGCGTCAGGAGCGCGAGGTTGGCGCCCTTGCCCCCGGCCAGTTCCAGCCGCGTGGCGAGAGGTTCATCGAAACGAAGGGTATGATTCATGGCGTATTGTAGGTTGTCAGTTGGTCCGGGAGTCAGGTTTCAAGTCGCAGGTCTAGCGCCGCACCGTCCGCTCCCAGCGATTGGTGATCGCGAGCGCAAAGCCGGCGAGCGCAAAGCCGAGGACGACGTCCACGAAGTAGTGGTAGCGCAGGTAAATCGTCGCCAGCCACAGCCCGATGCACGGCGCGAGGTAAAGCCGGTATCGCCAGCGCGCGTGCTGGCGGTCGAAGAACAGCAGAAACGTGGAGATGGCGCAGTGGAGGCTGGGAAAAACATCCACGCCGTTGCTGCCGCGGGCAACAATGCCGGCGTTGAGCTTCGTGATCACCCAACCCGTGAGCGGCACGGTGAATTCATCGCGCAGCGCGAGGTGCGGCCCGCTGGCGGGTACGAACGAGTAGCCGAGGAATCCGAGGCCGTAGATGGTGAACAGCCCGACCATGAGCTGACGCAGGAGCGGCAGCCCGCGCCGCGCATAGTAAAACCAGCTCACGATCAAGTAGGGAAAGAACAGCAGGTAGCAAAAACTGAGGAGCTCCGTGAGCGCGGGTGTGGCGATGGCCTGGGCCCGGAGGCTGAGCGTGGCGCCGAACAGCGCGCGGTCGAATCCGTCGAGCGCGGCATCGAATTTGTGCGGCGTCACCTTGAGCACGGCGGAACCCATCGTGAAGAACACCGCGTTCATCGCCACCGGATAGAACCAGAGGCGCAGTTGCCAGCGCAGGTTCGTCTCTTTCCGCCGACACCAAGCGATGACGAGGAGGTTCGCGAGCAACAGCGCAAAATAGAGCAGCGCGTCGAAATCCAGCGGCCCAACCGCCCGCACCAGCCTCAGCCAATGGATGAGCAAGAACCCGCCGAAACACCATTCGTGGGGCAGGAGTTTTGACGCGCCCATCCCCTCACCCGGCCCGCAGCCACTCGTTCCGCATCGGAGGGGGACCAGGGCCGGGTTCGGCGCGCGCGCGGTGTCACCAGTCTCCGGAGAAAAGTGGCGCAGCAAAGACCGGTGAAACTCATGGGCCGGGCGCGCCAGGGACGGGTGCGCCAGGCCGTTCCAGACCGCGACGGCCAGTTTTTTCGTCCGGTAAAGCGACTTCAGCGCCGCGAGCGACAACAGCACATAGCCGAGCGACCAAATCCAACCCGCGCCGAACGCGAGCAGAATGGCGATCACGCTGAACCAGATCAAAAACAACGGGAGTCCGACCATGATCCGCCAGAGCGCAATGACATTCCGATCGTCGGCAAATTTGCGCGCGGCCAGCCAACCCGCGACCAGCGGCGGGAGATTGAGCGCCGCTCCGGCCAGCACGACGGGTCCGAGCGCCAGCAGCAGCAATGCGTAGCGCAACCACGGACCGACCGGGAACAACGGCACGCCCTGATGCAGCGGCATCCGGTTGGCGACAAGTTTTGACTCCAGTTCCTGCCAACGCGCACGCAGCGGCTCTGGCACACCGACTTCGAGGGGCTTGAGCGCGTCGAAGTAGTTGCGCGACGTGCCGAGCGTGGCGGCGTAGGCAAAGCGTTCCGCGTTGGCCTGCGCGGCGGCGGAGGGGAAGTTCGCGCCGACCGATTCCAGCGCCGTGGTCATGCGACGTCTCATTTCCTTGAGCCGGCCCAGTTCGCTCAGGTCGGCGGGAAGCTCCCTGGAAATCGGCTCGCCCACGACCACCTCGACCCGGCTGCGGAAGGCCCAGGCGCGTTCGTAATGGATGCCGAGCGGCACGATGCGGAGCGGCACGCCGCGCGCCAGGGCTTCCAGCGCAATCCGCGCCGCGCCGCTCTTGAACGGCAAATGACGCGGGCCCAGCGCACTGGTGCCTTCGGGAAAGACGACCAGTTCGCCGCCGTTCGCCAGCAGTTGGACGCACCGACGCAAGGCCGCATCGTTCTGGCTGTGATCGCCGTCATCCTTCCCGCGCGCGACAGCGATCCCGCAGAAAAAGAGGCGCGCGAAAAAACTCCGGAGCAATTGCGTCGAGATCAAAAAGACGCCACGCGGCAGTACCCGCCGGTAGATGAACCCATCCACGGCCCCGTTGCGGTGCAGGCAGACATAAAGCACCGGCCCGCCTGCCGGCAGTCGCTCCGAATGCAGCACCGTGATGCGGTCGAAATAGCTTCGCGCGCACAGCCAGTGCCAGACGTAATACCAGAGCGCAGTCATGCGGGTGGCGCGGCAACCGACGACACCGGAGCCTTGCGCGCCGGGCGCCAACCGTTGCGGATGCGACGGAGCAAGGACACGACGCGTTGAGGCGGCACCGCATGTGCCTGACCGTCGCGACGCTTCAAGATCAGGGCGACCGGACGCAGCGGGGCGTGGTCGAGTCCGTCCGCCTTGGCCAGTTCGTCCAGCGTCAGGTGCGCAATGTCGTCGCCACTGAGGGTGTAACGCCCCAGCCGTTTCACGAGGGGAAAGTGGATCGCTCCCCGATGATGGTAGCAGCGGTACACCAATTCGGTGCAAACCACGCGGCTGGTTACGTTGAAGTCGAACTCGAAATCGTAGGGTTTTCCGAGATGCCCGAACGCCTCGCCCAGCGCGGCGGCCAATTCCTCGCGCGCCACGGTGGGGCGCAGCACGACGACGTGGTCCGCGTTGAGACTGGATTCGAGGGAGGCGAGGCGGACGCGCGGAGCGATTCCTTCGATGACGCAGCCGAGCGGGCCGGAGTGCGCCGGGAGTTCATCCCAGTGTTTCGCGGCATGGGGTTGCTCACACACCCCGAGCGCGGCGAGCTCATCGCGCGCGCCGAGGTAGATCGCGGCGTGCGACCAGAAGCCGGGCAGCAGCGCCGTGGTGAGTTTGCCCTCGGCACGGCAGAGCAGCACATCGCCCGGCTGGAGTTGCGGGCGCAACGCGGCCAGCACGGTTGGTGTGAGCGCGTGATCAGGGTTGGCCACGAGCTGAACGCCGGCGAAGCTCCCGCCCAGCAGCGCTTGCAGGCTGTAACGCGTCCGGCGCGCGGGCCGGAGGGCGGTCTGCCAGAACGCGCGCCAGTCGCGCCACAGTCGGCGCCGAAGCACATCGAATAGTCGCTGGCGCACAATGCGCCGGCGGTGGCGGATGATCTCAATCAACCCGCCCCAGTCGCCGTCGGCGTCGAGCCGACGGAACATTTCCGAACGGCGCGCGCCGCGCCAGTAGTGATCCGTCCGGGCGAGCTGCCGGTAATTTGAAAGTGAGCTGTAGCCGACGAGCACGTCATCGAAGAAGCCGGCTTCGAGGTCAAACTTCGCGTCCGGTTCGTTGATTTTGGCACGCAGCAACGGCCGATGCTCGACCACCTGGATGAGCTTCAGCGACTTGGCATAGAGGACCAGCGCCGCGGCGAATGCGGCCAGAAAACCGCGCAACCGCAGGCTCTCGTCCGCAAGCTGCGCAAAGTCACGATAACGGAGAATGACTTCGTAGGCGGCGAGGCGGTAATTGCGATAGGCGAGCAGCCCTTGCCGGACGCGGTCATCTTCGTCGGGCGTGAAATAGCCGCGCTGCGCGGCGGCGGTGAAAACCGGCGTTTGATCCATCAGCGCTTCCAGCCGGTCCAGCCCGGCGAAAATTTCGCCCAAGGTGTCGCGATCGGCCAGCAACTGCGACTCGGCCACCGTCCCTCTGCGGGCGGACATGAACGGCTTCAAACCGTTCGGCAGGCACAGCCGTGGCGTAGTCATGCGGGCACTGTAGCGACTCGGGGGAAAAGCCGTGAATCGAAAAATCTGCGGTGGATATTGATTTTGGGAATAATGGGCCTGAAACAGCATTCGGGGCGGAGCTTCTACAACCAGAGTATCTTTCCAGTCGGCAAGCCACGCCCGGGACTCGAAGATTCATCACCACTCCGTCTCGAACGAAGCGGAGGCAGGGGGCTTCCCGTGCTCCCGCGTGGTTGAGCCAAAGATTTGCTTTCCATTACGCGCGTTCTCTGCGCTCCTATGCGGCCTTGATTTATGCTAAGAGCTGGAATCGTCGGTCTGCCGAATGTCGGCAAGTCCACTTTATTCAACGCGGTCACCCGCACCCGCAAGGCGGAGGCGGCGAACTATCCTTTCTGCACCATTGATCCCAATGTCGGCATCGTCACCGTGCCGGACGCCCGGTTGTCGGTGTTGCAAAAGATTGCCAAAACCAATGTCGTGATCCCGGCGGCCATCGAGTTCGTGGACATCGCGGGATTGGTCAAGGGAGCGAGCCAGGGCGAAGGATTGGGCAACAAGTTTCTCACCCATATTCGCGAAGTGGATGCGATCGTCCAGGTGGTCCGTTGTTTTGAAGACCCGGACATTCACCACGTCGCCGGGAGTGTGGACCCGGTGCGCGACATCGAGGTGATCAACACCGAACTGGTCCTCGCCGACCTGGAATCGGTGAAGAAACGCCGCGAACGGCTGGGCAAGGATGTGAAGCGCGGCGACAAGGCGGCGGTGGCGGAAGACGCCGTGCTGGCCAAGCTCGAACCCGCGCTCGATGCCGGCAAGCCCGCCCTGACCGTCAAACTCACGCCGGAAGAAAAGGCGCTGGCGAAACCCTTCTTCCTGCTGACGGACAAGCCCACGATCTTCGCGTGCAACGTCAAGGAATCTGAACTCGCCCAAGGCGATAAAAATCCTTACGTCCAGAAAGTGGCTGAGTATGTGCAGACGCACCTGGCCTGTGAAGCCGTGGTGATCAGCGCGCAGATCGAGAGCGATCTGATTGACCTGACGCCCGAGGAAGCGAAGGACTTCCTCAAGGAACTGGGCGTGGAGGAGAGCGGCATCGGCGCGCTGATCCGCGCCACGTATCATCTGCTCGGACTGCGGACGTATTTTACGGCCGGAGAAAAGGAAGTTCGTGCATGGACAATTCACGCGGGCGACACCGCCCCCAAGGCGGCGGGCGTGATTCACTCCGACTTCGAGCGCGGCTTCATCAAGGCGGAAACCGTGGCCTACGAGGATTTGATCAAGTGCGGCTCGGTGGCGGTTGCCCGTGAAAAAGGACTTTACCGCATGGAAGGCAAGGAATACGTGGTGAAGGACGGCGACGTGCTGCTTTTCAAATTCAATGTTTGATTCCGGGCCGGCCGCCTTCGTTACTTCAAGTTGGCGATGAAGGAGCGCGTGGGGAAGTGGACGCCCGGACAACGCGTGCCCACGACGTTAATCTGCTGATGGGTTTTGACCGCCGCCGCAGTCAGGTGGCAGCGTTTCATCAAGGCGCGGATCAAGGCCTCCAGACTGGCCAGTTGCTTCCGGGTTGGTTTGGTTTGATCAAAATTCCCGATCAGGCAGATGCCCAGCGCGACCTTGTTTTGCGCGGCGCTGTGGAGATGGCCGCCGTCTTGTTGCTGCTTCCAACGGTTGCCGACGGCGATTTCGCCATCGCCCATGCCGTGGCCGTTGCCGATCAGGAAGTGATACGCCAGCCCGTGTTCCATGTGCCGTTCCTCGCGATGATAACGATCAATTCCTTTCAGCGTGCCTTCGTTCATCCCCGAGTGGTGGATCACAATATATTTCCACCGATGCGGTTTGACCGGCGCGCGGGCAATGGCCCGCCGGACTGACGATGGCAAAGCGGTTTGCTTCGACGGCACCGTGCTTTCCTCTGTCACCGGAATCCAAAGATGTTGACCGACGTAGATGACCGACTTGCTGGTCAGGCCATTGCGCTCGGCCAGTGCCTGGACGGAAACGCCGTGCTGCCGCGCGATGTCATACAGCGTGTCGTGCGCGCGCACGACGTGGGACAGGTCGCGCCCGAACGCGGCGCCGGCCACGAGCAACACCAGCAGGACCAGGCGCGACCGTTTCCCCGTCACAAAACGACGAGCCATCCGGTTGAGGCTGAAATAAAGCAAAGCGCTCACGGCATAACACAAGCACGCGACACCCGGCGAGAACGAATTTCGACGGGCGAGAGATTTTTCCTCGCCCGGTCCCGGTCGTATTTCCGCCCCAGCCGGTCGAAACCGACTTTTCAAACTGGAGACATTGCGAAAGACTCCTCGCATGATTGATTTGGAAACCGCTCAGGCGCGCATCCTGGCAGCGCTGCCCGCGCCGCGCATCGAGCAAGTCAAGTTGAACGAAGCCGCCCGTCGCATACTGGCGGAATCAGTTCACGCGGCGGTGGATTTACCGAGGTTCGACAATTCGGCAATGGATGGATACGCCGTGCGCGCGGCGGACGTGCTCGAAGCCAAATCCGATGCGCCTATTCGGTTGCGGGTGAAGACACGCATCGCCGCGGGACAATGGTTCGATGGGGAAATCGCCGCCGGCGAATCTGCGCGACTATTCACCGGTTCGCCGCTCCCGGCGGGGACTGATGCCGTCGTCATGCAGGAAGACACTCGTGTTGATGCCGCCCGGCCGGATGAAGTGCTGGTCTGTGATTCGGTGCGCGAGGGCGAGAGCGTGCGACGGCGAGGGGAGGATGTGGCGTGCGGCACGCGGCTGTTGGAAGCGGGGCAGACGCTCACGCCGGGGGCATTGGGATTACTGGGCGCGGCGGGGGTGACGCACGTGAGCGTGGGGCAGCGGCCCACCGTGGCGTTGCTGGCCACCGGATCGGAATTGCGCGAACCGGACGAGCCGCTTCAGCCGGGCCAGATTTACGAAAGCAACCGCACGATGCTGGCGGCGTTGGTTTCCCAGGCCGGCGGAATCGCCCGGGTTTTTCCGCTGGTCCCGGATACGTTGGCTGCCACCCGGGCGGCATTGGAACGTGCGTTCGCTGATTGTGATCTGGTGGTCAGTTCGGGCGGCGTGTCGGTGGGCGAAATGGATTTTGTGAAAGCCGCTTTTGACGCGCTGGGCGGCGAACTGCAATTCTGGAAAGTGGCCATACGGCCCGGCCGGCCGTTTGTGTTCGGCCGCGCCGGTGGGAAATTCCTGTTCGGTCTGCCGGGCAATCCCGTCTCCGCCTACGTCACGTTCCTGCTTCTGGTTCATCCCGCGTTGCGACGATGGCAGGGAGCGCGCGACGTGGACCTGCCGGTGCAAACGGCGATTCTGGGTGAGCCGATTGCCAATGCGAGTGACCGGCGACATTTCGTCCGGGTGCGGATGGATGGGGAAGGTCGGGTTTTCTCCGCTGGCCAACAAGCCTCCCACGCACTGGCCTCCTTGGCGGCGGCGGATGCGCTGCTGGACCTGCCTCCGCGAACCACGCTCGCTGCCGGCGACGCGGTCCAGGTACGGTGCTGCGCCTGACGGCGGGTGCTGTGGTTTAACCGACGGTCGCGCTGGGAATCTGAATTGCCCGACGCCCGATTCGACGCCGTTCTAAAACCGGCGTCGAGGAATAGTGAACTCCGGTTTGGGTGGTTCGATTCGCGGCGGAGGCGGAGCGAACGCCGGAGCTAAGGACGGTACCGCGCTGGGAACACCGATTGCGAAGTCCGGCAGGGCCGCGGGTTTGCCTGGGGCACCCGCCAGGCCGGGCGTTTGCTCAAACGCGGATTTAGGTGCGGTCGGCGTCGTGGTCGCCCAGCCCGGAGCGCGCACACTCGTCGCCGATGTGGGCAGGTCGTATGGGCTGCCAACCGATGACGGCGGAGTGGCATTGAAGTCGTTGCGCGTCGTGTAACTTGGCGCGTCTATCAACCGCTTGAAGTCGTCCAAGCGTGTTGGTTTATCCGGCGAACTCAAGTCGGTCTGGACTGAGGGTCGTGAACTCAAACCGAAAATATCTCCGAAAGCCCGGACGCCGAGTCTTCCGCCCGTGGCCGTTGCCCGTAAATCATCCGGGATGTTGTTGGACGCCTGCCCCAGCGACCGCGCCGAGGCCGAGAGCGAACTGTCAAACAGCCCGCTGGGCGTCTTCAGACTCGAGTTGTTCTTGTCCTCCGAGTCGCGATCTTCACCGAACCAATCCGAGTTCTGGGTTTGATTCGTCGCCGCGTTGCGGGTGCGGTCCAGCCGGTCGTAGTAGCGGTCCAGCCGCGACTCGCGCTTCCGGCCCTCCGGGCTGAATGGGTCCTCCGCAGCCTTGTCCGGGTCTTCACCCAGATCGTCGTTCTTGTCGCCCGGCAGGAGATACTTCTTCTCCGCGGCCTGCTCCATCAAGCTTTTGAGTTTCTTGCTGTTGAGCACCGGGGCGGGCGGGGTGAACTGTCGCAGCGGCGCGCGGAAATTATCCGACGAGTGCCCGGGAAAAATATCAAACGGTTTGTTCAGGCCGGACTCCAGATCGGTCAGCGGCAGACTTTTCGACCGGAGTTGATTGAGGTTTGAAGACACCGTGTCCGACTTCGGGGCCGAGAAGATGATCGGGGCGGCGGGCTGCGGTTTTGCCTCTTCCGCCCTTCCGGCGGTTAATCCCATCGCGCAGCACGCGATCAGAATCAACTGGTGATGGAGGCGAACATTCATCTTTCCGTCACTCAGGCTAACGCACTGGCGTACCGGCGTCAAAAGTTCCTTTACCCGTACTTTGCTCAGTCCGCCCCCACCAGCGCCATGTCGCGGGTGTGATATAAAATCCGGCCGCAGTTGGTGCAGGTGACCAGGTCCTGGTGCGCCTGGCAGGCCACCAAAGTCTGCGCCGGCAGTTTCATGTGACAACCGCCACACACGCCGTGATCCACACCCACCAGCACATTCTCACCCTTGGTCTTCACCAACCGTTCATAGCGCCCGCGCACGCTTTCATCCACGGCGGACGCGAGCTCCGTGCGATTGCTCTGCAACGCGGCGAGTTCCTTCTGCAAATTCACCTCACGTGCGCCGAGTTGGGTGATTTGCGCCTCCGCCAGCTTTCGCGCCTCGTCGGCCTCCCGACCAAATCCGACCACGTCCTTCTGCGCCGCCTCGGCCTGCTCCATCAACCCGATCTCCTGATCCTCAATCCGGTGGATGTCCGACTTGCAGGTTTCGATTTCCTGGGCCAGCGCGCGATACTCTTCGTTTTTGCGCGTCTGCAACTGCTGGTTGGCATACTTTTCGATCTGCGTCTGCTTTGCCTCGACGTCCAACTCCAAGCGTTTGCGATCGGACTCGATCTGCTTCACCCGTTGCCGGGCTTGATCCAGTTGCGCCTGGGTGGCGGCGGTTTTGCCCTTGAGGGTCTGCCGTTCCGGTTCAATCTGGGTTAATTCGGCCTGCACGCGGCGGATTTTACGGTCACGGTCTTGAAGGATGAGGAGTTTTTCGATGACTTCGAGCATTGTGCCTCGCAGATTAACGACGCATCGAACTCAAGTCAATCCACACTCCCGGATCGGCGGCGCATAACGCCTCGACACTCGACAGCGTGTTTGCTACCAAGCGCGCGTGCGTTGCGAATTGCTCAAGAATGTCTCCCGCCTGGTGATCAAACTCGGCACGGGCGTGCTGACGGACAGCCGCAAGCAGCCCGACCCCGCGCAAATGGAGCAACTCGTCGCCCAACTGGCCGGGTTGCGGAAGGCCGGCCGTGAAATCGTGGTGGTCACCAGCGGGGCCGTGGGCGCGGGCATGGGCGTGCTGGGTTACGAAAAACGGCCGGGCGACCTCGCCGAACTCCAGGCGTGCGCCGCCGTCGGCCAGTCACGACTCATGGCGGTGTATGAAAAACTCTTCGCGCAACACGGACTCCACGTTGCGCAGGTGTTGCTCACCCACGCCGACCTCGAACATCACGAGCGCCATCTGAATGCCCGGAACACACTCGTCACCCTGCTCAACCGCGGCATTGTGCCCATCATCAACGAGAACGACGCCATCTCGTTCACCGAAATCAAGTTTGGCGACAACGACCAACTCTCCGCGCTGGTCGCCTCGCTCTTGCCCGCCGATCTGCTGGTCATTCTCACCACGGTGGACGGGATGATGGAAAATTTCGGCAAAGCCAACCCGCGCACCATCCCGGTCGTTGCGACCATCACCGACGCCGTGGAGAAAAAAGCCGGCGGCACCGACAGCGCGACGGCCGTCGGCGGGATGGCTTCAAAAATCCAGGCCGCGAAAATCGTGGTGCGCTCCGGCATCCCGTTGGTGATTGCGTCGGGGAGAAAGAAACAGGTGCTCGCCCGGGTGCTGGCCGGCGACGACGAGGGCACGCTGTTCGTGCCGCAACCCGCAAAGCTCCAGGGCCGCAAGCGCTGGATCGCCTTCTTTCATCACCCCAAAGGCGCGCTGTTCGTGGATGACGGCGCGAAAACGGCCCTGCGCGAAAACGGCAAAAGCCTGCTGCCGCCCGGGGTCGCGCGTTGCGAAGGCGAGTTCGCGGCCGGTGACGTGGTGCGCGTCTGCGATTTGAACGGCACCGAGTTCGCGCGCGGCATCGCCAAGTTTAACGCCTGCGAAATCCGCGGTCGTACGCTGGCGCGCGTAGAACTGGTGCATCGCGATGATTTGGTGATCCTGTAGGAAGACTTCCATGAACAAGCAACAGATAGTTGCATCACTGGCTGCGATCCTTCTGGCCGGAGTTGTTGTAGGCGTGCCGCTTGTTGTGGCATCGGCAAGGCGCGATTTTCAAGCCTACTTTGCAGCTAGATCCCGGGAAATCGGAAACGATCTCATTCGAAAAACAAATTCAGAATACCTCACCACTATGCCATCGCAGTTGTCCGAGAAACTAAGCGAATTCCTTTCATCGCCCGCAACGCTCGAAAATGTGACGATTGCTCAAGGCAGAACCTTTTGGAAAGGCCGCCAACTCAGCGGCGAATTATTGCTTAGCAACCAGAATAGTGAACAGCTCCTAATCCAGCTTTGTTCCGACCAGCAACCGGACAAATTCCGGGTCCTTGATTTCAAAATGCTGTCAACCAACCCACCGGCACAGCCCTGAATTTTCCGCCCAAATTTGTGAAACAAAAACCTGCGATCAACGATCTCCTGCGCGTCATGGCCAAACTGCGCTCACCCAAGGGCTGCCCGTGGGACCGCGAGCAGAACCACCTGACCTTGCGCCGCCACGCCATCGAAGAGGTCTATGAGTTGATTGACGCCATCGAAGCGCGCGATGACCACGAGATGGCCGAGGAACTGGGTGACCTGCTGCTGCAGGTGGTTTTCCATTGTCAGTTGGCTCGCGAGCGCGGAGCGTTCGATTTCGAGCAAGTCACACGTCATCTGGTGGACAAACTCATCCGTCGCCACCCGCATGTGTTTGGCACGACCAAGGTCAAGGACGTGGACGAAGTCTGGGCCAACTGGGAAAAAATCAAGCAGGCCGAAAAGAAAGGCACGCGCCACGAACGCCCCTCCGCGCTCGACGGCATTCCCCAGCATCTCCCGGCCCTGCTCCGCGCCGAGAAGCTGGTCAAGAAGGCGCGCAAGGCGAAGTTGCGGGTGGAGCTGAAACCCGTTCGTCCGCGCACCAAAAACCAGTTGGCTGGGGAATTGTTCGCGCTCGCGGCTATCGCGCAAGCCCGCGGCTGGACTGCGGAGGAATTGTTGAGCAGCGAAGTGAAACGGCGCGAGCGCTCCTGGCGCCGGATCGAAAAAGCCCGCAACTGAATCAACGTCCGTGGCCGCCCGGAGTTGCTTCACCTACCGCGCCCGGATCGCACCCACGAAACTGATGGGGATGAACACGCCGTTGCCGACGTGTTGCAGTTCCACGGCGGCGAGTCGCGATCCGATCAAGCCGCCCGTCACACCGACCGTGGTGGTGGATTCGGAGGAGACATAGATACCGTTGTTCAGCGCCACCGCCGCCAGAGTGCTGCCGTCGCTGGCGGAGGCCGCGCCCGAATAAGCGCTGCCGGACGGCAAATTGGCGCGTGGCAGCCAGGTTACGCCGGAATCCAGCGAAACATAAACGCCACCGCCATTCGCCACGGCGATCATCCGCGAGCCATCGCTGGAGCAGGCGATGCCGGTCCAGTTCAGCGCCGGTCCCGCCGTCACCCAGCTCACGCCAAAATCCGTGGAGACATAAAGATTGTTGTTCACACTGTTCGCGCCCGCGACCAGGACGCTGCCATCGGCCGAGGACGCCACGCACGTCCAGGAACCAATGCCGCTCCGATTGGTCCAAACCGCACCGCCGTTGCTGGAAACCCAGATGTTACCACCTTGCGCGGCGGCGACCAGATTGGAGCCATTGGCGGAAGACGCCACGGCGGTCCAGGAGACCGAACTCGCCAGACCCGGCCAGCTCGCGCCGGAATCCGTGGAAACAAAAATCCCGGAATTGGCCGCGCACGCCACCAGGCGCGTGCCGTCCAGCGAGGACGCGACGGAGGTCCACGACCGGGCCCCGGAGGACGCGCGTTGCGTCCAGCTCACCCCTGAATCGGTGGAGGTGTAAATGAAATTCCCGTTCACGGTGGCGACCAGTTTCGTCCCATCGCCGGACGAGGCAACGGAGGAAATGTTTCCCAACACCGTTCGCGGCGTCCAGGTCGCGCCGTAATTGGTCGAGGTGTAAATCTGCCCGCCGCCCCCGGACGTCGCCGCCACCAGCTTGTTGCCGCCCGACGACGCGGCGACGGCTTTCCAGCTCAACGCGCTGCCGTTGGTGGTCCACTGGACACCGACGGTGCTGAGCAGATTGCCGACGAGAATGGATTGCCCGGCGTTTTGCGCCACGGCCCAACCTCCCGCGCCGCTGCCGGAGACGCGGATGGTTTCGCCCACGCGTATGTTCTCCGTCGCCGGCAACGTCACCACCACGGCCGTCGTGTTGTTCGTGGCGAGGTATCCAAAATTGGCGAACGCCTGCAGACTCACACCGGTGGGAATCACTTCAAAGATGCGACCCGGCACGTTGGTGAGGCCGCCGCCGTAGCCGTGAAAATTGGTGGCGCTGACGCTGCCGAGAAACGTGGTGTTGCTCGCGTTGAGCAGCGCGACGTTGGCGGAGAGGTTGGTGTCGGAAACTTTACCGGTCAGGTTGGTCGCGCCCAGCGGACCGCTGAAGTTCGCCGCGCGGATGGCGTAGGGCGTTGACGTCAGCAACTGCCGGGGCGCGAGGACCTGGTAGGGATTGGGGGCGCCGTAGGCACGAACCCCGATTTGCAGCCAGCGCGGGCTGCCATCAAACGCGCCATTGCCAAAATCAAGCTGCACGGTGAACACGCCGTTGCTGACGCTCACCGGCGCGTTGGTCAACGCATTGCCGACCTGATTCCCGGCCGTGATCGCGTCGTGCAGGGTGAATCGCAGGTCAAACATCCCGCCCGCCGGATCGCCGTTGGCGGTGAGCTGTCCTTGATAGGTAAAGCTGGAAGATAGCGCCACGACCACCCGGATGGACGACCACAAGAGCAACACCACCAGAAATTTCGACTTCACGGCGTGGTGATACCACAACTCCATCGCCGAACAAGCTCCAAGAAGCCGGCTCGACAACGAACGATTATTTCTTAGGCTTCCGCCACGATATGACCGATCCACGATTTACCAAACTGGCCCGACTGCTCGTCAGCTATTCCACCCGCGTCAAAAAAGACGACCATGTCCTGCTCGATCTGACCGATGTGCCGGACGAAATGGCGGTGGAACTCATGCGCGCCGTCCGTGCCGCCGGTGGCATTCCGTTGATAGATGTCCGCCATTCGCGCGTGACCCGGGAGGTCTTGCACGGCACGACCGAAAAGCACGCCACGCTCATGCGTGAATTGGAACTGGCGCGCATGAAGAAGATGCAGGTCTATGTCGCCATTCGCGGCTCCGACAACACCAGCGAGAATTCCGATGTGCCCAGCGACCGGATGTCCATGTATTCCCGCATCATCCGGCCGGTGCAGGATCAGCGCGTGAACAAAACGCGCTGGGTGGTGCTCCGCTGGCCTTCGCCCAGCATGGCGCAGGCGGCGGGCATGAGCACCGAGGCGTTCGAGAATCTTTATTTCGATGTTTGCACCATGGATTACGCGAAGATGGCCCGCGCCATGATCCCGCTCGAACGGCGCATGAAACGCGCCGACCGCGTTCACCTCAAAGGCCCGGGCACGGACCTGACCTTCAGCATCAAGGGCATTGGCGCGAAGATGTGCAAGGGCGACCGCAACATCCCCGACGGCGAGGTCTTCTCCTGTCCGGTCAGGGATTCCGTTAACGGGACCATCCAATACAACACTCCCACGATCTATTCCGGCACGAAGTTCGAGAACGTGCGGTTGAAGTTCAAGGACGGCAGGATCATCGAAGCCGCCAGCAACAACACCAAACGGCTCAACGAGATTTTCGATACCGATGCCGGGGCGCGTTACGTTGGCGAATTCTCGCTCGGCTTCAATCCGTACATCTTGAATCCGATGTGCGACATCCTGTTCGACGAAAAAATCGCCGGCTCACTGCACTTCACGCCGGGACAGGCGTATGCGGATTGCGGCAACGGCAACAAGAGCGCCATCCACTGGGACATGGTGCTCATCCAGCGCAAGGAATGGGGCGGCGGCGAAGTGTGGTTCGACGGCGAGCTCATCCGCCGGAACGGTCTGTTCCTGCCGAAAGACCTGAAGCCGCTGAATCCGGACAAGCTGAAGTAGATGTCTGAAGTGCTCCCGTTGGATTTGCTCCCGCTTCCCAAACGTCGGGCAGGCCATTAATGTTGGCTCGTGACAACGACCATTGAAGCCATTTACGAAAACGGCAAGCTCATCTTGCCGCGTCCGTTGTCACTGCCGGAGAAATCCCACGTGCGCGTAACCATCGAATCCGATCTAGAGCAGGGTGACGCCTTCAGTAGTTTGCTCAATCAGTTCCGCCGCAATCGCATCCTCAAGCGACTCGATGATTCCGAAGGTTGGTGAGGTTTACTCGTTGGATCTCGCGCAGATCAAAGACGCAATCCGTTTTGTCTTCGAACTCTAAAACGCCGAAACTAAGCGACGGCGAATACTTTGCCCGATTGTTGGCGCCCGACGAGCACGAAGCGCGCGGTGTGTGCGTGACGCCAGCACAATACTCGGATCGAGCGGGGATTTTCCCCGAGCCTCCGCAATTCCCGGTTCAATCAAGCCAGCGTCCGTGACGATTCCCGGGTGAGGCCGGGCAGCGGAAACACTTCGTCGAACTGGCTGTCCACGAATTTCACGGCGATCTGGACGCCGTTGATGCGGTGCTCGCGCGCAAAATCAATCGCCCGTTGCGAGTGTTGAAAATCGTGAGCGTCGAGGGGATTGGCCGTCCAATTCCCGAGGCTGCGGAGGTACAGCTGCGTGCGCACGTGCTGTAAGAGGATCTTCATATCTACTGGCAATCTTTTGGTTTAGTCTAGCACACGTCCGCAAGCCAGCCAACGGGCCCTTTGGGACGCAAACCAGAAGCGCAGCATCCGCCCGACCTCGCCTCCCGACAAGACCAAGTTATGCGGAACTTATTGACAGGTTTGGGTGGCGGCGAAAGCACTGGTCGCGTGCGACTGGCGGGCAAGCTGGCCTACCCGCCCCCAGCGGCCACACGGATGACCGCAGCAAACGCCGGTTTCGGATTGCCGTGGTGATCGAACAGCAGCGGCTTGCCATCGGCGCGCCAGGAAACGCCATCCTGCGTGCCCCGAGCCCGGCGTAATGAGTCTTCATTTGATTGCGCCTGCGCCAAACAACCGATGCCGTCATCTGCTTCATTGATCAGTCGCACCCAGTTTCCGGGCGTAATAGGCCGTGAACAATGCTTGTTGGTGGAGGACGTCGTATTCCCGAAACCCGGCCTGGCGCAGCCGCGCGAATTGATACGACACGGATCGTGGCGAGTCTTCCATTTCGCAGTAGGCCAGAACCTTGTCGCGATATTCCGCGCCGCCAAGTTTTTCCAGATACGCGGCATAGCGTTCCAGCATCACGGCCTGGATTCCCGGGTCATCGTAAGCAATCAGGTCGGCCACAAACAATGCGCCGGCGGGCCGCAGCCATTGGTGGAAGCGCGCAAAGGTCGCCTCCCATTCCTCATCCGCGCGGAGATGATGGAGCACCTGGCCGGCGAGAATGAGGTCGAAGGATTCCGGTGCAAACACAAGCGCGCGCAGGTCGGACTGGATGGTTTGCACCTGGCCCGTGGTGGCCGCCTTCACACGCGCGGCGGCCCGCTCCAGCATGGGCTGGCTCAAATCCACCAACACACAGTTCAATGGGGTGATCCGGCCGAGCACCCGCAGCGTGAAGTTGCCCGCGCCGCAGCCGAGATCGAGAATTTTTCCGTGCGGCCGAACGTGGCACGCCGCCGCCCGGGCTACCACGTCCAAAATCACCGGCGCGTCCATCGCCGCCTGTTGCCCGGTTTCCAGTTTGGAGAAACGCTCGACATCGGCGTCAAAACGCTGCCGGATTTGTTCGACCGTGGATTTTTTATGAATGGGGACCGACATAATGCCAACGGGCAGGTTCACGATCCCCTGCCCCGCCGAATTTTGACGTCAACCGGCGCACCTGACAAACAGTTTCCATTCTCGGTGAAGTTCTGATTTGGCCCAACGGCATCGCGAGCAAGCAGCGCCGCGTCTGGACGAGCGAGACTTTCCCGACCGCTTACGAAACAAAATGTGCCGGTTCCAAGAGATCGGTTCAGATTACTTCAGTCCAATCACGCGCAATCGCTGCTGATTCCGGCGGTTCGAAGCTTGGCACAGATCCAGCATGGAGAGTTTAACAACGGAATTGCGGCCCGGCCGCAGTGAAGTGTTTCAGTGCTCTGTCGCAACAGCAGTGGTCGGAGTGGAACGAAGTCGTCAGTGAGCGGGCTGCCGATTCATCGTGAGCAACCCGGAGTCACAACGTATGCCGTGCTCACGAGTCCGCGTGCGAGTAAATTGCCCGACGCAGCCACGGCCTCCTGCGGGACGGTTCGACCGGGCACTGGTGATTTTGCGAGGCGACTGCGTTCAACCACGCGACCTGGTTGGGTCGCAGGCTGCCAGTGGGTAGTCCACTGCCAGGTTGACGCAATCACGCCCGCCCCACCCGCAGAGTCAGCGATGACGCCGACCGCGGGTGGATATTTTTGAAGGAATACGAGCATGAGAAAAAACAAACATATTCTGATCGTGGATGACGACTCATCCATTCGCAACGGGTTGAAGAAGCTGCTCACCACGGCCAACTACACCGTCAGCGCGGCCGCCGATGGCTTGGAAGCGGTGGAACGTTTCTTCGCCGAAGAATTTGATCTGGTGATCATGGATCTGGATATGCCCCGGAAAGACGGTTGGGCCGCTTTGGAAAACATCACGCGAACGAATCCGTACGTCCCGATTGCCATCATGACGGGCAAGCCGGATCAGCATCGGCTGGTCGCGGCCGCCGGCGCCGGCGCGTTGGTGGAAAAACCTTTCGAACCCGAAGCGCTCCTGGAAACGATCAGCACCTTGCTGGAGGAACCTCGTTCCAATCATTGGTTGCGTCGGCGTGGCTGGTTGCCGGACGCGCACCGGATTCCGAAAACAAAATTTGTCTCCCGTCAGGAGGCTGTGGCCGCGCCAATCTTCCCGCTCCGATCTCATTGCGTTCGATCCTCAAGCTCCGGCAGATTGGTGGCCGCCAATTGAAGCCAGGCGTTGGACGAAAGCGAATGGCCTGGGCGCGGGTTGCAACGCATGACGCCGACGTACATGACCGGAAACCGGAGCGTTCAGCGCAAAGACCAATGGAGATCATGTCGTCACTTGCACCGGGTCCGGATTTCGACCTTCGAGACGGCATTGCGCGTTGGGAGACCGAGGGCGGCCGGATCAGTCTGGAGGCTACCGTCGTATTTGACTCATCGGCTTCAAACCGCGATAACTTTGGGCGCGCTGGACCCGGGATCGGATGGAATCATCGGCAACAAACGTCGGGCATCCGACCCGTGACCCGCGACCCTGAACCATGAGCACTGAATGGCGGATCGAAACTGATTCAATGGGCGAGATGCGCGTGCCGACATCCGCCTATTACGGCGCGCAAACCGCCCGTGCCGTCGAGAATTTTCCCATCAGCAACCTGCGATTTCCCCGGCCGTTCATCCGGGCGCTCGGCTTGATCAAGCAGCACGCCGCGCAGACGAATGCGGCTTTGGGCCGTCTGCCGCAGAATCTAGCCGATGTCATTCAGGCGGCCGCGCGGGAAGTCGCCGCCGGAAAATTCGACGCGGAATTTGTGGTGGATGTTTTTCAGACCGGCTCCGGTACTTCGACGAACATGAACGCCAACGAGGTGATTGCGCATCGCGCGACGGAATTGCTGGGCGGCCGTCGCGGCGACAAGCTGGTGCATCCCAACGATCACGTTAATTGCGGCCAATCCAGCAACGATGTGATTCCGTCGGTGATTCATGTTGCGGCGCTCGAAGGCATTGTTTTCCAGTTGCGTCCGGCGTTGGAAGAACTGGCCGAAGCCTTGCGCGAGAAGGCCCGGCAGTTCGATGGGATCATCAAGATCGGTCGCACGCATTTGCAGGATGCCACGCCGATGCGCCTGGGCCAGGAATTCAGCGGTTACGCCAGCCAGATCGAACATGGCCTGGCGCGCCTGAAGCACATTGAACCGCACTTGGCGGAACTCGCGTTGGGCGGCACCGCCGTCGGGACCGGCATCAACACCCATCCCGATTTTGCGCGGCTGGTGATTGCAGGTCTGGCTGGCCAAACGGGTCTGGCCTTGCGCGAAGCCCGCAATCATTTCGAAGCTCAGGCGGCGCGCGACGCCTGCGTCGAAGCCAGCGGCGCGCTCAAGGTGCTGGCGGTCAGCTTGAGCAAGATTGCGAATGACATTCGCTGGCTTGGTTCTGGCCCGCGGCTCGGCCTGGGCGAGTTGAAGCTGCCCGCCACGCAACCGGGTTCGTCCATCATGCCCGGCAAGATCAATCCAGTGATGTGCGAGATGGTTGTCCAGGTGGGCGCGCAGGTGATTGGCAACGATGCCGTGATCACGCTCGGGGGACTGGCGGGTAATTTTGAACTCAACACGATGATGCCGGTGATCGCCTATAATCTGCTCCAGGCGATTGACCTGCTCACCAATGCCACCCGCGTGTTTACGCGACGCTGCGTGGCTGGTTTGGAGGCGGACACCGAGCGCAGTCAGGGCAACATCGAACGGAGTCTGGCCATGGTTACCGCCCTCGCCCCGGCGATTGGGTACGACCAGGCGGCGAAAATCGCCAAGGTGGCTTTTGAAACGGGGCGCACGGTGAGAGCCGTGGCGGAGGAGATGGCCGGGCTGGATCAGGTCCAGCTTGATCGGCTGCTCGACCCGCGTGCGCAGACCGGCGGCGAGTTGCGGTTGGGGGAGACGGACACTCACTGAGTTGCCCCAAGGCTTCGTCGGCACGCCCGGCATTTTCGTTCGTGTCGCAGCGGCGACGGTTACGCGACGGCCGGTGGCTGGATTCCCGCCGCGGGACGAGTGCGCGAGTGCGGCATTTTTCGCGCGACCCATTCCCGGAACGATTCCAGGTAGAGATAAACCACCGGGGTCAGATAAAGGGTGATGAGTTGCGAGACGAACAGGCCGCCCACGATGGAAAGACCGAGTTGCCGGCGCGCCCAGCCGCTGAACCCAAGCGCGATGGGCAATGAAGCCATCAGCGCGGCCATGGTCGTCATCATGATGGGCCGGAAACGGACGACGCAGCCTTCGAAGATGGCGTCGGCGGGCGATTTGCCCTGGGTGCGTTGCGTTTCCAGGGCGAAATCAATCTGCATGATGGCGTTCTTTTTGACGATGCCGATGAGCAGGATGAGCCCGACAAAGGAATAAACATTCAGGTCGTTGCGGAAAAGCAACAGGGTCAGCAACGCGCCCAGTCCGGCGGAGGGCAATCCCGACAGAATCGTGATCGGATGCACGAAGCTTTCGTAGAGGATGCCAAGGACGATGTAGATGAACACGATCGAAAGCACGAGCAACAATCCCAGCCCGGCCAGCGAGGATTGGAAGGCCTGCGCCGTGCCTTGAAAACTGGTGGTGACCGAGGCCGGCAGGGTTTCGCGGGCGACTTGCTGCACCTTTTCCACCGCTTCACCCAAGGATGTGCCCGGCCGGAGATTGAAGGAGAGGGTCACGGCGGGGAGTTGGCCGAGGTGACTGATCGTTTGCGGGCCGACGTCTTGCGAGAGTTTTCCGACCGTGTCGAGCCGCACGAGCTTGCCGCTGGAGGACTTGACGTAGAGTTTGCCAATCGTCCCCGGGTCCATCTGAAAATGCGGTTCGAGTTCGATGAGAACTTTGTATTGGTCGTTCGGGGCGTAGATGGTGGAAATCCAGCGCGGCCCGAAGCCGTCGGCCAGCGCGCTTTCAATTTGTTGCGGGGTCACCCCCAGCACGGCCGCCTTGTCCCGATCAATGTCGAAATTCACCTGCGGATTGCGCAGTTGCAGATCGCTCGTCACGTCCTGCAACTCCGGGAGCGTTTTCAACCGGGCCTCCAGTTCGGGCGCGGCCTGATACAGCTCATCGAGATCGGGACTTTGCAGGGACACCTGATACAGGCTTTTGGTGAGTTGTCCGCCGATGCGAATGGGCGGGGGATTTTGCATGAACACGGAGATGCCCGGCACCGCCGCGAATTTCTTCCGCAATTCCTGGATGACGCCGTTCACGTCCAGCTTGCGCTCGGACGGCGGTTTCAGATGAAAGAACATGCGCCCGAAATTCGGTCCGCCGAGACTGGACGCCCGCGAACCGCCCGCGCCCGCGAAGAATCCTTCGACGTTCGGATCCTTGCGGGCGATCTCCACGATGGCGGCCTGGCGCGCCTCCAGGACCTGGAAAGCCGTTCCCTGGGGCGTTTCGGTGACGGTGAAAATCTGGCTGTTGTCCTCGTCGGGAAGAAACCCTTTGGGGACCAGCACGAAGAGCCAGCCCGTGAGCAGCAGGATGAGAATATTCACCACCAGAACCAACCGGCGATGCGCCAACACCCAGTGCAGCGAGGTCTTGTACCCATTCAACAGCGTGTCGAAGAACCGTTCGGAGAGTTGGAACGCGCGGCCGTGCTTCACCTGCGTGTGCGCGCGAAGAAACCGGCTGCACAGCATGGGCGTGAGCGTCAAGGATACGAAACCGGAAATGAGAATCGAGCACACGATCGTCACCGAGAATTCGCGGAACAGCCGGCCCACGATGCCGCCCATGAACAGGATCGGGATGAACACCGCGGCCAGCGACAGGGTCATTGAGAAAATCGTGAAACCGATCTGTTTGGCGCCGTTGAACGCGGCGGTCAGCGGCGGTTCCCCCATTTCCATGTGGCGGACGATGTTTTCGAGCATGACGATGGCGTCGTCCACCACGAAGCCGATGGACAGCGTCAGCGCCAGCAGGGAAAGGTTGTCCACGGAATAGCCGAACAGGTACATGCAGGCAAACGTGCCGACGACGCTCAGGGGCAGGGCCATGCTCGGGATGACGGTGGCCGAGAGGTTGCGGAGGAACAGGAAGATGACCAGCACCACCAGCGCCAGACTCAGCAGCAGGGTGAACTGAACTTCATGCACCGATTCGCGGATGGTCACCGACCGGTCGTAGAGCATGTGCATCTGCACCGATGGCGGCAGATACGATTGGAGCTTGGGCAACAGTTGTTTGATGGTGCTGCAAACTTCAACGGTGTTCGCGGCCGGCTGGCGCTGAATCGCGAGGGTGACCGAAGGCAGGCGATGGGTCGCGTCGTTGTACCACGCGGAGGATTTGTCGTCTTCCACGCTGTCCACGGCGCGGCCAATGTCGCGCAGCCGGACCGGCGCGCCGTTGCGATAGGCGACAATGATGTCGTTGTACGGCGCGGCCTTCAGCAGTTGCCCCGAAGATTGAATGGTGAACGAGCGTTCCCGGCCGTAAACCGTGCCGACGGGCAGGTTCACGTTCGCGCTGCGCACGGCCTGTTCGACCTCGTCAATGCCGATGCCGCGACTCGCCATCGCGTCGGGATTCACCTGGACGCGCACGGCGTATTTCTGACTGCCGAACACGTTCACCTGCGCCACGCCGCTGATCATGGAAATGCGCTGCGCCATCAGCGTTTCGCCGTAGTCGTCCAATTCCCACATCGGCAGCGTGTCCGAGGTGAGCGAGATGTATAGAATCGGCGAATCCGCCGGGTTGACTTTTTTGTAGGTGGGCGGCTGCGGCATGCCCGGTGGCAACAGGGGACTGGCCTGGGTGATGGCCGCCTCGATGTCGGGCGGCACATCGTTGATCTTCCGGTTCAGGCTGAATTGCAGCGTGACCTGGCAGTTGCCCAGCGTGCTGATCGAGGTCATCGAATCCAGACCGTCAATCGTGGAAAATTGCCGCTCCAGTGGCGTCGCCACCGCCGACGCCATCGTTTCCGGACTGGCCCCCGGCAGACTCGCGGAGACCACGATGGTGGGAAAATCCACGTTTGGCAGATCGCTCACCGGCAGCGTGCGATACGCCATGGCGCCGAAGAGTAAAATCCCCAGCATGACCAGCGTCGTCGCCACCGGTCGGCGTATGAATGGATCGGAAATGCTCATGGTCGGCTCTGGATCTTCCCGCGCCTCATTCCGTGGCGACTGCGGTCGGGGTGGCGGTCGGAGCCGCGATTTTCACCTTCATTCCCGGGGCCAAACGGAGTTGTCCGCTGGTGATCACCTGCTCGTTCGCCCGTAATCCCCGCTTGATCACCTCGTCCGCGCCGAAGGTTCCGCCCACCTCCACGTCCCGAAACTCCACCGTGTCATCCGGTTTGACGAGGCAAAGGTAGCGGCCCTTTTGCCCGAGTTGAACGGCCGAAGCCGGCACCAGCACGGCGCCGGGCTGGATGCCCAAGGTGAGCGTGGCGTTGACAAACTGGCCCGGCCAGAGCATTTCCTCCGGGTTGGCAAATTCGGCGCGCAATAAAATGGTCCCGGTCGTCGGGTCCACCTGATTGTTGATCATCAGCAACTGACCCTCGGCGCGATGGCCCGTGTAACTGGGGATCGTGGCCTGCACCGCCAGTTTCGCTCCCCCCGGGTGTTCACGGATGACGGGCAACTCCCGTTCCGGCAGGGAAAAGTCCACGTAGATGGGTTTCACCTGGTTGATCACCGCCAGCACCGTGTCAATGTCCTTGACCATGTTGCCCACGTTGACCAGCAGGGTGCCGATGCGACCATCAATCGGAGATTTGATGGAGCAGTAGCCGAGTTGAAGCTCGGCGTTGGTGACTGCCGCCTCGTCCGCCGCGAGCGTGGCCTGCGACGCATCCACGCTGGCCCGGCTCTGATCGAAATCGGCCTGCGAGATGATGTTGTTCGTCAGCAAATCCTGGCTGCGGCGGTAGTCGGCCTGGGCTTTTTCCAAAAGCGCCCGGTCGCGTTCGAGGCTGGCCCGCGTCTGGTCCAACGCCGCCTGGAACGGACGCGGATCAATGAGGAAAATCAAGTCGCCCGCGTGTACCTCGTCGCCTTGTTTGAAGTTCGCCTGTGCCAGCGCGCCGGCCACGCGGCTCTTCACCGCCACGGTCGAATAGGCGCGCACCGTGCCGATCCCGGTCAGTTGCACCGGCACGTCAGCGGTCCGCGCGCGAGTAACCGTCACGGTCGTGACCGCGCTGCTCCCCGACGCCGACGCGGACGGCTTTTTGGAACACCCGGCGAGATTCATCAGCAGGCTCGCCGAAGTGAGGGCGACCAGGACGAAACGCCGGGCCGTGCGCCTCAGTCTGATTCGGTCGGGAAGGCAACCCATCAGCACTCGTGGAATCGGTTCTGGGAAGTTCATAAAGTTCTGACCTTCGCGCCATCAATTTTGTTTGGGGACATGCGGCCCTCGTCGTTCTGGTAAAATCCGGCCGCCAGTTGGCGGAGGAAAGCTCCGTAGTCGCGGACAAATTCCGCGTCGGTGGCCGCGCGTCCCGTAACGAGCCGGGCGATTTGTGGAAACGCCGTCGGGAACATCGTCAGCGCCATGTTTGACAACAGCACGAAGCGCGGATCGAGCTTGGCCGACAACAATCCCAACTCCTGGCGGCGGCGAATCTTGTTCACGCCCTGGGCCATCGCCTCCCGGCGTTTGTGCTCGTCAATCGGCTTCCGGTCGGAAAGCTGCAACGCTTCCCATTGCAACAGTTGTATCCATTGCGGATCCCGGCACGCCCGGTCGAACCAATAGGGCAGCAACTCGCCCGGGTTCATCGGCGACGCTGCCATCCAGGCCGCGCGTTCCGCCATCTTGTGCCGCAACACCTCGCGGAACAGCGCCGCCTTGTTGCCGAAATAGTGGTAGAGCATCCGCTTGTTGATCGCCGCCGCGCGCGCAATGGCGTCCACCCGCGCCCCGGTGTAGCCCTTGGCGGAAAACTCCCGCAACGCCGCCGCGAGAATCTTCCCGCGACTGCGCTCCGGATTGCGCGCCTGGCCTGCGCCGCGCCGGGTGGAAGAGGTCGTGCCCGTGCTCATAGCATTTCATCGAATCCCCAAAACCGCCGTAGCAAGTAACCAGGAAGTTACTTGCAGATTCATGGACGCAGTGCAAGTCGCAAATGTTCAGTCGGACAAGTCGGATTTCCACAAGCTTGGTTCTCCTGGCTTCGCGGCCAAGGCGCGGTGGTCGAGGACATCCGCTTGCGCGGATTCGCGACGATGACGCGCGTGTCGAGGGCGGAGAGGATTCCAGCCCCCTCGCTCCCGATCCTCCGGACGACGGGTGTTGCCCCGTGAGTCACAGGATTTTACCTGAGCCGGGGCGCATTTCTTTTTTTGCAGGTGGTGCTGGTCGCGCTGCGACCAGCCCGTCCGCGCAGAGCGGACGGAATCGAGCGCGCGGGAAGTTCCGCCGCGCCATCCTTTGCGACAGCGTTCCCGGAAGGTTTCTATTCGCCTGGGCCTTCGTGCTTCGGGTGCAGGCCGAATTCCTTGAGCTTCTCGCGCATCTTCAATCGCGTGACGCCCAGCCATTGCGCGGCTTTGGTCAGGTTGCCATGCGCACGCTGAATGGCTTGGGCGTAGAGCTCAGGTTCAAGGTCGGCCAGCATTTTGGCGAAGGCATTCTGAACCTCGCCACGTTCGACCCGGTCCATCAACTCGGTGATGTAGGCCGCGTGGGTTTGCTGCGAGGTGGCCACCGGTTCGCGGGTCTTGGCGAGGACTTCCCGGACGTGTTCCAGGCTAATGGTGTAATCGCGCGCCAGCAACAGGGCCTTGCGCACGGTGTTTTCCAACTCGCGCACGTTGCCCGGCCAGGACTGGCTCTGGAGAAAGGCAATCGCCTCGGGACTGATCGCCGGTGAAGCGACGCCGGCTTCCGGCCCGTAACGCCGCAGGAAATATCGCACCATGTCGGGGATGTCGTCGCTCCGTTGCTGCAACGGCGGCAACTTGATGGTGACGACGCTCAACCGATAGAACAGGTCCTCACGAAACAGCCGCTCGCGGATGGCCGCCTCCAAATCGCGGTGCGTGGCCGCGATGATCCGCACATCCACCGAAACAGTTTCGCGGCCGCCCACGCGTTGAATCGTCTTCTCCTGGAGCACGCGCAAAAGTTTGGCCTGCAAGTTGGCGTTCATGTCGCCAATCTCGTCGAGGAAGATGGTGCCGCCATTGGCCTGTTCAAAGCGGCCAATCCGCCGCGCGTCCGCGCCGGTGAACGAACCGCGCTCGTGCCCGAACAGTTCGCTCTCCAAAAGATTTTCCGGAATGGCGGCGCAATTGATGGCGATGAAAGGCGCGGCGGCGCGATCGCTGTGCTGGTAAATGGCCCGCGCGATCAATTCCTTGCCGGTGCCGGTATCGCCACGGATCAGCACCGTCACGGAAGTCGCCGCGACGCGGCCGATTTCCTTGTAGATGCCCTGCATGACGCGGCTCTTGCCCACGATGGCGGTGCGACTCGAGTCCGCCTCCCCCATTTCCACCGGGTCCGACATCAGCCGGCTGCTTTCCAACGCCTTGGCGGTGAGGTCCAGGAGTTCTTCCACATCAAATGGCTTGGGGATGTAATCAAAGGCCCCCCACTTGGTCGCCTCAATGGCTGTTTCCGTCGAGCCGTGAGCCGTGATCAGAATAATCGGCAGCTTTGGTTTGGCTTGATGCAACTGTTTCACCACTTCCAAGCCGTCCGTGCCCGGCAGCTTCAAGTCGGTGATGACCACATCAAACGCCTCTGCCAGCGCCTGCGCCAGGCCATCGTCGCCGCGCCCTTGCACCGTGACGGCATAGCCGTGGGTGTGCATCACTTTTTGCAGGCCGGAGGCGATGTTCCGGTCGTCTTCGATGAGCAGGATTCTAGGATTGGATTTCATTTTCGGAAACAGGAGGCAGCACGATGCTGAAAGTGGTGCCATGACCCGGTTGGGTTTGATATTGAATCACCCCGCCGTGCTTCTCGACAATGCGCGCCGAGATGGACAGGCCGAGACCGGTGCCGGCTTCTTTCGTGGTGAAGAAGGGGTCAAACAGCCGCTTCTGAACTTCCGGCGGAATGCCGTGGCCCTGATCCACGATGTCAATCACCACCGCGTGGACGCGCCGGCCATGGAGCAATTGTTCGTCCTGCCGCAGCCGCAACGTGACCACCCCACCGGCCGCCATGCTCTCCGCTCCATTCCGAATGAAATTGATCAACACCTGCTTCAGCTTGTTTGGGTCCACCCGGATCCGGACCTCGGCCCGGAGGTCGAGTTTAAGTTCCACCGCACTGCGCGCCAAGTCCGATTGCAGGAGGTTTTGGATTTCCCGAAGGTACTGACTGGCCGACAGCACCTGGAATTCCGGCTCGGCCGGCCGCGCGAACTGGAGGAAGTCGCGCACGATATTTTCGAGCCGGTCAATCTCCGCCCGGATGACCTCGAGATCCTCCGCCTCGGAAGTGCCCGGCCGGTGACTGCTCTTGAGGGTGAACAAGCGGACCTTGATGGCCGTCAGCGGATTCCGAATCTCATGGGCAATGCCGGTCGCAAAGACGCCCAACGAAGCCAGCTTTTCCTGGCGATCAATGATGGCGCGGCTCTCGGTGAGCGTGTTCCGCAACGGCGCGATGGTCCGCCGATAAATGAGCACGACGATGGCGGCACCGCACAGCAGCAGTCCGACCAGGGAGGCAAACAGGAAGTGTTGCAACCGGGTCAAGGCCGCATGCGTGTCGGCGAGGAATTGTTTGGTGGCAGAACGATTGGCCTGGGTGAGTTCTTCGGTGAGAGCGAGCAGTTGTTTCAAATGCGGTTCGATGCCCGACTCCAATTCGGGGGCGGGTGTCTCCGCGATTCCGCCGGCCGCCGCAAACGACTGGTGGATTCGGCCCAGATATTCCTCGAACGTGACATCAATGTCGTGCAGCAGCGCCACCTCTCGCGGCGCGTCATTCTGGTCGGCCAGCGACGTCAGCAATGTTTTGATTCGCCCGCTGATCAG
This sequence comes from uncultured Bifidobacterium sp., assembly GCA_964561105.1. Taxonomy (GTDB): domain Bacteria; phylum Verrucomicrobiota; class Verrucomicrobiia; order Limisphaerales; family JADLHS01; genus JADLHS01. Next base: position 94,587 of record CAZLOH010000006.1, on the reverse strand, counting down.
GACGATCCGGGTTCGCGCGTCACCATTTGTTTGCTCCAACCCACGCCGCCAAAGATTTTGAATCTGGAGAATTCCGGCACGAAGCTGGTCGGCGGAACGGAAACGCTCGATCTGCTGCACGTCCATTTCCGCCCGCAGCAGGGACAACTGCCGCCAGGCCGTTCGCTCCGCCCAGACCAAGCCCGCCACCAGAATCGCGGCGGCAATCAGAAACTCCGTCGGCCGAAAGGTGGCTTTTGAGCGCATGATGCAAGTGCGGCAGGCTAATCAGAACCCACCGCTCGCGCGAATCAAAAACCCGTGCCGCGATAATTTCCGGGCCGGCTTGCGCCCGGCCAACGGATCGGCTTCGACCACTTCGCTCCCGGGGACCGGGTAAGGCTCGCTCAAGCTGCCCATCAACTCATCGAGTTGTTCATCGCGCCGATGCGGCGCAATGGCCAGCCGCACGGCGATGTCCGTTCCGACCAGCGCCAGCGCGAGAATCGCAAAGCTGAGCTCCACTTCATTCATATCGTAACCTTTCGTCTGTCTGGGTGATTGGTTGAGAATCAAATCACCGCGCGAGGCACAGCACAACTCCATCGCACCCCATTCTCAACTTGGATGGATTTCTTTAGCCAACGACGTGCCAGCCCAACGCTGCCGCAGACCAGACCTGTCGGCCTGCTGTTGGAAGCGGATGACGTTGGCAGTTGATTCGCGCACGCCGACACGGTGTTCAAGCGTTCCCTGAAGACGAAACACTTTTCCGCCGGCGAACGATGGGAACTCCGCTGCGATCACTGAAAGTTCTCGCGGCGAAACAATTCGAACCGACCTCGGAACGAAATCGCCCGATGCCGCCTGGCCCGCGTCGTCTGATCCGGCAAAAGCCTTGGATTTCCGCTCTTTTCCGCGCTGGCACGCCGTCAGCTAACCGGATGGCCATCGGGCGTCGGTAACGAACGACGCACCGGTTCTCAACGAATAATATGAACACCAACATCGCTCCCACGACCCCGTCGAACCTGGCGGTGAGCCGCAAACCAAAAGTCGCCGCCTGGAAAGACGAAGAGATGGACATCCTCATCCGGGCGGAAGGAGTCGAGCTTACCGAGCAACTGCGTGAGGCGATCGAGCGCAAGATTGGCCGGGTCCGGCGCTACGCCCCGCGCGCCGTGAGGGCGCGGGTGCAACTGCACAAGTTTGGCGCCAACGCGGCGAACAAGTTTCGCGCCCGCGTTCATTATGAGATTCCGGGCAATGATTTGGTCGCCGAGCACACCACGCATGACCCGCTCGCCGCGCTCGATCTGGTGACCGATAAAATCGAGCGCCGACTCCGGCGGCGTAAAACCGCCCAGCTCGCCCGCCGCGTGCGCGCTCATCGTAAAGTCGCCGGCCGCCGGCCCGCCCGGACGTAAACCGGACGCGAAGGTAAGAGGAGAAGAGCCATGGATGATCAGCTCGTTCCAACCGGCGGTGTTACCGCGCGCGCCAGGCAAAATGCCTCCGCGCGCGGGCCGGCCCCAAGCCCGTTCACTTCGGAACCGCCGGCCATGGACCAGGCAGGCGCCGGGCCGCAACCTGCGGCCGGCGATTGGCCGGAGCGTTATCTCCGGCTGGCGGCGGAGTTCGACAATTTCAAGAAGCGAAGCGCGCGGGACAGCGAACGCCGGGCGGCGGAACAGAAGCATGGGTTCGTCCGGGAACTCCTGCCCGTGGTGGACAACCTCGAACGCGCGCTGGCCAGCAACCCAACTCACTCGGCAGGAGCGCTGGCCGAGGGCGTTGAACTGACGTTGCGCCATCTGCTGCAAGTGCTCCGCCACCACGGGTTCATCCGTCGCGATGATCTTGCGCAGCCGTTTGACCCGCATTTTCAGGAAGCCATTGGTGTACGCTCCGAGCCGCTCCAACCGGACCAGATTGTTCTGGAAGTCTGGCAACGCGGCTGGGTGCATGGGCAGGAGCTCTTCCGACCCGCCAAGGTGGTCGTCAACCAACTGAACCGCAGCGAGGCTGCGGTTCCGGCCGACTAACTCACCGCGCGCCGCGAAGCCTGCCCACTTCGTCAACGCGAATGTTCCGAGGCACGAAGGGAAAATCCAATCCTGCCGGCCACTCCCCGTCGTCAGGAGAGATCCCCAACACCATGATCCCTTGCCGCTGTGCGCCGCCGGTGACGAGGTTCGTTGCGGATCCGCGTGAAAGTTTTTTCGACGACGACCCGGCTCGCGCTGAAACAAATCGAGCCGGCGACGGACTCAAATCAACCGCCGGCGGACGCGGCTCCCGATTCGCTCCGGCGAATTCGCGCGAAAACCTACGCAAAGGCGCGATGTCAGCGGATGGCACAAGGCCAGCTAAAGGAGAAAGCGAACCGACACGGGAGTTCCAACGGAACCAGTGCAACCAAAAAACGCCATGAAAATAAAAACGATCCCATCACCCGTCGAAACCGATGTTGTGTCTTTCATTCCGGAAATCCGGGCCGGACATTCCCACGCGGCGCGACCGGCTGGGCCGCTCGCCGAAATGGAATTCCCGGCGGTTGAAGGCGCGGCGCCATACAGCCCGTTCGGATTCAGGATCAATGTCAAGCCCGGGCGTCGGCCCCGCGTCACTTGCCGGGTGCTCCGGAAGGAACGCGGCGCGGGATTTTCCCGGGCGCTCACCCACTGATAACCCCCAAAGAGGCAACCGTGAACCATCAAACCAAAACCAATCGAATTCTCCTGGTCAGTAACGATTTCACCGTCCGCGAGTCGCTCGGCGAAATTTTGCAGGCGGGCGGCTATGCCGTCCTGCCCGTGGAAAACGGGCGGCAGGCCGTCGAAGCGCTGCGCGCAATCCGCATCGGTGTGATTGTGCTGGATCACGGCACGCCTTTCGGCCCGAAGGAGGTCGGCGCAGGCGCTCCGAACACGCTGGCCGCGCTGACGGATATGGACCCGTTCCTTCCGCTGGTGCTGACGTGCGACGAAGCAACGGAGCTGGATTACGCCTCGTCGCTGATGGCGGATCTGGTTTTGAAGCACCCGATCGCTTCCAAGGCGCTGTTGGAAGGAGTGGACACGGTGCTGACGGAAACGCTGCGGGAACGAGTCCATCGGAAATCCGACACCTATGTGTTGCAGCGGTAGGCCGCAAGTGGATGCGACAACCCAGCTGAATGAAAATCATGAAAGCAAGATTACTGGTGGTAGATGACGATCAATCCGTCCTGACTTCCTTGAAGAAGTTGCTGGAAGCCGAGCAGTACGCGGTGTACCCGGCGCGGGACGCCACCGAGGCTCTGACGCAGTTCAAGGACGCTCGCCCTGACCTGGTCGTCCTCGACATCAACCTTGGGGCGGAAAACGGCTGGGAAGTCTTTCAGGAGATGGCCGTCACGAACCCGTTTGTCCCCACCATCATCATCACCGCCGAGTGGGGCCAGCAGGAACGGGCGGCGGCGCTGGGTGTGGAAGGACTCATCGAAAAACCGATTGATGTGCCGGTCTTCCTGAAAATGATTCGGGATCTGCTCGCCGAATCCAGCGAGGAAAAACAGGAGCGCATTTGCGGACGCACGGAATACGGTCGGTTTGTGGGCCGCCATTACGAGCCGTATCTGCGGCGACTGCAGGAACGCCACGCGGCCCCGTTCAGGTCCGTCCTGGACCAGATCGTTCCGCTTCGGAAACAACCGACCGCCGCGGATGCCTGTGAGGTTGAGAATGGGACGCTGGCCGGATCCGCCCAACGCGGCGAAGTTGGCCGCTCCGAACGAGGCCGATAATCCCTACCTCCCGCTCGCGGCCGAGTCAGTGGTTTGCCCGTGCGACCCGGGCCGCGTCCGCGCCACTTCATAAGCGCGGAACTGGCGCTCGCGCTTGGGCAGTTTCTTGCAATCTTTCCCATCCACTTTACGCGTGCCGTCATCGCTGAGAATCACATAATCCATGCGGTTGGTGTCATCGTGGAAGCAGATCGCTTCCGGGTTGAATCCCTCAAGGGACATTCCGTCGCATCGCTGCGGTTGAGTGTTGCCGCCCGGCCACCAAAACATTTGCGAGCTGCCTTCCTGGTCCGCCGGCCCGGCGATCAGGTAGTAACCGCCCGCGACCGAGCCCATGCCCCGCAACCCCAACCCACCCAGATCCAGCAGCGCCGGTTCGCCAAATTGCGGGCGCGCCCCGGTAATCACCAGGGCGGGATTCAAGAGCGGCACCACTAACGCCCGCCCCTGCGGAATTGGGTTGCGGAAACCGATCAGCAAACTGCCGTCCGGCGCATCGGTGAGGGCTTCGATGTTGAGTCCGCCCTCCGCCTTGGGCGCCCGCTCCGCCGCAGTCGCGAGATCAAACCGCGCCAACGAGGGTTCATGCAGCAGATCGGTCAACAGCTCGGTATAAACCCGCCCCACTGGTTTCAAAGTGGCATCCCGGCCATGCCGCTCGATGTCGAGAGCGAAAAATTTTCGGCGATTGGGATCGGACTCGCCCGCTTTGTTGCGCCCATGCGAGGTGATCCAATACACGCGATCGCCAACCCGGGCGGCGGCCTCCAAGTCGGTCTCGCCACCGCGCTTCGAGCCGAACAGGAACGGATTCAGATTGAATGATCCCAACGGACGGCCCGGCTGGCTGAGCCGGTAGAACCGGAGCAGATTATCCTCATCGTTCGCCGCGGCAAACAGGTCGCCATTCAACTGCACCGCCGCCGAGGCGTCGCACATTTCGCGAAAAACCAGGGGGTCAGCCCCGGCTACCGCCGGTGACAGGAGCAGCGCGGCCAGACAGGTCGCGGGAGTGGGCAAGGTCATGCGCGTGATCTTCATCTTCATCATCTCAAAGTTGCACTGCTGGCGATGAGAACCTATCACGTTGTCGCTTATCCCAACCTTATAGCCGTCGGACAATCGTTCAGCATCCGTCGTTTTGAGCCTGGCCTGGGAGCGCACCGACCTCCGAAGCCGACGTATGCTCCCGCTCGATAGCCTGCCGCCTGACCGCCGTTTGGCGCCCGGGCCACCAGGGTCAGATTGCGACCGATTGCGTGTGGACGACGACGGACTTTTGACCGGCTGGATTGACGAGGTCGGCGGCGGGGATCAACAACTCCACTTGAAACCAGTCCGCTGCTGGCAGCGAAGCGGTCACATCCCACCCGTGCGCCCGCGCCAGCTCATGCACCAGCACGAGTCCCAGCCCGGAATGAGTGCGATCGGTTCGCGCCGCGTCCCGGCGCCAGAAGGGTTCCCACAACTTCGGCAAGTCGGCAGTCTCCAAACCCGGATTGGTGTTGGCCAGCACCAGCCGCACCTTCGCCGCCACCCGGTCAATCTGGCAGCGGATGCGGCCACCCGGCGGCGTGTAATTCACCGCATTGGTGAGGAGATTTTGAACGATGGAATGAGCGGCGAGCTGGTGGCCGGACACCCCGGCGCTTGCTGGCAATTCATATTCCACGGTCAGCGCCTTGGCGGTGACTTGATCGTGCTGCGACTTGGCGCAATCCTGCACCAGTTCAACGAGGTCAAAATTTTCCCGCGAGCGGGCTGGCCCGCCCGGTTCGGCCTTGGCGAGTTCGAGCAGGGTTTGCACCAGCCGCTGCATGTGCCCGGCGGATTCCAGGGTCTCGCGCGCCAGGCCGGCGGTGGCTTCCGGGTCATCGCTCCAGCGGAGGGCGTTCTCGGCGGCGGCTCGCAATTCGCTGACCGGCGTGAGCAACTCATGAGCGGCGTTGGCGGAGAAACGTCGTTCGCGCGCGAAGGCCGATTCCAGGCGTTCCATCAGGTGATTCAATTGCTCCACCATGGGAATCATTTCGTCCGGCAATCCCCGGGAATCGAGCCGCAAGTCCAGGGAGTTAGGTTGAATGCGCCGGACTTGCTCCGCGAGCGCGGCATAAGGGCGCAACCCCCGGCGGGTCAGCGCGAAAACAAACCACCCAGCCAGCCCCAGCGTCATCACGCCCACCCCGATCAAAGTCGCGTGGGCCAGCGCGAGCATCCGCCGCAAATGTTCCGTGTCCCGGGCGAACACCGCGATTATTTCCGATCCGCCACCGGCCGGATTGGTCTCCGCCTTGCCCGTGAATCGTAGGGCGACGGCGCGGCCGCGGCGACCCTCCGGCAGTTTCACGTTGAAGAAAGCTGGACTGGTTTCGTTCGCCTTGCGGAGCGTGAGCCGGGAGCCGCCCAAGCTGGGTGACCGGGCGAGCAAGGTGCCATCAGCCCGCCGCACCTCGAAGTATTCCGCGTTCGGTCCGGGCTGAAACTCCGCCCCGACCTGGTTTGTGAACCCCAGATCGAAGCCAGTTCCTCCGGCCGTGCCTTGTCCGGTCAGTTGCCGGGCGCGCAGCAGCAACGTATCGTCGAACTCCGATCGCAGGAAGGAGGTGATGGCCGGAAAAGCCAGCACCGCCACGACCGCGAGCAGGATGCTCAAGGCCGCCACGATGGCGAGGCTGATGCGTTGATGAAGTGGCCTCATGTCGCCACCGCTTCGAGCACGTAACCCATTCCCCGCCGGGTGTGGATCAGCGCGGGCGCGCCCGCCTCGGCCAGGCGTTTGCGGAGAACGGAGATCGCCGATTCAATGGCGTTGCTGAACACCTCGACGTCGTCCGCGTAAATGTGCTGCTCAATCTCACCCGCCGGCACCACTTCTCCGGGCCGGCGCATGAGCAGCTCGAGCACGCGATATTCCCGGGGATTCAGAGGAATCTCACACCCAGCGTAGCGCACCTGTTTGGCATGAGGCTCCAATTCCAGATCGCCGACGCGGCAGACCGCCTCGCGCTTTCCGTAACCGCGACGCACGAGAGCTTCGAGCCGCGCCAGCAATTCCTCAAACGCAAACGGCTTGCACAGGTAATCGTCCGCCCCCGCGCGCAATCCTTCCACGCGCTGGGCCACCTCGCCCTGCACCGTGAGCAGCAACACCGGTGCTGGCCGGCCCGCCGCCCGAAGCCGGCGCACAACCGACACCCCATCCAGGCCGGGCAGCATCCAGTCCAGCACGATGGCGTCGTAGTCATTGTTCTCCGCCTGCCACAATCCCTCCGCGCCGTCGCCGGTGGCGTCCACCGCGTACCCGGCCTTGCGCAGACGAAATTCAATGGCGCGCTGGAGTCGTTCGGAATCCTCGACCAACAGTATGCGCATCGCTCGATTGCTTTCTTGTTCGGTGCTCATCATCCGGTCGTTTGGCGGACAAATCAATCAGCCAGTGTCGCCCAAGCCGGCTTACCGCAACCTTACGGCGACCCGGTTTATTTTCCATTCTCGCGATTTTTGCGCTTGGGCGGCCGGCTTCAACTCGGCAAGTTGTTTGGGAACGAATTTGAACATGGAAAAACCCGAGCCACTGCCTCCGATTCCCACCCCGATAGATCGTAGCTGGCGGGAATTCCGCGTACGGTTCGTGCCGCTCATCGCGTTCCTGGGGGTGCTGGGCGTGACGGTGCTCATGTGGGGCAACCTGGGCGGCGCGGGGATTCCCGGGATGGCGGAAGGAACGCGCTCCATCATCAGCGCCCCCCGGCTGGGTTATGTCCACGAACTGCTCGTCGAACCGTTTCAACAGGTAACGGCCGGGACGCCGATTCTCCGGCTGCTGCCCAGCGAACCACAGGCGGAGTTGCGGCTGCTGCAGGCGGAATTGCAACTGGTCCGGCTGCAAATGGAGCCCGCCCTGGCCGATCGCAATGCCTTCGACTACGAACGAATCCGGGTTGACCTCCTGTTGCAGAAGCAACAACTCGCGCTCGCCGAGGTGAATCTCACCCAGGCCGAAAGCGCCCTGCGCCGCAACGCAGCCCTGCGCAAGGACCAGTTGGTGTCCGAGGACCTCTACGAACTGACCTTGCGCGACCGCGATCTTTACCGCTCTCAAACCAACGAAATCAGTCAGACGATTACCGAACTCAATCGGCGACTGACGGACCTGAGCGCGGTGGGTGAATCAAAAACCCCGGGCGTCAACCCGGAAGCGGACCGGCTGGTGAAGAAACTGGAAGCGCGCCTTCGGAACGCCCAGAACGAGATGCAGCCCATCACCCTGGTGTCGCCCATCAATGGCATTGTTCAAGCCGTGCTGCGCCAGGGCGGTGAAGCGGTGGTGGAGGGCGAGCCCCTGGTTTTCATCAACTCGCCGCATGCGGACCGGATCGTGGCCTTCGTGCGGCAACCGTATTCGTTCACGCCTCGAATCGGTCTCCCGGTCGAAATCGTCACCCGCAATCCGCCCCGCCAACGATTCCATGCGCAAGTCAGCCAGGTGGGCGCGCAACTGGAAGCCATCACCAATTCCCTGGCCGTGCTGCCGCCCGGCAAACTGGTGGACGCGGGACTGCAAATTATACTACCGGTGCCGTCCGGGCTGCACATCCGCCCGGGAGAAATTGTGGATGTGCATGTGAAGGGAACGGTGTTCGCGAACCTCTTTCAACCGCCGGTCAAACTGGAGGCCGCAAGCCAGCCGCAGATCCAATAATGCACGCCGCCCGAGTCACACCTCACGCCGACTCCTGCCGCCGCTCGGGGTGGTCGCGCACCTTTCGGTCAGCTTGCTTGCTCTGGCTGCTGCTCGGGTCAACGACCCTGGCAAACGCCCAATCCAGCGTTTCGCCGGCTCATTATCTCGGACTGGAGGAAGCCACCCAGCGCGCCTTGTTGAACAATCGCCTGCTGCAAATCGAGCGCATCAATCCCGAGATCGCCCGCGGCACGCTGCTGGCCTCGCGCGGTTTTTACGACCCGCTCTTCACCGGTGGCACACGCTGGGCCAATGACACCGCGCCCCGGGAACTCGATCCGATGACCGGGCTTGACAATCCTCCGCGCGAAACGAGCACCGACAACACCACGCTGGGCATCACGGGTTTCCTGCCCTCCGGTCTGAGTTACAGCCTGCTCGGCGGCTACAATTATCAATCCGGCACGCGCGACCTGGCGCAGCAGTTCGAGTCTTACAACGTGGACGCGGGGATTCTTCTGCAACAGCCGTTGCTCAAGAATTTCTGGATTGATCAACCCCGCTTCACCATCCGGGTCAACCGCGGCAACCTCCAGATCTCCGAACTCGGCGTGCAGTTTGTCGCCTCCAGCGTCGTCAACCTGACCCGGCAGGGTTACTACGAACTCGTGTATGCCTGGGAGGCGCTCCGCGTGCGGCAGGATTTGCTGCACACCCGGGAACGTTTTCTGCACGGCATCCAACGGCAGATCGAAGTCGGCAGCCTGACGGTGCTCGAGGAGAAACTGGCCCAATCCCAACTCAGCCGGGCCCAGACGCTCTTGATCACCGCCACCAACCTGCTGGAGCTGGCCGCGAACAATCTGCGGACCTTGATGGGCACCGCCGGCACCAATTGGACCGAAGACCTCCTCGTGCCCACCGGCTCCCTCACGATTCTGGCGGACACCTTTGATTCACAACAAAGCTGGCAGCACGCCTTGACGAATCGAGCGGATTTACGGCAGTTGCGAACCCAGGTCGGCAACGCGGAACTCGCGGTCAAGTTTCGCCGCAACCAACTGTTCCCTTCCCTCGATGTCGTTGGCTCCTACGGCCGGCAAGGCGTCTCGCTGAGCCAGCCTTTTCCGCCGCTCCCACCCGACGCCTCCTCGTCCGAGGCCTTCGCCCAATTGCGCAACGGCGACGCCCCGCGCGACATGATCGGAGTGGTTTTCTCCATCCCGCTCGGACTCCGGGCCGAACGCGGTCAGTACCGGGCCAGCCGTCAACTGGAACAACAGGCACGGCTGTTCGTGCAACAAAAGGAAGAGCAGGTCTTGCGCGAAATCTCCGACGCCGTGTTCAACGCCCGCTCCAGTCTCGAACGCACCGGTTCCGCCCGGCGCTCGGTGGTTTATGCGGAGCAGGCGCTCGCCGCGGAGGAGCAAAAACTCCGTGGCGGCGCCAGCAACATTTACGTGGTGCTCCAGTTGCAGGAGGACCTGGCGACCGCCCGGCTCGATGAATTGCTCGCCAAACGCGATTATCAACAAGCAGTGTCGCAACTCCAATTCGCCGAGGGCACCATCCTCGAGGATGAACGACTGTCCCTCGAATTCGATTAACCTGAAATCCTTCGCATCATGTCTTCCCGTGACTCATCCGGCCTGGCTCGTCGCTCAATCGTCGGGCAACTGTTTGGACTTCTTTACCTCGCCAGCCTCGCGAGTGCGGGTTTAAGCTCCGGCCAGGCCGTGTGCGACCCCTGCGCCACCTTCGGCTCCGGCGTCGGCTGGGGCACGGTTGGCGTCTCGCAACTCAAGGAGGCGTCCGGTCTCGCCGTCAGCCGGCGCACCCCGCAAATCCTCTGGACGCACAACGACGGCAACAAACAAAACCTGTTTGCCATCAGCACCAATGGCTCGCCACTCGCCACACTCGCCTTGAACCAAACCGTGAGCGACGTGGAGGCCATCGCCACCGGACCGGGACCGGAGCCGGGCGTTAACTATCTCTACGTGGGTGATGTGGGCGGCAGCGCCGGCACGGGCGAGACTCGCCCCAGTGTGACCATTCTGCGCCTGCCCGAACCGTTCGTTGATCCGGCCTGGGCAACCAACCCGCGCTCGTTGACCGCGGCCGGAGTGGAGTCCTTCACCTTGTCCTATCCGGATGGGCGCTTTGACTCGGAAACCATGGTCGTGGATCCGCTCACCGCCGATGTGTTCGTGGTCACCAAGCAACCCGGTTCGGCCCGATGGTATCGCGCCAATCTCAACGGCCTGGCCAGTGGCGCAACCATCACTTTGGAATTTGTCACGGCCGTGGCGTTCGGCGTTGCATCCGACGGCGACATCTCCGCGGATGGAACGCAGATCGTCTTGCGGCGGGAGGATTTCGCCATGCTCTGGAAACGATGTGACGCCGAGAGCATCGCGAGCGCCCTGGCCCGCGCCGGGTTCAGTATCCCGGTCGTGGGCCCGCCTGTGGAACCCAATGGCGAAGGCATCGCCCTGCTGCCGGACGGCAGCGGCTATCTGACCCTCAGCGAGGGCACCGACCCCCAACTCTATTTCTTTCCGGCCCAATGTCCCACCGCGCCGCACTTCACTCTGCTGCCGCAGGATCAGTCGGCTTATCTTGGTGGCATGGCGGAATTTCACGCCTACGCGGCTGGTTACCCTTCGCCCGTTTACCAGTGGAGTTTCAATACTCAGCCCCTGCCCGGACAGACCAACTCGACGCTGGTTCTCACCGGCCTCGCACCGGGACAAGCGGGCACGTACACCGTCAGCGCGAGCAATTCGCTGGGTGGCGTCAGCGCCGAGGCCGTCTTGTTCGTCCGCCCCAAGCCCGATTTGCGGATCACCGAAGTCATGTCAAACCCGGCATCCGGAGTCGCTCCGCGCGCGGATTGGTGGGAGTTGACGAGCTTCGAGGCCCAACCCGTGAGCCTGGCCGGCTGGCGATTCAACGATGGCGGCGGCGGACTGACCGATCCCTACGTGCTCCCCGCCGGAGTGAGCATCGCGCCGCGCGAATCCATTGTGTTCGTGGAAACCTTGACGCCGGCGGAGTTCCGCACCTGGTGGGGCGCAGCCAATGTCCCGGCGAGCGTGCAGATCATTTCCTATGCCGGCAGCGGACTGAGTTTTGCCGCCAGTGGCGACCAACTCACACTTTGGGACGCCAGCGGAACGAATGTGAATGATTTCGTGTCGCAAGTGAACTTCGGCGTCGCGAGCGCGGGCGTCAGCTTCAACTATGACCCGGTCACCGGAACTTTTGGCAGTCTGTCGCAACCCGGAGTCAATGGCAGCTTCGTGGCCGCGACGGGGGCGGATGTGGGGTCGCCGGGCCGCGTGCTCGCTCCGGCCGTAAGCCCAACGCTCACGGCCAGCCTCGCCAACGGAATGATGCACATTGGATTTAACGCGGCCGTGGGCCGCGACTATCACTTGGAATCCCGGCCCACCTTGGCGGCCGGCGAGTGGGAGCCGACCGGTGCCGTGATTCACGCCACGAATAATGCCGCCGCCTCCTTCCAGGTGCAGCCAACGGGAAACCGCCACTTCTACCGCGTCACCGTCCAATGACCGTGGCGTCGCTGCGGTTGCTCCGCTGACTGGAGGCCACCGGCGTGGCGTCGTCCCACAGTGAAGCCGCCGCGAACCACTCCGGGCTCACTGCGCGTTACGAGTGAAGCGACGTAACGAGCGCTTCCGGCATCCGCCGGGCAACGCAATGCGGGGCAAGAACTGGCTGTAGTGGCCCGATGACTTCTCCTTCTTTTAATCATCTCGTGCGCAAACAAGGAAACGGTAATTCACGAACCGACGCTGGAACAAATCGTTTCGATCCTCCACCCACACGCCGGTCTGAATTCACCAATACCCGGCCAATTGCGATAAAAGCCGCGCACTTTCTCGCTGGCACCCGGCCAGCTAAGAGAAAGTTGAGGACTTGGGATGGTCATGTGGATCGTCGAGTCCGATCCCAAGTCTTCCTCGAAACGAAGGGTGCCGAGCGACGAACCGGGGCCGTCGGCTGATGGGAACCGGTGTTCGCCAGCCCGCCCTGTTCGCGCCCGGCAAATCGTTTCTGGCTGAAACCGAAGTCCGCTTGGGTGAAACGAAACGATGAAAAGGAAAGCGACACGATTATGAAGCTCGTTTGCGGCACCGATTTTTCCATCCATGCAGCCAACGCCGCCAACGTAGCGGCGGCTCTGGCCGCCCGGAGTCACACGACGCTGAGATTGGTTCATGCCCAGTCACCGTCCGCCCTGGAGTTTCTGACCAAGGCCCAGGTGGAAGAGCTGGCGGCCAAGCTGCGCCACAAACTCCTGGCCGAGAGCGCGCGCCTGCGGAAAACGGGCGCCAGCGTGACGGAAACGCTGGTGTTCGGCACCCCGCACGAAGCGTTGATCGCCACGGCTCGACAATCTCAGGCGGACGCCATTGTCGTATCCACGATCGGTCAGATTGCTCCGAGCCGATGGCTGGTCGGCAGCGTGGCGGAGCGAACGGCCCAAAACTCGACGGTGCCGACGTTGGTGGTTCGGGATCCCGCGAGCTTGCTGGCCTGGGCTCAAGGAAAACGTCCGCTTCGGGTGTTTGTCGGCTACGATTTTTCACCAAGCTCCGACGCGGCGCTCCGTCTGGTCGCCGGTTTGAAAAACATCGGGCCGTGCGCCATCACGGTCACCTACCTTTCCTGGCCGCCGACGGAAACGTGGCGATTCGGAATCGGTATGGACCTGTCTGCGGACAATAACAACTCGCAGGAGATTCAACGACTGTTGGAACGCGACCTCAAAGAACGCTGCGGTGCGCTGCTTGGCAAGACGAAGGCGAAACTGCGCGTGGTGTCGGCGTGGGGCAGCCAGGAAGCACATCTGCTGGACCTGGCGAAGGAGGACCAGGCGGACTTGATCGTGGTGGGAACCAATCAGCGGCGCGGCCTGAAACGCTTCTGGCTGGGTTCCGTCTCGCGCGGGATTTTGCATCACGCTCCCACGAATGTCGCCTGCGTCCCCATGTTCGAGGCGGAGGAGGAGTCAACCGAGCATCTGCCCAGCTTCAAGCGGGTGCTGATCGCCACGGATTTCTCCAAGCCTGGTAACAAAGCGGTGGCCTTTGCCTACGGCGCCGCTCAACGCGGTGGCGAGGTAAGTTTGCTGCACGTGATTTCTCCGGGTGCCGGATTCAGGTCTGAAACCAAAGCTGAATCTGAGCGCCGGACGAAACGAAAGCAGGAACTCGTCCGCCGATTGGAAGCGCTGGTTCCTGACGATGCCCGTGCCCGCAGCATCCAGAGCCAGGTGGAAGTTGCCGAGCATCAACAACCGGCCGTCGCCATCGCCCAGGCGGCCGAGCGCATCGGGGCCGACCTGATTTGCCTTGGTTCGAGCGGGCGGTCGGGTTTGAAGAAGCAACTGCTCGGCTCCGTCACCGAGGCTGTGCTGCGACGAAGCCAGCGTCCGGTGCTGGTGATCCGCGATTGAAACCTCAACCCAGGCAAGCGCGATGAAAACCCGAATCACAAAACGAACGAGCCTTCGAAAACGAATGGGCGCGAACCCGCGCTGCCGGGCGGGGCGGCGAACCCGTGTTCCGTTACCCGCCGCGCATCCACGAAAAATCCTGGTGCCGGTGGATTTCTCACCGCAGTCGGCGACCGCCATCAAGTACGCGTCCCAACTGGCCGGAGTTCGCGGCAGCAAGATCGTGTTGCTCCACGTCGTCGAATTGATCCACTACGTTCACGACTTCGGCTATGGGCCCGTGAACCGGCAACGGACGGATGAACCGGCGGTCAAACACGCCTATGTGCGGCTAGGCACGCTGGGTCGCAAACTGCTTGGGGCGCGCCGGACCTGGACCGCCGAAGTGCGGAGCGGCGCGGTTTGCGAAGAAATCGCCGAAGCGGCCCGGGAGTTGAACACCGAGTTGATCGTCATGCCCACGCGCGGAGTCGCAACCACCGGGCAGGCTCACCCCGAGAGCACCGCCGGCCGGGTTATCTGTCAGTCTCCCTGTCCCGTATTGGCGCTGAGAAAACCGTTGCCCGCGCGCAACCAAAGTTTGTCCCAAACAATATGAAATCAAAAACCAAACCGCCCCGGCGTGCCGCCGCTTCCGCGCGGGATAAATCGCGGATCGCCCGGCGCCAAACCAAGCCTGCCGCGCAGCCGGCAGGTGCGACGTTTGACGACGCGTTGGGGTTGAGCACCATCTTCGTGCCGGTTGATTTTTCTCCGGGCTCGCTGCAAGCCCTGGAATTTGCGGTGTCGTTGGCGCAGCGCTTCGCTGCCACCATCGTCTTGCTGCACGTGTTGGATCCCATTTATGGCCGTGGACGCTTTGACTCCCCCCGGCTGCGCCCGCTCCGTGCTCAAGCGCTGGCAGAGGCAAAACAATTATTGGCCCGAGTGGCTGAACGAAGCGTGCAACCGCGCGTTCCCGTGGTTCACCGGGTGATGTTGGGGGTGGCCTACTCGGTCATCGTCGAAGCGGCCGCCCAGGCGCACGCCGATCTGATTGTGATGGGCAGCGAGGGGCGCACTGGCGCCCACCGGTTTTTCGTCGGTAGTGTGGCGGAAAAGGTCGTTCGCCACGCGCGTTGTCCGGTGTTGGTGGTGCGCTGACAAACTGGCTGGGAAGCAACCGAGGGTTAAATCCACGGCCGGGCTAATACGCCGCCCGCGGTTGCCCGCGCTGCCGGCTGGGCGATTCACGGTCCAGCTCACTCGCTGGCGTCCGCTGCCGGTCCGGTCGTTGCCAGATAACGGATTTCCGTTTGTCAAACCAGGCGCTGAAGGAAAGGGAAAGTTGGCGATGAAATTCTGTGTTTTGGCGGTTGATTACGATGGCACCATTGCCGAAGCGGGCAAGGCCCATCCGGCGGCACTCGACGCGCTGCGCGAAGCGCGAGCCGAAGGCCTCGTTCTGGTGCTCGTGACCGGCCGCATTCTCTCCGAATTGCAGGCCGTGGCCGGCGACCTCAGTTTGTTTGATGCGGTGGTGGCGGAGAACGGCGCCGTGCTCGCCTTTCCGAACCGACGCACCCAGCGGCTTGGCCGCCCGCCGCCCCCCGCGTTATTGGAGGAACTTTGTCAGCTCAAAGTGGATTTCAAGTTTGGCGAGTGTGTCGTCGAAGCGGACGCGTCCGCCGCGGGCCGGATTCTGAAAGCGGTTCAGAAACTGGAACTTCCGCTGGTGCTGGCGTTCAATCGCGGCCGCCTGATGTTGCTGCCACAAGGAATCAGCAAAGCCACGGGCTTGCGCGCCGCGCTCGAGGCACTCCGCTTGTCAGTGCATAACTGCATCGCCATTGGGGACGGGGAAAATGATTATGAATTGCTGGGAGCATCCGAAGTTGGCATTGCGGCCGGCTGGGGCAGCCAATCGCTGCGCGCCATCGCAGACGAGGTGTTATCCGGCACCGGTCCGGAGGCAGTGGCGACGTACATTCGCGGCACGCTGGAACATCTCCGGCTGCCTCCCCGCCGCACCGACCGGCAGCGCGTATTGTTGGGGCGAACCCGCGAGGGGCAACCCTTGGAGATGGCAGTTTACGGGCGCATCCAGTTGGTCGCCGGCGATCCGCGCTCCGGCAAGTCCTGGGTCGCAGGTCTGATTTGTGAGCAGCTCATCCTGCGGGGCTATTGCCTGTGCGTCATTGATCCGGAAGGCGACTATGCTTCGCTGGAGGCGTTGCCCGGTGTGGTTGTGTTCGGCGGCGACGAACCGCCACCGCGCTTAACCGATGTCGCCCGGGCTTTGCGTTACCCTGACGTTTCGGTGGTGATTGATCTCTCCCGGGAGACGCATTCGGAGAAAGTGGCGTACCTCGACATCTTGTTGCCGATGGTGGCCGGACTGCGCCGGAACACCGGGCAACCGCACTGGATCGTGGTGGATGAGGCGCATTATTTTTTGCACAAACCGGATTTCCGTCAGCGGGTGGACATCGAACTTGCGGGCTACATGCTGGTAACCCACCAGGTGTCGAATCTCCATCCTGATCTGCTGCGCGAGGTCGAGTCCATCATCGTGACGCAAATCACCAATCCCCATGAAGCCCAGGCACTGAGCAAACTTTATGGCCGGCCGGGGGCGGAGTCCCAGTGGAAATCGTTGCTGGCCGGATTGCAGCTCAATGAGGCCGTCTTTCTGCCCACCGTGGAGGCAAACGGACACCGGCCCCAGCCGTTTAACGTTGCACGGCGGCTGACGCCACATGTCCGCCACCGGACCAAGTATCTGGAGGTGCCGATGCGCGAGGAACACGCGTTTGTCTTCACCTGCCATGACCGGCCGTTCGGCAACACCGCACGTTCGCTCAAGGAGTTCGTCACGCTCCTGGGACGGGTACCGACGGCTTCCCTGGATGGGCACGCGCGGCGCGGCGACTTTTCCCGCTGGCTCCTGGATGTTTTCGGCGATCAACCACTGGCGGCCGAACTTCGCAAAGTCGAGCGGCGGTATCGGCGTGGGGAACTCACCCGGCTAACCGACGCGCTCATTGCCCCCATCCGGGAACGGTATGAGCTGACCGGAGTGTCACTTCCCGCCCAAGTCCAGAACGAGCCGGCAACCCAATCTTCGTAAACAACCACAACTCGGGAGACCATCATTATGAAAATCAAACCAGAGAAAAAACTGAAGCAAGTCATTCTCGAAGTGAACCCCCGGACTCAGCCGCACATCGCGGCCGCCTTGTTCCGGGCCGCGCGGAAATTACCGGCGGTCCGGTTGAAAAAAATCCTGGCACCAACTGATTTTTCCGCGATTTCCCAGGCCGGTGTGCGTTACGCCCAGGTCCTCGCCGACAAACTGGCCGCCACCCTTGCGCTGGTTCACGTCGTCGAACCGCCGGTGTACTACGGCGGAAACAGCGAGGCCGTGCTGCTGCGCGACGATGCCGCCGTGGTGGCTGAGGCGGAAAAACAACTCGAACAGATCGCGGAACAGGAATCGCAGTCCGGCCGCCCAGCGACGACCTTCGTGCGCGAGGGAAAACCGTTCCATGAAATCACCACGCTGGCCCGGGAGCGCCGCATGGACTTGATTGTCATCGCCACGCGCGGTCACATCGGGCTGAAGCGCGTTCTCCTTGGCAGCACAGCGGAACGCGTCGTGCGCCATGCGTCGTGCCCGGTCCTCACCGTTCCGTCCCCAGCCGCAGAACCGGATCAGGCAGCTTCCGCCGTTCGTTTGCGGAAGATCATCGTCCCGATTGATTTCTCGCCAACGTCGGCCCAGGCGCTGCCCTACGCGGCCGCGCTGGCCGAACGTTTCGGGGCGGAAATCACCCTGCTGCACGTGACCGAACCGGTGGTCATCCCGGCGGAGCTGCGCTCCGTGCCCGTCGGAATTCAAGGAGTGGTGGAAAGCCCGGAGCCGGCGGCGCGGGAACAATTGACCTTGCTGGGTCAGGAAATGTTCGACGAAACTATTCCCGTTCGCGTCCTCGTGCGAACCGGCGTGCCCTTTCAGGAAATAACCAGGGCCGCCCGGAGCCTGGGGGCGGATCTAATCACCCTGACCACGCATGGCTACACCGGGCTGAAGCACGTGCTCTTGGGCAGCACGGCGGAGCGCGTGGTGCGTCATGCGGATTGTCCGGTGCTGGTGGTGCGGGGGCCGGCGCGCGCCGGCAAGACTCGCAATTAGCGCGTCTCGGGCGCCAGCCGCGCCAGAAAAGATGAAGGCAAGAGAATCATTGCCGGAGCGAATCGTTCGCCCGTCGCGGCGTCAAAAGCGAAAGCCCCGTTTGCGCCCATTGCCGGGCCGTCGGCTGCCGCCCGAGTTGCGGGCGGAGAACGTGGGCCGCTTGGCGGAACGGTTTGCTGACGGCGTGCGCGATGCGGCCTTCCAGCAACTGGTCCACCGGATTGATGCCGGGCCGATCCATCACGGCAACCAGGTCAAGGTCTTTTTCAACGGCGAGAAAACCTTTGCCGCCGTGCTGGACGAGATTGACCGCGCGACCCGCGAGATTCTGTTGGAGACCTACATTCTTCGGGACGACGATACGGGGACCAAACTGGTCGAGCGATTGGAACGAGCCGTCGCCCGCGGAGTGAAGGTGCGGGTGTTGGCGGACGCGTTTGGGTCGTGGACGACTAGCCGGGCGTTCTGGCAGCGAATGCAGAATCATGGCATCGAGGCGCGGCTGTTTCATCCGTTCTGGGCCAAGTTGTGGGACCATTTCATCCGCGATCACCGCAAGATCATCGTGGTGGACCAGCGGGTGGCCTTTACGGGTGGAATGAATGTGGGCAACGAATACGGCTCCTCGCGTCACGCCAAAGCCGGACTCTGGCGGGACACGCATGCCCGGATCGAAGGGCCAACCGCCTGGGAGCTGGCCCTGGTCTTCAAGGAAGGCTGGCGGCGCGCCGAGGGGGAGCCTTTCCCGATCACACCGTCGGAAGCAACCGACGAATCCGGCGTTAAAACCCTGGTGTTGGATTCACGGCCGGGCCGGGGCTTTGCCGAAACCGCCTCCGTATTGGCGGTGCTGGTGGGCGCCGCGCGCGAACGGCTTTGGGTCACCAACTCCTATTTTGCGCCCCGGCGCAATGCCATTGAGGTCCTGGGGCGTGCCGCCCGGCGGGGTGTGGACGTGCGCTTGTTGCTGCCCGGCATCAGTGATGTGCCGATTGTGCGGCATGCCGGGCATGGTTTTTTTGCCGGTCTGCTCGCCAGCGGTGTGCGCATCTTTGAATATCAACCCGCCATCCTGCACGCCAAGACCGTGGTGGCGGACGACTACGCAACCGTGGTGGGATCATCCAATCTCGATTTCCGTTCCTTTCACTTCAACGCGGAGTGCAACGTCCTGATCTTCGATGAAGCAACCACTCAAACCATGGCCCGTGCATTTGAAACGGACCTGAGCAAGTCCATTGAGATTCGCGCCGATCACTGGCGACGCCGACCGCTGTTCCACCGGCTGGGTGATGCGTTCGCCAAATGTCTCAGTCCATTGCTTTGATCCCGGTCAGCCGAAGGTTCATTCGCCCATTTCACAACTCTTCCCATCGTAGCCGCCGAGGTAACGAGGCGGATGCCCCGATGCTCGACGTCGCCACTCACCACCTCAATTTCGGCCCTGGCATCGGGGCGTTGCACGCACTTGCAGGCAGGGAACACAGCGTTGTCATCGCGGCGTGGATGTGATAACCGCATGCGTGGCCAACCCAAAGTCTCCGCCGCCAATGTTGAAAACGGAACAACGCCTCGGGCGGCTGGTCCTCTTGTTCCTGGGCCTGAGCTGTCTCATCACGGGCATCTGGGGCGGGTTGTTGCGGGTGCCGTTGAACCTGCCGCTGCCGGTAAGTCATGCGAACTGGATCAGTTTTCACGGCCCGTTGATGGTCTGCGGTTTCCTCGGCACGGTCATCAGCCTCGAACGCGCCGTGGGCTTGCGCGCGCTCTGGACGTATCTCGTGCCGCTGCTGACCGGCGTGGGCGCGGCGGCCATCGCGACGGGCGTGCTCGCGTCGTGGCCGCGCTGGATGTTAACCGCCGGCAGCGCGTGGTTCATCGTGGTGTGCGCGCGTATTTTGTTCATCCAACCCAACCTGTCCAACACGGTCATGGGGCTGGGCGCAGTCGCCTGGACCACGGGCAATGTGCTTTGGCAACTGGGCTTGGAAATTCCTCAAGTCGTGCTCTGGTGGCTGACGTTTCTGCTCCTGACCATCGTGGGCGAACGCATCGAATTGACCCGGTTCCAAAAACCATCTCCTCTCTCGAAACCCTGGCTCGCGACGGCGCTTGGTTTGCTGGGAACGGGGCTGGTGCTTGGTGGATTTTTTTCCCGCACTGGCGGCGTGCTGACCGGCGCGGCGCTGCTGGCCATTGCCGCGTGGTTGCTGCGCTTCGATCTGGCGTGGCGCACCATCCGGCATCCGGGACTGCCGCGGTTCATGGCGATTTGCCTGTTGAGCGGCCACGGGTGGCTCACGTTGTCAGCGTTGCTCGTGATCGCCCAATGGCCGCAAACCACCGGCTTGTTCTACGATGCCACGCTGCATTCGTTCTTCATCGGGTTCGTGTTCTCGATGATCTTCGGCCACGCGCCAGTGATCTTTCCCGCGGTGCTCGGATTGCCAGTGCAATTCCGTTGGACCTCTTACGTGCCGCTGGTGGTGTTGCACGCCTCGCTGGTGCTGCGCCTGTTGGGTGATCTGGCCAGCCTCCCCGCGATCCGGACGTGGGGCGCGGCGGGCAACGCAGTGGCGGTGGGATTGTTCCTGCTGAACATGGTGGCCGGGTTCGTCATTCCTCCGAAAACAAAAATCACCCGCTGACCACGAGTCCTTCCAAGAACTGCCATCAGTTAAGCCATGCCTCGTGCCTCATCGAGGCGCGGCAGAACACTTTTCCGGCCGGAATTATGGGTGGTGAAGATTCAGAAAGCGCGAAACCTACTCACGCAACTGCCATTCGCCGGTCGGGCGGCGGCGTGACAAATTGCCGGTTGCAATAATCAACCAAGGTGGTAAAACCGTCGTGCAGCCCAACGACACGGAAGCCTGTTGCCCGTACCGGTGGGGAAAGTTCATTAATCCTCAACACCATTGCTATGAAACCAAAAAGAACCGCCACCGCACATTCGTTGCTGTGGCTTTCCATCACCACGGCAGTGATGCTCTCGGGAGTCACTGCAGTCCGGGCTGGTTATCCCGAATTGATTCTGTCGAATAACCCCGCCGCCTACTATCGGCTGGAGGAGGTGGCCGACACGACGGCCTACGATTCGTCGCCCAACCATTTCGATGCGACGTATGTCACCAGCGGTGCGTTCCCGCAGTTGGGCGATCCTGGAATCGCAACCAACTCGGTCCAATTTCAATCCAGCAACCCGGAAGGCTTCATCAGCATCCCGTATCATCCGGAACTCAATCCGCTCATGCCGGACGGACAGCACGGCGCCGCGTTCTCGGTCGAGTGCTGGGTGCAGCCGACCGTCCAGAGCACGGATCCCAACGGCTACACGGTGCCACTGGCGATGTTCGGAACTTACTCCGATCCCCCGCCGTTCAACAACGCGAGCGGGTGGAATATTTATCAGGAACCCAACGTGACCGGGCTTAACCGATGGACGTTCAACCTGAAAACCGTCGGTTTCTTCTCCTCCACCACCAAGATTGAACTGCTCAAATGGTATCATCTCGTTTTCACGTTCGACGGTGCGGCCGGATATTTTTATGTCAACGGTGTCGCCGAGGCGAGCGCCGGTGGCATTACCGGGTATTACGCCAATCCGAGTCACGATGGACAAATCGGCGCGGGCGACAACGTCGGCTTTGGCCCCTTCACCGGCAACCTGGACGAGGTCGCCTTTTACACCAACGCGCTCAGCGCCGCGGACGTGCTGGCCCACTATCAACTCGGCACCAATTCCTTTCGGGAACTGCCCACGCCGCCCACGGTCGTGCAACAGCCCGTGTCACAATCTGTTTACCACGGCACCACCGCCACCTTCAGCGCGGTGGCGGGAGGCACGCCACCCTTGCACTATCAGTGGTATCGTGGCGCAGCGCCGATCTCCGGCGCGACCAACAACAGCTATTCGTTCCTCGCCCAGTTCCCGGCCGACAACAACGCAAGCTTTTACCTGAACATCACCAACAGCATCAGTTCGACCAACACTGATACTGTTACCCTGACCGTGCTGACCGATCTCAACATCACGAATCCCTACGGACCGATCACACGCAACGTGGGTAGCAAAGCGGCCTTCCGGGTAGTCGCCAGCGGCGCGCTACCCATCACGTATCAATGGTTCAAAGGCTCAACCGCGCTGGTCGGTCAGGCCAACGACACGCTCTGGCTGAACAATGTTCAATCCGGCGACGCGGCCCTGTATCACGCGCAAGTCACCGGTCCCTTCACCTCGACCAACACGGCGGATGCGGAACTCATTGTTCAAGCCCGGCCAGTCACAGTGCCACTGATCGGTTATGCGAAGATCATTGCGGCGGACGATCCCGTTGCATATTGGCGGCTGGACGAAGCCGACGGCAGCGCCACCGCCGTGGATGCCGTGGGCAGTTTCGATGGCAGTTACACTCCCGGGGGCGGTGCGGTTTCGAGCACGAACGGCATTCCGGTTGATACCAACGCCGCCGTTCGGATCCAGGGTGGTGGGGTTGTCTCCATTCCCTACGCGCTCGAACTCAACCCCGTCACCGGCCCCTGGTCCTTCGAGGCGTGGGTCCGGCCCGCGGTGCAGCCAGGCGATTTCGCCACGCCCTTCGCTGCGATGAATGTGGTTCCCGGTCACATCTATGGCTGGAACATCTACCAGCACGCGGCCAGCGCCTGGACATTGGCCACTTACAACGGCGGGACGGGCCCGAGCGGCTTCACCAGCGATCTGTTCGATCTGCCGCTCGTCCTCAACAGTTGGTATCACTTGGTCATTTCCGACGATCTGACCACGCTGCGACTCATCGTCAACGGTGTGGAGCGAACCTCCGTGGACCGGAACTCGAGCTTCGCGCCGAACGGCTCCAACGGCGACCCCGCCACGGGCGCCGCGCTGATCCTCGGCCAACGCAACGATCTGCAGTTCCTGCCGTTCGACGGCTCGATTGACGAGGTCGCGGTGTACAACAAGGCCCTGACCGTCGCCCAGGCTCGGCTTCATTACCTGGCTTCCACCGAGTTGAGCATCTCACAGTCGAATGGAAATCTGTATATCACCTGGCCCGTCGGAACGCTTCAGTCTTCGACCAGCGCCACCGGGCCCTACGCCAATGTCATCGGCGCAACGTCACCCTACCTTGTTCCGACGGGTGGAACGCAAACATACTATCGCGTTCAAACAATGCCGTAATCGTCGCTCGCGAACGGCGACTTGTTCGAGGTGGATGTTCTCGCGCTGCGAGAATTGCACCCGCGAAGAGCGGGTTGCTAGGCGAGGCAGACGGACGAGCAGGAATACAAAGCACTTGAACGTGGCAGGAGTTTTCGCAGCGCGAAAACTTCTGCCACCCGGGTGCAGCCATTTTCGCGCGAACCCGCCGGGATGCGACCGTGTTTCGGATCGGGTCGGTTTCTATGCTGTGAAAACTGGTATAAACGCGTTATGGACTTTGTTGTGCGGTTGACTGTGCCCGGTTTGTCCGGCGGCCAGCGAAAATCGAAACCGCCTCGCGAAGAGATCACCTCCTCGCGCGCCTTTTCGCGCGCCGACGAGAAACGCCGGGCCCTGCCGGGTGCGACGGCGTTCCGGAGTACCTGCTCGTGGCTGCTGCTCGCCTTCTGTCAGCTTGCCCTGGCCGCGCGGGGCGACCTGTGGACCACGGCGTATTATCCCGGCTGGGAACAGGCTGCCATGCCCGCCGCCCAGATTGATTTCGCAGCCGTCACCCATGTCATTCATTTTTCGCTTGTGCCGAATGACGACGGTTCACTGAACGCCAGCGCGAACAGCCTCTCGATCGGCAACTCCGCCGCCATCGTGAACGCCGCACACGCCGCCGGCCGCCAGGTGCTGGTGTGCGTCGGCGGGGCCGGCTCGAGTTTTCAAGCCGCCACCTTGCCTGTCCACCTCCCCAGCTTCATCAACAACCTGACGGACTTCATGGCAGTTCGCGGTTACGACGGCATAGACCTGGATTGGGAACCGCTTACGGCGGCAGACACGACCCAGTTCACCAATCTCGTGATCGGTTTGCGGGCCGCACTCGACGCCTTTCCTTCCGCGAAAATGCTCACCGTCGCCGTGCCCGCGTACTCCTCGTACGGCGATCCGGCGACGACGGTGCCGGACATCTTCGCTTCCGTTCAAGACCGGTTCGACCAAATCAACCTCATGACCTACGACCTGGCCGGGCCTTATGGCGGTTGGGTCACTTGGTTCAACTCGCCGATTTACGATGGTGGCTTCCGCTTTCCCAGCACCGGCGGACTGGTGCCGTCCGTGGATGGCGCGGTCAACGGCTTTGTCAGCCGCGGAATTCCGGCAGCGAAACTCGGCATCGGGATCGCGTTTTACGGTTACGTCTGGAGCGGCGGCGCCGGCACCCCAACTGGCGGTGCCGCGTTCCCGCGCCAGGCTTGGACGACCGCTCCCAGCACAGCGGCCCGCAGCTTCAACGATATTCAAGCAGCGTATGCTCAGGCTGGCGTTTATCACTGGGATGATTCCGCGCAGGCCGCTTATCTTTCGCTCGACCGCACGGGATCAACCGATGACCGGTTCATTTCATACGATGACCAACGCACCTGTCAGGCCAAGGTCAGCTATGCGCGCAACCGCGGCCTCGGCGGTGTAATGATCTGGGAACTTGCGCAGGATCACACCGCCGGCGAACCCGACCCGTTGCTGCAGGCGATCAAGCAAGCGCTCGCCACACCCGGGCCAACAACGATTCAACTCAACGGATCGAACGTGGTCCTGACATTCACCGGACTGCCGCTCGGTTCGTATCGCGTGCAATGGACGACCAACCTCGCTTCGCCCGGTTGGAACACACTCCTGGTCACCAATATGTTGGGAGTCGGCGGACCCGTGAATGTTTCGGACTCCGAAGCCTTGGTGCGTTCCGCCTCAACATTCTACCGAATCCAAACACCTCCTTGAGAGCGTGAGTCAATTGACGCCCGCCCGCCTGCCGAATTACCATGCGTCCATGAGCTTTCACCGATTCCTGCTCCGAACCGCGTTGTTGTTCGCGCTCCTGTCCACTTGCGCGGCGCAAACCAAATTTCTGCCAGCGGATTGCAGCGCCCTGGTGAACCTGCTGCCCGCGCCGCCGGCGGATGATTCAATTGTGAGCCGCGCGGAACTGGAAACCTTGCTCCAAGTTCAGGCCGACCGGACGACCAACCAGGTGCAACGCGCCAAACGCGTCGCCAGCCAGACCGTAACTTCCTTTGCGCGACCGGTGCTCGGAGAATGGTTTCATACCCGCGACTTTCCCCGCACCTTGGCCCTCTTCGAGGAGATTGACCGCGAGCGCCGGATGATTGTGGACGATCAGGTCAAACGCCACTGGAATCGAACGCGTCCGTATCTTCGTTCCCCGGAGGTGCATCCGGTGGTGGGTCGCCCGAGCAACACTTCCTATCCGAGCGGCCACGCCTCGGCCGCCGCCCTGTGGGGCACGATATTTTCGGCGGCGTTTCCGGACAAAGCCGCGGAATTCCAGCACCAGATTCACGAAGCCATGTGGTGCCGCGTCCTGGCGGGCGTCCATTATCCGAGCGATACCGTCGCGGGCGCGATGCTCGGCGAGGCCATCGGAAAGCGGATGCTGGAATCCCCGGCCATGCAGGACGCATTGAAGACCATTCGTGCCGAAATCCAACCGCACCTGAAACACGACTCATCGGGCACCGGCACCGGGCGCAAGGCCCAAGGCCGCGAAGAATCACAACCGCGACCTTCGCCAACCGCGCGAACGGAAGTGTCGCCAGAGAAAGTCCACGCTCCGCAGTAGTCGGCGACGAAGGACGGGCATTGCCGCATCTACATGCCGCCAGCCGGGTGAGGGTTCTCCCGAAACAAACGCCGCGCATTGAACCCCAGAACCGTAGCCGCCGACGTGAGGAGGCGGAGAAGACCGCCCAAATCGGAGCTTGGGCTTAAAGCGTGCTTCCGACTTGCAGTCGGAAGTTACGGGCCTGCCGACTGCAAGTCGGCGTCACTTGGAGATAGCCGCACTCCAGTGGATTCTTTTCAGAACCGACTAAGACTGAGAGCTGGCACTACAACGCCAGCTAGGCGATGACGCAACGCTGGACATCGCCCGCGGCGGGCGCGCGATGATTTGCGAAAAGACCGACCGCTTCACGCCCGGCGACGTGGCGGGAAATCTGGTGGTGCTGGCGTTGATGCTGTCGTCGGCCTCGCGGCAGAACAATGAGACGCTGAAAGTGTTTAAGGACAGTGGCGCCTTCGGCGCATTATTCCCAATAGACGACGACGTACGCGGGCACACAAAGTTGTTGGAGCGCTTTCCAAATTTGGATGCGTTTGGCGACGCTCACTCAGCAGGACAACCTTTTGTTGCATATGCAACAAAAGGTTGTCGTAGCGGATTGACTGGTTTGTTTCCGCATCAGATGAAGACGCCACTCGGGAATACGCTGCGGGTTCTTTCGCCCAGCGTCATTCTGGAGGAAGGCCACAGGGCTTGCAGCAAGACGGCGCAGGACACGTTGCGCGGCCTGAATCCGTCGGTGATTGTGGAGTTGTCCGCCACACCGACGGACGCGAGCAATGTGCTGGCGGACATCAAGAGATTCCTGTCGGACATTAAACCCAAGGCGTTGCCTGGGCTATCATCTGTCGGGCTTTCAGCTCTGGAGCAACAGCGTGCATCAGCGGTTGAACTTCTTTACGGTGTTTGTGTTCTTTCGCGGCTTGGTCGTTGATTCGGTTCGCCCGGTTGACGTGATTCACGGCTATACGACGCCGCTCACTGCGGCACTACGGTTCGCAGCGCAAACCGGCCCACCTCTTTGGCTGCCACTCGTCAACTCGCCCCGCGCGGCCCGGAGCGTTGACATCCATCGGTGCGTTTCGTCCAATCTCGCTCCACGCAATGCACTCCCAATCTCAGTCACTCCGGCGATCGGTGGCGAACAAGTTCTCAGCGATTACGCTGGCCGCGATATTTGTCGCGAGCGCTTCCCCCACCGCCGCCAATGGCTTCCGCCTCGGGATGCGAGTTGGGTGAGTGTTGTGGCGTTTTCGGACCGAGCGCGTGTTCGTTTTCGATTCGCCTATTGCCGGAGCGACTCAAACCACGTCAGGACCCCGTTGAGACTGGGATTGTAACAATCATCATGATTCAACTGTGCCGGGGCGCCCGGGTCCACGACGCTTACACAACATGCGCCGCGATTGGTAAAGCTTTGGTAAGCCAATTCCGCGTTGGCAAAGACGACAATGGGGTCTCCCTGACAGTGGAACATTTTCACCGGCGCCCTGGGCGTCCAGGAATAGGTGTTGTTGTCGAGGAGTGCCTGACGGAACGGATTGTTGACATTCGTCCGGAAGTCCGCCTGGTAGTCGGGCCGCAAGATGGCGATCGCGTCAGCGGGCATGGCGAGGGCGAGTTGTAAACCGGAATGGGCTCCGTCCAGCAGCGGCGGCAGCGTGGTTCGATAGGGCGGCGCGAGGAGTTCCTCCAGCGTATCCCCAGTTGATAGATAGGAAGATAAGCGGCCAGGAGCATGGCGAAAAGCGGCGGGCTGGGATAGTTGGCATTGGTCAACAAGGTTCCGATCGTGACGCCGCCGAGGTCATAGGGGCCGGCGCAGGGCGACGAGGCTGTGATCCTGAACTCGTTGGTATGGAAAGCTTCGAGTTCGCGGTGCGTGGCCATGGTCACGTGGCCGCCCTGGGAATAACCGGTCAGAAAGAACTGTCCATTCAAGGTGACGTTATTGCTGGCGCAAAGAGATCTTCCCGCCCGCAAGGCGTCCACCACGCTGGTGGCCTCGCTCTTCGCGTGGAGATAGGCTTGGTAGCCGGGCGAGTTGGTTCCGAGACCCAGATAGTCCGCCGCCACGACGGCGTAACCATAAGAGGCCAGCACGGACGCCCACTTGTCTCCAGATCCTGGTTGCGTAGGCGCTTCACTCCTCATCACACGTGTGTCGTGCTGCACGCTGACCAGCGGCAGTGGTCCGTTCGTGCCTACGGGCAGAATCAGAAGCGCGGAGTTGGTGATGGAAAGACCATACGGATCCACCGTTTCGTAAAAGAACACACGGGAGATGATCCCATACCTCGCGGTAGCAAAGTAGGCCATACCCCAGGCTGCAATAGCGGCATTCTGCTGGCTGACCGTGAACTGGCCTTTCACATAGCTGGTGAGGAGTCTGCCGCGATTGGGCGTGGCTGCCGGTTGGGCGAGCAGGCGATAGTACCTGGACGCCGGCAGGCTGCGCGGCGCGTCGGCCCAATGCGTGTACGGCCAGGGCCAGCGATACCGCATCGCCCCATTTCGCCAGGCGCCGCTCGTGAGCGACTCGCGCACTTGGACGGTGTAGGCAAAACCCGGCTCTGGGTTGGTCCACGCCACGCGAACGCCGTTGGTGGTCGAGGTAATTGAGGTGAGCTCGACTGAAGTTTGAGCCTGCGCGGCGGTGGACAACAGGCTCATCAACAGGCAGGCCAGCAGGCTTTTCGGGTTGCCGGTGATCGGGTTATTCATAACTGGATTCCAGTTCTTGGCTTCACGGAAGATGGTGATCAATGACCCTTCCCGGCATGCACAAGCCCATTAAGCGCATTCACCCGGGCGGGCGGCGTCCCTTTGCCGTGCGAAGGTGAGAAGTGATTGATGAGCCGCCGGACGGCGAATTGCTCGAACACATGCTGGAACTCGGTTGTGGGATGAACGTTATCCCAGAAGAGGTAGCCAGCGGGGTTTACGGGGTAGAGCCCAATTCCCGCATCGGTCGTGTTTGAAAAACCGAATCGTACCGGGTTTACTACGAGGGTATCGACAAACGAGAAGGCGTCCAAAGTGATGGTGCGCACGCCTTCTGCCGCGAGCCCATGGAGAGCGTCAGCCAGGTTCTCGTTGATGCTGGCCACGAACCCACTGACCGTGGCGCTGTCCGGCGTTGAGACGAGCATCGGGGTCTTGCCCAGATCGGCGAGGTTTACCACCAGGATGTGCCGCGCACCGGCAGCCCACAGGGTGCGAATATTATTGATTGTATTTGGGACAATCTGGGAGGGGTCGTAAAGCCCAGTGGTCAAAGCAAGCATCACGTCATTGTGACCAGCCCAGAGGATGTAAAGGGCGTCCGGGTCGCCGGGGTGCGACGATAAGTAGCGCGCGATCTGGTTCTGCACTCCTCCGAAAGGGCCAGAATCATTCGCGGTGCCGGTGGCTGCGCCTCCAACCGCGTAGTTATCCTCTAAGCCTGCCATTCCAAGATCCTCGGCCAGATACTCGACCCACACCGGTCCATTGCAGAAGCGGCCCTGCCAGTAGGGTGGCGAAGGGGGAAGAGTATCGCCGGTCATCCGATAGAAATTCCCGGTATCCGACAAGCTGTCGCCGAAGACGATGATCCGGCTGAACGGTGTTGAATGGTTATGTCTTCCACACTGGCCACTGCTGCCATCGGAGTTTCGTTCGCTAGTATTGTCGGCTCGCGTGATCGGGGTTTGGAACAGCAGCGCAACCGCGAGGGTCGCGAATGCGAGTTTTTTAATTTTCTTCATAGGTCTTGTCTCTTCGTGTTTGTTGTTTCTTTGCCTGCGCACGTTGTCAGAGATGACTTGTCCGGACCATTGACTCAGGCCGCGTTTGTTAGGTTCGGAAGGGGCGTGCGCCCTACTCTACCGCACCAACTTGGGTGCCCGTCTCCTTAATAAGCCGGAAATAGCAGCGAACATTACAGTGGCAGGAGAAGCGCGGGCGACGTAACCGGCGTAGCGGCGTCTCGTAAGAGCGCCGCAAAGCGCTTTCTCAGAAAAGGCGCGGCACTCTCACGAGACGCTGCTACAGAGGGAAGGTTCGTGTGGAGGTTTCGCGAAATTGGCAGACTGGATGAAGCCGGCCCTATTTCCTTCCGGTCGCACGGTCTTGAAGCCACGCCACATCTCGATTGTTTGGACTGGGGAAGGGGTGAACGAGGGGCTGGTCCGGGTGGAGCGGCGGCATGGTGCGAGAGTCCAGCCAGCGTTTGGTCTCGGCGTGGCCGTCGGCGAACGACAAACCGGCGGCTCCGTTGTGGTAGGAGGCCGGCAGATCAATCCAGTAGGCATCGCTGCCGCGCCGTCCCATGCCGACGTAAAACCCGCAGTCGTTGATGCTATCCTCGCGCTCGTCAATGAACACGAACGTCTGCACGGGTGGCGGCACTATGAGACCAGTGAGTTTGACGTTGATTCGGTAGTCGCCATCACCGAGAAACGGAGGGCCTGTCGGAAGGCCTCCCAGACTACCGTCAGGCAGGTTGCGACCGAGCCAGGTGTTCATGCTCAGGCTGCGAACGCGTGGGTGACGAATACCCCCGATGATCACGGTGCTGCGGTCACCAGGACATCTGAAGACGCCGAACGATCGAAGATACGGGAACAGCAGGCTCTTCTGCAGGTACAGCGTGTTCGTGTTGTCGGGATTATTGAGTCCTCCGCCGCCCAGAGTCAGCGCGCCACGGACCCAGGTGTTGTCGGTCGTTTGGGTAAAGAACGACCCGAGGTTGGGCGCCAGTTTGTCGTTGTGGTCACTGGTATACATGAACCAGGCGAGTTGGAGTTGCTTGAGGTTATTGAGACAGGCGATGCCTTGAGCCTTCTGCTTCGACTTCACCAACGTCGGCAACAGCATCGCCGCCAAGATCGCGATAATGGCGATGACGACCAGCAGTTCGATAAGAGTGAAAGCACCGGTGGATGATGCGCCCCGCATCCCGGTGCGTTGGCGGGTAACTCGCCGAGCCTCGAGCTGAAACGATGCAGTTGAATTGTCGGCAACCAAGCGGCGCTGAGCGCCGCAGATCGTAGGACAGGTGTCGCGCCGGTCTCCATCGTTCCGCAGCAACCGACACCGAACCACGCTCCGGAATTCCGATGTAGCAACGGCGACAGAAGGCGGAGTACTTGCAGTTTGAGACAGGCGCGACGCCTGTCCTACGGCAATGTTCCGGCCACGGCGCAGTTGATCACGCTGCATTTTGTTCTCAAGTTTCGTTCAAGGTGGCTCAAATCTCCACCCCCAGCGAGCGCGGGCGCACGCCAGATCTGGATGAAACGGCCCGCGCCATCGGAGGTCATCAGAGTGCTGCCATCGGTGGAGAAGGTCGTGAGAAGGACCCGCGCCGGCTGCTGGTAGGAAGCGGCCTCGCGCCGGGTGGCCAGATTCCATAATTTCACCCATTGACGGCTGGCGCTCACGAGCGTCCGTCCATCCGGCGCGAAGGCAACGCGCTCCACACCGGAAAGGTGACCCAGCAGCGGCGACGCGATCATCCTCCCCGCCTGGCAATCGTAGAGCCGAACCATCTGATCCACGCTGCCGGTCGCCAGCAGCCTCGCATCTGCTGAAAGTGCAATCGAACGGTTCCCCACGATATCAAATTGGCCGACACGCCGCTGCGTCTGCAAGTCCCAGAGCAAAACATTGGTTCCTGTGGCGATGGCCAGGACGTCCGCGACCGCTGCGATGGACACCTTCGCTTCGAAAGGATCCGAACTCGGAATGGATGCAAGCTGCCGGCCAGTCTCGAGGTTCCAGACCGCCACGGCGTGCGGGGCCATCGGCAAAACCAGGTATTTGCTGTCCGGCGAGAAGACGGCGAAGCTCGGAAGTCTGCCAACGATGGGTAGTGTTTGCAGTGTGCGCTCGCTCACATTCCAGAGCTGGGCCGGTTGGTCGGGGCGGACGCGAGCCAGCCATTTCAGATCGGATGAGATGGAAATGGCTTGCGATTGGCGATCTGAATTCACTCGGACGTATTTGAACTCGTCTGATTCCCAGCGGCGGGAATCGATTTCCGTGAACTCTCGCTGGCTCAAATCCCAGAACTGGAGCGTGCCGTCCCTCAGAGTCACCGCCACTTGTCCGTCGTGGGATAAGCCCACGGGCAGGAAGCGCTGACCTTCTTGCGAAAGGAACTCACCCTGCTGCGCCAGCCGAGCGGACCATCGGTTTATCGTCCCCACCTCGCTGAGGCTGAAAATCACGCGATTGGTGGCGATGGCCATGGCGTTGATCTCACGCGTGTGTCCGCGCAAAATCAGCGGTCGTTCCGCCAACTCGGTGCTCCAGAGGCGAATACAGCGGTCCGAACCGGCGGTGACGAGTTGGTGGGTGCCGGGCAGGAAAGCCATGTCGGCAATCCAACTCCGATGATGTTGGACCGAGCGGCGATTCGGAAGTTCGATCCGCGTCTGAGCGTCCCAAACACGCACCACGCCGTCCCAGCAACCGGTAAAAAATTGGCGACCATCCGGCGAGAAGCAGATACACGTGGCGTTTTTCACGGTGTTCGGCGGGAAAGCCAACGGCTTCAGTGATGGCACTTCCCAACATTCGAGGTGACTCGCGTCGGGTCTTGGATCCCCGGCGGCGGTCACGAGCATGGATTCATCCGGCGAAAACGCCAGCGCCTTTGTACCAAAGGAGGGTTCGAACTTGAGATGGGTATTGCTGCCGACCAACGTCCAAGCGCGCGCATCGTACAATTTCAAATCCCATTTGCTGCCGATGGCGAGCCAGCGCCCGGACGGTGAAAATTCCACCGCCGAAACATTCCGCTCGTCGGGCGCGAACAAGACCTGCTTCCCTGTGGAAAAGTCACGGCGCTTCAAACCCTCGCGGCCGGCAATGAGCAGAACTTGGCAGTCTGGCGCAAAGGCGAGGGCGCGATCACCTTCCTCAAGCCGAAGGTCGGTTAGCTCGGCCCCGGAGTCGGCATCATAAACACTTCGGTCCACCGCCAGGAGCCTCCCATCCGAAGTAACCGCCAGATGCCGCACATTTTTGACACCGGAAGAGATCGTTGCAATTTGATCCCCGCGGGCGCGATAACTGAAATAGCGCCATTCGAATCCGCGCAAATCGGCTTCCGACTGCCTCGGCACGTGCTGGGCGAGCAGCTCGCGCGCGCGGCCAAGGTCACCTTCTTCAATCGCTTGCTGCGCGACCCGCATGTCCGCCGCGTACAAGCTTTGCCGCACGATGATGCGCTCACGGTTGATGCGATAGGCGGCAATCGGCGCACCCACGACCACCATCATGAGCAGTAACAGCGCACTCGCGAGCGCCCCAGCCAGCGCCGGTTTGCGCCGACACCAACGCACCGCCCGCTCCACCGCTCCCGCTGGTCTGGCGTGAGTGGTTTCGTTCCCGAGAAACCGTGCCAGGTCCGCCGCCAGTTCGCCCGCGCTGCTGTAACGCTCGCGCGGCCTTTTGCCCAAACACTTCAAACACACCGCCGCCAGGTCCACCGGCACCGCCGGATTCAGCAAGCGCGGCGACAGCGGCTCCTGTTGCAACACCTGTGTCAGCGTCTCCGCCGCGCTCGCGCCGACGAATGGCGACCGGCCGGTGAGTAGATGGAATAACAACGCCCCCAACCCATAAACATCCGCCGCCGGCCCGACGGTACCGCCGCCCTTGGCCTGCTCCGGCGACATGTAACCCGGCGTCCCCAACACTTGCCCCGTCAGCGTCAGCGAACTCTCATCGTCCATCGGCCGCGCCAGACCGAAATCCGTCACGTGCGGTTCTTCTTTCGCGTCGAGCAGGACGTTGGAGGGTTTGACATCGCGATGCAGCACGCCTTGCTGGTGCGCGTGCTGAACCGCCTCGGCTACTTTCCGGACCAACTCCGCGGCCCGGCGCGGTGGCAGCGGTCCCTCGCGCGTTGCCTCCGCGAGGTTCTTTCCCTCGATCAAATCCATCGCAAAGAAATGTTGCCCGCCCTGTTCTCCGACCTCATGCACTGCGACGATGTTCGGGTGTTTCAACTTCGCGGCGTTGGCGGCCTCGGCCCGGAAGCGTTGGACTTGCACCGGCGTCGCCAGCCACGCGTCACGGAGAACTTTGACAGCCACTTCACGGCCCAGGCTGACCTGCCGGGCGCGAAACACCACGCCCATGCCACCGCGGGCGACTTCTTCGAGAAGTTCGTAATCGCCGAGGCGATGGAGCACCGGAGTCGGAGATGGTCCGGCTGGCTCGGGTGTCTCCGGCGACAGGATCAGCGTTGTCAGACAGCGTGGGCAATTGCCCGCCAATTCGTCCCCCGCCAGCGGCGCGCCGCAGCGGCGACAAACTCTCACTCCTGAATCTAAGGTGGCAGCCAACATCGTATAAAGCCGGAGGCGCTCGGGAGGATTACGCGGAGTTCGTAGGACAGGCGTCGCGCCTGTCTCCATCTCAGCGCAGTTGTTCGATCCCGAAAACACCAGATTTGGCAAACACACTTTGCTCAAGCGGAAGGTCTACTTTAAGCCGGAGACAGGCGCGACGCCTGTCCTACGAACTGCTCATCGCGACCACACTTCCACCAAGTATTTCATCTCCTGCTCCTCCTCCGCGGCGGAGGTGCAAAGCTGACGGACCTCGGCCCGCAAGAGTTCACGCAAGCGCCCGCGCATCCGATGCACCGCCACCGCCACCGCGCTGGGCGTCATGCCGAGTTGGGCGGCGATGGTCTCGTAACCTTCCGGTTCGGCTCCGTCCAGGAACGGAGCCAGCGCGGCGAAGAATTTCTCCTTGCCGCGCGCCCGATATTCCTCACGCAACGCCGCGAATGCGCGGGTGAGGACAACCTTGGCAAAGCGCCGGTCAAACGCGGCTTCCGGCGAACTGGCGTTCAAGTCCGGTCCGCACAGCCGCTCCGCTTCCTCCGCATCAAGGGAGATCGCGACCTGACCGCCGCCGCGTTTGAGCGCCTTGTCGCGCAGGGCTTGTTTGATGACGAAGTTCCGCAGCGAGGTCAGCAGGAACGTGCGGAAACGCCCCTTCTCCGGCCCGACTTCCACCAAATCCTCCCGAGCCAGCAAACGAGCCAGGAAGCCTTGAACCAAATCCTCGGCATCGTGTGGCAAATGTCCCTGCCGCCGCAGGAATGCGTAAAGCGGCGGCCAGTAAGCCCGGCAGAGTTCTTCAAGTTCCGGCGAATCGCCGCGAGCCGCGCGCACGCCTGCATTCAGGATTTTGGACCACTGCGTAGCGGGAAATTCCGCATACGAAGGCGGACTGGCCAAAGTCGTTCCCGCTCCTGGTCCCGTTCCGTTCATGCGTTGGGGCGAGCCTAGCACGCCACCGGCCGCCAGAAAAGCAAGATTCCATGTAATCACCGGCTGCCGAAGCGGCTTAACTATTTACGGACTGATCGTGTGGTTGATGCGCGCTGGGGTTTGTTAACGCTGGGCGAGACGACTTTGAGAGCGTCCATGTCCAGCTTGGGATCGGTTCGCCGAGAATCGTCAGGTTCCATTCCGAGCACGGTGGATGCCTTTCCGATTTGGGATTCGACTGCGGGCGACCATCCCGCGCGGGCAGCCGCACCCACTAATAACTCCGTGCGGTCACGGCTTCAGTCCTTGCCGGGTGCGCCTGGAAACGGCGGTTAACCTGATGGCGGCCGTACTCGCTCTGCGAGCATAGCACCCGCGTGCAGCGCGCGGAACAAGGTGGTGCGAGCGCCAGTTGTGAGGGCTGCTCGACGCGGCACAATGGACTGGCTGGGGCGTGAGCCCTGGGTCATTCGTTCCGCCCGCTCTGCGCGGGCGGGCTTGTCGCAGCGCGACAAGCACTACCTCGGGAGCGCGGGCTTCAGCCCGCTTCAACGACTGCGGCCACCCCGGACGTCGAATTGATAGCCGTCCCCAGTTGGTTTTGACCACGACGCATTTGTGAGCGAAACTAAGAACGCCGAGGCGCGGTGACCAAACCAAACACTGCCCGGCGGAGAACCGTTGAGCCTCCATCCAATGACGGAAACGCCATGAAGCTAATTTTTGAAACCGAAGACCTGGACGCCTACTTGAAAGAATCCGCGGTGATTGACTTTCAGACCCCGCCACTGCCGGCAAAGATCGCCGAGATCAAAGCGCAAAACGCGGGCGAGTTGGACCAGGCCAAGGCGGCGTTTGAATTCGTTCGCGACCAGATCAGTCACTCGTTCGATTTGAACAGCGCGCGGGTCACCATTTCCGCTTCCGAAACTCTGAACGACCATGAGGGGATTTGTTTTGCCAAATCGCATCTGCTGGCCGCCTTGCTGCGCGGGCTTCAGATCCCGACCGGGTTTTGCTATCAACGCGTGACCCGCAAGGGCACGCCCGAGTCCGGCTACGCCTTGCACGGTTTGAACGCGGTTTATCTGCCCGGTCGCCAGAGGTGGTTCCGTCTGGACCCGCGCGGCAACAAGCCGGGAGTCAATTCCCAGTTCAGCCTCGAACCCGAGCGCCTGGCCTACACGATTCATCCCGAACTGGGAGAAGTGGACTACCCCTACGTCTTTACCAGCCCGCGCCCGGAAGTGCTCGCGGCGATGCGTGAATCCGCCGACGGCCACGAGCTGTTCTTCAAACGCCCCCCTGCCCTTAGCGGCAGCGTGGAGAACAACCAGTCATCCACTGCGAACGACTGACTTTTGGTCGTGACTGGGTGATTTGTTCCTTCACCGTAGGCGACCATGATTTGACTGCAAAAAGCATCCACCGTTGCTCGCGCCAGTTCGCTGCCGTGACCCTCATCCTCTGTAATCGCGCTGCCAGCCAAGCCGAAGCCGCCGGTTTTTGCAGAGAAAGATTACGGCGCGAAAGTTTTTCTGTATCATGGGAAGCATGAACTCCCTGAACCTGATGGTTCGTTGGTGGCTGGGCCTGGCCCTGCTGATGCCGGCACTGGGCGCTGACTCATTCGACATTCGCAACTTCGGCGCGAAGGGCGACGGCTACACGCTCGACACCGCCGCCATTCAAAAGGCCCTCGATGCCTGCGCGACCAACGGAGCCGGACAGGTTCATTTCCCGCCCGGCCGTTATCTCTCCGGCACGATTCAACTGCGAAGCGGCGTGACGCTGCAACTCGACGCGGGCGCGCGCCTCGTGGGTACGACAAACCTCGCGGATTACGCGCAACCCACCACGCCGGAGTTCATGCCCGAAGCCAAATGGGGCAAGTGGCACCGCGGACTGATTGTGGGCGACAAGGTCGAGGGTGTGACCATCACCGGCCCGGGCACGATTGATGGCAACAAGGTGTTTGATCCGACCGGCGAGGAGCAGATGCGCGGCCCGCACGGTATCGCGCTGGTCGGTTGCCGCCGGTTCACCCTGCGCGATGTGACAATTGTGGATGCGGCGAACTACGCGGTTTACGCTGAGGTTTCGGACGATCTGGAGTTTCGTAACGTGACGATCATCGGGGGCTGGGATGGCGTGCATTGGCGCGGCGCGCCGGAGCGTTGGTGTCGGAATGTGAAGATCATCGGCTGCCAGTTTTACACCGGCGATGACGCCATTGCCGGCCGCTACTGGTACAACACCGTCATCGGGAGTTGCCTGATCAATTCGTCGTGCAATGGCATCCGGCTCATTGGCCCGGCGGAGCGGTTGACGATTGCGAACAATCTCTTTCGCGGCCCCGGCGAACAGCCACACCGGACTTCCCGGGAAAAACGGCGCAGGAACATGCTCTCGGGCATCATCCTGCAGCCGGGGGCCTGGGATGCCACGCGCGGACCGCTGGATGACGTGTTCATCGCGCACAATGTCATGGAACACGTCGCCTCACCGGTGTCCATCTGGATCAAGCCGGGCAACACCGTCGGCAAAATCACCATCAGCGGGCTGGACGCGACGGGGGTTTATCGCTCGGCGTTTTCGATCGAGAGCTGGGCGGACACGCCCATCACCAACGTCGTTCTGCGCGGCGTGCGCGCCGAGTTCGCCGGCGGCAGTCAAGCCTGGCCGGCGAAAGATAAGGTCCAAGGCCCGGGCGTGGACGCGCGGCAGGTGCCAGCCTGGGGTATTTACGCGCGGCAGGTGCAATCACTCACCCTCGAGGACGTGCGGTTGAGTCTGGCCGAGGACGATTTCCGTCCGGTGCTGGCCGCAGAGGGAGTGGCGCGATTGAACCTGGAGGGTTTCAAGTTCACGCGCGTGGCCGGAGTCGCGGAACCGCTGGTCACCACGAACATCGGAAGGCTGACGCAAAACCCGTGAACGTTTGCTGCCGGAGATTTTGAGAAGCGCCGATGCGTTGACGGCAAGCCTCAGCGCCAAACGCGGAAGAAATCGGCTCGACGCTCTGGGAAACCATCGCCAGTCTTTCACTCGACCATGAACCGAATCGTTTTTGCCCTGATGATGGCGGCCGGCCTTTTGCCTGCGCGCGGCGACGAGGTGTTATTTCACGAAACCTTCAACGGCAAGCTGCAGGACGGCTGGTCCTGGCGGCGCGAGGACAAAGCGGCGTGGCGCATCGGCACCAACACGTTGGAGATCCGGATTCAGCCCGGCAACATGTGGGGTCCGGCCAACGACGCGAAGAACGTGCTCGTGCGCAACCTGCCCGTGTCCCGGTCGCCGCTCGAAGTCTCGGCCACGGTCTCCCACCGGCCCACCGAGCAATACGAACAGGTGGATCTGGTTTGTTACTACGACGACAGTCACATGGTCAAAATCGGATTCGAGCTGGTGGATGGGAAACGCAGCATCGTCATGGGTCGCGAAGAGAATGACCAGGCGCGAACCATCGCCATCCTTCCGCTCGAGACTCTGGTCGTGGAACTGCGGCTGGTCATTGCCGGCAACACCGTTCGCGGATCGTTCCGTCCTGAAGGGGCGAAAGCGTGGCACGAAGCCGGCGCTTGTGATCTCCCGGCCCGGGGAGCGCCCAAGTTGTCCCTCCAATGTTACCAAGGACCGGCCCAAGCCGAGCATTGGGCGAAGATTTCCGACGTGACGATTCGCGCGTTATCGCATTAGGCCAGCGCCGCCCGGCAATACTTGAGGGCGCGGGCGATTTCGGTCAGGCGATCCG
Source organism: uncultured Bifidobacterium sp. (assembly GCA_964561105.1). Lineage (GTDB taxonomy): Bacteria > Verrucomicrobiota > Verrucomicrobiia > Limisphaerales > JADLHS01 > JADLHS01. The sequence goes on along the minus strand of CAZLOH010000006.1, from coordinate 55,641 downwards.
AACCCGCCGGCACCTTGTATTCAAATTCGATCGTGCCCTGGATGTTCCAGCGGTTGTCCCGGATCAGGCGCAGCACCTCCACAATCGGCGTGTCCCCTTCGCCAAAGGGCGTGTTGGGACCGTTGTGCCGCTTCCGATCCTTGAGATGCACGTGGGTAACCCGCTCGTGATATTGCTGGATGAACGGCACGGGCGAAACATTGTTGCCCGCGACGAAATGTCCGATGTCCACATTCGCGCCGTTGTGTTTCGCAAAGGAAAACGCCCGCTCCCAATCCGCCGGCTTCGTGGTCGCATGACCATGATAGCCGACCATGAGCTGGTGTTTGTCGGCAAACTGGCCGACCCGTTTCAGTTCTTCGTCCCGGTGCGAAATCTCGGTGGAGATGGCACGGCCACCCAGCGCCTTGGCGAGCGTGAAAACATAGTCCAGTTCGCCGTCCGTCATGTTGAAAATGCCATCCACCTTCACGATCTGGATCAACACGCCCGCCGATTCATACTGCTTGCGGAAATCCGCCGCCCGGGTCATGGGGACGGATTCGCGCCAGTGCGCAAGTTGCTCGATGTCAGCCTTGGATTTCTTGGTGTCGAACAGATTCACGGGCACACCGAGGAAGGTCTCCACCGGCTGGGTTCGCAATTCCACCGCGCTGACGTCGAGTTGAACACAATCCTTGAGAATCTGATCGCCGCTCATTTTCGCGTTACCGAAACTATAGGGCACGTTCAGGCCGAGTTGCACGCCGGCCACCTTCGAGTCCGGTTTGCCGTCCGTGGCGGCGGCACAGACCCGGTTCAAGTACGGCCAGACCCCAACGCCCGCCACGGCCAACGCCGACAATTTCGCGAAAGTCCGGCGAGAGAGCGGCGGCCTGGCTGCGGCTTGGGTCTCTGGCGCCTTACGCGACTCAACGGGCAGGAAAGTTTTTTCACGAGTGCTCATGCGGAGCAGTCTAGGCCGCAGCGGACGGGATGAAAGCGAATTTTCGACCGGTGCTTCAGCCGATGATCACCTTGGCAACTTAGCTTACTGGCGCTCCAGCCAGCCGCAGCTTTTCAACCAATCAGTCGCGCGGTCGGGCCAGGTGGTGGCCGTTTGTTCCGTGCGACGCAACCCATAGCCGTGGCCGCCCGTGGGATAGACATGCAACTCCACCGGCACTTTTGCCTGCTTCAAAGCGAGTGCGTATCCCAGCACATTTTCCACATGGACCGGATCATTGGCGGCCATGATGAGAAAAGTCGGCGGCGTCTCGGAGCTGACCGCCACATCGGAGTTGAGCTTCGTCGGATCTTCCTTGGACACGAGGTAGGCAGGATAGATGAGTAGTTGGAAATCCGGCCGGCAACTCACCGCATCAGCGGCATCCACAACCGGATAGGCTCGCGAGCGGTTGTGGGCCGCGAGTTCGGCGGCGAGATTTCCGCCGGCGGAGAATCCGAGTACGCCGATGCGATGGGGATTGATGTCCCACGCTTTCGCGTGTTCTCGCACCAGACCCAAGGCGCGCTGCACATCCTGGAGCGGTCCGGCTCCTCGTTTGGGCACGCGATACTTGAGCAGCACGCCCGTGACCCCAATGGAGTTGAGCCATTCGCAAACCTCCGTGCCTTCGAGATCCCACGCAAGAATGGAGTAGCCGCCCCCCGGACAAATCACCACCGCCGTGCCGGTATTTTTTCCCGCCGGCGGGCGGTAAAGTGTGATGCTGGGTTGCGAAACCTGGCCGAGCCGGATGACCGGTCGGCTGGCGACCAGTCCTTCGCCGGGCTTGCTGATGTCGTGCTCAGTGGAAACGGTGTTGGTCTCGCCGGGCGCGCGGCCCGGCCACAACGGGATCACGGTCGGTTCGGCCGCCCAAGTTTGCGTCAGAAGCAAAAGTCCACAGCCCAGCGCGAGTCCGCGAATCGCAGTCGGTTTCATGCCCGGAGCAAATCAAATTCTTCGGCTCGCGTCGAATGGTATTCTGCACGAACCAACCCACACCCCGCTTGTTTCGTCCTGCGCCGTGCGTATCCTGTCGCGCATGACGGCTCGTTCGCTCGACGTATTCGTGATCGGTTTCGCGGTCATCGCGTTTGTGACTGGCACGACGGCCCAAACCTCGATGGCGACGCCAACCGCTCAGGTTTTGGAAACGCTTCGCGCCGAGCACAACCTGCCAGCGCTCGCGGTGATTGTCCTGCAGGACGGCCAGGTGCGCGACCGCGCGGCGGTGGGCGTGCGCAAATTCGGCGACCCAACCCCGGTCACCACCAACGACGTCTTCCACATCGGCTCCTGCACCAAATCCATGACCGCCACCCTCGCGGCCATGTTGATTGAGGAAGGCAAACTCCAGTGGAACACGACCATCGCGAACGTGTTTCCGGACTTAAAGGGTCGGATGGACCCGCAATATGAAACAGTGACGGTCGAGGAACTGTTGCAACATCGCGGCGGTGTTCCGCACACCCCGCCACCGGCGGCGTGGAAACGCGCGTGGAAGAAAAAGGGCACGCCGGTCGCGCAACGCCTTGAATTTGTCACCGCGGTACTGAGCCAGCCACCGCAAGCCGCGCCCGGCACCAGGATGATTTATTCCAACCAAGGCTATGCCATCGTGGGCGCAATGTTGGAGCGCCTCACCGGCAAGCCGTGGGAGACACTCATCACCGAACGACTCTTCACGCCGTTGAAAATGTGTTCCGCCGGCTTTGGTCCGCCCGGCACACCCGGTCAACTCGACGAACCGTGGGGACACACGCGCACCGGCGGCAAAATCACACCGGTGCAATCCGATAATCCGCCCGCCATCGCTCCGGGCGGCGGGGTGCATTGTACGCTGGACGACCTGGCCCGATTCGTCCAAACGCATCTGCAAGGCGAGAAGACCGGCGGACTGCTCCGCCCGGAAACCTTTCGCAAATTGCACACACCGCCCGAGGGGAGCGACTACGCCTGCGGTTGGGTGGTTGTGCGGCGCGGTTGGGCGGGCGGCAAAGCCCTGACGCACAATGGCTCCAACACGATGTGGTATGTCGTGATGTGGTTGGCGCCGGAAAAGGACTTTGCCGTCATCGCCGCCACCAACATCGCCGGCCCGGACGCTGAGAAGGGTTGCGATGAAGCGGCCTCCGCCATGATCAAAAAGTGGCTCGGGAAATAACAGCGACGCAACTACCAGATCGTCTTCAACGGCCAGGCCCGGAGCATCTTCGCCGTGGCCTCGCCTCCCTCGGCGCGAATTTCCAGCGTGGCGTTCGCGTCCAGCGGCGAAATCACTTTCGTGATGCACGCGGTGTCGTTGGCGAACACTTCCATTACGGAGCGATCAAAAAAAATCCGCAGACTCAAACGCCGCTCACCTTTGGCCAGTGTCAGGGGAGCCTTGAGGTCGGCCACCCGGAGTTCCGTCCCGTCGAAACCAACGACGACCGCTCCGGCAGTTGCGCTACCACCCTTGAATTCAAGCGTCACGCCGCTGGCCGTCCGCAAGTCCAGTTCCGCCAGGATTTCCAGCGTATTCGTGCGAGGGAGAGTCAAAGTTTCGCCGCGGTTGCCCAGGCGGAGGTTGCGCCGGGAAACGGGTCGTCCGCGCAGCTTGCTCAATTGCGGCGCGGGACTTTGCTTCAGTTGTCCCTCACGCGTCACGCTCAACTGACGCGGCAGACTCAGGCAACCGTTCCAGCCGCGCCCGCCAGGAAAATCCTTGATCCAACCCCAAACCAGCCGGCGACCGTCGGGCACCTGCATCGTGTTGGGCGCGTAAAAACTGGTGCCGTAATCCACCAGCCCGCGCGTGCGCGACTCGAACCGCCCGGTCCCGGGATCAAAGTCGCCGACAAAGTATTGCACCTTGCCGTACGGCGACACGAACAGCACCCAGTGATCGCCGACCTTGAAAAAATTCGGGCACTCCGCCGTGGGTGCGTCCGGAAGCGCAAACAACACGCCGCGATACTTCCATTCCGTCAACGCGGCATTTTGCGCCTCGTAGAGATTTACCGCCGCATCGCCCTTGGGCTTCAGATGCCCGCCCAATACGAGAAACGTCCGTTTGCCTTCGTGAAAAATGAACGGATCGCGCCAATCATAAATCTTTGTTCCCGCGTTGACCGCTTCGGACAAGACCGGATTGGCCGGAGATTTTTTCCAGGTGATCAAATCATCGTCGCTGGTGGCCGCCCATTGCGTGGCCTGGTCAAAGGCGGATTTGCCTTCGCCGATGCTGGTATAAAAACACATCGGCTGCCCCAGACCGTTGATGGCGCAGCAGCCCGACCAGATGGACGCTTCGCCCAGTTCGGCGCTGGGCCAGAGCGCAATGGGCAACCGTTCCCAGCGCGCCAGATCACGACTGCGCACGTGTCCCCAATACTTGACCCCGCTCTCGTCGCTGAAGGGAGTCAGTTGATAAAACAGGTGATAGTAGCCTTTGAAAAAAATCGGCCCGTTGGGGTCGTTCATCCATTGCGCGGGAGACGTGACATGAAAAACCGGATGCAGGGGATCAGCTTGCGCCCGCGGCACCGCCGCCTGCACTGCCGCCGTCGCACGGAGAATCGTTTCGTTGGTAAAACCAGCCTGTGCCCCCCACGGCAACAGTAAGGCGACCAGCCAAATCAGAGAGAAAAATCTTCGCATAAAATCGTATCGTCGGAATGTGAAGATGTTGCCGCGAAGCACCGCCATTTGCAATCGCGATGAACCGGGTCGCGTTAACTTTGATAACGAACCGAGGCACTGCCGGTTGCCGGCTGGCTGCCGGCTTGTCGCGTGCGCGCAAATCGCCTAACTTCCCGCGCCAATGCAGTCGAACATCATCACCGTCATCCCGGTTTACAACGGGGAACGCTTCCTCCGGCGCACGCTGGAATCCGTCGCCGCTCAGACTGTCCCGCTCGACCGCGTGATCGTGCTGGATAATTGCTCGACGGACAGCACGGCGAAAATCGCGCAGGAGTTTTCCGCAGTGAAGTGCGAGTACGTCCGCAACCCAACCAACCTGGGCCTGTTCGGCAACATGAACCGCGCGCTCGAATTCGCGGAACAGACGCGCCACCTGCACATCCTCTGCGCGGATGATCTCCTCACGCCCCTTTTTTTTGAAAGGCTGCTGCCCGCGCTCGCCGCGTGCGACGGATTCGGCCTGGCGTTTTGTCTCGACGAGCGCATTGACGAGCACGGCGAGTATCTGAGCATCTCGGGCCGGGTGACGGGTCAAGTAGCGGAAGTGCCGCCCGCCATTTACCTCGCGCAGAAGGCCGAGATCGCGAATCAGGCGCTGAGCGGCACGATTTACAAAACCAACTTCCAGAAAATGCCGTGTCAGTTCCGGCTGGACATGCCGATCCTCGCGGATGTGGTCTTCTACGCGGAATACAGCCGGCATTGCCGGAAAATTGTAAAGCTGCACGACACGCTGGCGCAGTATCGCTGGCACGGCACCAATCAGACCTGCGAACTCATGCCGGGCATTCAGTCGCTGGTGCTGGATGAATGGAAGACGATGCAACTCATCGAGGCCCTGCGCGGGCACGCGGGCCTGGTGCGGAGCTGCAAGTTGAAAGGACTTTTCGGCGTCCGCTCGGGCATCAAGGCCCGTCGCATCCGGCAGTTGGGCAACCGGAAATACTCCCGTGAGATTGTGGCCGCCGGACGAAGCATTTCCGGGCTGCCGCTGTGGTTGGCGGCGCAGTGCGTGGTCCACGCCCGTGAGTTCGTGGTCTATGGCCTGTTGCGCCGCAAACGGCAGCCGCAAAATGTCTTTGGTTGAGCGCGAACCACGGCGCGCCGGCCACGCGTCCGCTCACACCGAAACGCCGTTGCCGGGTTGAGGCTGGAGGATTTTGATCCGGGGATGGCGGGAGCGGATTTGTTCCTCAAACCAATGGCGCGAATCGTCGCCCCCGTGGCCCAACAACACGGCGCGCGGCGAAACCTGGCCGACAAAATCCAGCAGGTCCTCCCGATTCGCGTGAGCGGTCAGATCAAAATCCTGCACGTCGCACCGGCGCGTCACGCGCCCGGCCCGGGGACTGAACACGAAGGTTTCGCCCGGCTGCGCCGCCTTCAACCGGCCGCCGGGAGTCTCCGGATCGGCGTAGCCCACGAAGAAGATGGATTGTTTTTCCTCGCCAATCATCCGCACCGCGAGGTCATGAGCGGCCGTATTCTCGGCCATCATGCCGGAGGTGATGACAAAGATGCGTCCGCCGGATAATTTCATTTTCTCCGCCTGGCCCGGATCAAGGACGATGAGATTGAGCGCCTCATGCAATTGCAGGCCGGTGTGCTGGCGATGGGTGCGGTGCGCTTCCAGATCGTAAATCTCGGTGAACACCCGGCCCAGTCCGCCAATGTAGATCGGCTGCCGCTTGAGCTTTTCTTCGCGCATGAGCAGCGCCAGCAACGCCAGGATCTCCTGCGTGCGCCCCAGCGCAAACGCCGGGATCATGACGCAACCCTTGCGCTTGAGCGCGCCGAGAATGGCCGCCGTGAGGCGTTCGACCTCGGTGGCGCGGGTGACACCCGCGGGCACGGCCCGGTTGCCGCGCGTGGTTTCCAGGATGAGCACGTCCGCCCGCACGTCTTCAAACCGGGCGGCGCGCAGGATCGTCTGGTCGTGAAAACAAACATCGCCCGTGTAAAACAATGTTTCCTTCTGCCCGCGCAACAAGATGCCCGCCGAACCCAGCGTGTGGCCGGCGTCGAAAAACTCCAGCGTCGGTGAGGCAAATCCGGCCTTGGTTTTTTCGTGGGCGGCCCATTCCACCTCGCGATTGTAACGGTAGCCCTGAAACAACGGCGCCAGGTCGTCCACCTGATCGTGCGTGTAGAGCGGATATTCCTTGAGGCCCAACTCGTCGCGCTGGCGCGTCATCACGTTCACCGAATTGTGCAGCACGCGTTCGATGAGGAAGTAACTTTGCTCCGCCAGCAGCACGTGCGCTTTGGGAAAATACTGGAGCGCGACGGGCACCGAACCCACGTGGTCGTGGTGACAATGCGAGAGGGCGATGGCGTCCACTTCCTCCCGGGCCACGGTCGGAAAGAGCGGCAACGCGGCGCAACCGTCCCGTTTGGGGTGCATGCCGGCGTCGAGCAAAATGCGGTGGCCTTCAATTTCCACCAACCAGGAACTGGCGCCGATGTCGGTGTCGGGATTGAGATTGACGATACGCATCAGAGGCGAGCCAAGGGTAGGCGAATTCAGCGGTGTCACCAGAGAAATTATCGCCGGCCAATCGCGGGGCGCAGTTCTGTTTTTTGCAGTTGCGGCAGTACTTTCATTAACGCCCGGCTGAAGCCGGGGGCCGGTTGGAGCGCGCGCGGGAAACGGTTTCAACCGTTTCCCACCGGCAAGCCAGACCAAGCCGTTGCAACGACTTGGTTTTGCATCGCGCGTTCCCATCGGGCTGATGCCCGGTGTTAATGCCACGATGCAAGAAGATGAGATGCGCCCAATCATGGAGTTCTCCCATTCCGGTTGGATTCGCATTGAACCGGCGCGAGCAATTCCTCAGCCTGTCGCAGTTGCCAAACCTCATGCGAGTCACACGCTCAAGCTCGGCGGCGAATTGGTTTTGCCAGCGCCTTCTCGCGCTGGGTTGGGCGAGCCTTACCGTTGCCTCGGTGATGGCCGCCACCGGTGAGGACTGGCCGCGCTTTCTCGGGCCGCACGGTGACAACACCTCCCGGGAAACAGGCCTGCTCGATCGCTGGCCTACCAACGGGCCGCCGCTGCTCTGGGAGAAAACCATCGGCACCGGCTACAGTGCGCCGTCCGTGCGCGACGGCCTGCTGGTGTTGCATCACCGCCTGGGTGATCGCGAAGTGGTGGAGGCGATGGACGCCACCACCGGCAGGACCCGCTGGCGGCACGAGGATCCCAGTCACTTCGTTGATCCGTTCGGGTACAACAATGGCCCGCGCTGCACGCCACTGCTCACCTCGAATCGTTGTTACACATTTGGCGCGGAGGGCAAACTGACCTGCCGGTCGCTCGCCGACGGCCACGTCGTCTGGCAGCGCGACACCGCCAAGGATTGGAATGTGCCGGAAGCGTTCTTCGGCGTGGGGAGCACGCCGCTGCTGGAGGGCGACCGGCTGATCGTGATGGTCGGTGGCCAGCCGGACTCGGGCGTCGTCGCCCTGGATCCGGAGACGGGCGGTACGCTCTGGGAAAGTATCGGCCGCAAAACCTGGGACGGCGTCGCACCCCTTGGCTGGCGTTCGAGTCAGCCGTATCACTGGACCGGCGACGAAAAGCAGGCCAGCTATTCGTCGCCAACGGCGGCCACCATCCACGGACAACGACATTTATTGTGCCTGATGCGTCAGGGCCTGGTCTCCCTGAATCCGACGAACGGCGCGGTTCGCTTTCACCGCTGGTTTTCGTCGTCCGTCAACGAATCGGTCAATGCGATGACGCCCGTGGTGCAGGACGATCTCGTGTTGATTTCCGCCGCGTACTATCGCGTGGGCGCGGCGGTGCTCCGCGTGCTGTCCGATGGCCATTCATTTGAGGAAGTCTGGCGCAGTCCGCAAAATCCCTTTGCCCGCGATGCGACCGGACATTATCCCGAGCCGGTTCTGGAACTGCATTTCAACACGCCGGTCGTGCATAACGGCTTTCTCTACGCGTTCAGCGGACGCAACGAACCGGACGCCAGCTTCCGTTGCGTGGAACTCAAGACCGGGCGGTTGTGCTGGAGTCAGAACGAAAGCTGGCCGGGGCACACGAGAACCCAGCCTCCCGTCTTTGGTCGCGGTTCGACCCTCTTCGCCGACGGCAAACTCATCGTGCTCGGCGAAGGCGGCAAACTGGGATTGTTCCGGCCGAACCCGGAGCATCCGGAGGAAATTTCCGCCTGGCAGGTGCCGCAGTTGCGTTATCCGTGCTGGACCGGCCCCGTGTTGGCGCATCAGAAACTTTACCTCCGCAGCGAAGACCGGCTGTTGTGTTTTCAACTCGCGCAACCTCGCAGCGATTAGGCCGCGACGAGTACGCGGCCGGAGATCACTTCCCGCCCCACGCCACTATCCAGCCCGGGAGCGCGCCTGGAGAAATTTCTCGGCGTATTTCCCAAGCAGGTCGGCTTCCAAATTTACCGCGTCACCCACCTTCCGTTCCCGCAAGGCCGTGACCTGACTCGTGTGCGGGATGATCCACAGGCCAAACCGGTCGCGCTTCACACTGGCCACCGTCAAGCTGATGCCGTCCACGGCAATGGAGCCCTTGGCCACCACATAGCGCATGACCGATGGCGGGGCGGAAATCTCCAACACCTGGTCGCGACCACGGCGTTCCCAGCGAACGATCCGGCCCAGGCCGTCCACATGGCCGGTGACGAAATGCCCGCCCAACTCGCCATTGGCGCGTAGCGGGCGTTCCAGATTAACCAACGCGCCCGGTCGGACGAATTGCAGATTTGTCAACCGCCAGGATTCCTGGAGCACATCAAATTGCAGCAATCGGTGCCGTCCGCGTGAGGAAAGGTTGACGACCGTCAGGCAACAACCATTGACCGCCACGCTCGCTCCGAGCTTGAGACCGCGCCCGCACGTTCGCGCTCGGACGATCAATTGAATCGCCTGCGCGGTCGGCTTGAGGCACTCGACCACTCCCGTTTCTTCAATGATCCCGGTGAACATGGATTTCGTCCGCCGCTGGGGTCGAACGCAAGCGCAGGATGCCTCGACTCGCTCAGAGTGGCAATCCGGCATTGACGTGGTGTCGCCAGCCAGGCCTGAGCTTTCAGGGAACAGCCGCTGACGCTCAAGAAGCACAACCCAACAACCGTCGCCCGGCCATTCGCTCGAATTCGGGACGGGGACGAGCGCATGACTCAGGGTTCACCGGGTTGCCCGACGACGCGGGCTTTCGACTTTCGCCTGCAGCAACAAATCCGCTCCGAGTCGCCGCCATTGTATTTCCCGCAGTTGAAGCGCATCGGCCCGTCGGGTCGCACCTGTTCCGGCCACGCCTTTGCGCGCATCGCGTCCGCCCAGAATTTTGGGCGCGTAAAAGAAGGCCACGCGCTGCGCCCAGCTACCGAGTAAAAACGAAGCGTTCACCTCCCCGCCGCCTTCCACCAACAGGCTCGTGACATTCTCCGCGCCGAGCCGCTTGAGCAGCCAGCGCAGTTCTATGCCTGCACCCGGTGCGCCAGCCGGAGACACCAGCACGTTCACCCGGCGACTGAGCGCCGCCACTCGCGACTTGGGGGCGCGCTTCGTGACCACCACCGTGGTCAACGCGGCGTGCTCATCCCGGATTACCCGCGCGTTCAACGGTGTGCGGGCCTGCGCATCCAGAACAATCCGTCGGAGCCGCGACACTTGCGGATTGGATTTGACCTCCAAGCGGGAGCGGGCCGTCAGGCTGGGATCATCCGCCAGAATCGTGTTGACGCCAACGAGCACCGCATCGCTGCGGCGGCGCAGTTTCAATCCGTAGGCGCGGGCCCGCTCGCCAGTGATCCATTTCGATTCCCCGCCAGCCGTGGCAATCTTTCCATCCAACGTCATGGCCGCTTTTACCGTTACAAAGGGAGTCCGTCGGACAATCCAATGATTGAAAACTTCGTTCAGCTTCGCGCACTCAGCGCCGAGCAGTCCGTGAACGACCTCGACCCCGGCGCGTTGAAGAATTTTGAATCCCCTTCCCGCGTGCAATGGATTCGGATCCGTCGCCCCCACGACCACTCGTTTGATGCCGGCCTCGAGCATCGCTTTCGTGCAAGGGGGCGTGCGGCCGTGTGTCGAGCACGGTTCGAGCGTCACGTAGAGCGTGGCGCCGCGCGGATTCACTCCCCGTTTTTGCGCCTCGCGCAGTGCGGCGATTTCCGCGTGCGGGCCGCCGGCGCACTGATGCCAGCCACGCCCGACGATTTTTCCCCGCCGCACCAGCACCGCGCCCACCATCGGATTCGGCGAGGTGGCGCCCGCACCACGACGCGCGAGCCGGAGAGCCTGGCGCAGGAACTGTTCGTCCGTCATCGCCGCCACCGTAGCGGTTTGCCGGCGCCGCCTCAAATGGAAAGGACGAACGGCCGTTCGCGGGCACTTTTTCCCAGAATCACGGGGCGCCACCGCTCCTGCCTTCCCGAATAATCTCGCCAATTCGCGCGGCCGATGGCAGCCTGCGCCCGCTGATGAACAAGATGAATCGCGCCTGTCGCCTTGCCGGAGTTGCGCTCCTTTCTGCCTCCCTGCTTTCCACCCGGGCCGAGACCGCCACGAATCGGTTTGCTTTCACCGGCCCAGAAGTTTTTCCCATTGATAGCCAGATCAGCCTGTTACACGCGGCCGATCTTGATGGCGACGGGCTTAACGATCTGGTCATCGTCAACAACTCCCGCTCGAAAATCAACCTGCTCTACAATCAAACCGGCAAAACGAATTCGGCCGCGATCCGACCGTCCGCCCCGCGCGAGATTAACGAACTTCCGCCCGACGCGCGTTTCCGCATTGATTCCATCCCCTCGGAGAAACGCATCGGCGGACTGGTCGTTACGGACCTCAACGGCGACGGCCGGCCGGACATCGCCTACTACGGTGAACCGAAGGAGTTGATCGTGATTTACAATCAGGGCACGAACGGATGGAGCGCGCCCAAGAGCTGGCCCATTGAGGATGGCCAGTTGGGGCCGAACGCACTCACGTCGGGCGATCTCAACGGCGACGGGCGCGCAGACCTGGTGTTGCTCGCCGAGAATCACGCCTACGTCATCAAACAAGGCGCGGATCATACCCTGGGCGAGCCGGAGAAAATCCCGTTGTCCAGCCCCGTCCGTTCCGTGCAGGTGCTCGATGTGAACGCGGACGGCCGCAATGATTTGTTGCTGGTCAACTTCGACAGTCCCACGCCGTTCCGCTTTCGCCTGCAACAGCCCGACGGCCAGCTCGGCCCGGAAATTTATTTCAAACTGCCGCCGATCCACTCCTACTGGGGCGACAATCTCGAAGGCGACGCGCAGGCGTACATCGTTTCCATCACCGCCAATTCCGGCCGGGCGCAAGTCTCGCAGTTCCAACGCGCGCCGGCCGAAACGCTCGCCGGCGAATTCAAAGCCGGCCAGTTGCAGGTCCTGCCCCTCAGCAAAACGGACAAGGCCAAACGCGGCCGGCAATGGGCGGACGTGAACGCCGATGGCCGCACCGATCTGCTCGTCGCCGAACCGGAGAGCGGGAAGATTTCCATCTACCTGCAAAAGCCCGATGGCTCGCTGGCCTCGCCCCGCGCGTTTCCCACCCTGGCCGGCGTCAGCGACATCGCCGTCGCGGACTGGGATGGCGATGGCCGGCCGGAGATTTTCTTGTTGAGCACGGATGAGCGGCAGGTGGGCGTCACGCGCTTTGACGAAAAGGAACGCGTGGCATTCCCGGAGTTGATTCCCCTGGATGGCAAACCACTCGCGCTGGCGGTGGGCGCCCTGCGGCCGGGCGCCAAACCCACGCTCGCCGTGATCGTTCTGGGGCCGGACGACCGGCGCGCCCTCGTCACCCGCACCGCCGACGGTAACAGTCGCGCGCAAATTCTCAGCGCCAAATTCAAATCGAATCCCGCGACCTTGCTGTTGCACGATGTGAATCAAGACGGGCTGACGGATCTGGTGGCGCTCGTGCCATACGAAAAGGTCAAGGTCTTGATGCAGGTGGCCGGCAAGGATTTCGACGAGCAGGATGTTGCCCCGCCCGGCGGAGTGGTGGAACAACCGTGGTTGAGCGTGGCCGACGTGGACGGGGACGGCAAACCGGAGTTGTTGCTGGCGCAAAAGAATTTTCTGCGCGCCGTCGTGCTGCAACGCGAGGAGTCCGGGCGCGGCTCGACCAACGATGCGCCGTGGACCTTTGCCGTGAAGGAACAGATCAACGGGGCCGCCAGCAATTCACGGCTCATCGGCGCCGCGGCCATTCCGCACGGCACCAACGCCATTCCCTATCTGTTCCTGCTCGACGCGGAACTCAAGTCCCTGACCTTTTGCGAACGGGACGCCGCCGGCGTGTGGCAGGTGCGGCGCAACCTCCCCCTGCCCGTGGCGGATTTCACCGGCTTGCAATCCGTCGCCTGGCAGGGCGACCGGCCCAACAGCGTCGGCTTCCTGGGACTGAACGCGGTTGCCTGGATGCCATTCACCGGCGAGACGTGGCAATTCGTCACCCTCGATGGCTACGAAACGCCAATCAAGGATGGCTACCTCAACGACGTGGTTTCCGGCGACCTGAACCATGATGGCCGCAAGGAGCTGGTCTTCATGGAAACGTCAAAGAACTATATTGATCTCGTGAGCTTCGGCAAAAACCACAAGCTCGTGCCGGCGGAGCGCTGGCAGGTGTTCGAGGAAAAAACTTTTCGCGGCCGCGGCGGACCGCCCGAGCCGCGCGAGGCGGTGGTCGCCGAACTGACCGGCGACGGCAAGAACGATCTCGCCGTGGTGGTGCATGACCGCATCCTCTTGTATCCGCAGCAATAATCGCTTGGAATTTTTTGCGCGGCTGACAAATCTGTCCCGATGATTTTGTATAATTTGTTCCCGTTGCTGGCCGGACCGTTCACCCGTTGGGAGTCGCACTTTGCGCGCGCGCAGCAGATGGGTTTCGACTGGGTCTATGTCAACCCCATCCAGAAACTCGGCGCGTCCGGCAGTCTGTATTCCATTGCCGACTATTTTCAGATCAACCCGACCTTTGCCAATCCGGGCGACGGCGAAACCCTCTTCGAGCAATGCCGCGGGATGATCCGCCAGGGCCACGCCCGTGGTTTCAAGTTGATGACCGATCTCGTCATCAATCATTGCGCCTACGACGCCCCGCTGACCCGCGAACATCCGGACTGGTTTCGGCGTGAACATGACGGCCGCATCGCCTACGCCTCCTGCCAGCACGCCGGCGAACGGGTGGTGTGGCAGGACCTCGCCCAGTTTGATCACGAACGCACCTCCGACCCGGAAGGTCTTTATCGCTACTGCCTGCGTGTGGTGGAACACCTGCTGGCGCTGGGCTTCGATGGGTTTCGCTGCGACGCCGCCTATCAGGTGCCGCCCGCCTTCTGGCAACGCCTGATTCGCGACGTCAAATCCCGCCACCCGGAAACCTGCTTTGTGGCGGAAACCCTCGGGTGCTCGCCGGATCAAACCTGCGACACCGCCCGCGCCGGATTCGATTTTGTGTTCAACAGTTCCAAATGGTGGGACTTGCACGGCTGGTGGCTGATCGAGCAATACAACTTGATCCGCGAAACCGCGCCCTCCATCAGCTTTGCCGAAAGCCACGATACGACGCGCCTGGCCGAGGAATTCAACGGCAACCTCGACACCGTCAAGCAGCGTTACCTCTTCTCGGCGCTCTTCTCCGCCGGCGTGATGATGCCGATGGGTTTCGAGTACGGCTTCCGCAAACCGTTGCACGTCGTTCACACCACCCCGCACGACTGGCAGGTCAACGGCACCGACCTCACACCCTTCATCACGCAGGTCAACGACATCAAACGGCGTCATCCGGTGTTTCTCGATGAAAGTCTGGTGAATGTTTTCCCCTGCAACAATCCGAACGTGCTGCTGATGTGGAAAGCCTCGACGCGGCACAAGGGCGAGGCGCTCTTGATTTTGAACAAGGACGCGCGGCAGCATCAGGACTTTTACACGGATTCATTCCGCCACTTCGTGCAGGCGGGCGCGCCGCTTCAGGACGTGTCACCGGAGCACCGGCTCGAATACATCCACGAACCGTTCCACTACTCATTACGCCCGGGCCAGGGCATCGTGCTGGTAACGCAGCGGGATTGAGCCGCGGCGGCGCAACTTCCCCCTTGCCCGGAGCAACCCTGGTCGTCTGGGCTTTGGTTGGCCTGCCACGGCGTGCCACCGCGCCTTTCCAGTTGAAATCAAACCTTGAACACCTTCATCACCTCATCGCCCAGGTGGTTGATGACTTTCACCGCGATGCGCCCGGTCGTGGGCTTTTCAAACGGCCGCGAGACGGCGCTGTGCAAGGTGGCCCAGGCTTCGGCGTCAATGTCGGATTTGAGCGTGGTTTTGAGGGCCTGATAGGGGTCGTTCGCGCCGAGGAAATAGGCGTGGCGGACGAAGAAGCTTTCTTCGTTGTAATCGGTGTCAATGAACCAGCAGGCGATGCCTTCCGGTCCCGCGCTGACGACTTCGCCGGTTTGGGGCTTGAACACATCCACGCCGCGAACAGTGACTTGTGCGTAGTGGCTGGTGGTTAGTGACAGTGGGAAATCCGCCGCCGTCAGCGCCTGGATTGCAGCGAGCGCTTGAGCCCGCCCAGCATCTTGCTGATTTCGTCCGCCTGTCGGAGCAACTCCTCCAGTGCCGCCGACGGCAGCATCTCCAGACGGTTCGCCACCAACAACTGTGTCTCCGCTTCCGCCAGCGACCCGCTTGCCACGCTCAGACTCTGCAGGTACTCGCCGGTCGTGCTTCGGGCTGCTCCCTCCGCGATGTTCGATGCCACCGACACCGCTGCCCGTCGCACCTGGCTGGTCAGTCCATAGCGCTCCTCTTGAGGAAAGGCTTTTGAGGCGAGGTAAATCGTTTCCACCCAGGCGATTGATTTCTTCCAGACTTCCAAGTCCCGATAGCTCTTTAATGTGCTCATAGTCGGCCACGAGCCTGCCCCCACGAGTCACCAGCCACAAGCCACTAACCACTTCAATATCCGGCTCGCCGAAGACGACGAAGAGGTTGCCGGCGCCGGTGTTCTTCAATTCACCCGCCATGTGGAGGTCGGGGTTCATCCGCGCTTTGAGCACAGGGATGCGACCGAGTTTCTCGAACTCGGCGGAATGGGCGTCGTAGTTGAAGGCGCACGCGAGGAGCACGTCGAAATTCGCGTCGGCGGCTTCGCGGGCGGCGGCGACGAGGTCGGGACGCGAGACGGTGCCGAATTCCGGGCCGATGAAGATCGCCGCCCTGCGGACGGCGAGTGGTTTGTGGCTAGTGGCTGGTGGCTGGTGAGAGGACTTTAGCGAGCCACAAGTCACAAGCCACTCATCACTGGCCTCAAAGCGGCCCTCGGCGCAGATGTATTTGCCGGGCCAGCCGGTGAGCGAGGTGAAGGTGATGCGGTCTTCCTTGTGCGCTTGTTGCACGCCGGCGAGTTTCAGGTTTTCGAGAATGACGGACGCGAAGTCTGGCGTGCCGGCGAAGGGGGTCTGGCTTTTCTTTTCGGACATCTTCCACCCGTCCACCACTTCGTCCTTTTCGTTGACCGTAAGCATCCGATGCGGCGAAACGCTTTCCACGGTGAACGGGCCGGCGACGCGGACTTTGGATTTGTCGTCGTAAGGTTTGTCGTAGAGGTATTCAAATTCGGCTTTGGCGGCGATGGAGGCGTCTATTTCGCGCTGACGCGCGACCCTCGCCTGCCAGAACTGTTCGTGCAACGGCTTGGCAGCCGTCGGCCATTCCTTTGGAAACTCATGCGGCACTTCCCACTCGGCGAGGGAGTGAGGAGTGGCTTGTGGCTGGTGGCTGGTTTTCCGATCGCTAGCCACTAGCCCCTTGCCACTAATCACTTCGCTCAGTTGCGTTAGCAACGGAGCGATTGTCTTCTGCGCCTGCTCCCATAAGACATCTATCTCGGCGTTGTTGGCGATGGATTTGAGGGTGATGTGCGGGACGCGCTCATAAACGAAGCCGTGGCGGATGTTGTCGTGGGTGGGCTGTTCGCTGGGAATGGTTTTGGTGATTTCGGCTTCCTTGCGTTGGCCGTCGCGGCTGTCGGCGAGGAGGTAGTAGGGATAACGCGCGCCCATGATGCGGGCGCGGGCCAGCGCGAGGGCGACGCGGCTGGTGTCAATGGTGATCCAGCGGCGTCCCCATTGCTCGGCGACGTAAGCCGTCGTGCCGCTGCCGCAAGTCGGGTCCAGCACGAGGTCGCCGGGGTCGGTGGCCATGAGAAGGCAGCGTTCGATGATCCCGGGGTTGGTCTGGACCACATAGACTTTTTGATCGGAAAAGCCACTCGTCCGAAATTTCATCCAAAAGTTGTGAATAGGGATGTTCCCAAAGTCTGAAAAGCGACGGCGGTAACGAAGAGTGTTCCCGATAGCCAAAACTCGGGTTGATTTAACGAGCCGCGAAGCTCCTTGGGCATTCGTTTTCCAGCCGCCCTTGTTGGGGCGATATTCCCGTCCCTGCCACTCAATCGGCTGCTGAGTGGTTTCTGCTCCCGTTTGGGAAGTCAGGTTATCGTGAGCTATGATTCTCCAGCCGTCAGGAATGGCAGAAGGTTCGGTCTTTTCCTCGTCCGACATTGAGCGGACGAATCCGCCGTCTGGCGGTTCGAGTAGGTTGTATTGCGTCGAACCTTCGGCGCCAAAGACACGTCCCTCGTAAATCTGCCGGTATTTTATCTGGCGGATGTCTTTGGCATACCAAAGCACGTAGTCGTTTACGGCGGCCAACACGTTCGTTCCGATTGCAGGACTTCCCGCGCCCGTCGTTTTTACGACAGTGATGAAGGAGACTGCATTTTCATCGCCGAACACCTCATCCATCACTCCTCGGACGCGATGGACATTTTCATCGCCGATTTGGACGAAGATGGAGCCGGAGTCGGCGAGCAAATCGCGGGCGACGGTGAGGCGGTCGCGCAGGTAGGTGAGGTAGCTGTGGATGCCGTCGCGCCAGGTGTCGCGGAAGGCTTTGACCTGTTCGGGTTCGCGGGTGATGTGGTCGGCGTTGCCGTCCTTCACGTCGCGGCTGGTGGTGGACCATTGGAAGTTGGAATTGAATTTGATGCCGTAGGGCGGGTCAACGTAGAGGCACTGGACTTTGCCGCGCAGGCCCTCGCGTTCGGCGAGCGAGGCCATGACTTGCAGGCTGTCGCCGAGGATCATGCGGTTGGACCAGTGGGCGTCGTGCTGGTAGAACTCGGTGGCGCGGGCGTCGCGGGGCAGGCCGTTGAAATCGGAGAAGAGGTCAATCTGAAAGCCAGTGGCTTGTGACTTGTGGCTGGTGGTTTGTTGAACAAGGTCGTCAATGAGGACTTTGGGGTGAACCTTTTCCTGGATGTAGAGCGGCGGGGCGGGGATGACGAGGTCGGACCAGTCCTGGTCGTCCTTGCCGCGCCAGACGAATTGGGGGTCGAGGTCGCGATTGCGGCGTTGGTAGGCGACCTGGACGGGGGATTTGTCGGCCTCGCGCATGAGGGACTGGTATTCCACCGTGGCAGGTTTTTGCGGGTGGCGTCGGCGTGCTTGAGGGTGGCGATGGTTTTGCCGGTGGATTTCTTTTTGGGAGGCATAACAATTTTTCAACCGCGAATGGACGCGAATGGACGCGAATTGTCTTTTGTTCCGGGTGGTCTGCGGGGAACACCAACGGTGTTCCAGCCTTCAGCCCAGGGTTGTGCCGCAGGCACTACCCTGGGTATGCGTTCACAAAACACCCCGCCAACCCCAACGGGGTTGCAGCCCGCCGCTCCCCTCGCCCGGCGACGCAACCCCTTCGGGGTAGAATCGAATCGCACCACGCGACCCAGGGTAGCTCGCGGACTCGCAACCCTGGGCTGACGGCTGGAATCCCGTTGGGATTCTTGATTTGCGGTTAATACACTCATTCCTGCACGCTTTTGAGTTAATACCCTCATTACTACCCTCACTCAGGAGTTACTACCCTTACTCCTCAAATACTGCCAGCGGGCGGCTGGACCTTTGCCCCGACAAGACACATCGCCCGCCGCTTTCAAATCAGTCAGCAAAGAGCGAATCCATTCGCGACCCACTCCGGGGCAGGCGTGTTCGATGTCGGCGAGCCGAAACTCCCCGTGTTGCTGGCGGATGGCGTTAAGAACAAGTCCAGCTTTTGCGCCACGCGGCGCTTTCACGTCGCCCGCACGCTTTTCAAATTCAGTGTAGCCGCGCCGGACGATGGCGAGGAAATGATTGAGCCACGGGAGCAACTCGTGTTTGCCGTCGTGCCAGCGTTGGGAACTCTGTTGGAGGACGTGATAGTAATCTTCTTTGGATTCCTCAATGAGGCGCTCAAGGCTGATGTAACGCCCAACTTCGTAGCCGTGCTGGTAGAGCGCAAGCAGAGTGAGCAGGCGGGAGACGCGCCCGTTGCCGTCGCGGAACGGATGGATGCAGAGGAAATCCAGAACGAGCGCGCCGATGGCGACGAGCGGCGGGATGTGGTCCTGGTCAATGGCGTGGCGATAAACCAGACAGAGTTCGTCCACGGCGGCGGGTGTGGCTTTGGCGGAGACGCATTTGAATCGCACGATGGGCGCAGCGCCGGGCCGGAGTTCAATGACTTCGTTGTCAATGCGCTTGAATTCCCCGGCGTCGCCGCTGCCATCCTGACAGAGTTTGTGCAGACGGCGAAGCAAGTCGGGATTGATTTGCAATTTCTCCGCCTCGGTGTGGATAAGGTTCAACGCGCTGCGATAGCCGGCAATCTCCTGTTCGGAACGGTCTTTGGGCCGCGCATGGCCGAGGACAAGCGGCCGCAAACGGTCGGGGGCAACGGTCACGCCTTCGATGCGGTTGGAAGACTCGACGCTTTGCACGAGCGCCATTTCGCGCAATGCCTTGAGGACCTGGGGAGACTGGCGCGTGTAAAGCTCCTGCTTTCCCTTGGCTTCGGCCAGGTCGTTGAGCAACCAGTTGGTGCTCATCGGCACGGCGAAGTCACGCAGGCGATGGTCGCGAAAGGTCATCATGGGTTCAGTCTCATGGCTTTGCGTAAGATTTGATGAGCTTGTCAAAGTCAGAGTCAATGTCGAAGACGCTGCGGAATTCAACGAAGACCCAGCGGCCGAACTTGCCGAGATGGTTCACGCCGGGGATCCAGTAGGACTTCATGGTGTTGGCTTTTTCTTTCGCGTCCTCGCCGCGAAAGCCTTTGATCTCGACGATGAGGTTGAGGAAATCCGGCTGCCCCCTCACCCCGGCCCAGTGACTCGCTCGCGCCCGCTCGCTCGGCCCCGCTAGGGCCTTCGCCTCCGGCGAATTCCTTTCGCCGCTTCCCAAGCGGCTCAAGTCCCCCGATGGGGGCGAGAGAGAATCGTCCACCTGCACGATGAAGTCGGGCAGGTATTTGTGCGGTGTGCTCCCCATGAGATAGGGCACTTCAAAGCCCAGCCCTTGATTCTTGACGTAAGCCCGGACTTGAGGATGCGCTTCGGCCACGCGACAGAATTCCGCTTCCCAATCGCTGTCGCAGACGACCCAGTTGAGGTGACATTTGCGGGGGTCGGTTTTCCAGCAGGTGCGCTTCGAGGTCGTGAAATTGACGTGCGCGGTCGAGCCTTCCGGATTGTAGGCGTCCAGGATGACCTGGATCTGGTTTTCGCCTTTCATCGTTTCGGTGATGGCGGACTTGATGCGTTCGCAGGCGAGGTCGGCGATTTCGCGATAGAGCACCTGGGCGGGATAGGTGCCACCGGCGCATGTGAGGCAGCCTTCGTCCATCCATTGCCGGACAATGCGCTTGAGCTGTCCGAACAAGTGAAGCCTGGGTTCCTCACCAGGGTCGCGGTACTTGGTGAACAAAAGATGCCGCGCCAGATGAAAAACAATCGTGGCGGGTCGCACGCCGTTCAGATATTCAAGCGTCAACGTGACGCCCTCGCCCACGATGCCTTCGTTGCGGACGATGGATGGCCCAACCAGTTTTGGCGTCAAGCGGAGCGCGGAATCGGCTTTGAACTTGGCGGACAGACCGGATTCCGGCAACTCGACGCGATAGCCTTCAACGCGCGGAAAGCGGATGGCCAGCGCGTCGCGGTCGGGGCGCACGGCAAAAACGTGAGTGACGGGCCGGGGCGGTTTGGGCGGAGCCACAACCGGCTTCGCGGTGAAGTCGAACGGGATGCCGAGGATGTCGGCGTATTCGACGGAGAGCCGTCCGTTTTCGTCGAGGTCGTACGACTGACGGCGCAGGCCGCGCCCGACGACTTGTTCGCAAAGCAATTGCGTGCCGAAAGCGCGCACGCCGAGGATGTGGGTGACGGTATTGGCGTCCCAGCCTTCGGTCAGCATGGAAACCGAGACGACGCAGCGGACTTGTTCGCCGAGTTTGCCGGCCTTGCCGACGGTGTTCATCACTTCGCGAAGCAAATCCTGGTCGGTAATCTTGCGCGCCTTCTCCACCTCGCCGCGTTCGATCATTTCGCGGCGGAAGCGCTCAATCTCGTCCGCCGCCATTTCGCGGAAGTCCTTGTCGAGCGCTTCACCGGATTCGAGTTGTTCACTGTCAATCAGGAGCGTGCGCGCACGCGGGAAGCGGTGGCCGGACTCGTCGTAGTTGCGGAACAGTTCGAGGCGGCCGGCGTGGTGAATGGGAGTCTTTCCGTCTGCGCCAGGGCGGTAGAAGCCGGCGATGTAATCGTGAACGAGCTTGGAGGTGGACGTATTGTTGCAGACGACGATGAACACGGGTGGGACGGTGATTTTCTCCGCGTTCCAAAGGTCGTAGGTTTTCTTGTAGTGGCCGTACAGGGCATCGAGCGCGGTCTGCAACTGCACCGGGAGGTTGAGTGGGTCGAGGGTGCCCGCTTTGCCGCGTCCCTTCCGGGGCATCCGCTGGCCGATGTGTTCCCACAGGTTGCGGTAAATGGGCATGTCCGCGCCGGGGACGTTGTCCGCCACCGGCACGCGCGGGAGCTTGACGATGCCACATTCGATGGCGTCCATGAGCGAGAAGTCGCACACGGTCCAAGGGAACAACGTGCCTTCCGCGTAACCAGACCCGCGCAGAAAGAACGGCGTGGCGGAGAGATCGAAGACGGTGCGGACATCGAGCTTGCGTTTCACCGCTTCGACGCCGGAAATCCAAAGGCGGGCGGCTTCACTGTTCTTCGCGGCTTCCTCCTTTTCCTCAATCGCGACGTCTTCATCCTCCTCCACTCCCTCCGGCGTGACTTTGTGGCGGTAGCAGTGGTGGGCTTCGTCGTTGATGACGAGGACGTTTTTCAGGCCCATGAGATCGGGCATGATGCGCTGGAGCATCTGACCTTCCGTCTCCAAGGTTTCGAGTTCCGGCCCGCGGCCCTTTAGCAGCGAGCGTCCCACTTTGGAAACTTCCAACCGCTCGCGCCGTTTGAAGGCGTGATAGTTTGTGATGACGATCTTGGCGCGCTTGATTTCGCCGAGCAAATCCGCCGGCACGAGTTCCCGGTGCTCGTAGTAGTTGTCCGGGTCACTCGGCAACACCACGCGGAGGCGGTCGCGAATGGTGATGCCGGGAGCGCAGACCAGGAAGCCGCAAGTGAAGGTTTTGCTGGCAGGCCGACGCACCGCATTGATCGTTTGCCACGCGATCAGCATGGCGATGACGGTCGTCTTGCCAGCCCCGGTAGCGAGTTTGAGGGCGAGCCGAAACAATTCTGGATTGGCTTCGGTGTTGACGGTTTGCAGGGCGCGCAGGAGTTTCGGGCCGCGCTCGCCATAGCGCGGGGCGACTTCCGTCAGCCAGATGGCCGTCTCGATGGCTTCCACCTGACAAAAGAATGGGCGGGTGCTTTGAAAAGGATAGCTGCGCCAATGCTGGAGCAGACGCGCCGTCTCGGGCGTGACCTGCCACTGGTCCGGATTGGGCAGTTCCCGCCATTGCTTCACGTAACCGCGAATCTCGTTGATCGTGGTATGAGTCTGGTATTGCTGATCTGCGGTGGAGATGCCTTCTTCATCTTGAAGGAGCAGGTCGCTTTGTTTCGCGGCATCACCGCGCCGGCGCTTCTTCGGTTTGGGGACCGGCGTGACGAAGGCAGAACTTCGACGGGAGTCGAGAATGTTGTTGGTGGGCTGACCGTCTGGGTCCAGCTCCCAATGACGCCCGGGAAAAGCGTAGGGCGAATTGAGAATGGGTTGTTCAAAGAAGTTTGAGAAGCTCATGCCTCAACCCCGATTGGGAGCGATCAACCGCGTGGATCCACCTCGCTCCGAGGCGCTGGAGAGCACCGCTTGAAACGCGAGCGCGGCAACCAAAGGTCGGCTCCCGAGTTTTGCACAAATCAAGCGTCCAAGTGCGGAAGTTTTCCACCCAAAGTTGTACCACAAATCCCGGATTTCTGGAAGAGGTTTGGAAGCCATCGCCGGGAGTCTGCACGGGATCGCAATCATATCAAGGTTTGTCTCGCTCGAGGCCGGTCGGCGCAAGGCTCACTTGTCCCGGATGTAATCGTACACGTTCAGGTAGTGCCCGCCCGGATGGTTCCACGAGTAGTCGCAGCGCATGCCGTTCACCATGAGTTCGCGGAAGTAGTTCGGGTAGGAATACCACAAACCAATGGCACGGTGAAGGGCGGACTCGATGCCCGCGTGGTTGAAATCATTGAACGTATAGCCGTTTCGTTCGTGGAACGGCCTGGACGCGTGATCGGCGTCGAACACCGTGTCGGCCAGCCCACCGGTTGCCCGCACCACGGGCACCGTGCCATATTTCAAACCGATCATCTGCGTGAGGCCGCACGGCTCGAACAGGCTCGGCACAATGATCAGATCCGAGCCGGCGTAGATCAGCCGGGACAGTTCCTCGTTGAAACTCAATTCGAGATGACAGTCGGGATTGTCGTTGTAGTGGCGCTTCATGCCCCAAAACTGTCCGGCCACCCGATCATCCGGTGCCGTGCCCAGGAGCACGAACTGGCAGCCGTTGCTGAGGCAATAGTGGACGGCATGGGCGATCAACGGCAGACCTTTCTGGTGATCGAGCCGGCCCACATAACAGACAATCGGCTTCAACCCCTCGCGCAACCAGAACCGCTGACGTAGCGCCTGCTTGTTCTCATACTTGCCCTCGAGCGAGTCAATGCCGTAGCGCCGCCGGATGTGGCGGTCGGTTTCCGGATTCCACACGTCGTAGTCCACGCCATTCAAAATGCCGCCCAGCTTGCCTTGATGCACGTGAAGCGTATGACCGAGACCGTAATTCTGGGACGTGTGCAGAATCTCCCCCCGATAACGCGGCGACACCGTGGTGATGAAATTGGAATACACGATGCCCGCCTTCATCAGGTTGATCGCGGCGTGATTGAAATTATCCTGCAACCGGTCCGGGTGAAAAAAGTAGGCGGGGCGGTGCAGGCCGGTGGCGCGGAGGATGTGCTCGCGGGTGATGCCCTGGTGTTGCAGGTTATGCAGCGTGTAGCAAACGCGCGGATGCCGCATCCCCTGGGGTTGATACATTTCGTAAAGCAACACCGGCACCAGTCCCGTCTGCCAGTCGTGACAGTGGATGATCTCCGGATGCTTCCCGCTCTTGAGCATGAATTCGAGCGCGGCCCGGCAGAAAAAGGTGAACCGTTGATCGTCATCCGCCTGGCCGTAGAAAACGCGACGGTTGAAAAAGTTGTGGCTGGAGTGCGGCTCAATGAAGAAACATTTGCGCCCGTGAACAAACCCGAAGAACACCGTGCAGTGAACGGCAGAGTCATACCACGGCACCCATAAATCCTGATAGGCGACCTGCAGTCCGTAAATCTGGTCGTAGCGCAGGCAGTCGTATTTCGGGAGAATGATCTCCACCGAGTTGCCGCGAATCTCCAGTTCGCGACTCAGGCCAAACACCACGTCGCCCAAGCCGCCCACCTTGGCCACCGGCGCACATTCGGATGCGATTTGGATGATATACATGCTCAAGGTTGGGTGACTGCGAATGGGGATGAATAGGCCCGAAGCTCAGCAGGCGCGGCGCGTCCTGGACTGTCGTGGCAGAACGCAGCGATGAAACCGTTTCTGGCCCGGCGCCCGCGCGCCCACCGCCGCGGGGCGTTTTGCTTTCCGCTGCCGGCCAGACTGCTTCCGTGTCCATTCTTGCGCATGGCTGTCAATTCGTGGTTTGCATTTTTCCCTGCGCCGTGTCGAGCAAATGATAGGTTTGCTCCAGCTCATCAAAGGAGCGATGCACCCAGCGACTGCCCCAGTAAAAGTTGCAACTGGTCTCGGCGGTCAACAGATGGTCGTAGGCGCGGACGATCAGCCGCCGCACTTCGTCCGCTTCGGGGAATGACTCCGGGCGTTGGTCAAACGCCTGCTTCACCTGCCAGTAGTAATCGCTCGCGCGCCGCACCTCATCCCAGCCCTTTTTTTGCAGCAACGAGCCGGTCCATTGCGTGAAGTCGCCGCCCCAGTGGTGCTCGGTGTTCCAGGCTCCGCGATGCACCTCCACTTCCTCGGTTGGCGGAAAGCGGCGGAGATATTCGCTGATGTGAATGGGCGTGAACCCCAGGGTGCCGGCCCGATAGCGGTCCAGGATTGGTTTGTAGAAGAA
This sequence comes from uncultured Bifidobacterium sp., assembly GCA_964561105.1. Lineage (GTDB taxonomy): Bacteria > Verrucomicrobiota > Verrucomicrobiia > Limisphaerales > JADLHS01 > JADLHS01. Next base: position 30,408 of record CAZLOH010000006.1, on the reverse strand, counting down.
CCCCCAGAAGCCCGACTCGACCTGCGGGGCGCGAAACCAGCCGCCGTTCTCGCCATCGGTCCACGTGGTCACCAGCGCGGGAAAATCGCAATGTTTGGTGCGTTGATAGACTTCGTTCTGAAACCAACCGGGATCGAGACCGGAAAGTTGCGCGTTGGACAAATCGCGGTCACGCGGGACGACGACGATCTCCGCGCCGCCGAAACGCGCGAGGTACGGGCGATAGCGCGTTTCCTCCCAACGCATCTCGCGTTTCGGCTTGAGATAGATGGAATCCACCAGCACGTACTTGAACCCGTGCCGCGCCAGCATGGGAATCATCTCCATGCAAAAACCCATCTCCGGCGGCCAGAAGCCAGGGAACTGTTCGCGGCCGAGCAACTGGCGCCCCAGCCCCTTCCACCAATCCGTTTGCGCGTCCCAATCCGCCGGCGGCGTGAGGGGATAAACCGGGTGATACAATCCGCTGCCCACGAACTCGATGTTCGAGCACCGGTAACGGTGCATGAAATCCGCGATGTTCACGACATCGCCAAAGGTTTCCCGGATGCCGGGATCTTCAAGTTGCTTGAGCAGCGTGCCGGAGAAGCTCAGGTGCAGGCGTGCCACGTCCCAATACTGGTCCAACATGCGGGTGACGCGGTCGTAGCACCAAAGGATTTGCCTGGCCTCCCAGCCCTCGCCGGAATTGTGCAACGTCACCAGATTCCCGAGCGGCTGGTGCATGTGCAATCCGAGCGCGTGGAAGACTTCAGACATGGTTGGGTTTTGAGATTGGAGTAACACCCGCCCTCGCCCTGAACCTTCCCACCGTAGCCGCCGGGGTAACGAGGCGGACGCGGTTGAGCAGCAGGTTTCTCCGCCTCCTCACGTCGGCGGCTACAGTTCTTGGGTTCAAAGCGCGAAACTTGTTTGGGAGCATTCTTCCCATGAGCTTCGAATCGCACCTGGCAACCATGAACTGACGCCGGGGCGGACGACCCGGCCGACAGTGTGCCGGCCCGGTGACCTCACCGGGCGGGGCATGGGAAGAGGAAAGCGTGAGGGAAAGTGTTCGGCGCGCGCTCATGCCGACGGCTTGGTTGGGGGCGCTGCGGTTTGCCTGGCCGGCTTCGCCTTTTCTTTCACTGGCGCTTTGACTGACGGCGCGACCTCCGCCTTTGCTTTCGGCTCGGGAGGCACGTACGGCTGCTCTGGCTTGAACACCATGACACTGAGCGGGGGCAGCGTGAACTCCGCCGAATACGGCTGGTTGTGCATTTTCTGCTCCCCGGCCAGCACGCTGCCGTAATTGCCAACATTGCTGCCACCGTAAACCGCCGCATCGGTGTTCAAAACCTCGAACCACTTCCCCGGTCGCGGCAACCCGATGCGATACTTGAGTCGCGACACCGGCGTGAGGTTCAGGATGATGACCAGTTCGCTCACCCGCTCGGGCTCGCGGCGGATGTAGGACAGCACGCTGTTGTGATTGTCCGAGGCGTCAATCCATTCGAAGCCCACGCTGTCGAAGTCCGACCGCCACAACCCGGGCTCCGCGCGATAAAGCCGGTTCAGATCGGCGACGAGTTGCTGCACGCCCTGATGATACGGCCCGGCTTGAAGCAGCCGCCACTCGACCTCGGCGTTCGCGTTCCACTCGCCGCTCTGCCCGATTTCGCAGCCCATGAAGAGCAGCTTCTTGCCGGGGAACAACCATTGATAACCCAGCAACGCGCGCAGATTCGCGAACCGCTTCCAGTCATCGCCCGGCATCCGCCGCAGCAACGAGCCTTTGCCGTGGACGACCTCATCGTGCGACAGCGGCAGGATGAAATTCTCGTGATACTGATACAGCATCGCGAAGGTGAGATCGTGCTGATGATACTGGCGATGCACGGGGTCGTGCTTGAAATACTCCAGCGTGTCGTGCATCCAGCCCATGTTCCACTTCATCGAGAAGCCCAGCCCGCCGACGTAGGGCGGCCGGGTCACCTGCGGCCAGGCGGTGGATTCCTCGGCGATGGTCATCACGCCGGGGAACTCCGTGTGGACGAGATGATTGAACTGGCGCAGAAATTCAATCGCCTCGAGGTTCTCGCGTCCGCCAAATTTATTGGGAATCCATTCGCCGTGTTTCCGGGAGTAATCCAGGTAAAGCATCGAAGCCACCGCATCCACCCGCAACCCATCAATGTGGTAGCGCTCGCACCAGAACAGCGCGTTGGCGATGAGGAAATTCATGACCTCATGGCGCCCGTAGTTGAAGATGAGCGTGCCCCAATCCTGATGCGCGCCCTTGCGCGGGTCCGCGTGTTCGTAAAGCGCCGTGCCGTCAAACTTGGCCAGCGCCCAGTCGTCGCGCGGGAAATGCGCCGGCACCCAGTCCACGATGACTCCGAAGCCGGCGTGGTGCAGTTCATTGACCAGGTATTGCAAGTCTTCCGGCGTGCCGTAGCGACTCGTCGGCGCGTAGAAGCCGGTAATCTGGTAGCCCCACGACGGATAGAACGCGTGCTCGGCCAGCGGCATGAATTCAACGTGCGTGAACCCGAGTTGCTGGAGATAGGCGATGAGCGGGGCCGCCAGCTCGCGGTAGCCGAACGACTCAGCCTTGCTTTTTTTGCGCCACGACCCGATGTGCAGTTCGTAAATGCTGAGCGGGGATTTCAGGGGATCGCCCTGGCTCCGCTGCCTCAACCACGCGGCGTCCGTCCACTTGAACTTCTTGTTGTTCCACACGATGGACGCCTGTTTCGGCGGCACTTCCATGAAAAATCCGCACGGGTCCGCCTTGAGCCGGCGATGTTGGTTGGCATCCAGCAACTCAAACTTGTAGATCGCGCCTTCACCGACGCCCGGAATGAAAAGCTCCCATACCCCGGACGATCCGAGCGCGCGCATCGGGTGGATGCGCCCGTCCCAGTGGTTGAATTCTCCCACCACGCTGATGTGTTGCGCGTTCGGCGCCCAGACGGAAAAACTCGTGCCCGCCACGCCGGCGACCGTGCGAAGTTGCGCCCCAAGTTTGTCATAGAGTTTCCGCTCGTCGCCTTTGCCGAAGAGGTACAGATCATCCTCGCTCAACGTCGGCAGAAAGGAGTAGGGATCGCGCGTGCGCCGCGCCTGACCCTGCCCGTCGGTGATCGCAAGTTCGTAAGGGTAAATTTCCCTGGTCGCGGTGGTCGTTCCCTCGAAGATGCCGCCCTGGTCATGAATCCGGTGCAACTCGAAAGACGGCGGCACGCCTGCTCCCACCGGATGCACCTCCACCTTCGCGGCGTGTGGCAGGCGGGCGCGGACCACCAAACCGGAGCCATCGGGCAACGCGTGCATGCCAAGAACCGAGTGGGGAGAACGATGTTTCGACTCGACGAGTCGGCGCAGTTCATCGGACGTGAGAATCATGCGCCCGCAGGCTAACAACCCGCGACCGGGATGAAAACTGTTTTACGCGGGAAAGAATCAGCGTTCGGCGAGGATGCGATCCCACTGCCGATCATGCGTCGCCAGCGCGCCTTCGGACCAGACGACCCGATGCGCCCGCGCCATTTTCTCCGTTACGGGCAGTTGCGCGGCCAGACGCTGTTCGATGTGTTCGGTGGTCCAACCACGCGTTCGCAACCGCTCCTGCTGCGTGGTCGCCGTGCAGGCCACGCACACCACCAGATCGAATTCTGATTCCGCTCGGGTCTCGAAGAGCAATGGGATGATGACCCCAGCCGCTAGCCGACCGGCGGCGCGCCAGGCTTGCAACTGCGCCTGCCAGCGCTGACGAATTCGGGGATGGAGGATGGCTTCAAGTTTTTCCCGGGCGACCGGATCGCTGAAGACGCGGGCCGCCAGGGCGTCCCGTTGCAATTGTCCGTCGGCGGTGACGAATCCGTGGCCAAAAACGCTTTGGATTTCGGTCAGGGCGGGTTCACCCGGCTGCACGACCTCCCGGGCCAGGTCGTCAGTGTCCACCACCGCCACACCGCGTTCACGCAGAAGTTGCGCGCTGGTGGATTTGCCCATGCCCATGCCACCCGTGATCCCGTAGGTTTTCATCCCAAACCAGCCGCAAGCGGTTTCCCGGCCGTCATCGGCTCCGCCCGCTCAGGGAGCGGTGGCGACGGCGCGGTAGTACCGCATGGGATTCGTCTGGCTGTTGGGATCCAGCACATTGGCCGAGCCATTGACCAGCACGACGGTGGAGATGGTCTCCCACGATTGCAGATCGGTGGAAGCCTGCACCAGATACGTCTGGTTGACCTGACCGGTCAGGTTGATGAACACCAGGCCATCGGACTGCCGCTGTGCGGTCAGGAAGGCCGGCGTCGAGGCATCGAACGGAACCACGAGCGGCAGGTTGACGTTGTCAATCAGGGCGCCGTCGAAGCCGGAGCTGTTGTTCGGATCCTTGGCATAACGCCATTCCATCGTGTGCGTTCCCGCGCTCACCGGGAAGGAATAGGTCGTCCAGTTCAACTCCCCGGACCACTGTTGCAGGACCACGCCATCCAGGCGGAACGAGAAGACATCCCAATTCACCTCGGAACTGACGCGCAGATCGAACGTCCCGATGCCCGCCCGGAGATTCTTCGTCAGGAACAGGGAACTGCTCTGGCTCGGGCCAATGACACCGGAGCGCGCCGCGAAGTTGCCCGCCGCAACATTGGTGTTCTCCACGAGCCACGGCACGGCGCCGCCGGTGGTCCAACCCAGGGCGCTAAAGTCGCCGGATTCAAACCCGTCCGTGTAAGTGGCGGCGGAGAAATTCGCCGTGACGGAACGGTTGCCATTCATCAACACCGCGATGGAATTGGCCACGCCTACCACGTCGCCGGACCATTGGTTGAACAGATAACCGGCATTCGGAGTGGCGGTCACGGTGACGCTGTGGCCGGCGACCACGTCCTGCGAGCCGGGGGTGACGGCCCCGCCCGCGCCCGCGCTGACCGTCAACCGATAGACTGTCGCCGGGTTGAAGAAATACTCCAGGAAGACTGCGCCACCGGCTCCGTCATAACCATCCACCGCGATGCGATAGATTTGGTTGGCGCGCACGGGCACCGCCAGCAAGCTGGTGCCGTCCGTGGCATCCGGGGCGTCGTCGTTCTGAGCAACCAACGTCAGCGCTCCAACCGAACTGCCCTGATACACCGCCAGCAGCGTATCGAAGGTGGAATTGGTCGTGGACAAAATCAATTCGCCATCAGCGGAGGGTTGATATTTCCACCAAGCGGATTTGCCGCCCGGGTTGCCGGCGTGATTCGGTTCGCCCAACTCCTTGGTGGCATTGAGGGTATTGGCGGTGTTGGTATCGGCTGCGCCCGTCAGCAGCGTGGCATTGGCAAAAATATCGTTCGGCGGATCCTGCGGCCGGTAGGTGACCTGCAAGGTCACCGGCGTGGACCGGTTCCCGGCGACGTCCTTGACGCTGACTTGAATGATGTTCAGCCCTTCAAACAATCCGGCGGATTTCGTCCAGTTGGTGCTGACGAGGTCGGAAACCGTCGTTGCGTTGTTGACGTCATCCCGCGTCGTGCCGGCCGCCCCGCGATTCACGCGCACTTCCACCTGTTGCAATCCCGAGGGATTGGGGTCGGGATCAATGGCGCTGCCGACGAGGAAAATCCGATTGGTGGCCACGGTCAATCCGCTGAGCGGCGACGACACCGTCACACTGGGCGGGTTCGTGTCTGGAATGCCACCGGGCGTGACCGCCAGACGCAGCGTGCCGGTGCTGTTGGCGTCGTAGCTGGCCGCGGCAATGCGGTAGGTGACTCCCCCCAGAGCTGGCAGAAACACGTACGCTTGCTGCCGGACGCCGACATCGTCCGCCGAAACTACCGGGACCAGCGTGGCGAGGGTGTTGTTGGTGTACACCGCCAGGACCGTGTTGAAGGTGCTGCCCGCCGTATCAATGAGCACCGAACCGTTGTTGGCCGGCGTAAAGTTCCACCACAAGGACGCCGCCACCGACGGATCGCCGGCGTGCAGCGGTTCGCCCGGCTCCATGGTGGCGCGTTTGTTATTGGTTATGAAACTGCCGCCCGTGGCGACCACCTTGGCCGCATTGGTGAAATTGTCATTGAGTGGTATCGGCACGATGACGTAGTTGATCACGTTGGTGGCCGTATCCTTCTCGGGCGCGCTGATGACCAGCGTCAGCGTGACATTGGTGTTGAGGTTCGGAGTGGCGTAATCGGCGGTGTAGATCGCGTTGTTCGCGGTCAGGTCCGGCGCCACGCCGTCGTTGCGGAAGTTGAGTGACTCCCCGGTGCTCATGGTGGCAACGATGGTGGCGTTGGTCACCGAACTGCCATCCGTAATGCGCACGGCAATCTGATTGGTCGCCCCGCCGAAGAGGGCGGAAGACGTGGCAGGGGTCACGGCAATTTCCAGGACTCCGTCGGGCGGGCCGACAATGACGTAATCCGGCACATCGTAAGCCTCATGCACGCCGATCGTCGTATCAGAAGTCGGCACCGTGGCGCTGTAACCCATCCCGCGTTTGGCAAAGCCATACCAAAGTTCCGCCAGATTATCTCCACCGCTATAAGCCTCGTCGGCCGCCAAGATTCCATCGCGCGCTTCCAGGAACGTCGCATTGGCCGGGGCGAGTTTCAGGCCGTCCGTCACCAGTTGGAGCATGGTCTGGTTGCCGAGCGTTGGCCCCAACTTTTCGATCAGGTTGGCGCGGGCCTCCCACAATGTGACGCACCAGACTTCTCCCATGTTATGGACTTCGTCGGCGGGGCCGCCACCACTGATGGGACTGATGGGCACTCCGGCATGGGCATCCGCCTGCGTGGGATCAATGTCCTTCAACGTGAGCGGATTCTTGCTCATGTCTGTTGTATAGGGATACCGGCGGATGCCAAAATAATAATTCTCCTGCAGTCCACCCAACTGGTAGGAGACGTATCCGCCTGAGGCGTAATTCGCCCGCGGGTCGTCCGTCGGCTCGCTCAACAGAGATTCCCCGTAAAAATCGGACCAGCCTTCGCCCATTCCGCCCGTTTGCAATTCGCTGATGCCCACCCCTCCGCCCAACAACCGGCTGCTCACGCCGTGAGTGTATTCATGACACATGACTTCCGCGTCCAGGTCGCCATCCCGATCCGGGTTGGGCCCATCGAAGAGGTACATCTGCATCCGGCCGGCCCCGCCGTCCGGGGGCGTGGAAAAATTGGCGTTGTTGAACCCGCTGCCATCCTGCGCATCCGCCTGCACGGCGTCACCACCCACACCGCCGCGGCCAAAATTGGTCCCCTGAAAATTTCCGAAGGCCTCCGTGAAACCGAGTTCATAGGTCCGGTCGTGCATGAAATTATTCCAATAAAACAAATTCACCACGCTCGCGTCACCATAGGTGGAGGGAGCTTTGGAAAGATCGAGCGGCGGGTTGAAGACGCGGTTGGGATTACCCTGGGGCCGCGGCAGGTCCGGCTGATTGTCGTCGTTGCGATCCAAGTGTGCGTCCACATTGTTACCGACCGTTTCGTTGCCGCCATCGGGAATCCAGCCGGCGGGCGAAGCGTTGGTGTCCAGCGCCGCGAACGTCACGTTCGTGCGCAGGACAATCGGCGGCTGGAAGTTTGAAGGCGTCGCCAAGCTGGGCGAGAAGGGTGAAGGGCTGTCGCTGGGGTAAATGTTGTACGTCGCGTTGCTGATGTAGGCCGTCAGGCAGCGGCGCAACGCCACGTCACCCATCTGCGCATCAACCAACAGGAGATACATCTCGGGCCGCACGCGGCTGGTAAGGATGACCTGCCAGCACAACTGCACCTGCCCGTTGTTGAGCGGCAGCCAGACCAGTTGCGCATTGCCCTCGCCCACGAGCCGGTTGGAAAGAAAGCTTTGCTTTTGCTCGGCGCCCACCACCGGTCCCACGCTCGTCAAACCGAGCGCGCTGCCGTCATCACCCAGATTCAGCGCGGCGCGCCGGACGGCTTCGGCCGCCGTGAGTGGCGGAGTGGCGACCAACTGGCTGCGATTCGGGATGGCGGCGGCGGCCTGCGCCAGGTCCGGCACCATCCGATCCGAAACGGAGATCAATTCATCGTTGCGCGTGAGATGGCCAACGAACAAGCCGCCATACACGGAGATGTCGTCCAGCTTTTGCTGCCAGATGATGGTGCGCAAGCCGCTGGCGGGTGTGCGGGCGTCCACCTTCACGGTTGCCAGGGCAAACGCGCCGGCATCGTGACCGAAGAGCGCGGCATGTTCATTGACAAACGCCTTGACCACGCGTTGCGGGTCGGAGGCCGGCACGGCATCGAGAAACGACTGGCTCAGTCCCTTGCCCGCGCCACCGGCGACGGTGAGAAAGCCGCGTTGGGCGCGGAGCCAGCGCACGGAACCGTTGCGGGCATCCCGCTCCAACTTCAATCCGCTCACCTGGGCGCGCAGGGGCGCGACCGCCGCGTCGTTTTGCGGACTGGCCAGGGCCGCGACCGGCTGGGTCGTCTGGCGCGCGTCGTAATTGGCCAGGGGCGGCTGCGCCGGTTTCTGGAACGCAACCCCGTCCAGCGGGGTGATGAGCGCCAAGGTCAGGCTTAATCCAAGTATGTATCGAATCTTCATGTGTCTTCCTTCGGCCCGCCGCCACTCGGTCTCACACTGGCAGCCGGGTTATGCCCCCGTAAAATGTTCCTTCACCAAGGAGCGTGCGGCTTACGGCCCGTTGGGATTGTAGAGCACGCGATAGTAACGCTGTTCATTGGCGGGAATCGTATTGGTATCCACCACCGACCACGGCACCGAGGTGGCGGCGGAATTGGTGGTCAACATCAAGGGCATCCAAACTCCTTGAGTCAGGTTGGTCCGGTATTCCACCAAATAGACCGTGTTCGGCGCGGCCAGCCACGTCAATTCAAAGCCGGACGGCGCGACGCTGGAACTGATCGAGGTGATCTGCACGCCATCGAAGGGCGTGAGGTCATAAAAGTTCGGGATTCCGTCCGAATCCGAATCAATCGTGGTGCTGTTGCGCAGCGCCTTGTTGACCTGGATGGTCTGGTTGCCGTTGATGATCACATCCACCGAACTGTTCGGGCCGGTGAAGTCCGGCACCCAGCGCAGGTGACCGTCAAACTGGCCATTCAGATATTCTTCCGGCGTCTGGTTGTTCGGTGGCGTGAAGGCCAGCTTCGCCGCCGCGTAATAAATGGTCAGGCCCGGATTGATCTGGATCTGGTTCGCGTAATCGGTCAGCCCCGAAAGGTCCAGCAGGTCCACATACAAGCCATTGGTCCCTTCGACGCCATTGAAAACGAACAGCGGATCAACGCCGCTGGGAACCAACCGCAATCGTCCCATCGCGGTATTGTTGACAAAGCCAGTCTTGTTGGCCCCATCATCGCGGCCCGCCCAATAATGATTGACCAACGCAAATGGAGCCGCGACGGAATCGAACTCCGTTCCCAACAGGTCGCCCGTGGCCGGTTTACGCGTCAGGTAAAAGCCGTCGAGCGTGGTGATAAGGTTGCTGGATGCGCCGCCATTGTCGTAGAGCGAATTGGTGACGGACAAATAAACCCGGCTCTGACTGGTGATCACCGCCTGGTTGAACTTCAAGGTGTCCGCCCAGAACTTCGTGTCGCCCTGCGTGGTAATCTTGCCAGATTCCACCTTGCCGTCCAAAGTAATGACGTTGAGGGACGAGCCTACCAGGTCGTTGCCGCCCAGTTCGGTGTAGTCGCTGTTGATGGTGCGGCCCAGCGAAGAGATCGTGCCGCGATTGACGAAGGCCAGATAATTCTGCGCGCCGTCATCGCCGAAGTGCGCTTCGTTATCTATGTTCAACGTCCCCGAGTTGGTGAAGTACCGCAAAGTAGGCGCGCTCGCCGTAGTCCAGTCCGGGGTCGTGCCGGTCAGCGTCAACCGGCCCGTAAGGGTGAAGCTCAATCCGTCTATGAGAAACTTTTGAGCCACCACTCCGCTGTCACTCATCACCACATTGGTGCTCTTGGCGACCAGGTCGTAAATCGTCACCGGGACGGTCCCTTCGAGCGAGCTGGCGTCCAGCAGGAAGGCGTGAAGGGTGACGGCCACGGTATTGGTGATGGGCGTCAGCACGTAGGTGTTGGTATCGTTCGGGTCCGGGGCGTAGTTTTCGATGAGCTGTTCCATGCTGTTCGTCCACAGCCCGCTCCAGACCAGGATATCGCCCTGCAACCGCTGCACGGTTTCCCGCGCCAGGTTTTGAATACGCAACAATCCGTTCGTCGAGGCCAGATTGAAATTGAGGTTCTGGCAATCCATCAGGGCGTTGCTGCTGCTGATCAAATGACTGGTCTGGAGACTCAGGTAGCCTTGCGCGCGCAGCCTGGCCCGGGAGACATCCAACGCGTCGGCGGTGACTTCCAACCGTCCGGGCTGGTTGGTCACGGTAGCCGAGGGAATGGCCGGCAGCGGTGAAGTCAGGTAATCAACGGTGGCCGAGTAACCCGCATACGGCTGGTCCAGCGCAAACGGAGAGACAAAGTTGGTCGCGTACAGAAAATCCGGAGTGATGTCGGTGTTGCCAGCCACCCCGCCCCCCAAGTCCAGGACTTGGTTACCATATTGCACAAACCGCTGACGGGAGATCAGGTAGTTGGCCGGAATCGAAGTCCCGGCGCTCGCATTCATCACCACTCCGCGATTCGTTTCCGAAGCCAGGGCATCCATGAAATAGATGCTGTTTATTTCATTTTGCGCGATAACGATGTTCGTGGCCACCGCATCCAACTGCACCGCCACCGTGCGCATCACGTTGGTGGGAATACTGCTGGGCAGGAAGTGGATGGAGGCGCTAAACAGCGTGGGATCGGAGATGCTGACAAAGGCCGCCTGACGCGTGATGCTCGCCGGCGCCACCAGATTGCTCACTTCGCCCGTTATGTTGGTCACCGAATAATTGGTGGTGCTGAAGATGTTGGTGTAACCGGCCGAAACCGGATTGAACAACCCGAATTGGACCGTGCCACCCCCGAATTGGTTCTCCACCGGGTGCGGCGGCGCGATGACAATCACCTGCGCTCCGGCCACATTCAGGATGCCGGCCGTGTTGTAGTCCAGGTTGGTTTGTCCCCACCAGTTGTCGTAGATGGCGATGTCCGGAAAGTAATTTGTGCCGATGATGGCCGCGCCGGTCGGAATGATGGAAAACACCTCCAAACCGCTGCGTGAAAGGTTCACCCCATTGCCTTTGATCTGCAACAACCCCGCCGCCCCCACGCCCAGCGAGCCTTGGTTGATCACGTTGCTCGCCTGAATCAGCAAATAGCTCCCGAGGTTGAAGCTCGGCAACAAGCCATCCTGCGCCACGACCGAAGCCCCCGACCGGTTGTAAAAATTGTCCGCCGGCTTGCGCTCCCCGATCAACTGACCGCTGCTGTTCCGCGGCGCATTGTCAAACCGCCAGCCCACCGAGCCGAACATCGTCCCGCCATTGGTGTAGTTCCGGGTGTTGGAAGTCTCGAACGGCAGCGAGGTGACGAAGTTCATCACACCGCCCGCCTCGTTGATCACGGACACGGCGTCAATGTTGGGCGCGGTCACAATCGTGCCGTTGTTCACCCAGGTCGCGTCCGTGGCGCGAACCGTCGCCGGTAGAATCAGGGCCGCCACCAACCCGGCGGCGCGCAGAACTTTCGTTTTCACAATGTCAATTTTCAAATTCGCTCCCCCTTCACGGGGTGATCGTCAGGGAATAGGCCCGGTTCACAAACCGCCCGGTCGCATCCATGAGCTGGAGGTTGAAATCATAGATTCCCTGCTGGATGGGAATACCAGTAATCGCTCCGGTCGCCGAATTCAAGACCAGACCCGGCGGCAGTCCGGGCGAACCGACCGACAGACTCCAACTGTACGGCGGCAAACCGCCCACCACGCTGAAGCCACCGAAGACATTGGTGTAGTTGACACCCAGTTGACCATCCGGCAGCGCAGGGCCGGCGGGACTGACCTGCAGCAATACCTGGTTTTCCACACTCTCAATACTCGTGCCGTTTGGATAGACGATGGGCGCGTTCGTTGAGCCATCGAAACTGCCCCAAATGAAGAACAATATCTGACTGGCCTCATCCAGAAAGAACGGCGCATCATTTTCGTAGATTGGCCCAACCTTGTCGTAGATGAAGGCTGTGCCCGGCACGATCACACCCGGCCCTGCCAGTCCCGGCCCAACATTGGCCATGTCGTAAGTAATGCTCCTACGCGCAAAAAGTGGCCCGCCAAGCGTACTTGGTCCAGGAGCCAAATCCTGCGCCGTCAGCAAAAAGTCCGGCACGTCCACGGTCCGAGAGACCACTTGCGACGTCAGGGTGTTGTTGGTCAGCGCCACCAGTGAGTATTGGTTGGTGATCGGATAGAAGAACCGCCCCAGCAACGAGTCATAGTCCCGCCGCACGAACCGGATCCGATCCACGCCCTGCCGCAGCCCCACGGAGTCCTGGGGACACGTCACCGGATTCACCACATAGATGTACTGATTGTAGTTGTAGGTCAGGGTCTGGGAGAAGAACTCACCGGAGGTGTTCGTGGTCACCGGCGCATTGGTGGCCACGAAGGTCGGGCCATTGATCGTCACCGCCGTGACCAGTTGCGTTTTGATGATGGCTACCGCGCACAGGTTGGTGGGCAGGATATAAAAGTCCCCAAAATAGCCGGTGATGGGCACGTCGGTCGTGGAGATGTTGGTGCAAACGCTGCCATAGGGATCCGTCGGGGCACAGGCAGTGGTGGACACGTTGGTGGTCACGAAGCTGTAAATTCCATTGGTGCGGGAGTGACCTGGCACCAGGGGGATGCTCAAGTTGGAGACGAGTTGGTTGTCCGGAGTGATGTACGCATTTAGAAACTGATGACTCCAGTAGGTCGTCACATTGGTGGTGAACACGACGGCCTGAACCAGTTGCGGCGTGCCCAACGGAAGAAACGGACTGTTCGTGAAATAGAAAAACACGTTGGTCGTCACCACGTTGGTGAAGATGGGCGTGCTGCTGGCGATCTGCAGGTCGGGGTACAGGGCCGTGAGCGCTCCCGGGCCGTTGACCAGCGCCTGCTGGGCAAAGTCCGTCAGGTTCGAGGTGAACAACAACTGCGGCGCCGGATTGGTCACGTAGGTGAACGTATTCGCGCCCGCCGCCTCCACGGCATAGTTGTTCGTGCGGAGTAAATAGCGCAAGCCGCCCACGTCATCGCGCGTCAGCCCCAAAAAGTAGTTCCCATAAAGGGCGCCGAAAGAAGCGACCGCCGAAAACGGGTTCCCCAGCGGATCCACATTGAACTCCAAGGCATCCGCCAACGGGGGGTTGCCCGTGCAAATCTCAAAAATCTGGTAGGTGAACAAATTGCCGTTGACATAACTCGATGGTTGCACCTGATTCAGCGAGGAAGTGACCGGATCGAAATTCCGTTTAATGACATTGTACACCTGGTCTTGCGGACACTGGCCTCCGGGAAGGGTGTAGCGGTTGTGCAAACACCAGGTCCAGCGCTCAGGCTCGGCCAGTCCCAATTGTTCCGCGATCAGGGACATGGTTTCTGATTTCAAATCTATCAAGCCGAGCGCTTCCGCCTGGTAATTGACCCGCATGGATTCCTGGGGAAACTCGGTCAGACCCGGCGAGTAGGCCGAGACATTCGTAAGTTGATTGAACACGGCGAAAGCGGAGTCAATGGCGGCCACACCCTCGACCCCAAAATAATTGACGAAATTTTCGTCACAGGCGTAATAAATCACCGGCGTGTTCCAGCGATAGGCCTCTCCCAGATTCTTCGGAGCGCCAATGTCACCCGGCAGATCAAACGCAATGTCCGGAACTTGGTAGGTCTCGTTCACCGGGCCGAGCAAGGAAAAGCCCATCGCTCCCGGCACCATTCCGAGGAACAGCGCCAGGCCAGAAATTCGCTTCAACATTCGCACCATATAAATCTCGAGTTAACGCAGCCGCACAATCCGGTAATAACCGGCGCTGCCCCCGCCCACATAGATGGAATCCACCGTGTCGGCGGCGAACCGCAATCCGCCCAGGTTCGTCCACGGCCCCTCGCTCGTCGGGGCGGATTGCACCTGATACACCAGCCCCTCCTGCGTGTTCCAGTTGAGGAACATCCCCTGCGGCGTCTCCGCCAGCCGCACGCGCAGCACGCTGGCCGCATCATTCGGGTCCGTACCCGCCAGGAATTCCGCCAGGTTCGACGCCCCGTCGCCGTCCGAATCCAGCGTCGGCAACGGCCACTTCAAAATATCCGCGCCAAAATGCGGGACCATCCATTCCTGCGGAATGCCACCCCAGGTGGCGCCGGCTCCGTAAGTGGTATTGGTCGTGGCGGCCGAGAGCGGCGAGCGCCGGCCATCGGTCAACACATAGGCCAGCCGATAGCTGTGCTGGCTGGCGGGTGCCAGGTTGGAAACACTCCAGTAACTTTCCGTCACGATCCCCGCCGGCGTGGCCGCGCCATCCGCATAGACTTCGTAATTGGAGACGCTCAATCCTGCCACCAGCGGCCAGGTGACGCTCAAGGAATTCGGGCTGAGCACCGTCACCACCGGTGCGCCCGGAGCCGGCAACGGTTGGTCCGTGGTCGCGTAGCGTTGCGCCATCAGGTCGAACACCCCCGCGCCGCCGACAAAACTCGTCCACACCACCAGAAAACGCGTCGCGCCATCCGAGGCCACCGTCGGTTGAATCTGCTGGCTGGCCACCGTGGTATTGGCGCGCATTTCCCCCTGCAGCAGCGACCCATCGGCGTTGAGAAACTGTCCATAGACACCTTCGCGGGAGCCGTCCTGCCCGAGGCTGGTCCAGGTGACCAGATAATTCATACCGGCCGCGGCAATCTTCGGTCCCACCTGGTCGCCGTAGAGCCGCGTATTCACGGTGCGGGCCACACCGCCGAGGGCGTTGGCCGTGAACGGACGCGCCAGCACGTCCCAACTGTTGCTGGTGGTGATGACGTCGTGCTCCATCCACGCCACGGCAAAACCGCCGTCGGCCGAGGGCGCAACACTCGGGTTCGCGCAGACATTCGTGCCGCTGTTCACCAGAAACTCCGCGCCCGCCGGCGTCCCGGTGGCGCTGTAAATCCGGCCGTAAACATCCACGCTGTTCTCAAAGCGTTGCTGTTCGGAAATCCAGATCAGGACAAACCGGCCATCGCTCAACGGCGCGAGCGCGGCCGAACGTTGATTGAAAGTGGTGAACTGATTGGCGAGATTCTCGACGCCAAACCGCCCGCCGGCCGGCGTGAGGATTTGAAAATACACGTCGCGCAGGCTGTTGGAGGAAACCTGATTGAAACTCGACCAGGCCACGACCGCATTGCCGTTGGCCAGCGTCGTCACCGTGGGTTCGACCTGAAAGGTATTCGTGCTGGAATTGACCATCACGTCACCGTCGGCAAACGTCCCGGCCCCGGAAAGCATCCGGGCGTAAATGTGCTGGTAACCCGGCTTTCCGCCCTGCCAGGCAAACACCGCGCCGCCATCTTTGAGCAAGGACACTCCGGGGCGTTCCTGCTCGTCATCACCCAGCGCGTTGACGCGAAAGGCGCTGAAGCTGCCGCTGAAGCTGCCGTCCAGCTTGCGTGCGCTGATCCCGTAACCCGAGCCATCGGTGACGTTGTCCTGCCAGACCAGGTAGCCGCCGGCCGCTTGTACGCTGGCTTGCGGATAAACCTGCTCGCCGGGCTGCGTGCCCGCGATGGGATACTCCCCGCCCTGCGTCCCGAAGCCGGCGGAGGCTTGCGCCGCAACGGCTGTGGCCAGCAGCAACCCGCCCACCCGCGCCAGGCGCGCGCGCGCCGTTGGGCCGGCCATGATTTGTCCGGCAAATCGTCCGGCGGATTTTCCGCCCGCCATGAATATGGTCTGATGTCTCTTCACAACATTTTCCTAAATCAAAGCCTGTTGTCCCGTCGTCGTCCGTGCCGCTGCTTCCAGTTCCGCGAGCAGGGAGCGAAAACCCCAGCCCCGATACAACTCCGCCAGCGGTTCGGCCTGCACCGGCCGGACCGCCAGTTGCGCCGGCAAAAACTCACAGGCCAGATCGTCCTGCAATCGCACCAAGGTTTGGTTCCGCCGCACATCCGCTTCGGCCGCCTGGAGCGCCTTCCGGAGGCGCTCCGACTTTACTTCGTTCAGCCGGCGATACATTTCCACAACCGACCCAAACTGTCGCAACAAATCACTGGCCGTTTTCGGCCCCACGCCCGTCACCCCGGGAATGTTGTCCGCGGTATCACCCACCAGGCTCAACCAGTCCACAATCTGTTCCGGCTCGACTCCGGCCTTGCCGCGCACCTGCTCCGCCGTCCAGACCGATTCCGACTTGTCATTCGGATTCAACAACCCGATCTGGCCCGTCACCAGTTGCATGAAATCCTTGTCCGCACTGGCAATCACCACTTCGAACCCGCCCTGCCCGGCCGCGCGCGCCAGACAGGCGATGTAATCATCCGCCTCCACCCCGTCCCGGCAAAACGACGCGATGTTCGCCGCCGCCAGATACCCGACGATCTCGTCGAGTTGACTGCTCAAGTCGGCGGGCATCTCCGGTCGTTGCGCCTTGTAACCCGGCAACGCCCGCACCCGTTCGGCGCTCAACCCGCCATCCCAAACCACGATCCAATGCGTGGGCTTCACCGCCGCCCGCATCTTGGCGAGCATCTTGATAAAACCGTAAATCGCGTTCGTCGCCCGGCCATCCGGCCCACTCAGGCTGCGGATCGCAAAAAACGCGCGATACGCATACGCGTGCCCGTCCACTATCAGGAGGCGCGCCATGGTCGGTGCGCTTTCAACCGTCGCCCCGCCGCCTGACCTCGGTATTTTCCCACCCTATCATCGTCACGCGCTTCCTCCACCGCCGCTTCATTGCTGGGGCGGCACGCCCCGGGCAGCGAAGGGCATTTCGTCCTCGCTGTGCGCCCGATTGCCCGCCGGATCAATGATCGTCGGCGTGACAAAAATCACGAGGTTCTTCTTCTCCGTCTTGCTCGCCTCACTCACAAACAACCGGCCCACCAACGGCAGGTCGGACAGGAAGGGCACCTTGTCCTTGGACTTGGTATTGGCTTCGGCAATCAATCCACCCAGCACCACGGTCTGTCCGTCCCAGACGATGCAACTGGTGACCACCTGCCGCAGCCGGATGAGCGGCAGGGGCAGCAACGACGCGATGGTCGTGCCTTGCGCGGTAATCGTCTGTGGCACGAACAACTGGGCCGTCGCCAAGTCATAACCCGCAAACTGGGTCAACGTGGGAATGATGTTCATCTGGATGGTGTAACCGTCCGCGGAAACCGACGGCACCACGTCCAGCGTCGGACCAAAGGGCAGGATCTGGGTGGTCGGCGTCTGGAACGTGCTGGCCGGCGCCTGGTTCACCGTGCCGTTGCCGCTGCTGGGGACGGCCGCGCCCTGCTGACCCTGCGACTGGTTCACCCCCGTGACGATGGTGCGCAACTCGACGGTCTGAATCTGCGCCTGCCGGCCACTGAGCGTGGTCACTTCGCCTTCGCTCAGGACATCCACCCCCGACCGCTGGTCAATGGCGCGCAAGACCACCCGAAATTGCGGATCGGTCAAAATTCCCGTGTAGGTGGCCAGCGCTGGTATGACCGAATTGTCGTCCCCAATCGTGTTACGGAGGCCCGAGGTGATCAACTGATCCGAGCCGGCGGCTGGAATGGTTGTTCCGCCCAAGACATTTCCCGGAAAGACAGTGGAGGGAGGATTGGCCCCGTTTAGCGAAGGCTGCGTTCCCCCGGAGAGCACGGAATTTCCGCCCACGATGGTGTTCCCCAGATACCAGTCAAAACCCAGGGCCTTGGCGTCGGTTTGATTGATCTCGGTGAACTTGGCCTTGATGTTCACCTGCGGCGGCGCCGCGTTCAACGTGTGAATCACCTGCTCGATGATGTCGAGTTCGTCACTGGTGGCGCGCACCAGCAGGACACCTTTTCGGTCGTTGAAGAAAACACTCTTTCCGGCAAGCGGGTCGAGATTCACCCCCGCCGTGACAAAGAACTCCCGGACGGCGGCATTGACGGCCTCCATGTTGTTGGTGCGAATCGTAACGCCCTGCAAACCGACCCCGTTTTGCCCGCTCTGGCCACCGCTCGTACCACCACCACCACCGCCGTTCTGGCTTTGTCCCGCCACGTCCACCCGCGGAATCGTCAACAAGCCCTGCTGATCCCCGGCGCCGCCACCGCCGCCACCACCGCCGCCACCGCCACCAGTACCACCGGTGCTCTGAATGTTAAACGAGAAGCCGCTGACGCTTTCGAGTCCTTGAATGAAGGTATTCGGGTCCACGGCGAATTCGCGCATGAACAATGGCGTGGTTTCCGCCCCTTTGAGCGAAATCATCACCGCGTAATCCAGATAGGAAATTTTGAGCGGCTTCTCCGCCACTCGCACAACCGCTTCCAACACCTGGGCCAGCGTCAGGTCGGTCAGGGGCGGGTTCAACTTGATCTGAATCTGGCCAACGTCCACCGCTTCGACCGGCGGGGCCGCCACGGGCAGCCCGGTGGCCGGATCCACGAATTGTTGCGCCGCCGGCGGCGGGGCCGAATTGGGATCCAAAATGATGTTGATGCCCTTCTTTTGCGGGTCGCGTTTGCGGGCTTCGTCGCTCAGGCTGCGGATCACTTCGCTGAGCGGCAGTCCGTCGAACTGGACGGAATCAAACCGGATGGTGTTGAGTTTGCTGATGATGGCCTGCCGCCCTTTGCTGGTCCAAATCAGATTGGTGCCGTTGTACGGGTTCGGGACGGGCAGTTTGAATCTTGAGGTGGAGGGCTCCCACGCGTCAGTGACCTTCAGGATGTCATCACGAACGCGTTGTTCCTCCGCCTGGCTGCTGATGCGGTAGCGCGCCTCCTTGAGCTGGCCCATGTAAAAATTGGCTGCGGCGCTTTGCGGATCCAGCAGCAGCGCCTTCTTCAAGTCGGCTTCGGCGCTGTCAAGTTTTCCGGCTTCAATCAAAATGGCCGCGTTTTGCGCCAGCGTGCTCGCCTCGACCTTGTTGGTGCGGGCGGAAGCCGCCTCAATCACGGCATCCTTGCTCGGCATCAAACCGGCATGCTCGGCCAAAATCTTGTCATTGGCGGCCTTCATCTGCCGGGCGGTGACGTTTTGGGGATCCACGGCCAGGACGCGGTTGATCTGGGTTTGCGCCTCGCGCCAGTCGCCGCGCTTGGTGGCGGCCGTCGCGAGCTGCAACCGGACGTTGGCCAGCCCCTGCACCGCCTGGGCCGATTCGGTTTGGGCGTTGACCGTGCCGATCTTGCCGACCAGCTCCACGGCATTGTCGTAGAGGCGGGCGGCGGCGGGAAGATTGTGGGCCGCCTCGGCTTGCTGAGCCTCGCCGAGTCTCTGGCGCAGGAGGATCAGGTTCGCCGTGCGATAGACGGATTCGTCAACCGCGGCTTGGGTTCCCGCCGGCTGGGCCAGCGTTACAGTGGTGGTCGCCAGGAGAATGGCCAGACCGAATGAGGCTGCTGCTTTTGTCATGGGGTGACTTCTTTTCGTGCTGCTAAATTTCCGGGACTCGGTTTCAGGGTGCTGCGGTTGCAGGTATCGGGATCGGCGTTTTTTTCTGGTTCGATTTTGCCAACACTACAACTTCGCTCTTCGTGATGGCAACGATAATGTAATCCTCGTTGCCAAAGCGTAACTGGCTGCCGACGCGTTCATTGTTCCAGGTCTTCTTTTCCAGATCGTATTTCAAGTCCACGGCGTAGCCATCCACGCGCTGAAACGGTTTGTCCTTGCTGATGATCGCTTCGTCCCCGCCTTCCGTGAGCTCCAGCACCAGGCCGGTGGGATTGTCCGGCGGCCCGTTGACCTTCCGCAGCAGGAAGGCGTCGTTCTTGTTGCCGACCGTCGCGTAGTATTGCTTCTTGCGGCGCTTGGACGCGACGGGGTCCGCCTCGCGCTCGACGCCGATGATGTAACGCGCGGGCGTCGTGGCATCGCCGGGGCTGACCGAATCCAGACTGATGGTCAGGTACAGCGGCGTGCTCTTGGTCACGCTCAGGGCCTGCGGGCCGGTTTCGTCGCCCGTCACAATCTTGACGTTCCGGCCGTCCGGCGTTTTTTGCCAGAACACCGGATTGAACAGTTTGTGCGCGTCGGCCAGATCCAGCGTCAAGCCCGCCTGCAACTGCTGAAACACCATTTGCTGCGTGGAGAGGTTCAACGGATCGAGCGGTTTGGGCACGGTGCGGATGATCTGATTGCTCTGCTCCTCGAGACTCGTGCGTTCGCTGCCGATCATCACCGGCAACAGCGCCGCGCTGACCACGAGGATGAGGAGTACGCCTCCGAGGATGATCTTTTCGTAATGTTTCTTCAGGATGTCCATGCGACTACTTGGGCGGCAGCAATTTCACCACTTGAACCAGGAGCGTGACTTTGAGTTGTTTTTCCGTCAGAAAAGTTTGCAGGCCGGTCCGGGTCGGAGCGGCGGCTCCCGGATACGGAATGGGCGTCGGCGTTGGTTGCGGCGGCGTGGGCCCGCGGGAGAAATAGCGGGAGCGGAAGGCGGCGGCGGCGCTGCCCTCGCCGGCGCGCGTGCCGGGAGTGGCCGCTGGTTGATAAGCCGGCACGGCCACCGGCACCCCCGCATAGGCGGTCGGCTCGGCCACCGGCGCGGGCGGGGCCACCTCCACATTCACGCCTTTGACGATCAGCGCATACGGTGAATTGGCCAGACCGGTCAGCACGGCGGCGAGTTCGGGCGTGAAACACTGGATCGTGATCTCGTACGGCGAAAGGATGGCCAGCTCGTTGGTGGTGGAGTGTAGTTCGATGTAGTCGGTGGCCGGGCCGTTATTATCGTCCGCCGATACGCGCTCGCGCCGGATGCCGTCCAGTGAATTGATCTTGGCCCGGTTGAGAATGCCGGCGATGACTTTCACCACCCCGAGTTGCTCGGCCAACCGCTCCAGACTGCCCGGCGCAAAGGTCATGCGGTCGGCTTCGGCGGTGAACGAGAATTTGTACCCCGGGGGCAGGATGACGCTGTTGTTGGTGGCGTCCCGTTGCAACTCGTCAATCGCGCGCTGCAACGCCAGCGAGTAGTCCTTGGCCAGCAGGTTCGTGCCGGGCGGCAAGGCGGGGATTTGTTCGAGCCGGCCCTTGAGTTTGTGGATGAACGCGCGCGCCTCCTGGTCCTGCTCCTTGGCCAGCTTGATGTTGTCCACCTTGCCCTCGCCGGGAGAAGGCTTGAGCCCCTTCAGGCGTTTGAGTTCCTCGTAACCCGCGTTGAGCTTTTCCTTTTCCGCCGTGTTGTTGCTGTAACCGGCGTAACAGTACCAGCCCGCCAGGCCCAGCAGCACCAGCGCGACGGCGGCGCCGATGACAAAAAACAAATTTCGCTTGATCCACTCCATGCTACAATTTCAAAGGCTGTTTCAAGGTGACGTTGATACCGAAACTGAACGTGCCGGTCGTCGCGTCTTCCACGATTTGCGGATCCAACTTCACCCCTTGAAAGAGCTCGCACTTCTTCAGTTCCGCATCCACCTGGTAGGCCACCTCGTTGTTGGCCCCCGGATTGACGTTGTTCACATTCACCCCGCGACACTTGAGTTTCACCACGGCCACCTGGTTCGAGTTGGAGGCCGAGGTGGTGGCCGCCGCACCGGTGCCCGTAGCGTCCTCCGCCACCGGCGCGGGCGCGGCCGGACCGGCCCGACCGGGGAAATACCGCCGCATGAACGCTTCACTCATCCGCGGCGACGGCGTCGGCCCACGAACCTCGCCGGAAGCATCCGCCGTCATGTCCGCACCGGACCCAAGCGCCGCAAAGGAATTCATCGTCTCCACCCAGACGCCGGTATCCACGCCCAGTTTGGACTTCGTCTCGGCTTCCGCGCGTATGAACGCGGCCCGCATTTCCCGCAAGACATCCACCCAGGCGGAACGCTCCTGCAGCCAGGTCGCGTTTTGATCCATGTCTTGCAGGCTTTTCTTGAGGTCGCCGTAGGCCCGCTTGAATTGATTCTCCTTGCCCTGCAACTGCTGGATCGTGGGCTGGATTTTTGCCATTTCATCCTGGTTGGCGCCGGCCAGCTTGTTGAACAGGAAACCCACCGCCAATGCCATCAGCGCCAGGCTGGCCAGGGTGGCGATGAAATAAGGCTTTTTCTGGTTGAAACTCTGCCAGCGGAGCGTGCTCTCGGGCATCAGATTCAACTCAACCGGACAGTTGGCGAGATTGCGCAAGCCCAGCCCCACGATTTCTCCGAGCGCGTGGGCCACGCGGGCCAGTTCCTCCAGATTCACCGCCGGATCAATCTGCACGCTGCGGAACGGATTAAAGTATTCCACCGGCACATTGAGTTTCTCCGCGAAGAACTGCGCCGTGTACGGCATGATGGACGCCCCGCCCGACAGGAACAACCGCTGCGGCGCGCCCCCGCCCTGTTGCCCGCGATAAAACTGCATGGTCTGGTTGACCTGGATGTGCAGCCGCGTCATGAACTGCCGCGCAATCTTGGAAATCGCCGCCTGATGCTGGTTCTCCGGCTCTTCATACGCACCGCCCAAACTCACGAAGCCCTCGTCAATTTTGATCTTGTCCGCCTGATCGAACTTGAGCTTGGCTTCGTTGGCAAAATCCTGCGTAATGGCGTTCGCGCCCAGGTTGATGCTGCGGGCGAACACCTTGCCCTTCTCGAAAAACAGCAGATTGCTCGTCTTGGCCCCGATATCGAGCAGCATGGTGCAATCTTCGAGATCGCCGTAATTGAACCGGAACGCGTTGCACAACGCCGCCGGCGAGACGTCGCAAATCTGCAAATTCAACCCCGCCGCCTCGGTCGTGCGGAATAATCCCTCGACAATGTCCGACTTGATCGCCACCAACAACACCTCGAGTTCGCCGCCCGCGGTCGTCCCGAGAATCTGATAATCCCAAACAACCTCCTCGAGCGGGAACGGCACGTTGGATTTGGCCTCGTACTCGATGATCTGCGTCACCTTGCCGGAATCCACCGGAGGCAATTTGACGAATTTGGAGAAGACGTGGAAGCCCGGCGCGCAGACGTTGATGGCCTTGGCTTTGATGCCCCGTTCGGCGATGATCTCCTGCAGCGATTTGAGAATCAGGGCCTCCCGCTTGGTTTCCTGCGAGCCTTCCAGACCGAGGGATTTGATGACGTACTGCTTGAGCACCAGGTCCCCGGCCTCGGCCACCTCGAACTCGGCCAGCTTGAGGCTGCCCGCTCCGAAATCCACCGCCAAAAATGAATTGCCTGCTCGCATTGCGATCTAGTTTACCGGGTTCTTGCGCCACCTCGTTCTGTTCACTCGGAGGAAGCCCGCGTTGGTTATCCCAATTCCCGGAACCGGTCAAACATAAAAACTTTTTTCTGAAAAAAATCCCACCAACTCCCGACGCCCTCCCAACTCCCGGCTCCTCCTGACCGTGAGCGACGACGCCAACCGCGCCACTCGTAAGAAGCATGGCCGAGTTGAAAAAGCCTGTTTTACGGGGTTTTTTTGCCGAGTGCTGTTTTCGGGGAGAAACGCCCAACCAACACAAAAAGGCCGGTCGTGGCTTTCAAAAATATTCCACGCGGCCAATTCGACAAATCAAGTTGTAGAACCGGAGGCGGGCCGCATGGTCAATCGCAAGTGGACAATCTCGTAAACGGGGTCGTTCCGCGATTCCTCAAGAATCACGGACGTCACCAATGTGAAGGACGGCGCAGGCGGAACCAAGCTCCTCGAACGGGTTCGTAACGGAACACCAGTGGCGAGCCGGTCTACAACTTCCCTTCCGGTTCGCGCACGAGCAGGCCCAAACGCGTCGGCCCTGGCAAGCGTGAATGTTTCTGTTGCGCGAGGGGCCGCCGTCAGGCGGTTGGAGGAATCCTCTCAGAAGACGTCCCGCAAACGCCCCGCGCAGCGGTTTAGTTCAACATGACGTACGGACCTTTTCACACGGCGGTGCGTTCAAGCGCACCCACAAAAAATCCCAATGAAACCAAGTTTTGAAAGAGCCTTCTTTGTCTAGTATTTTTTCCCCCACACCCGCTGCCCTTTCCTGTCTGCCAGCCAAACGCCCGCCCGGAGCTTAAATTCCCAAAGTCGAGGCTTGACCTTGCGGCCAGCGGGTGGCTATCTTTCGCCCGTAATGTCTGGGATTATTCGACAAGTAAATCTGGTGGTTCTGGTCGTCGTAGTCGGCGCCGCCGCCGGTGCTTGTCGAAGTTAGAAATGATTTTGACAAAAACCCACGGCTGGCAACGGCTGTGGGTTTTTTGTTGCCCAAGCCGACGCCGCCACAACCTAGAAAGGCAATGATTAAGTTTAAGAGAAAGATTACGATTAAGACGCCGCGCGCATCCCGCGCCGGCACTTAGTCTTAATCAGAATCTTGATCATAATCTCTCCCGTTATGAGCAAAACCACAGCAACCATTGAAGCCAAAAAGAAACCCGCCGCCGCCAAGCGCGCCGAAGTCGGCAAAGCCATGTTCGGACGCGACATCCTCGTCGCCGCCCTCGAGCGCGAAGGCGTGGACGTCATCTTCGCCTATCCCGGCGGGGCGAGCATGGAGATTCACCAGTCGCTGACCAAGTCGAAGATCCGCACCATCCTCCCGCGCCACGAGCAGGGCGGGAGCTTTGCCGCGGAAGGCTACGCGCGCGCCACCGGCCGGGCCGGTGTGTGCATGACCACGAGCGGCCCGGGCGCCACCAACCTTGTCACCGCCATCGCCGACGCCTACATGGATTCCTGTCCGCTGATCGCCATCACCGGCCAGGTGAATCAGGCGATGATCGGGCGCGGCGCGTTTCAAGAGACGGACATCATCGGCGTCACGCTGCCCATCGTGAAACATTCGTATCTCATCACCGATGTGAACGACATTCCGCGCGTGGTAAAAGAGGCGTTTTACATCGCGCAATCCGGCCGCCCCGGCCCGGTGGTGATTGATATTCCGAAGAACGTGCAACAGCAAAAAACGCAGCCCGTCTGGCCGACGTTGGAGCAGGTCAAAGCCGGACTGCGCGGTTACCGTCAGCCGGAGTTGCGCGCCGATGAACTCGCCTTGAACGAGATCATGGGCTTGCTTGAAAAAGCCGAACGCCCGGTGTTGTACTGCGGGGGCGGCATCATCAGCAGCGGGGCGACGGCGGAGCTCAGGAAATTCGCCGAAGCCCTGAACATTCCGGTGACGACCACGCTGATGGGCGTCGGCGGTTTCCCCGAAACCCATCCGCTCTCGCTGCGCTGGCTCGGCATGCACGGGTCGGCCACGGCCAACTGGGCGGTGAATGGCGAATACCAGCAGCGGCTGAACCCGGCCGAGCCGCTGGTGAAGCTCAAGGACGGCGCGGATTTGCTGCTCGCTTTCGGCGTGCGCTTTGATGACCGCGTGACGGGCAAGTTCGAGGAGTTTTGCAAACACGGCACGATCGTGCATCTCGATATTGATTCGTCCGAGTTGAACAAGAACCGCCGCGCGAATCTCGCCGTGGTGGGCGACATCCAGGACGCGCTCACGCGACTCAACGCCATGCTTGCCAAACGTCCCATCAACAAGAAACACACGCCGTGGCTGGAGCAAATTGCCGAATGGAAAAAGAAGGCGCCGTTCGCCTACGCGGTCACGCCGGAGATCGCCAACAGCGATCACATGAAAGATCATCTCAAAGGTCAGGAAGACCAGGTGATCCTGCCCCAGATGGTCATCGAGACGTTGTACGAATTGACCGGGGGCGAAGCCTACATCACCACCGGCGTCGGCCAGCATCAGATGTGGGCCGGACAATGGTACAAATACCAGTATCCGCGCCAGTTCATCACCAGCGCCGGCCTCGGCTCGATGGGTTTCGGCTATCCCGCCGCGCTCGGCATCAAAGTCGCCCTGCCGGACAAGCAGGTCATTGACATTGACGGCGACGGCTCGTTCCTGATGAACATTCAGGAGCTCGCCACCGCGCACGTCGAGAAGATTGCGGCCAAGGCAATCATCCTGAACAATCAGCACCTCGGCATGGTGGTGCAATGGGAGGACAATTTTTACGACGGCAACCGCGGCCACACCTACCTCGGCGACCCCGATCGCCGGGCGCAGATTTATCCCGACTACGTGCGCGTCTGCAACAGCTTCAACGTGCCGTGCGAACGGGTGATGTATCGGCGCGACCTCAAGGCGGCCCTCCAGCGGCTGCTCGATTCCAAAGTCGCCTACGTCCTCGACGTGGTGACGCCGTACAGCGAACACGTGCTGCCGTTCATTCCGGCGGGTCGCACGGTGGCGGACATGATCTGGAAGTAAGCCGGCGCAACTTTGCGCTTCAACCGCCGGGCGGCATTTGCTTGTCGCCCGGCGGCTTTCTTGTCAGCCTCAAGCTCATGTTGGGTCGCATTCTTTGTTTGTTCGTGGTGTGGACCGTGTCAGCGCCGGCAGCGGAGTTGAAGTTCAACTTCGGCAATTCCGCCTCGGACAAGATCCCGCCGGGATTCACCAACCTGGTCGCCGGCAAAGGCCCGCCCGGACACTGGCAGGTGATCATGGATGTCGCGCCGTCCGCGTTTGTGCCGCTCACGGCCCAGGCGCCGGTCGTCAGTCGCCACGCCGTGATCGGGCAGACGGCGATGGATGTGACGGACGAGCATTTTCCGTTGCTGGTTTATGACCGGGCGACTTTCGATGACTTCACGCTCACCACCAAGTTCAAGCTGGTGGAGGGCGTGTCCGAGCAGATGGCCGGGATCGCCTTCCGGCTGCAGGATGAAAAGAATTTTTACGTCATTCGCGCCAGCGGCCTGGGCAACAACCTGCGCTTCTACCGGGTGGTGGATGGCGTGCGCGATCCACCCATTGGTCCGGACCTGCCGATGCCCAAAGGGGTGTGGCATGACTTGAAGATCGAGTGTCAAGGCAGCCGGATCCGCGCCTGGCTCGATGGCCGGTTGGTGCCGTGGTTGTCCGGCGCGGGCGCGGCCACGGAGTTGAACGACCGCACCTTCCCGTCCGGAAAGATCGGCTATTGGACGAAGTCGGATTCGGTCAGCTATTTCACCGACACGACGATCACCTACACGCCGCGGGTGACGCTCGCGCAGACTTTGGTTCACGATACGATGGAGAAGTATCCGCGCATTGTGGGGTTGCAGATTTACTGGCTCGACGAGCGGGGCGATGCGCGGGTGGCTGCCAGCAAGGACGCGCACGAACTGGGCAGCCCCGGCAGCGAAACCGAGAAACGCTCGATCACCGACGGCCAGATGTTTTACGCCAAGGGAAAGAACACCGTGTCGGTGGTGCAACCGTTGCGCGACCGCAACGGCGATCCAATCGCCGCCGTGCGGGTGACGCTCAGTTCGTTTGTGGGGCAGACCGAGCAGCGCGCGTTGCAGCGGGCGCTCCCGATCGTGAAAGGCATGCAGAAGCGCGTGCGCTCACTGGAGGAGTTGAAGCAGTGACGGGTCAGAACGAGACGCCCAGAGAGGTGCGGATCTGCAGTTCGTTTTTATCCACGCCGGGAGCGGGATCGGTGTCGTAGAGATCCAGGGCGGTGAGGTTCAGGGAAATCCCCTGCCAGAGCGCGTAGCTCAAGTTGGCGTTGAGCGCAAAACGAAACTGATCGAAGTTCTCCAGGTTCTGGAAGAACTCGTACTTCTGCGTGAAGGTCGTCCGGGGAAAGATTTTCCACGTCAAATCGTCGGCCAGCCGCAGGTAAAGGCTTTCCACGTTCCCGCCGGCGCTGCGTTCCTGGACCTGGTAGCTCAGGCCGCTTTCGAGATTCACCACCCACTTGGGGCGCGTGAAGAGGTGGTAACCCGCACCAGGGCCGACGGAATAATACAGGTCAATCTTTCGGACGTCGTCGTAGCCCACCGCGCCCAGGTTGTAAACATACAGGCGCTCGCCCACGTCCAAATCCGTCTTGTCCGTGCCGCTCATGTTGTTGGCCGACTCCGTTCCCGCTGTCTCGCCGTAATTCACGGCGTAATCGAAGACATTGCGGAAAAACTTTTTGGGGTTGGCCAGGTAGGGTCGTTCGTAGGTCAAACTCAACGTGCCGTAGTAAAGCTGGCTGTCCGTGGCGCCATACACCAGATTCAAGCCGAGATTAAAATGGGCTTTCCAGTGCTTGGGGGTGGCGGCAACCACCGGAGCCGTCGCGGATTTCAGTGGCGGGGCGTTCCCGGCGGGCGTGGTTGTCGGTACGGCCACGGTGGCGGGCGCGGATTTAAGCAACACGTCGCCCTCCTGAGTTCGCAGTCCACCGATGGCGGAGATGGGAATGTCGAGCGCTCCGCCCCAACTCGTGGTGACCACGATGTGATTGGTCTCCTGCGCGACCAATTGACCGGTCAGGTGGTCGCCGTTCCGGAGGTCCACCACTACATTGACGGCTCCCGCCGACGTGCCCAGGCCCAGCAAAACAACCAGGCCGGCGCGGAGCCAGCGCGCCCGGTTGTCAGCGGCTCTCAGGGGGAACCTCGGTTTTCGCTTTTTCCGGCGCGGGCAGGTCCGTGGACGTCACGCGCCGCTCGCCGCCGACCACCACCACTTTACCCTCGTCGTTCATCTCCAACCTCGGCCGCGTATTCACGTAGTCATAGGTCTGCCGCTTGAGCAGCTCACCGGCCGGACTGATGATCTGGTAGTAGAAGGAGCGCGCCCCGTATTGGTAGAACACATGCAGCAGGCTGTCCTTGTCAATGTGATGCTCTGGATTGCTGAATGATACCAGCGGCCCCAGCGGAAACACTTTGATGACCTGCGACTCGTTTGCGCCGGTCAACCGCAGATACAGCCGGAGCTGCGAACGGAGGTAATTGACCTGCTCCAACGCATAGTGACGCACCTCGGGCGGACCGGCGGGCGCGCCGGCGGCGGGCGGCACCCCGAATTCTTGCGACCAGATTTTGGCGCCGTGAATGATCGAGAAGGTACAGGGCGGCGTGGTGATCTGGGTGTTCCATTCCGGAAGCCGCACGGTGGCCACGATCTGATAGCGCCCGACACGACTCAACGTAAAGTGCGGGGCCAACTCCACCCGCCGCGTCGCGACCTTGCCGGACGGCAGCTTAAACTCCCCCGCCACCGGCACCTCACTGGTCTTGGTGACGATGAAGCCCTCGCGCGACTCGACCGAAAAGGTCAGCCAGTCCGGCGTTTCACCGAACTGCAAGGTCTGGCCCGAGCGATTGGTGATGCGCACTGCGGCGGGGATCGCCTCGCCGTCGAGGAAATACTCCTGGTCGAGCACGACTTCCGCTTTGACCTGGGCCAGCAGGTGCGAACACGCCGCCGCCAGCAGCGTCAGGAACAAGACACATTTCTTCATCAGCCAACTGTAATTCGCCACACTTCTCAGGCAAGCTGCAAAACCGGATCGCCAATCCCTCGGCGCAGCCTCGCGCTGATCCGACCCGGCGCGACTTGCGGAGCGCTGATCTCTGATCCGGCGCGATTCCCAAAGTTATCCAAACGCCTGGCGGGTCAGGGGCCGGCGCTCGCCGTAAGCTGACGGCCCCCGGCCAAGCAGTATTCAGCCAGCCGACGACAGAATCCGCTGCGTTGCGGCAAAAACCGTCGAGGGCGAAAGGGCTGTGAGACACTCCATCGGCTGCGGCCAGACGCAACGAGAACTCAAACAGGGCACACAAGGCAGGGAATGTTGCAGCACGTTTGCCAGTTGTCCGTAAGGACCCGTGCGTCGGGGCTCCGTGGGCCCGAACAAGGCCACCACCGGTTTGCCCAGCGCGGCCGCTACGTGCATCGGCCCGGTATCATTCGTTACCAGCATCTCGCAGCGTCGCAACCATTCGATCAACTCGGGCAACGAAGTCGCACCCGCCAGATTGAGGCAGCGATCCGGGACCGCGCGGCAAATCACGTCTGCCAAAGGCTGATCTTCCGCGCTGCCAATCACGGTGAAGCGATGGCCGGGGTAACTGGCGGCCAGCCGGCGCGTCAATTCCGCAAAATGTTCCGCCGGCCACCGTTTGTTCGCCCAGCGAGCGCCGGGTTGCAGCGCCATCCAACGCGAGCCGGACGCCGGCCATTTCGCGGCGACGGCGGCGGCGACCGCCGGACGCGCCGGCAACCAGGTGAATTCATGGTGAACGGGCACACCCAGCGGCGGCAGCACGGCGAGATACCAATCCACAGCGTGGGTGTAATAAGAAGCCCGCCGCACGGCCAGATCGTAAAACCCACGCGCGCCCTCCCGCACCTCGTCCAGTCCCACGAGAAATTTTCCATTTGCGAACCAGGCGAACGCGCCGCTGCGGGCGAGACTTTGCAGATCAATGACCCAGTCGTATTGCTGTGCGCGCAGCCAGCGAAGGCTGCGAAACATCTCCGGCCAGTGCCACGGCGAAGCCCAGCGCTTCCGCTCGAAACGCACGACGACGTCGAGATCGGGATCGCCTTCAAGCAACGGGGCGAGCCGGGA
>CAZLOH010000005.1:0-170953 GCA_964561105.1 uncultured Bifidobacterium sp. | reverse complement strand
GGGCGATGCCGGGCAGCTCGCGGCGCAAGTCGCGGTAAACCGAAGCCTCCACATAATCGCAAAGCTGGAGTGTGTTAGTGCCGCACCGACGCTGCTGCGCGATAATGCTATCCGCCGAGGTCGCGCTGGTAAGCAGAAACGTGCCGATGGGTGGCGGAATCTGCCGGGCAATCTCCGCGATGGTCTCCTCCTCGATGACTCCGGGGCCGCTCGGCATCGCAGAAACCAGACCCAAAGCGGATGCTCCGCTGGCAATCGCAGCTCGCGCTTCGTCAAGTGAGGCGATACAACAGATTTTGACTCTTGGTTTGGTTGTCACGGGAGACATGCGTAGTCGCCCAACGAAACCAGTAAACTATGGCGGCGGCCCACAACGCACGAAATCGCAAACTGCGTCCGCCCGCCGCCTTTCGCTCAACTGCCTGGTTCTCCATTGGTACGATCCACCCGTTGCTGAGACCCTTGTGTTGCCGCGAGGAAAAGGGAGGCCGCAAACGCCGTCCAGACGGAATAGGAAAAGGCGGGTTCGGCCCCCAACGAAATGGTCATGGCCAGTGCAAACGAGAGTAGCAGCAACGAACTCGCCACGGCAAACCACCTGAGCTTCCATCCGACGAGTAGCCCCAGTGCGAGAATTATTTCCAGAACCGTCGCAGCCCATCCTGCGGTGAATGCGAGACCTGCTGGCAGAAATCCCAGGAGCTTGCCCGTGTAGGCGAGGAAGGCATCGAATGTTCCCCATCCCACGTTGGGAGCGCCCGGCTTTCCCCAAATACCAAAACGATCGGCAACTGCGGACAGAAAGCAGGCGGCAAGAGAGAGCCTCAACAAGACGGCCGCAGTCGTCAAAAACCAATCGTTTTTTGAAACACTCGAGCTCATCTTTCCAGAGGGGGGCTTTTCACTATTTACCCGGCGGTTTTTTGGCCGGCTCCATAATTACGAGTTCCTTCGCATCCGCAGGATGCACGACAACCGCCAGAACCCTGGTCTTGGTCGTCGTACTGGGGTTACGTCCCACTTCGTGCAGAATCATCGTGGGCTCATAGAACGTGTCCCCTGCTTTCATATGCCGCATCGGCTTGCCCTCGACCTTGAACTCGAATTCACCTTCCAAGACATAACCATACACGGCGCCTGGATGCCTGTGGGGAACACCGTGGCCCCCCGGCTCCAGAGTCACCTCCACGGAGGAGGCTTTCATCGCTTTGCCGTCGGCTTGGACTTCGGCCACATCCACCGACGACAGGACGCGGACTGTCTGGCCGACCGGCTTAGGACTATCCTCGCACGGGGCCGCCGCAATGGTGAAGACGACACCGAACGCAAGAGTTGATAAAATCTTTGTGGTGTTCATTGCTTGGTAATGGAAGCGATTTGGAGAACAAGGTTCTGAGTCAGGAAGAATTTCCTGTTATCGGATAGTAGGCCGGCAACAAGGAATCGGTCGGAAGGAACGATGGGGTTCATGGCTGGGCTTTATGCCGCCGGACGCAACCGGTCAATCGCCAAAGTCGCTGGAGCAAAAATGCGTCGAGGCTCGTGGCAGTGATCTTTCGCGGGAAAGGGCGGCGCAGCATTACCCTACACCTGACTCACATCACTGACCGGCTGGTTTCGGAACAGCCGCCGCGACCGCTAGGTCGTCGCCAATGACTGCGATGTCGTCTATGCCAATCCATTCGTCATTGCCGACGGCATTGGCGGTGATCCAGCGCACTTGCACGAGCGGCTTGTCATTGGCCTCCGCCGGCAGAATGACCACGATCGGCGTCACCAAGGTGGCGAGATTCGGCCCCGTGCTCGCATCCGGCACAAACGCGCCGGGGATATCAATGAACGGTCCGTTCAACTGCGTACGATACTGGAGCGCCACCGGTTGCTCGGCATTGCCCGACGAGGCTTCGATGTCACGCAATTTGTAGCCGATGGTGATGTTATGTTTGCCCTGGGTGTCGAGATTCAACAGGAGGAACGGCGCGCTGGCCGAGCCCGAGCCTTTGATCGCGATACATGGATTCGGAATTCCATCGAACTCGGCCACGCCGCCGGTGCGCAGACTATTGGGATTTTTTTGATTCGCCAGCACGTTCACCGAGGTGTTCAACCCGTCCATGCTGATGCTCTGCGGGTTCATTCCGGGTTTGCCCGCCAGCTTCTCACCCCGGTAGCCCATGAAACCGGGCACGCCGGACCAATCATTGTCCGTGGTGATGCGGGAGACATTTGACCAGTCCTCGACCACCGGCGGCTTGAGCGGCTTGTCGTCCGCGCGGACCGGAGCGGCGAGCAAAGCCACGAGCAACAACGCGGGCACAAGGATTTTTCCGACCGGTCCGGCCGGGCGGATCGTAATCGCGGTAAAGATTTGCGGCTTCATAATTATTCTGGGCTGCGCGTGCCGGAGCGAACGAACGCGAGTCTATTGGGGAAGCGTGAATACGCAAGTCGCCACCCATCCCGCCGGATTCCCGGATGTCCGAACGCTGCGAGCTACGGATGGCAGCATGGCCCTCGGCCGTCGCCGGCACAATTCAAAAATGAGGCGGTCCCGAACCCCAAAAGGGGCTTCCGCCTCAGCGCAGGATCCAGCCGCCGCCCACCACCAGATCGTCCTGATAAAACACCGCCGCCTGGCCGGGTGTGATCGCGCGTTGCGGCGTGTGCAATTTCACCCGCGCCCTCCCCTGCCCCACGGGAGTCACCGTCGCGGGCGTGCCCGGATGATTGTAGCGAATCTTGACCGTCACTTCGATTGCTCCGGTCAATTGGTCAAACGGATGCCAGTTGCAGCGGTCCACCGTGAACTCAGCGCGATCCAACGCCGAATCCTCCCCGACCACCACGCGATTATTCTCCGCATCCAGTTCGATCACATAAAGCGGTTGCGGCGAAGAGAGACCCAGCCCCTTGCGCTGACCAATCGTGTAGAATTCGATACCGTCGTGCTGACCGAGCACCTTCCCGCACAGGTCCACAATCTCGCCCCGATGTTTCTGCACCAGGTTCGCCGACTGGAGAAATCCGCCGTAGTTGTTGTCCGGCACGAAACAAATCTCCATGCTCTCTTCCTTGTCCGCCGTCTTGAGGTTGCAATGCCGCGCCACTTCGCGGGTATCGCTCTTGGTCTTTTCGCCGAGCGGAAACATTGCCCGCGCCAGTTGATCCTGTCGCAGCGAGAACAGGAAATAACTCTGGTCCTTCCGCAAATCCCGACCGCGCTTGAGCAGATAGCGTCCTTCCGCAGGAGCGCCGGCGTCTCGCCGACGAGTTGCGTCACGGATACGATCTTCTGCCGGCGGGACGCCGGCGCTCCCAGGCATAAACTCCACCCGCGCAAAATGCCCCGTTGCGATGTAGTCCGCCCCGAGTTGATCCGCGCGATCAATCAGCCGCCCGAACTTCAGATTCTGATTGCACATCACGCACGGGTTCGGCGTGCGGCCGGCCTTGTATTCGTCCGCGAAGTATTGGATGACGTGCTTCTGGAACTCCGCCGCCTCGTCAATCAGGTAGTAAGGAATCCCCAGCTTGTGGCAGACCGACCGCGCATCCGTGACCGCTTGCGGCCCGCAACACTTGTCCTCCGCGCGGTTCACGCAATCCTGCGGCCAGAGCTTGAGCGTGATGCCCACCACGTCATAGCCTTGCTCCAGCAACAACGCCGCCGTCGCCGAGGAATCCACTCCTCCGCTCATGCCACAAACCACGCGTTGCTTCTTTGCCGCCGCCACAGCGCGACAGTATAGGGCGGAAGCCGATCGCAGCAAGACTGCGTTAAACTCACTCACCGTTCCTCGCCCGATGGACGGCGGATCGGCGTGGCCAGCGGAATGGGACGGCCAAAGTCCGGAGTACCGTCCGGCTTCCAGGAAAACGGCTGCGCCCGCGGTGAACGAAAACGCCCGCAACCCTGATGCGGTTCGGAGTTCGCATGAAAGATGATCCAGTCTTCCTTCCCATCCGGTGACTGAAAAAATCCGCAATGGCCCGGCGCAAACGCGTGCGCCGCCGGACTTGCGGTGAATACCGGCTGGGGCGCTTTCCGCCAGGAAGCCGGATCGAGCAGGTTGCTGTCGGCCGAGGCGGTGAGCAGACCGAGACAGTAATTCTCGGTCCAGCAACCGCTGGCGGAATAAATCAGGAACAACTTGTCACCGTGCCGGAGCAGCTCGGGTCCTTCATTGACGTCCACGTGCGCCGGATCACCGGTCGCGGGATTGGGCTTGAGATCACCCACCGTTTCCCAGGCCAGCGTGGGGGTGGAAATGCGGACGCGCGGCCCCGCAATCGTCCATGGATTTTTCATCGCAGCGAGGTAGAGACTTTGAACTCCATTGGTCTCGCCTTCCCAGCCCGACCAGACGGCGTAGAGTCGCCCCTGATTTTCAAACACCGTGGCGTCAATCGCCCACCGATCCGTGGCGACGGTCAGTTGGCCTTTCATCACCCACTCGCCCTGCAACGGATCGGATGAGGCATTTTCCAACACCCAGATGCGGTGCGTGGGATTCCGCCCGGCATCCGCGGCAAAGTAGATGTACCATTTGCCGTCGAGGAAATGAATTTCGGGCGCCCAAATGTCCTTCGAGTACGGGCCACCCGCCGGCGGTTGCCAGACCACTTTCTTCTCCGCGTGCCGCAGATCAGGAATGCTGCGCGTCTTCCAAACCGTCAGATTCCGGCCCGTGGTATTCATGTAGTAATAAAAACCGTCCTTGAATAGCACCCACGGATCGGCGCCGGCGGGCAGCACGGGATTGGTGAAGGTGTCTGCGCCCGTCGCCCGTCCTGGCAAACCGTTCGCCAGCCCAAGCAACAAGGCCGCGCCAGCGAGAATAAATTTAACGTGGCGCGCCCCGCCCCAGTGAATTCTTGAGTTGGGTTTCATTTCACGCGCCATTCGAGGATGCCGCCGGAGTAGCCCGGTTGCAGTTGCGCTTCGAGCCGGAGCGCGGAGGTTTTGACGGGCGAAAACTTCAGCTCATTCCAACGGTCTTTTGCCACCGCCGCGCCACTGGCCTGGCTCACGGGCTTCCATTCCGCGCCGTCCTGAAAAAGCAGCCGCCACGATTGCGGCACGCGACATTCACCCACGCCGGTGTCGTCGAACCAATAGACTTCCACCGCGGACACCTCCTTGGGCTGCGGAAAATCGAATTGCACCCACTCGGTCGTTCCCCGGTGATCCCACCAGGTAAAGCGCGGGAGGTCGTGGTCGTTGGACGACTTTGGCGCCAAGCCATCGTCCAGCGCATCCATCGAGTCACCCTGATTCGCGTGCGATGCGCTGGCCTGGTACAACGGCGGCCGGGGTTGCGGGCTGGCTGCCCAGCGATGCGCGCCCGCGCCAGTCCCGATGACTGGGAAGGCGGAGATGCGCAAACGCGCCGCGCCCATGGGAATCAAGGACACGGTCTCCACGGGTTGATCCGACAGCACTGGACTGTCCTGCAAAACGGCGCACAACCCGTAACGGTCCAATGTCCATTCCGGAATCCGCTTCGCCTTGACCTCCAGCGAAATCGGCACCGCTGCGGTGGTGAACGGGAAATTGTCGGCGGGCCACTGTCCGCGCCGCACGCGGAGCGATTTCTCCGGGTGTTTCGCATCGAGCACCAGCCCGTAGTTCCAAGGCGTGGTCGGATGGATTTCAAACGACGGCCACTTGGTTGGATCCGCGTTGGGCTGCCAGCTCGAATCGCCCATGGCCGTCTTGGTGCTGTCGCGTCGCTCGTAACGCTCGCCAATCTTGAGCGAGAAGGTCAACGGCCCGTAGTTGACGCTCACGCTGTCGTGATTGCGCGTCCACGTCTGGACGGAAACTTTCATGGGCAAACGCAACGTCACCGTGTCGCCATCCTTCCATTCGCGCTCGATGCGGATGAATTTTCCGTCGGCTGCGTTCAGCTTCGCCTTCGTCCGGTTCACGGCAACTTGCGGCGACTGGCACCACGCCGGGATGCGCAAATACAACGGAAACGTCACCGGCTGCCCCGCGTGGAATTGGAACCGGATCGTGTCTTCAAAGGGATAATGCGTTTCCTCCGTGAACTGAACCGTCGTCCCGTCACCCACCTTCACGCGAACTTCGCTGGCGCTGTAGAGCGTGGCGCAGACGCCGTCGTCCGGCGTCGCCATCCACAGGCTTTTGTTGAAGTAGGGCCAGCCGTGCGAGTGATTGTGCTGGCAGCAGCGCGAACTGAACGGATTCATCATCAGAAACGGTCCGCCATTATCAATGCCGGGCGCGTGATTCTTGCTGTCGCTCACCACCATGTTCGGCGCGGTGAGATAACGGAGCGAGCGGAAGTCCGGCATCACGGCGGCGGGATAGGTGTTGAAGGCCACCTCCTCGCAATGGTCCGCCCAAAAAGGATCGCCACTGATCTGGAGCAGCATCTCGTCGGACAACATCTGTTCAACCATGCCGCAGGTCTCGATGGCCTGGCGCGGATCGCCGTGGCCGACCCGGCAATTCTCGTCACCGCCAAACATCCCGCCCGGCACCTGGCCATAGCGTTGACGGACCTCGGCAAAGTTCGCATACGCGGCCCGCAGATCGGCGGGGTTACGAGT
This sequence comes from uncultured Bifidobacterium sp., assembly GCA_964561105.1. Classification (GTDB taxonomy): domain Bacteria; phylum Verrucomicrobiota; class Verrucomicrobiia; order Limisphaerales; family JADLHS01; genus JADLHS01. Next base: position 164,374 of record CAZLOH010000005.1, on the reverse strand, counting down.
TTGCAGGTAGTATTCGCCCGGCTCGCGAAAACCTTCGGCGATATTGACGTTATGCCAGTTCGGCAGGGTGTTCGGCATTTCCCAGTTGGCGGTGCAGCGATGGATTTTGTCCGCCAGTTTGAGCAACGCGGGATCGCCGGTGCGGTTGTAAAGCCAGTAGATGCTGTAAAGATTGTCGCCACCGCGCATCTTCTGCCAGTAATGCGTGAGCAACTGGTCGTCGGGGATGGTCAGTTGATACTTGAAATACTTCGTCATCAACGACACCACCCGCGGGTCGTGCGTGTGGTCATAATAGGATTCCAGGCAGAACATCATGATCATGTTCGCCCAGTAGTCGCGCGTGCCGTCGTCAAAGCGCTGGTCCGGACCGAAATCGCCGTTGGGCCGTTGACTGGCCAGCGTGCCCTCGATCCAGATGTTGGCTTCCGCGATCATCTTCGGATCGTTGAAAATGTAGGCCAGCTCGATGTAGCCCTTGAGCCAGTACGGCAATTCCTCCCAGCCATACTTGCCTTTGCCATCCTGGCTGAGCCAGGCGTTGTCGTCCTTCTGCAACCAGGCGCTGATCTCGCCCAGATGACCGGTCAAACCCCGGCGCTGGCGTTCGAGGAATTCGCGCAACCAACCGTGCGGCGTGACCGAACCGACCGGCAGACCGATGAACCGGCTCGCCTCCAGCGGCGCGCGGTTGCTGACGTAAAACCGGTTCGTCTGCGTGAGTTCGAGGCCGTTCACCACCTTCACGCCGGCTTGCGCCAGGCCGGCAGCGCAGACCAAAACCGCGAGCCAGCTAAATAATTGCTTCTTCATCATATCTTTGAGTGACTCGAATCAATTCCTGTTCGATCAGGGCCTGTGGCGACTGAACCCGGAAATTTCTTTCCCGCACTCCCAACCTCGATCCGCCGTCGGGTCCGCTTAATGGGTTGTGTCGTTTGATTTTCCACCGGGCCGGGATGCCGGGATTTGCCCTTGGCAAAAGATAAGTTGTCAGCCGATTCACCGGCAAGCAGGCTTTCAGGCGGGTGACGTGTGAGGATCGAGGGGTCACAGCGGTTGCAACTGCTGATTTGATTCTTCCACCCCGCAATCACACGGCTGAAGCCCCGACGCTAATGCGAGAGCTGCCAGGCAAATGGCGTTGGCGACTGCTGCCGTGCTGGATTTGCAGTGGATTTCTCGGCCGAATTCTGCCTACATTCCAAATCATGCCTGAGAAGAGCATCAATGAGATTCCCCGCGAGGCCCGGCCCTTGTTCACGAAAGGCAACGACGCCCTGGCACGCGACAACTTCGATTATGCGATCGAGCTGTTCTCCCAGGTGCTCGCCCGCGACCCGGCGCTGATTGACGTGCGCAAAGCGCTCCGCCGCGCCCAACAAGGCAAGGCCGCCGCCGGCAGCTCGGGGTTCTTCAAAAAAATGTTAAGCAGCGCCGGCTCGTCGCCGCAGATCGCCAAGGCCCAGCTCGCTTTACGTTCCAATCCCGCCGAAGCCCTCGCCCTGGCCGAGCAAGTCCTGAATCACGACGCGAACAGTTCGTTCGCCCACAAGCTCGTCGTCGAAGCCGCCCAGGCGCTGGACTTGCCGCAAACCGCCGTCATATCCCTCGACATCCTGCACCGGCTGCACCCCAAGGACAAAGGCATCGCGATTCAGTTCGCAAACTATCTGGCGGACCTGGGAGAAGTGAAGCGCGCCGAAAATGTCCTGGTTGAATTGGCCGAGGCGTATCCGGTGGACGCGGAAGTGGCGCAGGCGCTCAAGGATATTTCCGCCAAACGCACCCTCAAGGAAGGCGGTTACCAGAAACTTGCGTCCGGCGAGGGATCGTATCGTGATGTCCTGCGCAACGAATCCGAAGCGGTGGAACTGGAACAGGAAAAGCGAGTCCAGAAAACCGAGGACGTGAGTCTGCGCTTGATTGGGGAATACGAAGCCCGCCTCAAGACCGAGCCGAACAATCTCAAACTGCTGCGCCAGCTCGCGGAGCTGTACACCGAGAAGAAGCAGTTCGACCGCGCCTTGCAATACTACGAACGCCTCAAAGCGTCCGACCAGGGCGCGGATGCCGCGCTGGATCGCGCGATGGCCACGACCACCGCCCGGCGTTTTGACTTTGAACTGGAGCAACTCGATCCCACCGCGCCGGATCACGCCGAGAAGGCCGCGCAACTAACCGCCGGGAAACTCGCCTTCCAACTCGCCGAGTGTCAGAAGCGCGTCGAGAGATACCCGACCGACCTCGCCTTCCGGTTTGAACTGGGGGTGCTCTATTTCCAGGCCGGGAAAATCAGCGAGGCGCAGAAGGAGTTTCAAAAAGCCCGGGGCAATCCACACAAGCGCATCGCCGCCATGAACTATCTGGCGCAGTGCTTCGCCCAACGAAAGATTTTCGACCTCGCGGCCAGCACGTTTCAGGACGCGCTCAAGGAGAAGCTCGTGTTCGACGACGAGAAGAAAGAACTCATCTACAACCTCGGCACGGTCTTCGAGAGCATGGGCAAAAAGGAGGATGCCATGGATCAGTTCAAGATCATCTACAAGGAGGACATGAGCTACCGCGACGTGGAAGCCAAAGTGGACGCGTACCTCAACGGTTAGTTGAGGAGGCCGACCGCATCCATCCCGGGCAGTAACCGCTCAAGGTCGCCTCGATTCCCCACACCGGGTAGCCCGGCTGCGGCATTGCGTTGCGTTCACTGGTGTGCAAACAACCATCACCGGTGCTCGGCCGCCGCATCGCCTCCGGCTTTGGCTGGAACCGCGGGAACAGCGAGGCCAGGCGCTCTCACGGTTGGGTGGGCTGCGGCTGCGTTCACCGGCAGCACGGGCGCGCTCAGAGCCAGCCAACGGACCACTACTCCCACGAACAGCCCACAGAGCAGGAGCTGGCTGACTTCGATGGTCTCGGCCCGGCCCCACCGCATCGTGGGATTGAGTTTTTCTGGGTTCATCGTCTTGTAGAAAATCCTTGCTGCGACCGAAGCTAACAACTCCGCCGCGTTAGCAAAGAGATTTGTTTCATCATTTCAGACTTCATCCGTCCGCCGCATTTTGCGCTTCTCACCCGGGCGACGAACTGATTCAGTCTGCGGGTGACTGGAGCCATTCTCAACGCGGTCGGCATCATCGTCGGAGGCATTTTCGGGCTGCTGCGGGCCATCCCGCTCTCGCCGCAAACCCAGGCATTTTTCAAAGTGACCCTCGGCGTCCTCACCATGTTCTTCGGTTTGCGCCTCTCTTGGATGAGCCTGAACGGGACGTTCGGCCAGGTCATCAAGCAAATCATCATCGCGTGCGCCGCCATCATGCTCGGCAATCTCCTTGGCAAACTGTTGCGCCTGCAAAAACTCTCCAACCGGCTCGGCCAATACGCCCGGCGCTTGATCGAAGCCAATCGGCCCGGCGATCCGCACCGCTTCAGTAATGGACTGAACGCCTGCGCAATTCTGTTTTGCGCCGCGCCGCTGGGCATCCTCGGTGCGCTACAGGACGCGCTGCCTCCCGAGGCGGGCGGAATGGGTTATTGGTTCCCGCTGGCGGTCAAGGCCCTGATGGACGGACTCGCCATGGCGGGTTTTGTGACGCTCTTCGGTGGCGGCGCGATCGTATCCGCGCTGCCCGTCTTCGTGTTTCTCGGCACGATCACGATGGCCAGTCACATCTACCTCGAACCGTTCCTGCGCGCGCACGGGTTGGTGGATTCGGTCAATGCCGCCGGCGGATTGGTGGTCTGCACCGTGGGTGTGGTGATCTTTGAAATCCGCCGTGTGTCTTTGGCGGATTATCTGCCGAGCCTCGTCGTTGCCCCGCTGCTGACCTGGTTGTTGAAGTAATCGGCGCTTGGGCGAGCCGGGTTGGCTCTCACGTCCAGTGGCTGATTCCGCGAACCGAAATCACTGAGCAAACCCGTCGCATGGTAGCCGCCGAGGTGACGAGGCGGTGCTTGTGCGTGTCAACGCGCTCCGCCTCCTCACGTCGGCGGCTACCAGCAGCAGGTTCATGCTGGGTGGCGGGTGGTTCTTGACTCAAAGTTTTTTCAACTCGTCGAGCCAGCGTTTCCAGGCCTCGTCGTGCGCTTTCTTGTTCGCTGCGCTGGCATCCGGCGCTTCGCCCGCGCGCATGAAACCGTGGCCGGCCCCGTCGTAGATCACCGGTGCGTAGGTCTTGCCGCCCTTCTTCATCAATTCAGCGGACTTCGGGACGGTGGCGCTGACGCGATTGTCGTTGCCGCCGTAGAAGCCGTAAACCGGACAAGCGATGCGCGCGATGTCCGTTTCGCGGTCCGGCCCGGGTCCGTAAAACACAAACGCGGCCTTGAGCTGCTTGTTGTTCGTAGCGAAACGGAATGACTGGCCGCCGCCCCAACAGAATCCCGCCACCGCCACTTTGCCATTGCACGATGGCAGCCTGGCGACATAGTCCGCCACCGCATCCAAATCGGCGGTGATTTGCTCCGGGGGCAACTTGCGGATGGCCTGACCAACTTCGCCGCCGCTCTTGAGCAATTCCTTTGTCCCACCGCCGTCCGGGGCGCTGCCGGAGAGCAGGTCCGGCGCGATGGCAATGTAACCTGCCGCCGCCAATTCATCCGCCACGCTGCGCGCCCAGTCCGTGAGGCCAAAGATTTCGTGAATGACGATCACGGCGGTCGCCTTGTCCTTCACCTCGGGATAGACCACAAAGCAATTCACCTCGCGGTCGCCGTGTTTGATGTTCACCCACTCTCCGTGGCGCGGAGATTTGTCGAGCCGGGCTTTCGCCCAGTCCTGAGCCGAAGCCGTAGCCGTCACCAGCAGCAGAGTGGCGATCCAGCAAAGAAAGGTTTTCATAGGCGGTTACTGAACGGTTGAGGTTTGCCAACATTCAGCGCAACGAGGATGGAACGAGCCGTTGCCTTCACGCCCCGGGTGTGAAACCCATCACGATGTCGAACTTGGCCACGAGTTCTCCGGCCTTGGAATCGGGCATCGGCGTAAAAGGCACAATCACCCGCTCACGCGCTCGCGGGTCGTGGATTTCGTGCAGGACGCTGTCGTGCTCGTTGCGCGGTTCGCCCCGCACGTAGCACTGCGTGGTGAACCGGTCGTGACCGCGGCATTTCACCGCAAAGTGAATGTGCGGGGTGCGTCCCGTGTAGGGCACGGGCTTGATGGTGCGGAACTGGTATTCCCCGGTGGAACTGGTGAGAAATCTTCCAAAGCCCTGGAAATTCGCGTCGCGCTTGGCGAGGTCATTGCCCCGATGGAGATAGATTCCGTGACTGTCCGCCTGCCAGATTTCCACCACGGCGTTGCGGACGGGCGCGCCGTGTGCGTCGAGGATGCGCCCGTTGAGCCAGGTGACTTCGCCGAGCGCCGGCGTGGCGGAATCGTTCAGGATCAGTAGATCATTGTCCGTGTCGAGCGGCAGTTTGTCGGGATAGAACGGCCCTTCGGACTGGGCCGGCGTCAATTGCAACGCCTCGGCAAACGCACCTGGCACAACGAAGAACGTGGAGGCCAGACCGAGACGGGAAAGAAAGTTGCGACGGGTATGACAACGCACCTGGGCAGCGGTTGGTTTCATGGACTGACACTGACCCAAAACGGCAGTGCTGGCGAGTGTTTTTTGGCGCCAAAAAGTTTGGTTTTTGACTTTTGGTATTTCGCTCGCCAACCCCAAGGACTACCCGTATCGGCTACGGCTTATCTTTTGCATCGGGCGGCGGACGCATCGGCCACTGCGGATCATCCGTGCGGGCAGTTTTGAAGTATCCCTCGAACTGCGCCACCACGGCCGGATGCTGCTTGGCCACGTCTTGTTTTTCGCCGGGATCGGCCTTGAGATTGTAAAGCTCCAGCGGCTCGCCGGCTTGCGGTCGCACCGCTTTCCAATCGCCCATCCGCGCGGCTTGTTGAAAACCGCGCTCGTGAAATTCCCAGTACAGGAACTCGTGTTTGTTGGTCTGCGCCTGCCCCGTGAGCAACGGGTAAAGGGAGAGGCCGTCCAGATGTTTGGGCGTTTTGGTCATCGCGATGTCCGCCGCCGTGGGCAGAAAATCCCATTGCGCCCACGGGAAATCGCTCACCTGCCCCGGCTTGATGCGCGCCGGCCAGCGCACAATCATTGGCACGCGAATGCCCCCCTCGTACAGATCGCGTTTGATCCCGCGCCACGGTCCGGCGCTCTGGAAAAACTTCGGATCCACGCCCCCCTCGGCGTGCGGGCCGTTGTCGCTGGTGAAACAGACCACGGTGTTGGCAGCGAGGTGCAGTTTCTCGAGTTGTTCGAGCAAACGGCCGATGTCCGCATCCAGGCGCGTGATCATGGCGGCCTTGCTCTTTTCCGGCGCGGGCCACGGTTCATTGGCGTACTGGCCGTCGCTGGGCACCTGCATCCCGTTGCCCGTGCGCCGACCTTCCTCGTTGTTCGCGTGCGGAATGGGATAGGAAAGGAACAGGAAGAACGGCCGGTAATGGTTGAATTGATCCGGCTGATTGATCCGGATGAAATTGAGCGCCGCCTTGGTAAACAGGTCGGGCATGTAGAGCCCCTGCTTGATGCCGCCATTCTCGGGAAACGCCATCCGCAGATCGTGTTCCTGCTTGCCCGGCCCGGGCGGGTCGTAGCGCCACAGAAAATCAGAATAATAATTATGCGCCTCGCGGTTGCTGAGGTAGCCCACGAATTCATCGAAACCCATCTTCTGCGGCGTCCCTGGCAAGCCAGGTTCCGTCAATCCCCATTTGCCAATGGCGGCGGTGCGGTAGCCGGCCCGGTGCAACACCTCGGCCACGGTGACCTCCCCCGCCCGCAAGGTTGCCCCCGGCCGGTTGCCCCGCAGGTGGAGATGACCCGTGTGCTGGCCCAGCATGAAGGCGGCGCGCGAGGGCGAACACACCGTGCTGCCCGCGTAACAATCCGTGAACCGGATGCCTTCCGCCGCCAACCGATCCAGATTCGGCGTTTTGATTCGCGTCTGCCCGTAGCAGCCGAGATCGCCGTAGCCCAGGTCATCGGCCATGATGACAATAATGCTCGGGCGGCGCGGCGCGGGCGGCGGCGTGCTGTTGGTGGACTGGCCCAGGCCCGCCTCGGCGGCCAGGAGCCCGGCCAACAACAGACCGGTGAAAACTTTCGGGTACGTAACAATCATGGTGACAGCGAATGTGGCGGAACGGGAGTCCACCCGTCCACCGAATTTATCCGACCACCGAATTGACTTTTCATTCAAAGACGTTGCCCACAAGCTTTCCCGGCATGTCCGACAGCGAAAAGCCAGCACCGCCCGCAACCGAAGCTTCCGACGCCAGGCCGGCGATCGGCGAACCGCGCCGTCGTCGCGGCCGACGCGGCGGGCGTGGCCGGCGCAAATCCGGACCGGCTATAGCCACGCCCTCGCCCACGGACGACACGGCGAACGCGGCCGTGCCCGGCGTTGCCGCCACCGAATTGCCATCACCCGCGCCCGAACCGCCGCCGGTCGCCCGGCGCAGTCATCGCCCCGAGGAACGCGCCCCTCGACCTGACCAACCTCACCCCGCCTCCGCCATCAGCCAGGCGATTGACGACGTGATGGACATCGTCGAGGCGTTAAAGCGCGCGATGGATCAAATGGAGGAAGTTCTGGAACTTGTGGAGATGGCCGAGCGCCAAAAGCTCGGCGACGAACGCGAAATTGAATCCTTGCGGCGGGCCTTGCGCCAAATCCACGACCGGCCGCGCGACAGTCGTGGGCCGCGTGAATCACGAACTCCCCAGCGCCCGCAGGAACCCCGCGGACCGCGCGAATTTCGCGAGCCGCGTCCTGAACCGGAATCGAGTGACCGCGCGCCGGCCAGCGGTGAAGCAGAATCGCACGACGAGAGCGGAGATGATTGAAACCGGGGGCGGGAGCTTCAGCGACGCGCGATTCGGAACTCTCCGCGCCTCACTTTCCTTGCGGCGGCATCTCGAATTGGCGCTGCTCCCGGACGCGTTGGGCTTCACGGCGAACTGCGTACACGCTCAACGCCAACCAAAGGATCACCAACGCCGCCAGGATCCACGGCCAGCGGTAACGTCGGGTTGCGGGCGGAACTCCGGGTGCATCGTTCATACGCTGGCATTATCCGCGTCTGTGCCCGGAAGCTCAATGGCGAATTACTCACCCGCCCGACTCTCTGCCCGCCTCCCGGAGAACGCTCGACGACGCGCCAATAGTGTTTAACCTGCCGTCCGGGCATGACGCCGCCGGATCCGACTGAAACTCCGACCGCCACAGGGAAACTCGATCCCTATGGCGTGTTGCGCAATCGCGACTTCCGGCTCTACCTGACCGGGCGGCTCTTTGGCACCGTCGGCCAGCAGATGTTTGCCATGGCGCTGGGATGGGAACTGTACGAGCGTACCCATTCCGCGCTGGCGCTCGGCTTCGTGGGCTTGACGCAGGTGATCCCGATGCTGATCTGCACGTTGCCCGCCGGTCACTTCGCCGATATTTACAATCGCAAGCGTATCGTGGTGGCGATGACGTTGGTCGTCGCCGCGGCCAACGTGGGGTTGACGCTCATCTCGGCGGCGCGCGCTCCGGTGGGGTTGATTTATTTATGCCTGGTCATCATCGGCACCTCGCGAACCTTTCTGATGGCCGCCAGCGCCTCGTTCCTGCCCCAACTCGTCGAGCGGAAGGAATTCTCACGGGCGGTCACCTGGAGCAGCAGCATGTTCCAATTCTCCTCCATCGTCGGCCCGGCCGCCGCCGGGGTCGTGCTCCATTTCACCCATCTGGCGGCCACCATCTACGCCCTCAATGCCGCGGCCGCCGTGGTGTGCAGCCTCTTCATCAGTCGCGTGCAACTGCACCATGTCGTGGTGGCGCGGGAAAAAACGACACTGAAGATCATGCTGACGGGGTTCAACTTCGTGTTCACCAACCGGATCATCCTGGGCGTCATCACGCTCGACATGTTTGCGGTGCTGCTCGGCGGAGCGACGGCGCTGCTGCCGGTTTATGCCAAGGAAATTTTGTCGGTCGGTCCCTCCGGCCTGGGACTGCTCCAGGCGGCGCTGCCGTTCGGCGCCATCATCTGCGCGTTCGTCCTCACGCACCGGCCGCCGATGCAGAAAGCCGGGCGTTCGCTGCTCTGGGCCGTGGCGCTGTTCGGACTGGCGACCATCGGGTTCGGGTTGTCGCATTGGTTCTGGCTGTCGTTTGTGTTGTTGTTCATCTGCGGCGCGGCGGACAACGTCAGCGTGGTCGTGCGCCACACCCTGGTGCAGTTGCTCACGCCGAATGAAAAGCGCGGGCGGGTTTCCGCCGTCAACAATCTGTTCATCGGCACGTCAAACGAGATGGGCGAATTTGAATCCGGCACGGTGGCGCAGTGGTTTGGCCCCACCCTGGGCAACAGCATCGCGTTCGGCGCAATCGTGTCGGTGGTGTCCGGCGGGATCGGCACGCTGTTGGTGGTGCTGGGGATCGCGTGGTTCTGGCCGGAGATCCGGAAATATGGCCGGTTGGATGCGTGACGCGCCACGGAATCCGGCCCGGCGCAGCGACAGATGAATTTCGATCGCAATAAAATGAAAAACGCGCTGGACGCCTTGGCGGCGCGGGGCGCGTACCTCGGCACGTCGTCGTGGAAATATCCCGGCTGGCTGGGGCAGCTCTACACCCGCGACCGATATGTCTGGCGCGGGCGCTACGCGGAGAGCCGGTTCGAGCGCAATTGCCTGGCCGAGTATGCCGAGGTCTTCCCGACGGTGTGTGTGGATGCGGCGTATTATCAATTCCCAAAACGAGAGGCGCTGCAGGCCATGGCGGAGCAGGTGCCGGCCGGATTTCAATTCGCCTTCAAGGTCACGGACGAAATCACGGTGCGCCAGTTTCCGATGCTGCCCCGCTTCAGCCGCCGCGCCGGGCAACCGAACGAAAATTTTTTGAACGCCGGGTTGTTCACCGAGGCGTTTCTCGGTCCGTGCGAAGCCATCCGCCGTCAGGTCGGGCTGATCATGTTTGAGTTCACGCAGTTTCACAGCGCGGATTTCGTGCGCGGCCGGGACTTCGTGGGCGCGCTCGACGCCTTTCTCGGGCAGCTTCCGCGCGACTGGGCGTACGGAGTGGAGATTCGCAATCGCAGTTTTCTGCAGCCGGAATACTTCGCCCTGCTCGCGCGGCACGGCGTGACGCATGTCTTCAACAGTTGGACCGACATGCCCGACATTGGCGAGCAGATGGAACTGCCGGGCGCGTTTCCCAACGACCAATTGTGCGCCGCGCGTTTCCTGCTCCGACCAGGACGGAAGTACGCGGAGGCGGTGAAACGGTTCAGTCCCTACGACCGGATTCAAGAGGCGAACCCGGAGGGACGGACGGCGGGAGTGAAGCTGTTGCAGCGCGTCGTGGCGAGCGGCCAACGGATGCGCGGCTACATTTACGTGAACAATCGGTTTGAAGGCAGCGCACTCCATACAATTGCCGCCCTCGCGGATGCCGCCACCGCGAGTCCGCCGGATTGACTCGTCGCCGTCCCGGTCGGCTGGAGCTTCGCTCTCGAAACCGCCGACCTTTGATCACCTCATTCGACGGGCACGCGCAAGACCAGAAACGAATTGGGGGGAACAGTTTGGTTGAACTTGGGTGTGGTGATCTGCACCGGCAAGGGGTGCGGCGAGACGCGTTCCGGTGCGTCAAAATCATTCACGTCAGAGAGTTGCCGGCCCGTAAGAAGGATGGCCTCGGCGCCGGGTTTCACCGACTTGACGCCCACTAGATTCAGCGCGACGGCGCGCGATTGCGCGGTGGCGTTCACCAGTTTCACGATCACGGCTCCAGCCTGGTCATCGCGCACGGCGCTGGCAAAGAAGCCACCGTTGCGCGGCAAGGGAATCACTGCGGACTGCACCAATTTGCCATCGAGATAACAGTTCAGTCGCGGCCCCTTGAGTTCGAGCTTCACGTCATACCAGCGGCCGGACTCAATCGTGCCGGGAGTTTGAGCCACGAGTTGTTCCTGAATGCCAAGCCACGATTGAAGGCCGTGTTTCGTATTGCCCCAGCCGCCGACGCTCCACTGCACGCGCGTGTTGCGCTCATGATTGCGAACACCAATGATGAACCCCTCCGCCCCGCCGGTCTTGCGCGCTTTGAGCGATACGGTGTAGTCCGTCCAGTCGTTTTCCGTGGTCCAAACCGAGGTCGTCGCCCCGGCATCCGCCTGCGTCAGGACGCCGTCTTTGGTCGTCCACCGCCCATCATGGGGCAGTTCCCAGCCGCGCGCCTCCGTGAGGTCAGGGGAAAACAAGGTTTCGCTTCCGTGAGTGACGCGCACCGCTTTGAATTCGACCGCGGTCTGAACGGAACCCAACCCCAGGCCGCCGGTGGCCACTTCCGGCGTGGTGTCATTGGTTTCCAGCTTGACGGGCAGGACGACATCGCCGCGATTCCGGGCGAACAAAGCCTGCACATAATAATTGGGCGTGCCGTAGGAACGGAGGTTGTCGGCCCAGATCAGGTTGGGCCGCCACTGCCAAGCGTCAATGTGTCCGAACAGCGGCGCATAACTGGCCAGGCGCACGACGTCAGCATTGCGCTCCAGGCCGGTCATGAAAGCCGCCTCGGACAGGGCACATTCCCAGTTGTTCTGATTTTCCACGCTCACGATCTTGTCGCTCTGGGCCGCGTATTCGCCGAAGAACACCTTCGGCCCCCGGCGATCGTAATGGTCGAAACGATTCGCGCGGGTAAAGAACCAGACCGGGTTGGCGTAACAGTGTTGATCCACCAGGTCGGCCTCCGCCGCCACCATCTGCGGCCAGAGAAAATCGTAACGCTCATCCTCCGGAGAGGGGCCGGAGTCGCCGACCAATTCGAGCTGCGGATATTTTGCCTTCAGGATTTTTCGGAACGCGAGAAAACGATCCACGTATGGCGGTCCCCACTGTTCATTGCCCACCCCCAGCATTTTCAGATGGAACGGGGCCGGATGCCCCAGCGCCGCCCGCCTTGCCCCCCAGGTGCTGGTGACGGGACCGTTGGCGAACTCGATCAAGTCGAGGGCGTCTTGAATGTAGGGATCCAGTTCAGTCAGGGACACCAACTGCCCGCTGTTGAACTGGCAGGCCATCCCGCAATTCAAGATGGGCAGTGGTTCAGCCCCGATGCCCTCGCACAGTTGGAAGTACTCGAAGAAACCCAGGCCAAACGACTGGTAGTAGTCAGGCGTGGGCCGGTGCTTGAATTCGAAGTTCCAACGGTTGATCAAAAGCTTGCGTTCCTCGACCGGACCAATCGTGGCCTTCCACCGATAACGATTGGTGAGGACATTGCCCTCGACGACGCAGCCGCCCGGGAAGCGCAGGAATCCAGGCTTCAGATCCGCCAACCACTGAACCAGGTCCGCCCGCAAGCCACCGGGACGATGTTTCCACGTGTGCTCGGGAAACAACGAAATCATGTCGAAATCAACTGTCCCCGGACTTTCGAGCAACACGTTCAGCCGCGCCTTCGGTTCGGTTGCACTCGCCGTCAGTTTGGCGGTGTGCCGGGTCCAAGTTGTCCCCGCACCTGGGAGCCGCGCCGACGCCAAGAGTCTGCCGTCCGGACCAACCAGCTCCACTCGAACTCCCGGCGACCCAGCCACCGCTCGCATCTGGGCCGAGAAATCGTAACTCTCTCCGGCGCGCACTCCCATCCCGCGAAAACCCTCGTTGGCAATACCAAAGGGCAACCCGCGCCCGACCACGAGCCGCAGGTAATGCGGATTCGCCGTGTTGAAGGGGTCCGCTTGCCGGATGGCCAGCGAACCTTGCGCCCCGGTCGGCCGCACCGGCTGCCAGCCCATCAGGGCTTCCGGAAACTCAAACGACCGGTTCTTCACTAACTCGGCGTACAGGCCGCCATCCGCGCCGAAGTTGATGTCCTCGAAAAATACTCCCCACATGGCGGGATTGATCCGCGCGCCGGGTTGATCCGCGTGAATCGTCAACCGCATCTGTGCCATCAGTACCGGCGCGAGCAGGAGCAGCGTGGCGGAAATAACACAGAGCCGTAAGCTCCGGCGAGTGACGGCTTGCGGGCGTAGAACGGATGGAATTCGCCGTTTCACAACGTCAGCTTGCAGCCGGCTGGTGGACCACCAGAAGCAGAAATGAGTGGAGCCAGGACTTTCGCCCCGACTCCACTCAATGTTTGAATCCATAACGCCGGATCACCCGGCAGGCTTGCCACTGCAGCACTCTTACTTGGTCAGCTTGAAAAAGAGCTGCGAGCCGCTCGGTGGCACCGTGACCTGATAGTTTGGACCGGAGATGACCGGCGCGGTCGGCACGTTCGTCCACGTCGTGCCGGTGGCCAACGTCCCGGCTGCTTGCAGAACAAAACCGGCGCTGTCCGCCACCGGCCAACTGATGACCATGTTGCCGCCGCTGAGGCTCACCGAGAGGCTGGGTGCGGTGAGAGCCGGCAGAGCGTCCGGACCCGCGGCGTAATCGGCCGCCACTTGCGCCGCCGTCAGCGCTCCTTCATAAATGCGGAATTCATTGATCGAGCCTTGGTACACCGGATCGGGCCATTGCGACCGGCCCAGCCAGTCGTTGACGTAGTTAATGGAGTTCACCTGAACGGGAGCGATACTGGAAACCGCCAGCACACCGTTGGTGTACATCTGGGAGGTGTTCGCCGTAAAGTTGTAAACCACCACGACATGAAACTCCAACCCGACCGGCATGGCTCCGTTGTTCAGTTGGATTGGCTCGCCATTGGCGGGGATGTCTCGCACGGCAAAACGCCAGGGTTGGGCATTGAGGAAAAAGTAGCCGCCTTCGCCGCCTGAGTTGTCTTCCCCGGCATTGGAAGTGCCAAAATCGAAGATGCGTTGCCAGTCCCCTGAGCCCTGCCAGGTGGCCCAAGTTTCGAAGGTCACATTGACCAGCGGGGCGATCAGATTGTTGGGGAGGTCCACATAGCCGGCGATCGTGGCCGGATCAGCGGTGGAAGCGGTGCCGCCCGGGAGATTGATCTGACCGGCACCAAAGGAGGCTCCGTTGCCCCGCACCGTGCCATTCGCGCCGCCGACGGAATCAGCAACATTGGTCCCGGTGGTCTCATTGAAACTGTAACGATGCACGAGCGCGGTGGGTGGCGGCGGCGTCACCGTGATGGTATTGCTCGCCAACAGTCCGGCATAACTGGCCGTGATTTGCGCGCTGCCCAACGCGACGGCGGTCACATATCCGTTGGCGTCCACAGTGGCCACGTTTGTGTCGCTGGACGAGAACGTGGAGAATCCGTTGACCACGAGATAAGCGCGGTTCGCGTAGTTTGGCCGCACCGAGGCATAGGTCTTGTAATGGCTGCCCGGAAGGTTGGTCTGCCCGAACGTCAGCACCAGCCCGTTCAGGTTGCCGGGCGAGGTCAACTCCACGCCATAGAGGAAGTTGTTGGCCACGTCATTATCGCTCAGCAAGCCGGTATGCACGCGCGCCAGCGCCACGCTGCCCAACAAGGCCTGGCCAAGGTCCACACTGCCATCGGCGGCGGCAGAGTTTTGCGCCCCGACCCGAATCGGCAAACCGGCTGGACTGCTCAAGTCAGCCGGGACAGTGAGTGTCGTCTTGAGTTTTCCATCGGCGTAAACCTTCGCCACCCGCGCACCGTTGTAGGTCAACGTATAGTAGTGCCACGCACCTTTGACCGGCGCCGGACCACTCCATCCCAAGTCAAAACCACCCCCCCAGAAACTGGCGGCACCGTAAACTGCGTGATTACCAGCCCCCAAGACGGAATCTCCGCCGCCCACACCACGCATCCCCCAAGCCACCAGCGTATCCTCGGCCTTGGGTGAGGAAACAAACGCCCACGCCTCGATCGAGAAATCGCTATTGGCGGAAATCTCCGCACTGGCACCGGGGCCGGCGTAATCATCCGTCAGGCCATTAAAAGAAACGCCCGCCAGCCCGTTCGCCACATTGGAATTGTAAACCGGAGTGCCTTCGGCCGCGAAGGTGCTGTTGGCGGCCGCTCGATTCGTCCAGGTGAGAGTGTCCGTGCTCAGATCGGTCGCCCGGAGATCCACTTCAAGCGCACCCGCCACCACTACCCCCTCGAGCCGTGGATTCACCGTGAACGGGATGGCAGTGGAAGTTTGACCCAAATAACTGACGGTCACGGAGGAAGTGCCGGGGCCAACCGCTGTAATCAGGCCGTTCGTATTGATTGTCAGAACACTCGGGTTGCTGGATTGATAGGTTACACCGGGCACCCCCACGAGGATGATCCCGGCCAGGTTGGCGAAATTGGCCGTCGCCGCCGTTGTCTGGGTGTCCTGCACGGTCAGAATTGTGACGGATGCAGTCAGGACCACGGATTGCAGCGCGCCCAGCGAAGTAACATCGGTGCTGGGGTTATCCACTCCGTTCAAGTAACTGGCCGCAGCGGACACGGGGTCCAAGGCGTTGTTGTAAATGCGAAATTCGTTGTACGAGCCTGAGAGCATCGGGTCGCCCCATTGCGATCGGCCCAACCAGTTGTTGATATCATTGATGGCACTCAACGGAGTCGGGGCATCATCCGTGGACACCAGCACGCCATTGACATAAAGCCGCGCCACATTGTTGATCGTGTCATAGGTTGCCGTCACACAGCATTCGGTGTTGACGGGCAAGGGACTGGGAGCGGTGCATTGCGTCAGCTCCTGACCAGTCAACGGCTCACGCACGGCGTAACGCAAATTGACATCGGCTGGGGAGGAAATAAACACATAGTTGCCGTTGCCGGCTGACGTCCCTTCAACGCCGGTTCCGTCCACGCCGAAGTCTAAAATGCGCTGCCACGTTGAACTGCCATACAGTGTGACCCAGGTTTCAAACGTCAGGTTCGTAAGCCCATTGATTAGATGATTCGGCAGGTCCACGTAACCGGCAATCGTGTTGGCGGGATCGGCCGAACCACCGCCGCCCGGCAGGATCAACTGGCCCGCACCATCAAAATCCGCAGCATTGCCGGCCTGACCGCCCGCCAGGACTCCATTCGCCCCACCGACGCTGTCCGCGACGGTGGTGGTACCGGGGGACGCGTTGAAGCTGTAGCGGTGGAGGATTGCGGCCGGCGACGTAAGGACGCTCACCAGCAATCCCGCCACAGCCAGTTGGTAAACGGCTCGCTTCGATTTTTTCATAATTTCTGCAGGTGTAGATTGGCCGCCCTTTCGCGCCGCGACACGCGACCGCTGGAAAGGATTCGCCAAGTTGTTTTGCGGACATGTTGAGCAAAATGCACTTCGGAGCCAACACCAGTTCGCGAAAAAGAATCGCCAGATTGCGCTCGACCGACACGACGCCGATGTTCCATTCAACCTTGTCTCAACTCTGAAGAATCCTTGCCGGACGAACAGTGACCTCTGACTACCCGCCCGACACTACCCGGTATTCTACCCTGGGCTTCACCACCAAAAATAAGGAGCGGATGCGGTTCGAACCATGGTGTAGCTGTTCTCGTTGAACGACCAGGGGCTGATGGGCGAAACCGTAAAGCCGCTCGGCGGCGAATTGAATTTTTTCCACTGCGTATGGCCGTCCTTGTAGGTGATATTTCCTCCAGCCGGCATGCCCTTGTCCAGATGCGCGCTGAGATGCGGCTTGATGAATCCTCCATCAATGCCCTGAAATGGCTGCGTTGATTTCGCCGGATAGGAATTCCCACCACTGATGATCACATCAGCAATGAGCACCGCATCCGCGACATTATCCAGGTACGAGGTCGGGCCGATCTGGTGGCTTTCTTGCAGGAGCTTCTTATTCTGATAGCGGGTCTGCAACTTGGACGAGGGACCGTTAAACGCGAAGGTATAACCGACAATATGGAAAAAATTGGGATTATCCTCGCTCGTATTCGGCGGGAAATAATAATTCCACAGCGAGTTGGGGTAAGGGTCCAAAAAATTTTCGTTGTCCGAGTACTGCGGCGCGGTGGTGGGGCAGAAAAAAGTTTTTTTCTGGCAGCCATTTTTAACCATGGATTGAGTCGCGGGCGCGGGAATGTCCCAGCACCACGCGGCCGCTCCGTTCAGGACGGGTAAATTATCGCGATTCTCGTCGGCATACATGTGCAGCCCGAGATAAAGTTGCTTCTCGTTGTTCAGGCAGATCGTTCGCTGCGCCTTCCGCTTCGCCTTGGCCAGGGCCGGCAACAACATGGCCGCCAGAATGGCGATGATTGCGATCACCACCAGAAGCTCGATGAGGGTGAAGGCTCTGACCGGAAGCTCTCGATTTATTTGCATAGGCGTATTCCAATCCGACGGTCGCGACAATCGCGCCAAGTTCCGTTTCATCCCCGCCACCGAATCTGAACCCGTCACTCGGCTCGGTGGGCGGCCGGGTTTAGCTGAAACCTGCCGGGGAGTTCCCAGAAGCACAACGCCACTTTGCGGATAACTGTCACCATTTTACGCAGGGCCAACCACTGTCCGCTGGCGACCATGCGCCTTGCGATACGCCAGCGGGCTGACCGCTTTGGCGCTTCGGAAATAACGGGCAATATGCTGCGCGTCCGCGAACCCCAACCGATCCGCGATCTGAGCCACCGGCATCTCGGTCTCCACAAGCAGCCGGGCAATCTGATCCGTCCGCACGCGCCGGATCTCGTCCAGCACGGAACGCCCCAGCGAATCGCGAAACCGTTTCTCCAACGCCCGGCGCGAGATCCCGCTCGCTCTCGCCACCGCTTCCACCGAGGGACTCTCCTGCACGCGATCACGAATATAGCGAAGCGCCCGGGCCAGGCCCACGTCCTCTACCGCCAGCAGACTCGTCGAGCGCCGCGGCACGACGTGCGTCGGGTTCACGATGATGCGCGAGGCCGCGCCGGATTTTTTCATAAGCCCCGCCAGCACATGCGCGGCTTCGAATCCGGCGTGCTCAAAGTTCACCGCCACACTCGACAACGGCGGATCCTTCAAACCGCACACCAACTCGTCATTGTCCACCCCGATCACCGCCACATCGTCCGGCACGGACAATCCCGCCAACTTCGCCGCCGCAATGACTTCATGCCCGAGATCATCGTTGCAAGCCATCAACCCCAGCGGCCGGGGCAACTGGCGCAACCAATCGGCAATCGCTTCGCGTTGATTCTGCCACGGCGCCCCGGTGATGCCCGCCGGTACGTTGAATCCGACGCAATCAAAACGCGCCAGGCTGACAACGTGCTTGAAGGCTTCGTACCGAATCTCCGACCAGCAGGAGTCCGCATAGCCGCAAAACGCGAAATTCCTCACACCGCAGGAGCGCAAATGTTCGGCCGCCATCCGCCCGATGGCATGGGAACCGGTCACCACGTTGGGCACCCCCGCAAATTCGCGGTGTCGGTGGCCAACCACCACAACGGGCAAACCAAGGGCCAGCACTTCCTCCACCCGATCCGTATCCCGCATGATCACTCCGTCCACGTCGAGTCCGTCCAGAGGGCCGGAAAATTTCTCCAGCCCGCTGGCCTCCCAGTAAAATGACCAGGGACCATTTTGGTGCGCGTATCCCGCGATCCCGCACAGCAACGCCCGCCCCGCCGCCCGCGCCGATTCGATCAACAACGCCACCCGGGGGACGGCGCGGCGCTTTGCCAGTGGCGGCGCATTGGTGAAGGCCACCGCCTGCGTCACACACGGGCGTTTAGTCACGGGAGAGGGCGCAGCAGCCACGCGCCCGGAACGGTTTCCGGACCTCAGACCTGGCGGATTCACATGCATGTTGGGTAGCCCTTCATATCACGGTTTGCCGGACACCGGCAATCGCCAAATCCAAACGAGAATCCTGGCGTGGCCGTCTGACAGTTCGCCCGATGGAGTGAATTCTCGCGCTTCACACCATCCGTCCGCCGGCATTCGACGACGCGGCTTGAAGTGGTCATGGGCGGATGTTAGCGTGCGCGGCACTTCGACTATGGCTCGCCGCAAACCACCGCGCCCAAGCACGCCCCCGCTCCAGCCCGCGTGGAAGCTCTGGTGTTTCCGCCTGACCGCGCTGGTTGTGCTGCCGGTGCTCTTTTTCGCGGCCTTGGAGTTGTGCCTCCGCTTGATCGGGTTCGGCCACCCCACTGCGTTCTTGCTCCGCGCGGAATCGAGGGGTCGCCCGGTCTGGATTCCCAACATCCGCTTTGGCTGGCGATTCTTTGGCCGCAACATGGCGCGCGAACCGCAGGCCTTCTCCCTCCCTCGCCCCAAGCCGGCGAATACCATCCGCATTTTTGTTTTTGGCGAGTCTGCCGCGTATGGCGACCCGCTGCCCGACTTCGGCCTGCCCCGAATGCTCGAAGCCATGCTGCACCTCCGCTATCCCGGCACGCACTTCGAGGTCGTCAATGCCGCCATGACCGGCATCAACTCTCACGCCATCCGCGACATTGCCCGCGATTGCGCCTCAGCCGACGGCGACGTGTGGGTGATTTACATGGGCAACAATGAAGTCGTGGGGCCGTTCGGCGCCGGCACCGTCTTCAGCCAGCAGACGCCCTCGCTCCCGGTCATCCGCGCCAGTCTCGCCTTGCGAACGACGCGCACCGGACAACTACTGGATACCTTGATTGATTACCTGCATCCGCCGCCCGCCGGCAAAAGCGAATGGGGCGGCGTGACGATGTTCCTCGATCAAGTCGTCCGGGCTGACGATCCCCGCATGGCGCGCGTGTATGACAATTTCCAACACAATCTTACCGACATCATCAACGCGGGGCGACGCGCCGGCGCGGGTGTCGTGGTCAGCACCGTGGCGGTGAATTTGAAAGATTGCGCCCCGTTCGCCTCCACATTCAAACCCAACCTGACCGCGACGGATCATGCCCACTGGCAGGAAGATTACGATCGGGCCGTGCAGGCCCAGACTGCGAGCGCGTTCAACGACGCATTGCTCGCTTACGATGAGGCGGCTCAACTCGATGATACCGTCGCCGAGCTGCATTTCCGCCGGGCTGCCTGTCGGCTGGCCACCGGCAAAACCACGGAAGCCCAACGAGATTTTGCGCAAGCCCGCGACCTCGACACCTTGCGTTTCCGGTGCGACAGCCGGTTGAATGAAATCATTCGCGACACCGCCGCGCACAGCGGAGTTCTGCTGACCGACGCCGAGCAAGTCTTTGCCGCCCACAGCGCGAACGGAATTCCCGGCGGGGATCTGTTCTATGAGCACGTTCATCTCACGTGGGAGGGCAACTGGCTGCTGGCCCGCGCCCTCGCCGAGCAAGTGGCAAAACTATTGCCGGCCGGCGTAACCAATCGGTCCGCCAAAATCACCTGGCCCACGCCAGCCGAGTGCGCCCACAGTCTCGCATGGACGGACCGCGCTCACCAGGACGCGCTCGCACTGATCCTCGGCCGCTTGCAGGATCCGCCGTTCACCCACCAACTCAATCACGCCGCCCAGGTTGCCGCGTTGAAAACACAAATGGATGCCCTTGCCTCCGCCGGATCGGCTGACGAATTAAAAGCCGCGCTTGCCGCCGTCGAACTCGCCATCGCCCGCTCGCCTGACGATCCGATCTTGCAGGCCCAACTCGCGGAGGCGCAACGGCAAAACGGCAATCTGAACGCCGCGCTCGTTGCGGCCCGCCGGGTCACGGAGCTTCTGCCATACGCACCGGCCGGCTGGGCTCAACTGGGATTGTTGTTGATCGAGTCGGGACGCGAGGACGAAGCGGTCACCGCCTTCACGTCGGCCTTGCGGATTGACCCGGACAACGTGTGGACATTGAACAGTGTCGCGCAGGTCCACGCGCGAATGGGCCGGGAAGATGAAGCGTTGGATGAATTCCGACGCGTGATCGCGCTCAAACCCCGCTTCGGGCTGGCGCACCTCGGCATCGGTCGGATTCTTGAAGCCCGCGGCCAGAACGCGGAAGCGGAAACGCACTACCGGCTCGCGGTGCAGAATCGGATCTATCGCGCTGAAGCCCTGACGACACTGGGCCGATTCTGCCTGGCCAAAGGCTGGTATGAAGCCGCGCGAACGAACCTGCAGGACGCTCTCAAGTTAAGCCCGCACAATCCCGCCGCGCGCCACGATCTGGTGACCGCGCTGACGAAGCTGGGCCGTAACGCCGAAGCCGAACAACAACGCGCGCTGGCCGGGCCAGACCTCGCCCTCATGCAAACTCATTTCCGCCGTGGCGTCGAACTCGGACGCGCCGGCCGGCCGGCGGAAGCCGCCGTCGAATTTCGCGAGGTGATCCGACTGATGCCGGAACTGGCCGAAGGTCACTTGAATCTGGCCATCGCCCTTCAATCGCAGGGACTCCACCAGGAGGCGCTCGAACAATTTCAGGAAACGCTGGCGCTGAGTCCCACCAACCAACTCGCGAGCGAGCGCATTCGCGCCCTCCGAGCCCAGTTCCCAATTGGCGGAGCAGAACCCGGCAAATAGTGTGGCGCATGTTGCGTGCGATCGCCTGCGGTCTGCTGGCTGGCTTCGTAGCGGTTCCATGCTTCCTGCATCCGGAGTTCCCGGCTTCCGAACGTGGGTTTGGAAGGAAGAGTTTGAATGAGAATCCGAACCCGATTGCCACCGACATCTCAGACCCGACGCAGAATGGCGTCTTGACTCGCTTCGCTCCAAAACTAAACTTTTCTCCACAATTGGAGGCGGAAACCGTTTGCCCCCGCCCGCTGAACTTGAAAGCCCAACCTTGAAACTAATTATGAAAACATCGCGTCTGCGCTTCCTGCTCCCGACCGCATTGGCACTCAGCCTGGTCACCTCCACCTTTGCCGCGGCACTCTACCCCGTCCTCGTGGATGGTCGCTGGGGGTACGTGGACCAGGCCGGCACGATGGTGGTCAATCCGCAGTTTGAGCGCGCGGAACCGTTTGCCGGCGGTCTGGCGGCGGTGCGGCTCAAGCGTTGGGGTTACGTGGATGCCTCGGGCAAAATCGCCATCAATCCCCAGTTCGACGAAGCCGGCCCCTTCGCCGACGGCTTGGCGGCCTTCAAATTCGGCGGCCAGTATGGCTATGTGAATCCGGCCGGCCAATACGCCATCAACCCCCAATTCGATTCGGCGGGCGCGTTCGCCGACGACCGCGCCGTCATCAAACTCAACCGCCGTTACGGTTACGTGGACAAGAGCGGTGCGATCATCATCAATCCCCAGTTCGAGGACGCGAAAACCTTTTCCCAGGGCCTGGCCGCCATTGAACTTGGCGACCGCTGGGGCTACGTGGATGTCGCCGGCAAGATCGTCATCAATCCGCAGTTCGAGCAGGCCCAGGCATTTTCCGAAGGCCTGGCCGCCGTCCGCATCGGCAAACGCTGGGGTTATGTGGACAAGGCCGGCAAGATCGTCATCAACCCGCAATTCGATGACGCGCGCGGATTCGCGCTGGGACTCGCGCCCGCGCGCGTCGGCAAACGCTGGGGTTATGTGGACGCCGCCGGCCAGCTTACCATCAACCCGCAATTCGACGACGCCGACTCCTTCGTCGAAAACATGGCGCGGGTGGAGATTGCGGATCGCTGGGGTTTCATTGACAAGAGTGGCAAGTTCGCCATCAATCCGCAGTTCGACGAGGCGGAGTCGTTTCACGATGGCTTGGCGCGCGTGAAGGTCTCGCGCAAATTCGGCTACGTGAATCTCGAAGGCAAATACACCTGGAATCCGACGCGCTAAGCGTCGGGACACACAGCCGTTGGGATTTCGCAGCCGTCAGTCGTCCATGGACAAACGAGTCGCACTGGTCACAGGCGCCAGCCGGGGGATTGGCCGGGCGACGGCGGTGGCCCTGGCGGCGGACGGATGCCATGTGCTCGTCAATTATCACCGCCGCCCGGCGGAGGCCGAGACGACGCTGAGTTCGATCCAACGCGCGGGCGGCAGCGGCGAGCTTTGCGGTTTTGATGTCGCGGATGCCACCGCCTCCGAACAGGCCATTGCCGGTCTGCTGCAAAAACATCAGCGGGTGGACATCCTGGTCAACAACGCGGGCATCCGCCAGGATTCGCTGCTGGTGTTCATGTCCCCGGAGCAGTGGACGCAAGTAATGGCCACGAACCTGAACAGTTTCTTTCACGTCACGAAACCGATCGCCAAGCAGATGGCGATGCAACGGCGCGGGCGGATCGTGAGCATCGCCTCCACCGCCGGGCAGACCGGCGTCGAGGGTCAAACCAATTATTCCGCCGCCAAAGCCGGGATCATCGGCGCCTCCAAATCGCTCGCCCGCGAAGTCGCCAAACGCGGCGTGACGGTCAATGTTCTCACCCCCGGCTTCATCGCGAGCGACATGACGGCCGGTGTGCCGCGCGACCAAATGCTCGCGCAGATTCCCGCCGGTCGCTTTGGCAAACCGGAGGAAGTCGCAGCGGCGGTGGTGTTCCTCTGCTCGGACGCCGCGGCCTACATCACCGGTGCGGTGTTGAATATCAACGGCGGCGCTTACACCTGATTCTCGCGTGAACCTTCAACCCGCCAGCTTCAACCATCGGCGACAAATGTTCCCCCCCACGAGTCTGGGAGCGCCGGCGTCCCGCCGGCGAATTCCTTCGTTGCGGCTAACGAGCCGGCGAGACGCCGCTCCCAGACTCCAAACTCCGGCTCCAAGATTCAGAGCACGGACTTGCGTTCGAGGAATTCTCACCCGGACCACGACTCGACCGGGGAGGGTGGACGAGACCTGCCCGGTGCCGTCGAGTTCCCGATTGCCCTAGCCATGCCTGCTTCCCTTCCAAAAACCAAACATTGGTCGGGCACGGGCCAGCTTCGCGGCGGCCGCCGGGGCATCCAGTTTTTCCTCACGGTGCTGCGCGTGTTCGGACTGCACTTCACCTACATCCTGCTGGTTCCACCGGCGGTTTATTTCTCGTTCGTTTCACCGGACGTGCCGGCCACAATGGAGTTCCACCGCCGCGTCTTCGGACCGCAACCGTGGTGGAAGCGCCGCTGGCTGGTCTTCAAACATTTCTACTCGTTCGGCCGCGCGTTGATTGACCGCATTGCCATTCTCGCCGGGGACACCCGGCATTTTTCCTTCGCATTCGACGGCGAGCATAATCTGCGCAACGCCGCCGCTGCCGGCAAAGGCGTGTTGTTGCTGACGGCGCACATCGGCAACTGGGAGGTGGCCGGTCAGTTGCTCTCGCGCCTGGGCGTGCCCGTCAACGTCACCGGCTTTGATCTGGAAGTCCCCGAAATCCGCGCCCTGCTCGACCGCGCCCAAATCCGGCAGAAGTTTCAAATGATTCCGCTGACCGGCACAGCCACCGACGCCATTCCGCTCGTGGCGGCGTTGCGCCGGGGCGAAGTGGTGGCCATGGCGGGCGACCGCGCTTATGGCAACCCTTCGGCGCGCGTGCCGTTTCTGGGCGGGCTGGCCTCATTCCCCATCGGTGCGTTTGTCCTGGCCGCCATTGCGGACGCGCCGCTCGTGCAAGTGTTCAGCCTGCGCCAGCGCGGCGGTCATTATCAGTTTTACGGCCTCCTGGCGATGCCGCCGCACCGCCCGCCGCACCATGAGCGTACCGCTCACCTGCATCAATGCGCCACGAAGTTTGCCGCGAATCTGGAACGCATCGTCCGGCTCGATCCGCTTCAGTGGTACAACTTTTTTCCGTTCTGGGATGAAACGACCACCGCGCCGGCAATTCCAGGCGATCGCAAATCACAGACATCTCCAGCCACCCATCACCCCGCTTCCTCCTCTGCGTCCGGCGAGGAGCGGGGCGCGGTACGCGGATTGGATTCCGTCGCGCACCCAAACTGACTCATGTTCCCGCCCATCACCGAACTCATTCCGCACCGCGCCCCAATGTGCTGGATTGATTCGTTGATTGATTGCACGGATACCACCGCCAGCGCCACCGTGCGCTTCGACGCCGCCCATTTCGCGGTTGAGAACGGCGCCGTGACTGAAACCGCCCTGGTCGAGTGCGTGGCGCAGACCGTGGCCGCCGCGCTCGGCCATCGCCAACGCGGCGGCGGACAACCCGGCGCGGCCAACCACGGAATGTTGGCGGCCGTCTCGAATTTCAAAATCCTCGCCCCGCCGCCGCTCGAACAAACCTTGACCATCACCATCCGCGAGTTGAAACGCCTCGGCCCGATGCTGATGGTTTCCGGGACGATTACGTGTGCCGACCAAACCATTGCCACGGGAGAACTCTCGCTGTATGCCTGAACCGGTGGTTGCGATTGCCGGTTGCGGGGCCCACTCCGCCGTGGGCCGTGGTGTGGACGCGCTTCACTCCGCCCTCAAAACCAACACCAGCGGCTTGCGCCGGTGCGAACGGTTTCAACACTCTCGCTTTCAATCCAGCATCGTCGGCGTCGCGCTAGATGAATCCGCACGGCCGGACGACCCCGCGTATCAACTCGCCGCCACCGCGCTGTCCGAAGCTCGAACCAGCGCCCGCGGCTCGCTCGCGAAAATTCCTCAACAACGTACTGGCCTGGTGCTCTCCACCACCAAAGCAAACATCGAAGCCCTGGAGCGCCTCGCCGATGGACGCCCCTGCTCGGCCGCCGCGCGCCGCCATCTGCAACCCGATCTGCTCGCCGCCGATCTCGCCGTCGAATATGGCGCGCTGGGCCCGGTGCAAACCGTCTCCGTCGCCTGCGTGTCCGGGCTCATCGCCTTGATACAGGGTGCGAAACTGATCCAACGCGGCGCGGCGGACGCCGTGCTCGTCGTGGGCGTGGATCACTTGTCCGCCTTCGTCCTGGCCGGCTTCACCGCGTTGAAAGCCATTGATCCGATCGGTTGCCGGCCGTTCGATCGCGATCGCAGTGGCTTGACTCCCGGCGAAGCCGGCGCGGCCATCGTACTCGTCCGCAGCGAACTCGCCGCGGCGAATGTGATCACCCTTCGCGGCTGGGGTTCCAGCAACGACGCCAACCACATGACCGGCCCATCGCGCGACGGCTCCGGCCTGGCACAGGCCATCCGCACAGCGCTGGCAGCGGCAAAAATTTCCGCCGCCGCCGTGGATTACATCAACGTCCACGGCACCGGCACGCCCTACAACGACGCGATGGAATCCGCCGCGCTGCGCACCGTTTTTGGGGAGGCCTGCCCTCCGGTGAGCGGGTTGAAAGGCATGTTGGGCCATACGCTCGGCGCGGCCGGTGTCCTCGAAACAATCGCCGGCTGGCTCGCTCTGACGGAACAATTTTTGCCCGGCACATCGCGACTCAGCCATCCCGACACGGCGGCTCCCTCAAGTTTGCTGATGACACCCCAACCGGCTGCCCGGCTGAATCACCTCCTGAAACTCAACACCGGCTTCGGTGGCGTCAATGGCGCCCTGGTCCTGAGCCGTGAATGAACTCCGCGCCCATAACGAGATGACCCGATCACCCCAACGCCCGCGAGCGCGCCGCCACCATGAGTGACGCCATCATCACCGTCGCCAACTCAGTGACCAGCGCCGAAGTCGCCAGCGCCCGGCTCGGCTCCCGTTTCGGGCGCATGGACCTGGCCACTCAACTGGCGTTGCTCGCCGTTGAACCTCTGGCGGCTGAGTTTGATTCCGTACGACGTGACCGCGTCGCCATCTGTCTCGCTGCCCGGGCGAGTTCGTTGAGCACGGATGTTGAGTACTGGTCCGGTCGCGATAATCCCGGGGGGCCGAGTCCGACGCTGTTCACCTATACCCTGCCCAGCGCCGCGCTCGGCGAGATTGCCATCCGCCACCGGCTCACCGGCCCGAATCTGTGTCTGGTCGGCCAGAGCGAGGACGTAGTCCCGGAAGCGGCTGATTTGCTTCGGCGCGGCGAGGCTGACGCCTGCGTCTGTGTCTATGTGCATGCCGTTTCCGCCGCGCTGGCCGCGATGATTTCCGCCTCGGAGGCAGCCCGCGCGTGCGCGCTTTTACTCCAACCGTCCGGTGCGAATGGACTTCCCTGGCGGGAAATTGACCGTGACATGGAAAAGCTCTGTGCTACGCTCCGCGCGTAAAAATTGAAGAAGTAATCCATGGCCACCTCAACTACGGAACTGAAATCCCGGATCATCGCCGCCCTGAACTTGCAAGACGTCACGCCAGACAAAATTGATGATGATGCGCCCCTGTTTGGCACCGGTCTGGGTTTGGACTCCATTGATGCGCTGGAATTGGTGGTCATGCTTGAAAAGAATTACGGCATCGTCATCAAGGACATCGAAGAAGGCCGCCCGGCGTTCCGCTCCGTCCGCACGCTCGCCGACTTCATCGAAGCCCGACGGCCTTCCCCCTAGTGGCTGAGCGTTCCCCAGTCATCACCGGGGTGGGCATCGTGGCCGCACCCGGTCGCAATGTGGCGGAAGTCTGGCAAGCCGTGGCCAGCGGGACGTGCGGCCTCAAACCCCTGACTCTGTTTCCTTCGCCTCGCTACGGACAAATCCCCGTTGGCGAAATCCAGCACGATTTGGTCGAACTCGGCGCGCCGTTGCACAGTTCGCGCAGTGACAAACTCGGCTGGCTCGCGGCCCGTGATGCGATCAGTGACGCCGGATTGAATCCCGCCGCCTTTGCCGACCGCACCGGCGTATTGCTGGGTTGCTCGGTCGGCGGCTCATTCGAGAGCGAACAGTTTCTCATCCAGCTCCTCCAGCGCAAGGTCATGCGCCCGCGCTCGACCCGCTACCACGAATGTGCCTCGGCCATTGAGCTGATTGCGAACCACTTTGGCCTTTTCGGTCTCAGCCTGGCGGTGGCGACGGCTTGCTCGTCCGGTGCGCTGGCGATTGCCGCCGCCGCGGAAATGATTCTGACCGGCGCCGCCGATGTCATGCTGGCGGGGGGAACGGATTCGTTGTCGCGCACGACCTGGAGCGGTTTTCATTCGCTGCTGCTCGTGGACCCGCTGGGCTGCCGGCCTTTCGACGTCGCGCGGGGTGGCATGAGTTTTGGCGAAGGCGCCGCCGTGCTCGTGCTGGAAAGCGAAGCGAATGCACTCAAGCGCGGCGCCAAAATCATCGCCCGACTCACGGGCTGGGGCGCGAGTTGCGACGCGCATCACGCCACGCAACCGCATCCGGACGGCGCTGGGGCGCTGGCCGCGATGCAAGCCGCCCTGCACCGCGCGAATCTCGACGCCGCCGCAATTGATTACGTGAACGCCCACGGCACCGGCACGCGCGACAACGATCTCGCGGAAGCCAAGGCGCTGAAGCGTTTGTTTGGCGACCGCGTCCCGCCGTTTTCCAGCACCAAGCGAGTGTTCGGCCACGCCCTCGCCGCCAGTGGCGCGTTGGAGGCGGTGGTGTGCCTCGAGGCATTGCGCCGGGGACAACTCCCGCCCAATCCCGGCTTCAGTGAGATGGACCCCGCCATCGGTCTGACGCCGACCACCGCGTTGCGCTCCGCCGCGTTGACGCATGTGATGAGCAACTCGTTCGGATTCGGCGGCAATAACGCGGCGCTGATTTTTTCCCAACCCGGGACCACGCCACACACGCGCCCGATCCAACCCGCCCCGGTTGCCGTCACCGGCCTTGGCATGATCGGCCCGGGCCCGGCGACGCGGCACACCGTCGAACCGCCCATGCCACCAACTGAACTCACGGTTCATTCCTGTGGCCAGCTTGACACCTCGTCCCTCACGCCGAATCAGCGGCGGCGATTGAGCCGCATCATCCAAATGGCGCTGCTTGCCGCGCGCCGTTGTCCGCCCCCGACGCCAACTCAGCGGGTGGCGGTCGCCCTCGGCTCCGGGCTGGGGGCCATTGATGAAGGCTCGATCCTGCTGGAAAACTGGATCAGCAAAGCCGAGCGCGAACCCATGCCCGCGCGGTTTCCCGGCTCGGTTCATAATGCCGCCGCCGCCCAGGTGGCGATCGAACTGGGCGCCCACGGCTTGAACTCGGCCCCCACGGCCGGTGATATTTCCTTCGAGAGCGCGCTGTGGCAGGGCATCTGCCAACTGGCCGGCGGCGACGCGGATTGCGCGCTGGTTGGCGGCGTGGACGAACTGAACAAATATCCACTCGGAATCGGGAAGCGTTGGGGATTCTGGACTGAACAAACCGTCCCCGGGGAAGGTGCCATGGTGGCCAAACTCGTGCCGGACGCTGCCACCTCTCCAACGGCAGCCGGCGACCGTCTCGCCCGGGTAACCGCCCTGCGCCTGGGACGTTTTCGCCGGCCGTTCGAGGCAAAGCGGGAAGTAGAATGGATTGCGGCGACAGTGGATTTGACCAAAGCCGCGGCTCTCTTCACCGGCGCGCGCGGCTGGGCGGCGTTGGAGGAAGACTACCGCGCCGTGACCGCCGCGTTGAACCTCAAAGCCGGCCGCGAACTCGAACTCCACACCTACAAACAGGATTGTGGCGAATTCGGCGCCGCTTCCGCGTTTGGTTTTGCCGCCGCCGTCACCTGGGTTCATCAGCACCAACGTGGCGCCCTGCTCTACACGCTTTCGCCGCGCGGCGGCAAGGCGATTTGCCTGATTGAACCATGAGCCGCTACCGCATTTGCGCGATCGTCGCGCTGGTGCTCTGCGCAATCGCCTGGCGGGCCGGTCATCCGGCGCTCGGCTGGGTGGTCGCGGCGGCCTTCTTCGTCCTCGTCGGATTCGGCGTCGCGTTTCCGCAACTGAGTTTCTTTGGCCGGTTCCGTTGCCGGGGCGACACCGGGTCGCGGCAGGTTGCCCTCACCTTTGATGATGGACCGGATGCCCGTTCGACGCCGGCCTTGCTCGATCTGCTCCACGCGGAAGGCGTTCCGGCGGCGTTCTTTTGCATTGGCAAACGGGTCGCCGCCGAACGCGAACTGACCGCCCGCATCCGCCGCGAAGGGCATCTCCTCGGCAACCACACTTTCAATCACCGTTACCTGACGAATTGTTTGGGGCCACAACAGTTGCGACAAGAAGTGCAATTGACTCAGGACGCGATCACCACGGCGACGGGAACGACGCCAGAATTTTTCCGCCCGCCGATGGGCCTGTCCAATCCGTTCACATTCTTCGTCACGAAACGGCTCGGTCTGCAAGCCATAGGCTGGACGATTCGCAGTCTCGACACCCGCATCACCACGCCGGAGCGCGTGGTTCGGCGCGTGATCGGGCGACTATCGCCCGGGAGCATCATCCTGCTGCACGACGGCAACATTCCTGCCGAGCGTTTGCTGCTGACGGTCAAGTTGCTTTTGGCTAGGCTGCGTGAACACGGCTACGAAGTTGTGCGTCTGGACAAGTTACTGGCATGAAGAACTGGTTTATGATTATCGGCCTGCTGCTCGCGGGCCTGGCTCACGCCGCCGAGGACGAGGCCGGCTTGCAACCGGTCGCCAACCCACAGCCCATTCTCGATGAACTTCAGCGGCAGATGAAGCCGGTGAAGTCGGTTTATTTCGAGTTCACCCAGGAACGGCGGTTGAAGCTGTTCACCGAGCCGCTGAAAAGCGAAGGGGCGATGATGGTGGAACAACCCGATCAAATTCGCTGGGAAACCACCGCCCCGTATCAATCCATCCTGCTCGGCAACCGCAAATCCGTCGCGCAATTCGAGCGCTCCGACGACCACTGGAAGAAGCTCAAGCTTGGCTTCCCGCAGATGCTCCGGCGCGTGATGGATCAGATGTCCCTGGTGCAACAAGGCAAGCTCGATACGCTCACCAATGATTTCACGGTGTCGGTCGCCACCAATCTCGCCAAGGTGGTGGTGACGATGATCCCCAACGATGAGAATGTTCGTTCGATGCTGGCCGCGCTGGAAATCCAGATGCAACCGGACTTTTCCACGACGCGCGAAGTCGTGATGCGCGAGCCGGGCGGCGATTACACCCGCATCATCTTCCACCGCGAGAAGCGGAATGTGACATTTCCGCCCGGGACGTTCGATCAATCAAAACCGCTCGACCTCGCGAACATCAAAACGGCATTGGGCGATGACAAATGATTTTTCTTATAGCCCGACTGGTGAGGTCGCTGGGCCGACACACTGTAGGCCGGGTCATCCGACCCGGCGTCGGTTCCTGGTTGCTCTGCGCGATTCAAGGATCGTAAAAGCTTCCCGTGGACTGGAGCGCCAATCTTCGATCCGGCACGAACCTGACCGCCAGTCGCTCCGCACCGCTCCGGCGTCTGGCGCTCCCGCTGGTAGCCGCCGACGTGAGGAGGCGGAGGTCGCTGCCCGGCGAGACTGTCCGCCTCCTCACGTCGGCGGCTGCAATGCCATGATACAAGTCGCGATCGTTTCGGATAACTCTCAGTTCATCACCGGAACGGAGGAGTCACATTCGGCGTTGCTTCTTGAATGGAAGCCGGTGTGCCTGCTCTCGATCTTCGTGTGCCTGTTGCTGACCGGCTGCGCCACCACCCCGCCGAGCCAGATTCAACGGCCGGCCAACCCCTTCCCCGCCGACGCGCTCATCACTCAACGCGGAGTGCTCACGGTTTTGGGACGCCAATTCACTTTGAACGGCTACCTCGCCCTCAGCGCCACCGGCGGCAAGCGCCTCGTCGTCACGGAGAATTTTGGCGGCGTCCTGGCCGATGTGCTCATCAAGCCGGATGGTGCCGTTTACGTCATGCGTGCCAGTCGCGCCTTCAAGTCCAAGTGGATTCGCCGTTACGTCGCCGCCGACGTCGAGTGTATTTTCGGCTCGGCCCCCAAGCCGGATTGTCCGGGGCAAATGCTCTCGCCCACGCATTTTCTGATCCAGCGCCGCTGGTACAAACTCGATTTGCAGATTGTCGAAATAAAGCCCGGCCCCCAACCCGCCGATTCCTTCGATGAATCGAAAGCCCCGAGTCCATGACGTTGCGCGACTCCATCCGCCGTGCACACTTCGGCGGCCCGCCACCCGAAGCCACGGACTCCGCCACCGTTGAGTTTTGTTTCCCGGCGGACGATCCCACCTTCGCCGGCCACTTCCCAACGCGTCCATTGCTGCCCGGGGTGTTCCAACTGGAAATGGCGCGTTTCGCCGCCGAATTGATGTGGCAACGGTCGCTGGCGGTGCGCGCGATCATCAAGGCCAAGTTCCTGCGCCCGATCATTCCAGCCGAAATCGTGCGTGTGGAATTGAAATTGGTCGAGAAACCGGACACGCTGCAGGTACGCGCCCGGTTTGCCGTCGGAGGACAGCCGGCGGGCGAAACGATACTGGAAGTGACACATCGCAAATGAAACGCTGGCTCAAACGACTTGGCATCGCCGCCGTCGTGCTCGGCCTCGGCGGCTGGCTCCTGAGCGGCGTGCTGGTCCGCAGTTGGACCGCCAAACCGCCGCCGCTGCCCGCCGACACCTCCATTTTCCAGGCGAAGCCGGAGGTTCGCGGCGGTAAAACCTGGCTCGGCCAGTCCTGGGTAAGCCGGCGCGAGGGCTTGCTCGTCATCCGGCTCAAAGGCTCGCCCTTCGCGATGGGTTACGCCTCCGGCGTGCTCCTGCGGGACCAGATGCACACGTTGGAAAACGAATTTCTGGCCATGATCCACGGCTACGTGCCGCAGCCGTGGAAGGTGAACGTGCTCAAAAATTACGTGATCTTTCGCAACCGCAATCTGAGTCAACAGATTCCGCTCGAGTACCGCCAGCAGATTTACGGCACGACGCTGGGCTGCCCGGACATCCATCCAGAACTGGGCAACTACTACAATCGCCTGCTCAACTATCACGCGGCGCACGACATCTCCTACATGATGATTGACAACCCGCTGATCTCGAAGGCGGGCTGCACGGCGTTCGGCGCCTGGGGCCGCGCCACCGCCGACGGTCATCTGCTCACCGGCCGGAACTTCGATTGGGAAGCCGCCGATGTTTTCAGCCGCGACCGGGTGGTGATCTTGTGCGAGCCGGATCACGCCATCCCCTTCGTCTCGCTCGCCTGGGCCAGCATGGCCGGCGTGGTGTCGGGCATGAACCGCGCGGGTGTTTCCGTCACCATCAACGGCGCCCCCTCCAGTCTGCCAGGTGAAACCGCCACGCCCGTGGCCATGGTCGCGCGCGAGGTATTGGAAAAGGCGCACAATCTGACCGAGGCGGAAAAAATCCTTCGCGATGCCCGGGTCTTTGTTTCGACCCTCTGGCTCGTGGGCAGCCGCGCCGACGGGAAATTTGTTGTCATCGAAAAGACACCGCAAGTCACCCAGGTGCGCCCGCCGGAGGGTGACTTCATCGTGTCGGCCAACCATTTTCAAACCGACCCGCTCAAGGATGAAAAGCGCAACCTCCGCTACATGGAAGAAGCCACGTCGCTGCCGCGCTACGCCCGGATGACGGAACTGGTCACCAACGCCACCGGCAAAATCACCGCAACCCTCGCGGCGGAATTCCTGCGTGACCGCGATCTGCCCGGCGGCAAGTTTCCCGGCAACGGCCATCGCAGCACCCTCAACGCGCTGATTGCCACGCACTCGACCATCATGGATTTGACGGCCGGAATTTTCTGGGCTGCCTCGCCCCCGCATCAACTCGGCAAGTTTGTCGCGTTTGATGTGAACGATTTTGATCACGAACTGCCCGAACTCACGATCCCCGCCGATCCCATGCTGGCGTCGGGTGAATACGAAAGGGCCGGGCAAGCCCACCAATGCCTGCGCGAAGGCTGGCAGGCGCTCAAGCAGCAGCAAGGTCAGGCCGCGCTCACCGCCGCCGAACGGGCGGAGACTTTGAATCCGGGCTTTTATCAAAACGCGGCGTTGCGCGGGCGGGCGCTCCGTTTGTTGGGCCGGGACCGGGAAGCGGCCTTGGCCTTTCACACCGCGCTCGAGGAGCAACCGGCTTTTCTGGCGGAGAAACAGGAACTCGAACACTTGTTGCAGCCGTCGCCCGGGAACAATTAGCGCCATGGGAAAAGCGCCCAACCCGACCGAAACCGATCAGCCGCGCGCCACGCACGGGACGGTGGCCGCGCAGTTTTTGCTGGGGCTGATTTTACAATTCGTTCTCGCCCTGCCCTTCCTCCGCCGCACGCACGGCCTGGAACGGCTGCGCCCGACACAACGACATCTTTTCGTCGTCAACCACATCAGCCTGCTCGACACCCTGCTGCTCTCCACCCTCTGCTGGCGAGCCCGCGCTTATCCGATCCTTGTGCTCGGGGACAAAAAAATCTGGCGCGCCTCGTGGATTCGCCGGTTGTTGAGCCGCCGCACCGCCTTCCTGTTGGATCGCGGCAAACTCAATCCCAATCGCATCCACGAACTCGAGGCTTACGGTCGCGCCGGCAAGGATTTCCAACTCATCGTCTTCCCCGAAGGCACGCGCGGCGACGGCATCCACGTCGCGCCCTGTCAGCCGGGGATTTACTTCATCGCCCAGGCGGCGCGCATCCCCCTCGTGCCCGTCTTCATCGAGAACATGCAGTTGATCTCCACCAAGAACGGGCCGTTTCATCCCGTGCGCGGCTTCCGCAAAGTGGAAGTGCATTTCGGCGAACTCATCCCGCCGGAAACCTACCTGCCCCTGCCCCGCGAGGAATTTCTGGAGTTTGTGCGCCAAAAGATCGCGATGGCAAGAACCAGCAGCACAAAGTCCACTAGACCTCACGGAAACGTGTAACGCTTTCCATTTAACTGCGGACTTCGGATTGGCAGTCGGCTGCACGAGAAGGAGAAACCGCCTGGGCCCACGATGGCCGATTTGTGAATATTTATGTCCCAAAAGGGGATAGAATGAGTCAGTAACCAGAGTAGAATGGCGAGCAACCTCAAAAGTTTATTTGAACGCCATGAAACCTGCCATTACCACTCTTTTGTGCTGCATTATGCTAGCGAGTCTCTCGATTGCTCGAGCCACCATTCTTGCGGATTGGACGTTCGAAGTTAACCCTCCGGCCGATGCGCCAAATTCCTCCTCAATCAGCGGCATCGCTGCAGACTTTGGCCTTGGGACTGCCTCAGGTTACCACGCCAGTTCCTTGACGGACTGGACGACGCCACCAGGCAATGGTTCAGCTAATTCTTTGCTCGCGAACAATTGGACTATCGATGATTATTTCCAGTTTGAAGTCAGCACGTTGGGGTTTTCCGGCGTAACCTTGTCTTGGGAACAAACGCGAAGCCCTACTGGACCTGGGAGTTTCAAATTGGCCTAGAGCACCGACGGGACATCTTTTACTGACTTTACGGATTACACTGTTGCTGAAGTGGATTGGAATCCGAGTACCTATAAGACGGGCTCGTCCCAGTCTTGGGACCTGTCAGCGATCACAGCGCTCAATAACGATAGCAGCGTCTATTTTCGCCTTATCTCAAAAGTGACTCCGACATCTACGCTCGGGACCTCTCGCGTTGATGATTTCACAATCAATGCAGCCCCAGTCCCCGAACCTTCCACCTTCATCGCCGGTGCCCTGTTGGCCCTGCCTTTCGGAGTGCAGGCGTTTCGTCATCTGCGGAATCGGAAGCGAGCCTGAACGAGTTTCATCCACTCCGTGGGAGAGAAGGCGCGGCTCTCACCAACCGCACCTTTTTAATTTCTGTTGCCATTGCTTGCCGGACAATACCCAGAATCCCACTACGGACCAAAGCCGACTTCTCGTGTAATCAATCCGAAGCCCGAACGAAATCCGAAGTCCAAAGCACCGGAGTTTGCCAGAAGCCATTCAGCCATTCCGACCTCTCAAAGCGAGGTGATTCGGAATTCGGAACTCGGATTTCTTTCGGATTTCGGGGATTCGGGCCTCGGAACTTCGGTTCAAACCAGCGCCACGATCATCACATTGGAATCATTCCCCGCACCCGACTTGACTTCGCAGCGCGTAAAACCCGCTCGTCGCAGCATGGCTTCCAATTCCGCCAGCGTCTGGAAGTGCAGTCCTTCCTTCGTCCGATTCATGCACACGCGCGTGGCGAACTGTTCCCAGCGATGCACACGCCGATGCGCCGCGTCCTCCGCTCGCGCGCCATCGCGCAAGACCAGTCGTCCGCCCGGTCGCAACGCCCGACACGCCTTGGTCAAAATCCGCTCCTGCTTCTCCGCCGTCCAGTAATGCAGCACGTCAAGCAGCAACACCGCGTCGCACGCCGGATAGTTGCGTTCCAGAATGTCGCCCGGCTCAAACCGGATGCGCGGATGCTCGGGCGCGCTGCGCTGGGCCACTCGAATTTTATCCTCGTCATAATCAACCCCCAGAAACGTCCTTTGATCGGTGAAGCACGCCAGCCAGTGCGTCGCGAGACCGTAGCCGCAACCGAGGTCCAGCACGAACCCCTGGCGCGGCACAACCGAGTCCAGCACGGCAAACATCGGGTCGCACCGCAGCTTCCAATACACGAACTGCTCGACGGCCATGGATTGGTAGCGATACAACCGCCCCACCTTGCGCCGGACCACGCGCGGCGTGTTGATGGTATCCAGCTCGCGTTGCAACCCGTCACGCACGACGGCTTCACAATGTTTCATCAGCGGCACGACTCCCTGCGAATAATCAAACGTCTGCGGCGTGACGCGCGGCAGCGCCCGGACGACACAGTGGAACGGCTCAAACCAGTAGGCATCGCGCGGCATGGCTGTGTTCGAGTCGCAAATGATGATGGGCAGAATCTCCTGCTGCAATTCCACCGCCAGTTCAAAGGCGCCCCGATGAAAGCGTTGCACGAACCCATCGAACGACCGTGTGCCCTCCGGGTAGAAATGCACAGACGCCCCGCTGGCCAGGGTTTCCCGGCAGCGGCGGAGCGTTGTCTGCGGATCGTTCGGCTCGACCATCACATGCCCGAGAATCTTGCAACCAAACCCCAGCATCGGCGCGTCAAACACCCGTTTCTTCGCCGTCTGGCGCACGTCCCCCGGCAGACTCACCACCAGCATGACATCAACGGCGGATTGGTGATTGCTGATGACAATGCACGGCGGGGCAAAGGTCGCCGGAGTGATGTTCTGAAATTCGAGTTTGCCGAACGGCATCCACTTCACCACGCCGCGCGCCATCCAACGCGTGGCACGACGCAATTGATCAGCCGCATTGCGGGGCGAAACGATTTTTAGAATGGGTCGCAGCACGTAGTAGAGGAACACCTGGCTGCCGCCCAAGTGCAGCAGCACCCAGAGCGTGCCGAACGGATGCCACCAGCGCGGCGCCCCGCGCGGCGGCGGCTTGAACAGCAGCATCTCCACACACGCGGGCGTCACCACCAGCGTGGCGAGAAAGGCGCTGACCATGCCCAGCAACACGGTGGTGCCCATCGAGAACAAAACCGGATGCCTGGCGATGACCAGTACCGCGAATCCGAAAATTGTGATGGCCGCCGAGATGAAGACCGAGGCGCTGGTGGCGTGGATGCGCGGAGGATGCCCGCGCCATTCATCCAGTTTGCTCGTGGCGAGAAACACGCTGTAGTCCTCCCCCATGCCAATCACGAAAATGACAAAGACACAATTCATCACGTTGATCGGCAGGCCAAACAGGCCCATCAATCCCAACGTCCACAGCAGTCCAAATCCGATGGGCAGCAAGGTCGCCACCACCAGTTCCACCGACGCCAGGGATAGGAACACGATCAGGCCCACCGCCACCGCTGTCCAAAGCGCGAAATATCCCAGACTGCTCTTTGCCAGCGCGGCGATGTGCTCCGTGAAATACTTTTGATCAATGAGAATGAATCCCGGCAATGCCGCCTGCAGCTTCCCGGCCTGCGACCGGTCCGTCAGTTTGACCAGCGTGCTGATGGCCGTGTCGTTGGTGCTGATGGCCACGCGCTCGTTCAACGCCTGATCCAGCGGCGTACCCCGAAAGAAATCCAGCGACAGCAACGCCGGCTTTCCGGTCACCGTCTTCCAAAATGGCGCGAAGGCGTTGGTTTGAAATCCCAGTTCGCCCCCAATCTGACCCAGGTTCGCGCGCAGCGTGCGCTGACGTTCCGGCGTCCAAAACTGCTGCCAGCGTCGGATGTTCTCCTCCTGCGTGTGCGGAGCCGGGCAGACCGACGCCAGTGAATAGATGCTCGCGACATTGGTCTGCCGGGTGAGCAAGTCCGCCAGCCGATCATTCTGCGCCAGCGCATCCGTCACCGCCGGCCCCCGCGCCACCAGCATGGTCATGTTCAACGCCTCGCCCCAGGTTTGATTGATCAACTTGTCGTCCGCCCGGGTCGCTTCCGTGATGCCGTTCAACTTGGCGAAGTCGCCCTCGAATCGCAGTCGCTTCAATCCGAACAACGCCACCACGGTCAAGAGTCCCACGCCGAGCAGCAGCAACGGACGATTTCGCTTCTGCCAGGCGTGAAACTTCTCCATCCAACCGGTGAACCGCAGTGGCGGCAGCTCGACGTCGCGATTCTTGGGTAACGGCACGAGCAGCGGCAGCACCAGCAAGGCGAACACGGCGGACATCAGCACACCGGTGGCGCCGAAGATGCCGAGTTGCCGGTAACCGTGCATGGAGGAACAGGCCAGCACGACGAACGCCGCGATGATCGTCATGGCGCCGATGAACGTCGGCAGAATGAGCCGGCCCAAAATTTTGGCGGCGGTACTGCGATTGGTCGCGGCGTTGTCGAGGTGATACACCACGTAGATGCCGTAATCCACCGTGATGCCGATGGCCATGCTGGCAAAGCCCGTGGCGATGGCGGAGACCTGCTCATCCACCAACGCCAGCACGGTGCCGGCGATCAAGGTGCCGAACAGTGACGGCAGAAACGTCACCGTGGCCAGCCAGCGCCGCCGGTACGCGGTGAAACACAAAATGAACATCGCCGAGATGGCGAGCACCATGCAGTGCGTGGCGTCCCGCCGCAGCAGCGTCGCATTGTCCAACGCCATCCGATGTCCGCCCGTGATCGCCACGTGGACTCCAGGAAATTGCTGTTCCACCGCCCCCACCACCCGGCTCATTTCCCGCATCAACCCCGCGCTCAATCGGGAATCGGACGAGGGAAACTTCGGTTCGACGATCATCAACACGTGCCGGCCATCGCCGCTGGTAATTCGCCCATCCACAATCTGCGCGCTGCCAAAGCCCGCCTGCAACGGCAACGTCTTGGCCACCATCAAGGTCGTCAATCCCACCGGGTCCGCTGCAACCACGTTTTTCAACACCATGCCCTCCGGCCCGGCGAGTTTTCGTTGCATGGTGGTCAGATGTTCCCGCACCGACGCCGGCGTGAGCTTGGCCGCCAACGCCGTGGCGTCCGCTGCGGAAAAAAGATTCGGCAGCGCGCCGGTCAGGAAATCAACAATCTTGCCCATCCCGCCCGGGTTGACCTGGTAGGTTATGTGAACGAAATCCTGATTGGTCGAAAGCCGCGCATAGACTTCATCCGCCGCCCGCCCAAGCGTTTCGGGATCGTCCTGTTTGATGCCCACATCCAGATACAGGCGGTCAATCTGGCGGAATTTGCGGAGCGCGTACCGATATTCATTCACCTGCTGGTCGTTGCCCGGCAGCATGTCGAGGATGTCTTCCTGCAACTGAATTCGCGATGAAATGGCAAATGCACCCGCCATGATGAGCGCCACCACCACGAGCGTGCCGCGCCGATGCGCCACCAACCAGAAATACAATCGGGAATAGAAATGCTCCTTCATCGCCGCCAGAAAAATTTCGCCGTGAGGTAGGTGACCGCTGTTCCCAATGCGGCAACCAGAATCGCCAGCACCACGCTGCCCGCCAGCCATTCCCAAACATATTCCAGCACCTTGGCGTGCTTCATGTCGGGCAAGGAAAGTGGCAACACCTCGCCTGTGAACATCCAATGACCGAGGATGAATCCGCCGCCGATGACGAACGGCGCCAGCGGCGGGATGGAAATGTTGCTCGCCACCAGCGCAATGGCCTTGTTCAACCGCAACCAATGCGCCGCCGTGGCCGCGAGGATCATTTGCAACCCGTAAATCGGCACGATGCCGAAGAATAATCCCAACCCGACCGAAAGCGACATGTGACCCGGATCATGGGCGTGTTCGGAGAAAAACTCGCGCGTCGCCCGCAGGAATCCCCAGTGCTCGCCTTGCGACCACGCGCGACGCAGCGGCGCCGGCACAAACCAGGATTGCAGCACCAGCAGGATGTTCATGTTGGTGATGTGAACGAAGTCGCGCACGGTGCGGAAATGCGAAACCCCGGTCTGGCCCGGTTCATAGGTGCATTTCACCGGCACGGCGACGATCTTCGTCCCCACCCACGCCGCGCGCACCATGAACTCCAGTTCGTAGGCGTAGCGTCCGGATTTGACTTTCAGCCGTTGCGCCAGCGTCCGCGGGTAACAACGGAAACCGCACTGCGTGTCGGCGAGCCGAATGCCGGTTTCGACCCGATACCA
Organism: uncultured Bifidobacterium sp.; assembly: GCA_964561105.1. Classification (GTDB taxonomy): domain Bacteria; phylum Verrucomicrobiota; class Verrucomicrobiia; order Limisphaerales; family JADLHS01; genus JADLHS01. The sequence goes on along the minus strand of CAZLOH010000005.1, from coordinate 124,237 downwards.
AAACGTGGAGATACGATTCGAGCGTTGCCGATGTTTTGGGCAACCCGCCGCGACCAGGTCGCGCACGCCCACCAGATACGCCTCCGGTTGCGCCGGCGCTGCGGCGAGAAACTTCGGCAGGTCTTCCGCAAAATGCTGCCCGTCCGCGTCCATCGTGATGGCGTGGGTGAAGCCAAGATCCCAGGCGCGTTGAAAACCGGCCTTGAGCGCCGCCGCCTTGCCGCGGTTCTCTGGCAGTCGCACGACATCACAGCCCGGCAACGCCGGCAATTTTTCCGTCGAGCCATCGTCCACCACGATCACCGGACAATGCGCCAACGCCGCGCGCGTCACCGCTCCCACCGTCGCCGGGTGGTTGTAACAGGGGATGAGCACGCAGGGTTTCACCGCAAATCCACGAAGGTTCTTCGCTTGCGCGCCTGCGGCGGCATCTGCAACGCCTCGATCTCTTCGCGCGTTGCCACACGAATCTGCGGCACGATTCGCGTCCGCGCCTGCAATGCCTCTCGCAGGCCAGCGACGGATGCCGCCCCTTGCACCAGCACCTCGATGGCGTCGGACAACTCATCCTCCCGGCGCGCAATGACCACGTACGATTCGATACTCGGGTCTTCCTCCAACACTGCGGTCAACGTCGAGGGAAACAGCGACGTGCCCTTGAACTTCAGCTTTTGATTCTTCCGGCCCACAATCGGTCCGAGCCGCGGTGACTTGCGGCCGCAGGCGCAGGGGTCGCGAAACAGCGCCGCGCAATCGCCGGTGCGATAGCGGATCACCGGCATGGCCTCCACGCCGAACGTCGTCGCCACCACCTCCCCGATTTCGCCGTCCGGGACGGGTTGGCCGGCATCATCCAGAATCTCGACGTGCAATTGTTCCTCGTGCAAATGACCGCCTCGGCCGGCGTCACATTCACAGAGCGAGTTCGCCAGTTCCGTCACGCCGTAGGTGGAATGAACCTTCGCTCCCCACGCGGCTTCGAGTGTGGCTCCGGAATGATTCAACTTGAACGCGGCATCGCGGATGGGTTCGCCGATGCAAATGAGTTTCTGCACCGACGATCCCTGCAAGTCCACGCCGGTTTCACGCGCCTTGTCGGCGACGAGGCGCAGGAACGAAGGCACGCCAACGATCGCGGTCGGTTGCGCGCGCTGGATCATCTCCAGCACCAGCAGCGGCGACGCCGCTCCGGTGCGCACCACGCTGCAGCCGAGTTTGCGCAGGCCCAGCCAATACGCCAGCCCCGCCATGAAGGCGCGATCCATCGCCACCGCCACCAGTACGCTGTCGCGGGCCATCAACCCCGCGCAATCGAAAGACAACCGCTCGTTCTCGGCCAGTCGCTCCAGGTCCGCCTCGGTCAGCTTCCAGAGCAACGGCTGCCCGGTGGTGCCGCTCGTGGTGACGATTTCAATGATGCGCTCGGGCGGCACACACAGAAAATCCGGATGCCGCGCGGACAGAATGTGCTTGTCGCAGGGGGCAACGGTGCTCAGGGCTGGAATGCCCTTCTGCCCGTGAAACAACTCCCGATAGTACGGCGAGTGCATCGCCGCGTAATGGAACGCCGTGAACCACAAGTGATCGAAGGAACGTGTCATTTGCTCCGATCGGATTCTAGGGAAGCGACCGCCAGATTGCCAGCCGCCGCGCCCGTCGCCAGACAGCAACCCATCACCCGGGCACTGGCGATGGCGTCCACATCGGCGCTGATGGTCTTGCCGGCCATAAACAGATTCTCGATCTTGGCCGCGCGCAGACAGCGTGCCGGAATCTCGTAGTGCGTGTCGGCGGGCAGATACTTGAACCGGGCCACACCCTTTGCATCCCATTGTTCAATTGGCCACGCGCATCGCGCTACCGCATCGGAAAACTTCCTTCCCGCCAACACATCCTCGCCGGTGAGGACATATTGACCGATAATCATCCGCCCCGCGCGTCGGGCCGGAATGAACTCCGTCACCGGCGTCGAACAGTTTTCAAAGCCGCTGACGTTCCGGCGCAGAAATGCGAGCAACGGCTGCACCTGCTCCGCCGGACCGGCAAACTTGGCGGTGAACGTGTCGCCATCGAGGCTCGGTTGCAGATTCAACGGCGCAAAACCGGCGCGGGCCAGCGGCAGGAGCACTTGAGCCATGTCGGTGGGAGTTTTCAATTCGCGTTGGACACGGCAAAGCGGAAAGACAATCGCCGACGCCTGCGTGGTTTCATCCGTCGCCAGACACTCCGCGTCAACCAAACGCGCAACCTCCGCCGTCCCGCTGCAATCAATCACCGCGCCCACGGAAATCCCATCCAGACGGGTGATGCGCTGAGATTCGACGGTCACCTCCGCGACCGGCGTATTCCATTCCGCGCGCAACGCCGCGCAACTGGCAATGAAATCCGCGGCCACCCGGCGAAAGTCTCCCGGCCGATATTGCAGCACCCACACTCGGCCCATTTTGATAGGGGTACCGTAGCCGCCGACGTGAGGAGGCGGATGATTGCCACGCATCGGGCGATCCGCCTCCTCACGTCGGCGGCTACCCAGCACCTCGGCAAACTCGCGCGCGAAGCCGTCGTTGAGGAAATGACCGGCGTCATCGTACAAGCCGCACAGCGTGGTCAACCCGCTGTAACCGCCGGTGCCGCCCGCGGCGGGATTCCGGTCCAGCAGCAGCGTCCGACAACCCGCCCGCGCCGCGCTCACCGCTGCGGCAATCCCCGCCGCGCCAGCGCCCACGACTGCGATGTCCACCGGCGCACGCATTTCAAAAATCTGTTGCAGCCGACGTCCGGAGGCTCATTCCAGTTCTGCTGTGCTGCCGATTTCCAAATCGGCATCGCCCACGAACGCCAAGGCACCCAGCAGAGTTAGCAATGATTTCACAAACGTCCTTCCCCAGTAGCCGCCGACGTGAGGAGGCGGACACCCACGAAAGCGCAAAACCATCCGCCTCGTTACCTCGTTGGCTACGAATTTTGAAACTACTTCCAGAACCCGGCGACCGAGCAGACTGGGAAGTCTGAGCCACGTTGCGATTGGGGAGCAGGCAGGTTTGAGCCTTCTCGCGTCGGCTACTACTGCGAGAAGTATTCATGGATTCAGAAGCCTCGCGCGAAGCTTGGCCGCAAACTCTGCCGCCTCGCTCGCGCTGAAATGCGTTTCCAAGTGGAACACCGTCACGCGCAGCTTGCCGCCGAAATAATAAAAGATCGCCCCGATGCCGGGCGAGGGCGTGGTGGCGCCGACGTGCGTGAAGTCCGTGATAGTTGCGTTGGCGAAAGTGGTCAGCAACGGCGAGACGTTAGCGACGTCGCCGTAGAAGAAGGAGCAGATTTCGCCGCGCAACCCGTGGTGCTTGAGGATGTACAGATAGAGCGGGAACGGCAGCCCGCGCGAGAGTTCCGTGATGGCGAGGCTCGCCTCGATGCGCCGGTCACGGAGCGATTGCGCGAGCTGCGTTTTCAGGGTCGCGACAGCGGTGGCCGTAGTGTCGAGTTGCTCCGGGAGAAACTGGACCATGAGCATAGCGATCTGGTTGCTGAACACCGGCTCGACCGTGCCTTTGGGACGCAGGCTCACCGGGACCGGCAGGACATAACTGGGCGAAGGCTTGCCAATCCGCTGATGCAGCCGATGCAAATCCATCATCGCCGCGGCGGCATGAAATTGCGCGTCGCCCAACGCCCCGCAGAGTTTGACCCCGTTGGCTTTCACGCGCGTGGTTTCCTCAACGGAGAAGGTTTCCACGAGATGGCGCTGGGCTTTGGCCGCCTGCGGAAAGCGGACTCCGACGGTCAATGGCGCCGCTTTGCAAAAGTCGCTGAGCTGTTTGACGTTCTTACGTGCGAGTTGGAAGCGTTCTTGGAAAGGCCTCTTCGGGCGCGGCGCTGGCGGGGTGATGGAAGGAAGCGGGAGATCGTCGCGGCCGACCACGGCCAGAAAATGTTCCGCGCTGGGGGCGTCCATCAAGGCGTGCGTCCAGGTGAACACCACGTCCATGCCGCCCGCCGCCTTTTCGATGAGATCAAAGCGGAAGAGTTCACCACGCTGAAGGGCGAGCGGCTCCTGAAGATGTTTGGGTGCGGTGGCGTGAACACGGACCGATGGGACGAATGGGACGAATTGCCAGCGCGGCTTGAACCAACCGGCCGGACGCGACGCGAGGATGGAATGGCGTTGGGTCAGAGCGCTCAGCCGTTGGCGCAGGGCGTCGGCGGAAATGGCGCGATCGAGTTCGAGGACAATCTGGCAGGAGTTGCCGGGATACCCTTGCCGCCGGAGTTCGTGATCGAACCCGAGCATGAGGTAATCGCTGCCGTTGAGAGGGGAATCACCGGGCATTGAGTAAGCGCGTAACGGTGGCGGCCAGGCTGCGGACATCCTTGAGCGCGTCGCCGGTGATTTCGCTCTCCGGAATCCAGAAGCCGTAATCGGTTTCGATGAACACCAGCATGCGCACGAGCGACATGGAATCAAAGCCCGAGGCGACCAGGTCGGTTTCGGGCGTCACGACGACATCGGGCGCGAACACTTCGCGTTTGAGGAAGTCCAGGAGTTTGGTTTCGAGTTCTTGCGCTTGAATCATTCAGGCCACCGGAGCGGCGCGACAAATCTTGCCGGTAACCGGCGTGCGGGGCAAGGCGGCAACCACGTGGTAGTGCATCGGCACCTTGTAGGCAGCCAAATGCTCACGGCAATGTTGGCGAATGGGATCAATGCCCGCCTCGGACTCCGCGAGCACCAATTCGGCAACCACGATTTCACCCAGGTGCGGATGGGGCTGGCCATAAACGCGCGATTCACGCACGGCGGGATGGCGGTTGATCACGGCTTCGATCTCCTCCGGGAAAACTTTGCGACCGGCCAGATTGATGACGGCAGTTTTCCGCGAGAGCAGAAAGAGGAAACCGTCGGCATCGAACCGCCCGAGGTCGCCGGTGCAGAACCATCCGTTCCGCAGCACCTGCTCGCGCGGCACCCACGGCGCGACGTAGGCATCGAAGATTCCCGGGCCGGACACCGCCAGTTCCCCGCAACCATTCTCGTCGGGCTGCACGATCTGGACGCGGAGATCGCCCGCCGGTTTGCCCACGGAGTTCCAGCGCCCGCGTGGGTCGTCGGTGTTCAACGCCACCAACCCCAGTTCAATCACCCCCAGTGCCTGGGCCAGCGGAATCCCGAAGCGTTTCGGGAAAGCCTCCGCCGTGTCCGGCGGCAGCGTGCAGGTCGTGGAGACCGCGAGGCGGACGGAAGGAATTTGCGCACCGGAGTTGTCGCGCGCCAGCAAAGCAAAATGAAACGGCGCGGCATAGAGGATCGTGCCCTTCCACCGGTTGATGGCCTCGAGAAACGGTTTGGCCACCACATGCTTCGCCAGCACGATGGTCGCCCCGACACTCAAATACAAAACGATGGTGATGAGAAAATGGTGCGCCATCGGCAAACACCAGATCACGGTGTCATCCGGACCCATGGCGAACGCCTGGTTGGCCGAGCGCACCCGATCACGTATGGTTTCGTGCGAGAGCGCCACACCCCTGCGCGCGCTGGTGGTGCCGGAGGTGAACCGGATGAAGGCGAGGTTCAGCCCGTGATTGTCCGTCTGCTCCTGCGGATGGAGCCGCGTGAAATGACATTCCGGCGCCAGCACCGCGCTTCCGAGGCGCGCTTTTGGCGTGAGCATGCCGGTCAACTGGAGTGACTCGACCATCGCGGCGGCTTCCTCCTCCGTACATTCGGTGGGCACAGGAACGACGGCCGCGTTCACGCGCCAGAGGGCAAACGTGAGGACGACGTAGCGGATGCCATTCGGAAAGGCGAGGCCGATGCGGCTGCCGGAGGGGAGAGAAAGCGATGCGAGTTTGGCGGCCAGCTCGTTGACCTGACGGACGAGTTCGCCGTAGGACACCACGGTGGATTCCTCAATCAACGCCGGCTGATCCGGCAATGCGACCGCCGTTTGGTCCAACAACTCGGTAAGATTCATATTTGCGAATTCCGCCCACGCTCACCCAACGCCAATGATTTAGGGGAAGCCCAAACGCCGGCTCAAGCTTAATCAGAACTTTCAGGGACAAAGGCGCGCATCTGGAAATGGCTTCGGAGCAATGGCCGCGAAGCGGCCCAACCTGAATAGCCATGGGTAAAGCCCATGGCAGGGTGAATAAGAATTGGTGCGACCCCTTCGGGGTCGAATTGGTTTCTGGACGGATACCGTGGGCTGACGCCCACGGCTATTCATATCGCGCCCCTTCGGGGCTTCAGGGGCGGTGTATAGAAACATCCGTCCGGGCGTAACAACGCGGGGTTGACTTGCGGGATCGGAGCGAATTGTCCAAGTTGTCGTGGGTCGTCGAGTGGCACGCTGGTCATTTCATTCGACCGGGGATCATCGAAGCATGAGCGAACAACTTCCGGAAATTTATCTGGCGCGGCATGGCGAAACGTCGTGGAGCCTTACCGGCCAGCACACCGGCCTGACCGATCTGGCGTTGACCGAGAGCGGCGAGCGCAACGCCCGCGCGCTCGGCGAACGATTGCGTGCGTTGCAGTTCGCCCAAGTGTTCACCAGCCCCTTGCAACGCGCGGCCCGCACCTGCGAACTGGCCGGTTTCGGCGGCGCGGCGAAAGTGGATCGCGACCTGGTGGAATGGAATTACGGTGAGTACGAGGGACGCACCACCGCTGAAATCTGCCGGACGCGACCGGGCTGGGAACTCTTTCGCTATGGTGTGCCTGGCGGCGAGACGGTGGCGCAAATTGGCGCTCGCGCTGACCGCGTGGTGGATCGGTTGCGCGCGGTCGCGGGCAACGTCCTACTGTTTTCCAGCGGGCATTTTCTCCGAGTGCTGACCGCCCGCTGGCTGGGATTGAGCCCGAGCGCCGGAAAATTTTTCACCTTGAGCACAGCGAGTTTGAGCGTGGTGGGTTACGAACACAATTTGTCCGACCCGACGATCCGGCTCTGGAACGATACCCGGCATGTTTCGGACTGAGCCAACCGAGGCCGGTTCAGATACCGCTTGGTTCAAAGCGCGGGCGCGCTAACATGTCGGTGGCGACAAAGTTTTATGCGATTACGATTGGAATGATGAATGTGCTGGCAATAGACATCGGCGGGACGCACGTAAAAATTTTGGCGACCGGCCAAAAGGAACATCGGGAGTTCGATTCCGGTCCCAAACTCACGCCGCGACAAATGGTGAGGGGCGTCCGGCAACTGGCGGCAGGTTGGAAATTCGACGTGGTGGCCATGGGTTATCCCGGACCGGTGCTGCGCAACCGCCCCGTCGCCGAGCCGCACAACCTCGGGCCGGGCTGGGTGGGATTCGACTTTGCCGCCGCGTTCAAGTGTCCGGTCAAAATCATCAACGACGCCGCGATGCAGGCGCTTGGCAGTTATCGCGGCGGCAAGCTGCTCTTCCTCGGCTTCGGCACCGGTCTCGGCAGCGCGATGATTGCCGATGGTCTCGTCGAGCCGATGGAGTTGGGCCATCTGCCCTACAAGAAGGCCACGTATGAGGACTACGTGGGGCTGCGCGGATTAAAACGGCACGGCAAGAAAAAATGGCGGAAGCACGTGGCGGACGTGGTGCGGCGGCTCGTCCTGGCGCTCGAACCGGACGACGTGGTGCTGGGCGGCGGCAACGTCAAGAAGTTGAAGCAACTGCCCAAGGGTTGCCGGGCCGGTGACAACGCGAATGCGTTCCTCGGCGCGTTCCGACTTTGGAAATCACCGGCAGGACCGCTCAAGTCTCCCGTCGCCGAATCGGGGTCAACCGGGAAGCGACGCAAACGTCAGCCACCGACCCGTCGGGTCGCGGCGCGCCGCAAGCCGGAACGCAATCGCCGGAGTACCGCAACCTCGAACACACCAAGCGCACCAGCCATTTCCCCGCCTGACACCATTTCGACATGAAATCAAAATCAACACTCAAGCCGCTCACCCGACTCCCCGCCTGGAAATCCCTCGCGACCCATCAGCGCAAGCTCAACCGTCTGTCTCTGAAAAAATTGTTCGCCGCAGATCCGAAGCGGGGCGAACGCATGACGCTGGAAGCGGCGGGACTCTTTCTGGATTATTCGAAAAACCGCATCACCGGCGAGACCCTCCGGTTGTTGCTGAAGCTCGCGGCGGAATCCGGGCTACGCGACCGCATCAAGGCGATGTTCCGGGGCGACAAAATTAACCTGACGGAAAACCGCGCCGTGTTGCACGTCGCGCTCCGGGCACCCAAGGGGGCGAAGATTCTGGTGGATGGCAAAAATGTCGTGCCCGAGGTTCATGCCGTGCTCGACCGGATGGAGGCGTTTTCCAAACGGATTCGCAGCGGGGCGTGGAAAGGTCACACAGGTCGGCGCATCAAAAACATCGTGAACATCGGCATCGGCGGTTCGGACCTCGGACCGGTGATGGCGTTTGAGGCGCTCAAACACTACTCCGACCGCAGCCTGAACTTCCGCTTCGTGTCCAACGTGGACGGGATTGATTTCGTCGAAGCGACGCACGATCTGGATCCGGCGGAAACGCTGTTCATTGTTTCCTCGAAGACGTTCACCACCTTGGAGACGATGACCAACGCCGGCAGCGCACGGGATTGGTTGTTGAAAGGACTGGGCGGAAATCCCAAGGCGGTGGCCAGACATTTCGTCGCCGTCTCGACCAATGCCGGAAAGGTTGCCGCGTTCGGGATTGATACCGCGAACATGTTCGGCTTCTGGGACTGGGTGGGCGGGCGGTATTCGATGGACTCGGCCATCGGGCTTTCGACGATGCTGGCCATCGGGCCGAAACATTTCCGCGCGCTGCTCGACGGCTTTCACCAGATGGATGAACACTTCCGCACCGCGCCCTTCGCGCAAAATCTCCCCGTGCTCATGGGCCTGCTCTCGATCTGGAACACGGATTTCCTCGGAGCGGAAACGGTGGCCGTGCTGCCGTACGAACAATATTTGAAACGCTTTCCCGCGTACCTCCAGCAACTGACGATGGAGAGCAACGGCAAGCATGTCACGCTCGCCGGTCGGAAGGTGGATTACCAGACCGGGCCGGTCTATTGGGGCGAACCCGGCACGAACGGCCAGCACTCGTTCTATCAACTCATTCATCAGGGCACGCGCCTGATCCCGTGCGACTTCATCGCGTTCGGCCAGGCGCTCTCGAAGTTGGGCCGACATCACGATCTTCTGGTGGCGAATGTTTTTGCCCAGGCCGAGGCGCTGGCGTTCGGCAAGACCGCCGACGAAGTCCGCGCCGAAGGCACGTCGGGCGCGCTCGTGCCGCATCGGGTGTTCGAGGGCAATCGTCCGTCGAACGTGATTCTGGCCGACAAACTCACACCCGCAACGCTCGGCAAACTGGTCGCGCTGTATGAGCATATCGTTTTCACCCAAGGCGCAATCTGGAACGTGAACTCGTTTGACCAATGGGGCGTCGAGCTGGGCAAGGCGCTCGCCCAGCGCATCATTCCCGAACTGGAAAGCAAGCGTTCGCTCCGGCTCAAGCACGACAGCTCCACGAATAATTTGATCCGGCGCTATCGGCGGATGAAATAAACCGCGTACCGGCGCGGGCGCGAGCCGCCGTTCAACAACCATTTATGAAAGAGAAAACAACGCAAGAACTCGGGATGATCGGGCTGGGTCGGATGGGCGCCAACATGGCGCGCCGATTGATGAAGGGTGGACATCGCTGCGTGGTCTATGACCGTTCGGCGGAGGCCGTCCAGCAACTCACCCGGGAGCAGGCCACCGGCGCGACGTCGCTCGCGGACTTCGTCAAGCAACTCGCGCCGCCACGCGCGATCTGGCTCATGGTGCCGGCCGGGGTCGTGGATCAATCCATTGCCGGACTTCTCCCGCTGCTGGACCAAGGCGACATCCTCATTGATGGCGGCAATTCCTATTACGTGGATGACATCCGCCGCGCCCGGGAACTCGCGTCCAGGGGAATTCACTATGTGGATGTGGGCACCAGCGGCGGCGTGTGGGGATTGGAACGCGGTTACTGCATGATGATCGGTGGCGAGCCGGACGTGGTGAAACACCTCGATCCCATCTTCGCCACGCTCGCGCCCGGTCGCGGTGACATTCCGCGCACGCCGGGCCGCGAGAAGCTGGGCGGCACTTCCGAGCAGGGCTATTTGCATTGCGGCGCAAATGGCGCGGGGCATTTTGTCAAAATGGTTCACAACGGCATCGAGTACGGCATCATGGCCGCGTATGCCGAGGGTCTGGGCATCTTGCGCGAGGCGAACATCGGCAAGCGAACGGACGCCGTGGACGCGGAGACCACGCCCTTGCGGAATCCCGAGCATTATCAATACGACCTGAACCTGGCGGACATTGCCGAGGTCTGGCGGCGCGGCAGTGTGATTGCCTCGTGGCTGCTCGACCTGACGGCGAACTCGTTGACCGAAGACCCGCACCTGGCGAAGTTCGCGGGTCGGGTGTCCGATTCCGGCGAAGGCCGGTGGACGATCAAGGCGGCGATTGACGAAGCCGTGCCCGTGCCCGTGCTGACCACAGCGCTCTACGAACGCTTCGCCTCACGCGGTGAAGCCGACTACCAGGACCGGCTGCTTTCGGCGATGCGCTTCCAATTCGGCGGTCATTTGGAAAAGCCTGCAAAATAGCTTTCCTGACGCTCTCGGTGAGCGGTGGGCTGGTGTAAATTTCATCAGCCGATTGAGTACTCGCCCTCACCTCGGGGGGAGGGTCAGGGCGGACGTTTCACCATTCCATGCCGCGGACCGACCTTCTACAAACCGAACACCGGTTGAATCCGAAATCCGAATCTCCGAAAACCGAAAGAAGCCCGAATCCCGAAATCCGAACCGCTGTGCGTGAGTCAATATAAACGCGCGGACAGCTTCCGGCACTCGAACGATCCTTCGGGCTTCGGCCTTCGGATTTCTTTCGGTATTCGGATTTCTGGCTTCGGAATTTGCGTATCGGTGGGGCGAGCGTCCTCGCGAGCCGGAACAATTCCATCAGCCGAATCATGGGGTCAGAACGATGTGGTGATGATTCTGACCCCATCATTCTGACAAAGGCTGCGTTGGAACTGGCCAGACCCTGATGCCGGCTGGATCAAAGCGGTAGTGGTTTTCGCGCTGCGAAAACCCGCACCGCGTTCAGCGGTGCGTTGTATAGCGGATTTTGAAAGTGCCTCCTGAACCAATCATCGCGGGTCGCGACGGTTAGAGCGTGTGTAAGACAGTAGCCGCTGAGGTTAGGAGGCGGAACAGCCAGCGCGAGGTTTCGAACCAATCCGCCTCCTCACGTCGGCGGCTACGTCGCGAAGTCGCGAGGTTTCGCACCGGCGCTTCACGCGCTTCAGCGCTGGTCAGGTTGGGTACATTTGCAACCTGCAGCCACGGCGGATGCTGAAGCGGCCAGAAAGCCGCGCCCAGCTCACGCCCTTCGGTTCAACTTCGGAATTCGGGTTGAGGCGACCTGAAGGTCGCGCTCCGGGGCAGCGCCAAACTGCGGCTCGCTGTCGGCGAGCGCTGACGCCGCACGCGCTGACGCTGGAATTGATTCCGGCACGAGCGCATGGCAAGCTTCCGCCATGCAACTGCTGGAGGAACTACGCGCCGAGCACGATCTGATTGACCGGATGCTGGATTCATTTCGGACCGCCGTGGGTCAATTCGTCAACGCCCAAGCCGGCCCGCAGGACTTGAGCTGCTTCGTTCGCTTTTTTCGCGTTTATGCCGACCAATTCCACCATGCCCGCGAGGAGGAAGTGCTGTTTGCGACCCTGGTCAATCAACTCCAGCTCCCCGACGATCACGGCCCGATTGCCGTGCTGACCGATGATCATCGTCAGTTCAAAAGCGGGCTGGATCGGATCGAGCAATTGATCGCGAGACAACCTTTGGCTCCGGCGGATCAAATCCAACTACGGACCGCGACCGAGCAATACATCACAGCCATGCAGCACCATATTGACGCGGAAAATTCGGTTCTGTTTATCGAAGGCGGAATCTTACTGCAGGATGCCGGGATCGCCGAACTTCCGTCCCGCAGTCTCACCGCCGACGAGCAGCAGATCCGGCTCATGGCGGAAGAACTTTTGCAACGCTACCCGCCGACGCCGAACATGGAGGTCATTCGTGGTGATGGCTGCGTCCTCTGTCCGGCCTATCAATTAACTTGCAACGGTTACGAGCGCGAATGGGCCACGGCATCCCGATGGGGTCATGCGGAAGACGACGATCCTTTCTCCGACGGTTGAACTTCCGGTTCAGGACTCTCGCTGTGAGCCATCGGCCGTCGGCATGGCCGGAGTTGGATTAGGAGGGAAGAAACATCAATCGGAGTGCGACTGTGTGCGTAGCATTAATCGGAGCACTTACGACTATTCCACGCGCTGCGGCTAGGTCTTTGACCATAGCCGCGCTCCGCAGCGAGCATCCGTGTCCTCCCATGCCCACCCGTGGTTGACTGCGTTTTTTGGGTTTTTACGGTGCGGCCCGCACGCGATAGAACGTCGGGGCGGACGGCGGCGTGACGTGAAGGATGTTTGTAGGCGGCGTGGGCGGCAGGTTGGTGGCCACGGGCAAAAATGCGGAGGCGAGGTCGCCGGTGGCGGCAAGCACATCGTAGTGCCGGTTGCTGACGCTTTGCCAGGTGAGGGCGAGATCGGATGGTGAGAGGAGCAAGACGCTTTCGATCCGCAAGAGCGAGGCGGCATTGGTGGGACTGGTGCCCGCGAGGAATTCGTTCAAGTCGGAGAACCGGTCACCGTCGAAATCCCCGCCGCCGTTGCGCAGCAGGGTGCCAAAATTATCCGCTTCCCAGGTGTCGGTCATGCCATCGCCGTCGAGGTCGGCGGGCAGGGTTTGAAAATCCAGGCGCGAAGGATGCGTGGCGTCGTGATAGATGGTGTTGTGCGCCACCAGCGGCGTGCCGTTGGTGTACATCGGACCGCCGTCGTTCAGGTTGCGGTCATACATCGGATAATCCGCCGAGGAAACCACCAGTCGCAGACGATGCCCGGCACGGAACGTCCACGCGAGGTTCTGGATTTGCACGGGGATTTGATAGACAACGCCGGGCGTCAGGAGTTCCTCGGCGCTCAACGAATTGCGGAAGCGCGCGCGGCGGATGCCCTGCACGAGAATGATGGAGCGTCCATCGGGATAAACGTCCGTCAGTCGCACGGCGAAGTCCGTGTCCGTGCGGTCGGACGCGGCGTAGAGCGTCACGAGCAAATTGGTGGCATTCAGACGGAGGTCATTCGTCAGCACATCGGTGGAAAAAACCAGCACGTCGGCGCGCGACTCGATGTTGGTGGATTCATCCTGCGGGCCGTCAGGTGTCGTCGGTTCGTCGGGCGTGAACCGCGCGCCGCCAAACGACGGCGTCGGATCGTTGGGATCGTAATCGTAACTGTCCGGACTTTCGCCCGCACCGGGCGGCGCGGCGGTCAGTTGCCCGCCGACGCGGAGGTAGAGCGATTGCGCCACGCGCGGAACGCCGGCCCAGGAGTCGGTGCCGGTCCAACTGCGGTGGTCCACCCAGACGTTATCGCCGGGCTGATAAAACTGGACGAACGGCTGGCCCGCCCAGGCATTGTTGGTTTGATCGCGCAACTGGTAGTCCCAGTAGCTGAGTTCCAGCGCGAACAAATTGGTGGTGTTGTCAAAGGTGAGAATGCCCTGGTCCGCGTCGCCGGTGCCGCCGTGCGTCCACGGGCCGTAGATGAGCCATTGCTTGCCCCGCGCGGCCGGGGCGCAGTTGGTTTGCAATTCCGCAAACGCGCGCAGCACCGAGTCGGGCGTGTGATCAAACCAGCCGCCGACGAGCAGATTGGGCACGGCCATCTGCTGGGGCGTGTCGGTGAGCGCCTCGACGGCGCGCCAGTAATTGTCGTAGCCCGGGTGCGCGAGCAGGTTGTTGGTGTTGATGAAGCCCAGTTCGGCCATGGCTTGCGCCTGCTCCAGCCGGAAATCGCCGCCGTAATAATAACTGTCGTAGCGGGTCTGAAAAAACATCACCTGGATGTTGCAGCAGGTCAGGTGCGGCGGGTGTTGAAACGCGGTCTGATACTGAATGAGTCCGAGCGCGGACGAGCCCCAGGTGCCAATGCGGCCGTTCGACCACGGCTGCGCGGCGATCCATTCCACGGAGTCGTAGCCGTCCAGCCCGCGATTGTAGCCGGGCGCGGCCGCGCCCGCTGACCCGTAGAATCCGCGCCAGTCCACGATGACGTAGTTGTAATTGGTGCTGGTGGGAAACATCGGGCCGCCCGAATAATCGGGCGCCGAGCCGAGCCGGTAAAATTTCCGGTTGTACGGCGTCTGGATCAGGATGACCGGCTTGGCGGTGGGTGCCGGCGGCAAGTACCAGAGGTCGGCGGCCAGGACATTGGTGTCCCGCATGGGAATGGTGATGGCCGTGTAGGCCCATCCCGTTGGCTGCGCGGGCGCCGCGCAAACGGCGAGCAGCAGGGCGAGCGTCAGCAGGCTTTGTTTAAGGAACGAATTCATGAGTGAGATTGCAAAATCCATGTCGGCGTGCCGCGGCCTTCCACTCCTCTACGGACGCCCAAGCTGAAACTTTGGTTGCAGCATTTTTTCTTCACAGCGCGATTAATGCCACCGGACGGATTCTCCCGTCTGCGGGAAAAGCCGAGGAGAGCGCCCACACCGCTTTCAACCTTGAAACCCTCCGGCAACCCGGTAGCTTCCCCGTAACATGTCGCTCCGTCCTCTCACATCCAAAGTCATCACGCTGGCGTCAGTTTTGTTCTTATTGGCCGGCGCAACCACCGTTTGGGCGCAGTCGCCGCCCCAGCAGTTCACCGCCAATTTTACGAACGGATCGCAAATCGTGACGGTGAATTTTGAACGGTACTCCATCCGCAGTCCCAATTTCAGCGTGGTGGTACAGGACAGCAGCGGCGCATTCAATCCCTATGTGGCCGCCGAGTCCGCAACCTACCTCGGCACGCCGGTCGGCTATTCGGGCGCCATCGCCTGTGCCACGCGCCGGGCGAATGGCTCCCTGCTGGCCCGGGTATTTTTCGAGGACGGTTCCACCTGGTCGGCCACCACGGCGCTTGCGGGCGGCGCGGCCAACCGTTCGGGCAACGTCAATTGGACGCCCCAATGGCCAACCTTCACCATCACGACTGGCGCGGGACCAAACGAGTACGCGGCGGAGGTCGGCATTGACTCCTCCTGGGCGCATTTCAACCTCAGCGGACTCAACATTACGAACGAGCTGGCGATGATCGAGCATTCGGTCTTGTGCGCCGATGTTGTTTACCTGCGGGACGCCGGCATTGTGCATCGCATCGGTCGCGTGGTGATCCGCGGCGACGCCACCATGGACCCCTACAACGGCCTCACCGGCGGAGCGTTGCTGGACGCAATGGTTCAACAATGGAACAACGTCCTGCCACCCAGCACGCACGACGTGGCGGCGATGCTCTCCGCGTCATCGGTTGGCGGCGGTTTGGGGTACGTGGGCGTGATCGGCACCGGCTCGCGCTATTCCGTCAACGACAGCGATTCCGACGGCGATTTCAGCGTCGTCTGGCGTCATGAAGCCGGCCACAACTGGGGCTCGGGTCATTACGAAGGCGGGGGCCGACCGGAAGGCGGCACCATCATGTCCGACAATAATTTGAGCCGCTTCTCCTCGCCCGAGCTGGCCAAAATCGTCGCACACCGCAACACGAAGCTGGGGATTCTCGACAACCTGGGCAGCTTCGCTTTTCCGTTGCCACCGCGCGCCTCCATGGACGTGGTGACCGCCCCCTTCGGAAACAGCGCCACCATTGATGTGTTGGCCAACGACCATGATGGCAACGGCGAGGGCATCTCGATTCTCTCGTTCGACCCCACTTCAAACCTGGGAGGCGCCGTCACCCGCTCCGTAGGCGGCGGCCCCGGCGGACGCGACGTGCTCTCCTTGCAAGTCGTCGCGGACCACGGCCAGACGGATTGGTTTCGCTACCGGATTGCGGACACATCCGGTCGCACCGCCACCGGGATAGTTTACGTGCAAGGAGAAAATCCCGCCACCAAGTTGAGCGGCGTGATCATCGGTTCAACTGGTTCGTGGAACAACAATCCCGCCACCACCAAAACCGCGGCCATGGACGGCAACCTCGGCACTTTTTACGATGCGATCAATGGCACCGGTGACTGGGTGGGACGGGACCTGGGTGCGGGCGCGAACCTGGTCGTCACCAAAATCAAGTTTGCCGCCCGCGCCGGTTTTGAAGGCCGGATGAATGGCGGCGTGTTTCAAGCCGCCAACGTGGCCGACTTTTCCAGCGGAGTGGTGACGTTGTTCACCGTGACCGGATCGGCCGCGTCGGGTGCGTTAACCACCGCGCTGCTCACCAACAACACGCCGTATCGTTATGTTCGCTACCTCGGGCCGGCCGATGGATTTTGCAACGTCGCCGAGATTGAATTCTGGGGCGCTCCGCCAGCGGCCCCCCGGCCACCCAACGGTTTCACGGCGGTGGGAGTTCGCAGCGGTCAAATCGCGCTCACGTGGAATCCCGCCACGCTCGCCACCAGCTACAACATCTGGCGCGCCAACGTCACGGGCGGCCCGTACACCGCCGTTACCGCGGGCGTCAGTGCCGCCGCCTATACCGATTCCGGCCTGGTCAACGGTCAGAGCTATTACTATGTGGTCTCGGGCAGCAACAACATTGGCGACAGCGCCTACAGCCGGGAAGCCAGCGCCGTGGCCAGCGCCACTCCCGCCGGGGATTGGAAATTCAACGATGCCGCCGGCAGCGTCGCGACCGATGCTTCCGGTTATGGCAACGACGGCACGGTCAACAGCGCCGGGTGGGTGGCGGGTTTCCGCGGCACCGCGCTGCGATTCAACGGCGTCAACAGTTCCGTCACGTTCGGCACCGGGCCGACCGTCAGCGGGACGAACGACTTCACGCTTTCCGCGTGGATCAAAACCACTGCCGCCACCAAAGGCATCATTCTGCAACAACGCGACGCGAACGGTTTCAATGGTGAATACCAGTTTTCCGTGAACGCGAACGGCACCCTCCAGTTCATGCTCTACGGCGACAACGCTTACCAGTTCGACTTTGCCACGACGCCGACCGTCAACAATGGCCAGTGGCATCACGTGGTTGCCGTTCGCAACGGCGCGGTTGGGAGAATTTACCTTGATGGCAATCCCGCGCCGGCTGGAATCGCCAGCGGTACGGTGCGCCACCTGGACGCCAACATCAGCGTCGCCGCCGGCCGCGACATCCGGGACAGCAATGCGAACTTCAACGGGACGATTGATGAAGTGCGGATCTACAAGACCGTTGCCTTGAGCGGCAGCGAAGTCCAGGGGCTTTACAATAGTTATTTCGTTCCCGTTGCGCCTCGAATCACCGCACAGGCCATGCTTCCCGATGGCACTTTCAGCATCACCGGCACGGGCGGCCCGGGCGCCACCAACGTCCTCAACGTCACAACAAATCTGAGCGCGCCAATCATTTGGTCGGCCATCCAGACAAACATCACCAGCGCTACCGGCAGCTTCAACTTCCTCGACACGAGCGCTTCCAATTTCCCCGGTCGCTTCTACCGGGTAAGCACCCGCTGACAGGATACTGCAGGTAAATTTCCGGTGAGATACCGGAGTGTGCCCGGGAGGTCGAAGTCGCTGACTTGGGTGACGAGTTGCGCTGCAAAACGGCAGGATCGCCGATTGCTTTGGGTGCGGAACTGTGCTTTAGTCTGGCGATTCATGAAATACTTCGTCGTACGATCTCTTCGCTCACTGGCTCCCGTGTGTCTGTTGCTCGCGGTCGGCACACTCAATCTGACGGCACAGTCCAACGGCGTGTTGCGGGAGGTTTATCCCGGGATTCAAGGCACAACCGTGGCCGAGTTGACGAACAGTCCGGCGTTTCCGGGAAATCCCACTACAGTGGAAGTCTTGCCGACCTTCGAAGCCCCAACCGACGTGGATGAAAACTACGGCCAGCGGCTCAGCGCTTATCTGCTCGCGCCTACGACGGGGAATTATGTCTTTTGGATCGCGAGCGACGACAATTCGGTTCTGCGCTTAAGCACCGACAGTGATCCGGCTCACGTGCAGGTCATCGCCTCGGTGCCGGACTGGACCAGTCCGCGCGAGTGGGGAAAGTTCGCCCAGCAAACCTCCGCGAACATTCCCTTGGTGGGCGGGCAGAAGTATTATATCGAGGCGCTGATGAAAGAAGGCGGCGGCGGCGATAATCTGGCCGTCCGCTGGCAACTGCCGGGCGGAACGATTGAAGAGCCGATCCCGAATAACCGCCTCCAGGTCTTTGGTCTTACGCCACCGCAGATCACGCAACAACCCGCGGATGTCACCGTGACCGAAGGCGGGACGGCGAGCTTCACGGTTCAACTCGCGCGAGCCTATGGCGCGTCCTATCAATGGCGGCGCGGCGGCAACATCATCCCCGGCGCCACGCAGGCCACGTACACGCTCGCGCCGGTGGCAGTCACGGACAACGGGGCGCAATTCAGTTGCTCGATCACCAACGCGCAAGGCGGGACGAATTCGGCCAGCGCCACCTTGCACGTGAACAGCGACATCACGCCGCCAACAATTCTCTCGGTGGTAAATCTGGGCGACAATTCATTGGTCACGGTGTTGTTTTCCGAACCGATCGAAGCAGCCAGCGGCACCGCCAAATCGAATTATGCCATTGATCAGGGCGTGACGATCAGTTCGGCCGCGTTCGGCGGCGACACCCGTTCGGTCGTCTTGCGCACCTCCACGCTCAGCCCGGGCATCACTTACCAACTGACGGTGAACAATGTCCGCGACCTGGCGAGCGCGCCCAACACGATTGCGGCCAACACGAAAAAGACCTTCAACCTGGACTTCACTCCGCTCGCCCTCGCCGACCTGGGATTGCCGCGCGAACCGCTCGGCCCTTCCAGTCGGCGGACCGGTCTGGTGATTTCGGAAATCATGTATCACCCCACGAACCGGCCGGATGGCAAAGTGCTTGAATTCGTGGAGCTGTACAACTCGCAGGTGTTTCCGGAAAAAATCGGCGGCTACCGGCTGAGTGGGGACGTTGCGTACACTTTCCCGCCCAACACCACCCTGCCCGCCGGCGGATTCCTGGTGGTAGCACCCGTGCCGGCCGATGTGCAAAGCGTGTACGGCATCTCCGGTGTGCTGGGGGGATTCACCAACCGCCTGGCCAGTGGTTCGGGCACCATCCGCTTGCGAAATAATTTCAACGCCGTTCTGCTCGAAGCAAATTTCTCGGGCGGCGCGGGCTGGCCGGCCGCGGCGGATGGTGCGGGTCATTCGTTGGTACTGGCCCGGCCCAGTTATGGCGAGGGTCAACGTGAGGCATGGGAAGCCAGCGATCTGGTCGGGGGCACGCCCGGAACCGCGGAGGTCGCCGGCGCGAATCCGTATCAAAACATCGTAATCAACGAATTTCTGGCGCACACCGATGAGCCGGATGTGGACTACATCGAGCTGTACAATTATGGCCCGGCCGCCGTGAATTTGACCGGCTGCATTCTGAGTGACGACGCGGTGAGCAACAAGTTCGTGCTGCCGGCGGTTTCCATCCCGGCCAAGGGATTCCTGGTTTATGATCAGGCGACCCTGGGCTTTGCCTTGAGCGCTGCCGGCGAAACCATTTATTTCAAGAATCCCGCCGGCACGCGGGTGGTGGATGCGATCAGTTTCAAAGGCCAGGAAAACGGCGTGGCCACGGGGCGCTATCCCGATGGCGCACCCGGTTTCCAACGGCTGCTTACCAAGACGCCGGGGAGCAGCAACAGCAAGCCCCGGGTCAGCGACGTGGTCCTGAACGAAATCATGTACAACCCCATTTCGGGCAGCACCGACGATGAATATGTGGAGCTTTACAATCGCGGCGCCGCGCCGGTGGATTTGGGCGGCTGGAAGTTGAGCGCCGGGATTTCGTTCACCATTCCGAACGGCACCGTCCTTTCCCCGGGCGGTTATCTGGTGGTGGCCAGCAAAGCCGCGCATTTACTCGCCAATTATCCGGGTTTGAGCGCAGCTCAGACCGTGGGCGATTTCAGCGGCAGTCTCTCGAACGGTGGCGAGCGGCTCGCGTTGACCAGGCCGGATGAAGTGGCCTCCACCAACAGCAGCGGGGCGCTGGGCACCAACACGATTCAGATCACGATGGATGAAGTGACCTACCGCACGGGCGGACGCTGGGGCAAATGGTCGGACGGTGATGGCAGCAGTCTGGAATTGCTGGACCCCCACAGCGATCACCGTCTCGCGCCCAATTGGGGTGACAGTAACGAGGGCAGCAAGAGCGGCTGGACCACCATCGAATACACCGGCGTGCTGGATAACGGCAACGGGGCGGCGGACTCGTTTCAAATCTTCCTGCAAGGCGCGGGGGAATGTCTGGTGGACGATGTGGAAGTGACCCAAAACGGCGGACCAAATCTGATTGCCAATCCTTCGTTCGAGAGCGGCTTCAATGATTGGTTTCCGCAAGGCACCCACGACCAGTCTTATTGGCAGAGCAGCGGCGGTTTTGGCGGCGGGAAGTGTTTGCACCTCGTGGCCAGCGGTCGTGGGGATACCGGAGCCAATCGCGTGCGCGCCACGCTCACCTCCGCACTCGCCCCCGGGAACACGGCCACGTTGCGGGCAAAAGTCCGCTGGCTCAAGGGTGACCCGGAAATCCTCCTCCGCTTGCATGGCAACTGGCTGGAGGCATTCGGCAATATTTTGACGGCGCAAAATCTGGGAACTCCGGGCGCTGCCAATAGCCGCGCATTAAGCAACGCCGGCCCGGCCATCCACGACGTCACCCACAATCCAATCTTCTCCGCAAGCGGGCAGGCCGTAACGGTGCGGGCGCAAGTGAACGACCCGGATGGCCTGGGTTCGCTGGTGTTGAAATACCGGGTGGATCCCGGCACCAACTACACAACCGTGAGCATGACGTATAATGGCGCGGGCGCCTACTCCGCCGTCATTCCGGGTCAGGCGTCGGGCGCCCTCGTGGCGTTCCAGATTCAAGCGGCGGATGCGGCCACGCCGCCGGTGGTCAGCACCTTTCCAAATGACGCCCCGGCGCGCGAATGTCTGGTGCGCTTTGGCGAGGCCAATCCGAACACGGGCCGCGTCGGCACGTACCATTTTTGGATCACGCAGGCGACCAACCAACGTTGGAGCTCGCGCGAGAAGAACAGCAACGAACCGCTGGACGCCACGTTCGTCTATGGCAACTCCCGGGTGATTTACAATATCGGCGCGTTGTACAGCGGCAGTCCCTGGCACACGCCGGGCTACAATGGGCCGCTGAACAACATTTGCGATTACGTGTTGCAGTTCGCCGATGACGACCTGCTGCTGGGCGCAAAGGATTTCGTGCTGGCCAGCCTCGGCAACCTGAACAGCGATCCGTCGGCGCAACGAGAACAGGCCGCCTTCTGGATGCTGGGGCAACTGGGCGTGCCCACCCTGTACCGCCGGCACATCAATCTCCTGGTCAATGGCAACCAGCGCGGTTTGCTCTATGAAGATGCCCAGCAACCCAATTCCGACATCCTGGACGAATGGTTTGCGGATGATCCCGACGGAGACCTGCACAAGATCGAGGACTGGTTCGAGTTCGATAATTCGGGTGATGTGAAATTGTTCAACGTGGATGCCACCTTGCAAGACTTCACCACCACGGGCGGCGCCAAGAAATTGGCGCGCTACCGCTGGAACTGGCGCAAACGCGCGGTGAGCAATTCCGCCCACGATTACACGCAGTTGTTCAATCTGGTGGACGCGGCCAACGCCAGCCAGCCCGAGCCGTTCTCGGCGCAGATTCAACTGCAGATGGATTTTGCGGAATGGACACGAGTGTGGGTGGTCGAACACAGCGTGGGCAACTGGGACAGCTATGGCTACAGCCGCGGCAAAAACATGTACGGCTACAAACCCCAGAACGGTCGCTGGAACCTGCTGCCCTGGGATATTGATTTTGTGCTCGATAACGGCGGCGACGGTCCGACCACGGACATGAATCCCGCCACCATGCCCATCAACGATCCCGTCGTGCGACGGTTGCTCACCTATCCCTTCATCCAGCGCGCCTGGTGGCAGGCGGTGCAGGATCTGGTCAACGGTCCGATGTTGTCCGCCAATATCTCGGCCATGATGAATGACAAATACAACGGCTTGCTGGCCGCCGGCATCCCGGTTGATTCCCCGAGTGGGGCGCTCGGATACGTCGCCAGCCGGCGGGCCTACCTCCAGGGATTGTTGAACAATGTGGCGTCCACCTTTACGCTCAACGCCACAAGCTTCAGCACCAACCGCAATTTCGTGACGCTCTCCGGGACCGCGCCCATCGCCGTCACCACGCTCAAGATTAACGGCGTGGACTTCCCGGCCACCTGGACTTCCCTCTCCACCTGGACGGTGAAACTGGCGCTGAGTGGTGGCGCGAACGCGTTGACGATTTCGGGCTACGACGAAAATGGAATCCTGGTTCCCGCCAGCACCGCCAACATTACCATCACCTACACCGGAGCGACGGAACTCGCGCCGGACAAGCTGGTCATCAATGAAATCATGTACAATTCCGCCGTGCCCAATGCGACGTTCATCGAGATCTACAACAAGTCCGACGCCTTCGCGTTCGACCTGTCGGGTTTTGAATTGCACGGAGCGGACTTCACTTTCCCGGGCGGCACGGTGATCGCCCCGAATGGTTTTCTGGTGATCGTCGGAAACGCGGCGACGTTTGTGAGCACGTACGGGAATACCATTCCCTTGGCCGGCGTCTTCCTCGGCAAGTTGCAAAATTCCGGGGAAACCCTCCGGTTGGTCCGGCCGGGCGCAAGCCCCGCCCAGGACCTGGTGATTGACGAAGTCACCTATGACAGCGCGCCGCCGTGGCCGGCCACCGCCAATGGCTTTGGGCCGTCACTCCAGTTGGTTGATCCCTACCAGGACAACAATCGCGTCCTGAATTGGGCGGTCGCCGCCACCAACACGCCCCCACCCACGCCACAGTGGCAATATGTCACCGTGACGGGCACGGCCTCCAGTTCCCGGCTCTACGTTTATCTCAACGCCAGCGGCGACCTCTACCTCGATGACTTCAAACTGGTCGCGGGAGCTGTGCCGGAGGTGGGACAGAACTATATCCAGAATGGCGATTTTGAATCCACGTTGACCGGCCCGTGGAATACCACGGCGAACACGACGGCCAGTCACATCAGCACCACCGCCAAACATTCCGGCGTCAGCAGCCTGCACCTGTTTTGCAATGCGGGAGGAACGACGCAGGGTGATTCGCTCTGGCAGAACACCTCGTCGCTCGTCAATGGCAATCCCTACACTTTGAGTTTTTGGTTCCTGCAAACGACCACGGCCGGCACCCTCACGGTCCGGCTCTCCGGTAATGGCGTTCGAGTGGATCAAAACATCCAACTGCCCACCGGTGGGGGCGGTTCGCTGCTCGCCACGCCTGGGCGCACCAATTCAGTTTATGCCCCGCAACTCAACTACCCGACGGTCTGGCTCAACGAAGTTCAGCCGAACAATACTTCCGGCCCGCTGGACAATTTCGCCGAGCGCGATCCGTGGGTGGAGCTTTACAACTCTGGCAGCATGGCGGACCTGACTGGTTATTACTTGTCCGACAGTTACACGAACTTGCTCAAGTGGCCGTTCCCCGCCGCCACGAGCCTGGGCGCGAGTGGATTCAAGGTTATCTGGCTGGACGGTCAGCCCGGCCAGACCAGCGGTGCCAACTTGCACGCCAGCTTCCGGGCTGCCGGCGCAAATGGGTCGGTCATTCTCACCCGGGTCAACGGTCCGACGACGAACATCGTGGATTATCTGAATTACGGTACGGTCAACGACGACCGCTCCTACGGCGCGTTTCCCGATGGCTCACCCGCGGGCCGGCATCTGCAATACTACGCCACCCCCGGCGCGGCCAACAACGACACCTGGCCCGCCGCGCCTGCTGTCATCAATGAATGGATGGCCAGCAACACGCGCACGCTGGCCAATCCGCTGGACGGCAAGTTCAACGATTGGTTCGAACTCTACAACGCCGGCCCGACCGCCGCCGATCTCACGGGCTATTACCTCTCCAATGATCTCACGAACAAGACCAAGTTTGCGGTGCCATCCGGTTACTCCATTCCCGCGCACGGTTTCCTGCTGGTGTGGGCCGACAATAATTCCAGCCAGAACAGCCCCGGCGACCCGGGCTTGCACGTGAACTTCAAATTGAGCAAATCCGGTGAGGCCATTGCCCTCTTTACTCCGGATGGCACGCTGGTTGACGGCGTCACCTTCGGCGGGCAAACGGACGACATCAGCCAGGGTCGCTGGCCCGATGGCAACGCCGGCCAATACTACTTCATGACCAACGCCACACCGGGAACGCCCAACACCCTGGGCGCGTCCGCGAACCACGCGCCCGTCCTGGCCACCATTGCCGACCAGTCCGCCTATCAAGGCACCGCATTGAATTTCACGGCCCAGGCCACCGATACCGACCCGGGCCAGGCGCTCACCTATTCGCTTGATCCGGGCGCGCCACCCGCGGCAACCATCAATCCCAGCAGCGGCGTCTTTTCCTGGACGCCGACCTCCGGAAACCCACCCGGCCTCTACGTCGTGACCGTGCGCGTCACGGACAACGGTTCACCGCAACTCAGCGATGCGAAACCGGTGAACATCACCGTGTCCTCGATCCCGCCCCTCATTCTCGAGGCGCAACTCAACCAGAACGGCGGGCTTGTTTTGAACTGGGCCACGCAACCTCAAAAAACCTACCGCATCACGTACAAGGCCAGCCTGGCGGATGCGTCTTGGACCACACTGACCGAACTGACCGCCACCGGCACGGAACTGTCCATCACCGACGACACAACCGCGGCACAGCAACGATTCTACCGCGTTGAGTTGGTGAATCCTTGAGGCCAGGTGTGAAAACGCCTGTTTCAGGTTGGGCCTGCGGCGGTTGCAGTGGGCGGGTTCGCCGGACGTAGCCGTACGGGAGACAATCGCCCGGCTCGCGACAGTCGCCACCCGGCTGCCTGACGGCGAAAGCTTGTATTCCAAGCGAAAAGGATTCATAACGAACCAGCAACTTGAAACGAAACTATTCCGAATCACATGAGCGGCGCGGGTCCGTGAAGTTTGTCGCGGCCCAAACGGGGTTCACCTTGATCGAGCTGCTGGTGGTTATTGCCATCATCGCCATCCTCGCGGCCCTGCTCTTGCCGGCTCTGGCGCGGGCCAAAGACCGGGCGAAACAATCCTCCTGCCTGAACAATCTGCGGCAGATCGCCCTGGCTTACACGATGTATCGCGCTGATTTCAACGACGTGAATGTTCCCTATCGCTATTGCCCGGATACGCCGGATGACCTATTCGGCCTGCATGCGGGCGTGCCCTCCGGCAAGGGGCCAAACAATCCGCGGCCTTCCGGTCCCAACGAAATCTGGTGGGCGCCTTACGATCCCACGCAGGTGCCGGATGGAGCGCCCGGCGCCGGGTTCAAGTTCGGTCTGATGTACGGCTACTTTCAGACCACGAACATTTTCAAATGCGCGGTCGAACCACAGTGGCAGTGCAGTTTCGCCATGAATTACAGCACGGGCAGCCCCATGGCGCAGAAGGATTCGCGGGTCACCCAGCCGGCCCTGCGGATCGTGGCCTGGGATCATCGGCGCAGTCCGGGATGTTCGGACTCGCGCATCACCACCACTCCGCGTCCACCGTGGGTGCCTTTTGATAACACGAGCCATTACCCCACCCGCCACAGCAACCGCATGAACGCGATGTTCTATGACGGCCACGTGACGTTGATGAAACCCACGGACCTGCGCGTCGCCAACTTCCGGGAACCCGGCACGCTGCCGGCGGTGCCGGGTTATCCGGGAGAGTGAATCGCCTCTCAATTCTTAAACATGGTCGCCTTCGATGATTAAGAGTTGAAACGATAACAGTCCGCCGCTTCGACAATTCCCCTCTGCCGGGCTAGATTAGGCCCGGTATGAATGTGACCTCGTCACTCGTCAAACCAGCGGAGCACGAGGCAACGCCGGTCCGCGTCAACCGCTACACCGGCGAGGTCGTTTACATCTACGCCTTCGACGTCGCCTACGACACCGCGCGCAAACCCATCCAGGAATTGCTCGGCCAGCCCGTCGCGCCCTTCGCCGTGGACGCCAGGAAGCGCAGTCCGCGTCAGTTGTTCTTTTACAAGCCGCAGATGGTTCGACTGCCGCCGATGGAACGCATTGGCCCGCTCGGTCCGATCCAGGTCCAGCGAGTCATCAAACTGCTGCCCGTTGGCGCCATCAGCATTACGGTGCGCGTGCCGTTTGCCGTCAATCACATCGAAGACCTCGTGGTCTTCCACGATCTGCAATTCACTAACGGCTCGCTGCACGACGAAGTACGCCACCTGGCGCACGCGGTCGCCACCGAACTCAAGACACATCTCATCCGGCCGCAACCTCAATTGCCCGAGGAGGAAGCCTATACTGTGTTTTGTGTCGCCGCGCCCCTCGTGACCCCGAATGGCCTGCCCGTGACGGCTGAGGCGTGGTTTCAGGCCCATCGCCGTCCCGTGGCGGCGTTGCTCACCCAGGAAGCGAAACTCGAACGCTTGTCCCGCCAGGAATCCGAAGAGTCCACCGCGCGCCACCTCAGTTACTATGACAGCGACCTGGTGGTCATTGACTGGGACGCCGCCCTGCTGATTGACGCGCCGCGTGACTTTGATGAAACGCTCTACATCATGGAACTGGCGAATCTCCAACTGGCCGAACTCGAGGCCTACGACCGCCTGCTCGATGATGCGTTGGAACGCTCCTATCGCGATCTCGGCGAACGACCCTTGCGCTCGCGCGGCAACATCCTGCGCGAACTGCGCGAAATCCGCATAGACATGGCGCGCTCGAATGACGAACTGTTCAACACCACCAAGTTCTTTGGCGACTGGCACCTCGCCCGAATCTATGAACACCTCGCCGCCCGGTTTCACCTGAGCGAGTGGCATCGAACGATTGACCGCAAACTCAAGACGCTCGACGACCTCTACCAACTGCTCAAGCACGACCAGACCAACCGTTGGATGATGATCTTAGAAGCCACCATCATCCTGCTCTTCGTCATTGACCTGGTGATCTTGTTTCTGGGTTTGAAATAGCGTCCAACGCAACCCCAGCCCAGCCGGCTTTCGGAGCCTCCATGGCCCTGAAACTTGTGCCGCTCCGTTTCCGCTGTCCCCGGCGGTTGAATCCGCTAATCTCCCGGCCGGCGAAAACTCGAAACCATGAAATCATTTATCCGCTTCACCGCGCTCGCGGCGACCGCCCTCGCGTTGGTCGCTTGTTCCTCCACCAGTGCATCGCGTCCGCTGGGGGAGACCACCCGCTCCACCATTCACAAGGAGGGCGTGCCGGGCGGTGTCCTCGTCGAAACCACCAAATTCAACGCAACGGTCGCGGCGATTGATCAGACTGACCGCACGGTGACAATCGTCGTCAAGGACGGCCGACAGAAGAGCATCAAGTGCGGCCCCGAGGTCATCAATTTCGACCAGATTCACGTCGGCGATCATGTTCGAGCCGCCATCACCTCCGAACTGGCGATGGCACTGGCTGATTCCGGCACGCTGCCCATTGATGCCAGCGTCCAGCATGTAGCCCTGGCTCCCGAAGGCGCCAAACCGGGAGGCGTCATGACTGAAGCGCAGCAATACACCGCCACCGTCATCGCCATCAACCAGCGCCGCCGCGAAGTCACCCTCCGGCTGCCGGACGACACCACACGAACGCTTCCGGTCCGACCGGACATTGACTTGTCCAAGCGGAAGGTCGGGGAAACCGTGGCGGTCCGGGTCGCGGTGGCCGTGGCCATCGTGGTTGAGAAGCCGTGACCACCAGTCGCCGTTCGGCTCCAACATGACGAACCCGTCATCGTCCCTGAGCCGTTGAATTCCACTGGCCCTGGCAGCCGTTCCAGTTAAAAATCCTGGCCCTTCGCAACGAGCCGCTCCGATTTCGGAATTGCTCCGGCCGCGTGACGTTACTCCAACGTCAGCGGTTTCCCCTTGGCAGTTGGCAAAGCCACACCCAGCAACTGCGCAATCGTCGGGGCCACATCAAGGTTGGCGACACGGTTCAACTTTAAGCCCGGTCGCACTCCGTAACCGCTGGCGATGAAGATCGCATCCAGGTCGGGATCGCTGGCGAGATAGCCGTGGCTGCCGGCCTGTTGCGCGACCTCCGCCGTCACCGGTCCGCCTGTGGCGCCGGAAAACGAATAGCCGGGTTTGGCGGTGATCAGCACGTCACACATTTGCGGGTCCTTCCCCGGCAGCGGCAAACCCAGCGCCGCAAAACGGTCGGGCGTAATCACGTCGTCAATGCCCTCGATGGACTTCATCAAACTGATGATCTTCGGCAACACGTCGGGCGAATTGGTTGGGTTCAGATACAAGTCTCCCGTCCCGCCTTCCGGCAAAACGTACGCCGCATGGTCGAGACCGGCCGCTTTGAGGGCCACCGCCGGCCGGATCTGGTTCGTGTAACCCCTGAATCCGTGATCGGAAACAACCAGGAATGTCGTCCGTTCGGTCATGCCGGCCTGTTGCACCGCTTCGACCACCCGCGCCACGCAACTATCCAGGAAGGCCATCGCACCGACACTGGCAAACGTGTGCGGACCGTAGCGATGGTGGGTGGAATCAAGCGACAACAAATGAAAGAGCACCAGGTTTGGTTTGTGTTCACGGATCAGGTAGGCGGCCGCCTTGGTCCAGACCTGGTCGCGCCAGAAGATGTTGAAACCCGTGAAATTCTTGACCTCGTCGGTGGTGAGCGCTCCGCGCGCAATCATCTCGCGCTCGACGGGACCGTCGGGTGAGGCCCATTCACTGAACGGCCAGGTGATGGTGGGCGCTTGGTTGATCGCCACCCAGTCAATTTGCGCCGTGGTCAGTCCCGCGTGGAAGGCCGCATCGTACACGGTCGGCACATGAACCATCTGCTCCTTGCTGATCATGGGATCCACCTTGATCGGGGGCCAGCCGGCCACGCGCACGATGGTGCCATTGACCAGCAAACCGTGTTGGTCCGCATGCACCCCGGTCACGATCGTCGTGTGATTCGGCCAGGTGATGGTGGGATTGATGGTCTGCATCCGCGACCAGGCGCCCGTGCGCATCAGGTGATGCAACGTCGGGGCCGGCAGCTTGGGATCTTCGAGCGCGAAGCCAGGAAAACCATCCAGGCTGATGACCACCACCATTCGGTCCTTGGCCGCAACGGCGGCTTGGGCGGGAAGCGGGGCCACGTTGCTCGCAATAGCCAGCAGGCCGAGGATCAGGGAGAATTTCATAATGCAGTTTGGTTTACCGGTTCCGATTGCTGGTGAGCAAATCTTTTCGCTCACCCTCTCGAACGAAACGCGGGTTGTGGCCAAGCCAGACGCCCCTGGTTTTCAGAGCCGCCTGAAAACTCAGGCAATTTCTGGGTTTCCAACGCTCACTCCCGACGACTAAACTATGCCCACGCGAACGAACCAACCGAATTCCATGAACACGTTTCCCGGGCCAACCGGAGTCCCACCATGCCGGTAGAACTGCAAATCATCCGGGCGAGCGAGTTCGTTTGTCTCGACGCCAATGAGCAGCTCGATTTTGCGTCCAGCAAGCAGGCGCTGCAAACGCTGGCGCACGCCTGTCGCAAACGCGGACTGGATCGCGCACTGTTGGACTTGCGGGCCCATCCGATCCCGGACAAGCCGCTGTTCACTCCGACGCAGCTTGCCGCCCTGGTCGGGACGTTTCAGGCCGCCGGCTTTGGCCGGCAACACCGGCTGGCCATCCTCTACAAGACCGATCCGCACGGCGGGGTGCGGACGTTTGCCTTCATCGGCCGGATTCAGCATTTGCAAGTCCGCGCCTTCGATGAGTTTGAAGCGGCGTTCCATTGGCTCTCGGAGCAACCCAGCTCCGGAGCGCGCGAGAATGAAATCCCCATTCCGATCAAGCAGCGTCCTCGCACTGCACAAAAACTCTCCGTCCGCGCCAGTGTCACGGCTCCCGCCCGGGCCACCGCCCGGCCCGCGCGAAGTGCAGCCCACAAACCTCGTTAAACATCGGGCTGCTCCTCCCGGCTCGATTTCTCCTGCCGCAACGCAAACGCCAGCCGCACTCGGGGAAGTTTTCTTGTGTGGTTCACAAGCTGGTGACTAAGCTGCCTTCATGAAACCAGAGCCGACGCTCTCCACGGGGAAAGTTTTTCAACTTCAGCTTGCATCATGAACGCGCCACATTCCGATGCCCTGGTGTTCTTTGGCGCCACGGGCGATCTCGCGTACAAAAAAATCTTTCCGTCGCTCCAGGCGATGTTGAAACGCGGCCACCTCGACGCGCCGGTCATCGGTGTGGCCAAGGCCGGCTGGAATCTTGATCAACTCAAGGCTCGCGCCCGAGACAGTCTGGAGAAGCACGGCGGCCTGGACGCCGCCGCGTTCGCGAAGCTGTCCGGGCTGTTGCGCTACGTGGATGGTGATTACAACGACGCAGCCACCTTTCAGACTTTGCGCAAGGAATTGGGCTTGGCGCAGCGACCCGCCCACTATCTCGCGATCCCACCCGTCCTGTTTGGCAAAGTGGTGGAGCAGTTGAACCAATCGGGTTGCGCCGAGGCCGGCGCCCGGGTGATCGTGGAAAAACCGTTCGGTACCGATCTGGCCTCCGCCCAGCGCCTCAATCGGATCCTGCTCGCCGCGTTCGACGAGCGGCGTATTTTTCGCATTGACCATTACCTCGGGAAGAAACCCGTGCATAACCTGCTCTTCGCGCGCTTTGGCAATGCCATGTTCGAGCCGTTCTGGAATCGCGAGTTCATCGAAAGCGTGCAGATCACCATGGCCGAGGAATTCGGCGTGCAGGGGCGCGGGGCGTTTTACGATCAGACCGGCACCATCCGTGACGTAATGCAAAATCATCTGTTCCAGGTGCTCGCGAATCTCGTCATGGAGCCGCCTGTCCGCACCGACAGCGAATCCATTCGCGACGAGAAGGTGAAAGTTTTGAAAGCCATTCCCGCTTTGCAGTCCGGGAACCTCGTGCGGGGACAGTTTCACGGGTATCACGACGAGCCAGGCGTTGCCAAAGATTCCCAGCGCGAAACTTTTGCCGCCTTCAAGCTGGAGGTGGATTCCTGGCGCTGGCGCGGAGTGCCGTTCTATCTGCGCGCCGGAAAATGCCTGCCCGTCACCTGCATGGAAATCCTCATGCGCCTGCGGCAGCCGCCGACAATGTTTCGCGCTTACGACTTGCGCTCGAACTATTGCCGGATCCGCATCAGCCCGGACATTGCCCATGCCTTTGGCGTCAATGCCGTGTCCCCGGACGATGAATCCAAGTGCGTGCCCGTCGAACTGGTGGCGGATCGCCGGCCCGCCGCCAAGGAGATGGACGCCTACGAACGCGTGCTCGGCGACGCGATGGCCGGCGACGCGACGCTGTTCGCTCGCGAGGATTATGTGGAGGAAGCCTGGCGGATTGTGGACCCGGTGTTGAAGGCCGCCTCGCCCGTGTTTGCCTACGAGCCAAAGACGTGGGGACCGAAGGAGGTGGAGCACGTGACTCCGCCCGGCGGCTGGCAAAATCCGACGGTGGCTTTCTGACGCGCAGTTTACGCTCAACGACAAAACTTGATTGCCGCGCTCGGCGCGCTCGTTCAACAAACCAAATCCATGTCCAAGCCACCTTCTCCGGCGGCGGCGAAAATATCCGCCGAAGCCCAACGCCTGGCGGACGACAAATCCGGCGTTGCCAACTGGCGGCATTGGGGGCCGTACCTCGCCGAGCGACAATGGGGCACCGTGCGCGAAGATTACAGCGCCGACGGCAACGCCTGGGGATACCTGCCCCACGATCACGCCCGCAGCCGCGCGTATCGCTGGGGTGAGGACGGCCTGGCCGGTTTCAGCGATGACTGGCAGCGGCTCTGTTTGTCGCTCGCCTTGTGGAACGGACGCGATCCGATCCTCAAGGAGCGGTTGTTTGGGTTGACCAACGCCGAGGGCAATCACGGCGAGGATGTGAAGGAGTTGTATTACTACCTCGACGCCACCCCGAGTCACGCCTACCTCAAGCTGCTCTACAAGTATCCCCAGGCGGAATTTCCCTACGCGCAATTGCTCGAGACCAACCGCCGGCGGAATCAGGACGAACCGGAGTTCGAATTGCTCGACACCGGATTGTTCGATGAAGACCGCTACTTCGACGTGTTTGTGGAATACGCGAAGGCGGCACCCGAGGATATTTTAATGCGGGTGACCATTCACAATCGCGGACCGGAAACCGCGAAGCTCACCGTGCTGCCGCAAATCTGCTTTCGCAATGAGTGGGCGTGGAAACCCGGTGTCTCCAAACCCACGCTCGCGGCACAAAGCGGCGGCCTGCGGATCGAACACGCGGCGCTCGGTCGCTTCCGACTCGACTACGACGGCAGCCCGACCCTGCTCTTCTGCGATAACGACACCAACGTGCGCCGATTGGATCACCGACCGGATGCGCCGGGCTACTTCAAGGATGCGTTTCACGACTACGTGGTCGCCGGCCAGAAGTCGGCGGTGAACCCCGCACAAATCGGGACCAAGGCGGCGGCGCTCTACGAACTGGAAATTCCCGCCGGTGGCGCGAAGCAAGTTCGCTTGCGCCTGGCGGCATCGGAACAGAACGACTCAGGTGATCTCGCAACGGCCGCCGCCGCCTTCGCCACACACCAGTCCCCGAAAACAGCAGCACGCCCCGGTCGCCGTCGGGCCGCCGACAGCCCGTCCGAGACAAATGCGAAGTCCAGCGCCTTCGCCGACTTCGACGCCATTTTCGAGCAGCGTCGCCGCGAGGCCGACGAATTCTACGCCGGCTTGCAGAAGGACATCTCCGACTCCGATGCGCGCCTGGTGCAACGCCAGGCGTTCGCGGGAATGATCTGGAGCAAACAATTCTTCCATTACAACGTCCTAAACTGGTTGCGCGGTGACCCCACGCAACCGCCGCCGCCGCCGGAACGGAAACAGGGTCGCAACTCGGACTGGGCGCATTTCGATGCGGCGGACGTACTCTCCATGCCGGACAAATGGGAGTATCCGTGGTTCGCGGCGTGGGACCTGGCCTTCCACTGTATTCCGCTGGCGGTTGTGGATGCCGAGTTTGCCAAGGGTCAGCTCGTGTTGCTGGCGCGCGAATGGTACATGCACCCGAACGGCCAGTTGCCGGCCTACGAATGGAACTTCAGCGACGTGAACCCGCCGGTCCACGCCTGGGCGGCCTTGCGCGTGTTTCAAATTGACCGCAAGCAGCGCCGCGCCACGCAGCCCCAGGACCCCGGCGATGTCGCGTTTCTGGAGCGCGTGTTTCAAAAGTTGCTGCTCAACTTCACCTGGTGGGTCAACCGCAAGGACGCCCAGGGCCGCAACATTTTTCAAGGCGGCTTTCTTGGTTTGGACAACATCGGCTGCTTTGATCGCAGCCACCCGCTGCCCACCGGCGGCCACCTCAATCAAGCCGATGGCACCAGTTGGATGGCAATGTACTGCCTGAACCTGTTGCGCATCGCCCTCGAACTGGCTCAGCACAATCATGTGTACGAGGACATCGCGACAAAATTCTTTGAGCACTTCCTGGCCATTGCCGCCGCCATCAATGGCGTGGGCGAAGGCACGCTAGGTTTGTGGGATGAAACCGACCAGTTTTACTTCGATCAACTCAGCCTGCCGGATGGCAGTCACGTGCCGCTAAAAATCTACTCGATCGTGGGGTTGATCCCATTGTTCGCCGTGCAGCCGCTTGAGCCGGAAATGCTCAGCCGGTTGCCGGACTTTGCGGGCCGGCTGGAATGGTATTTGAAAAATCGGCCGGAACTCTGCGCCCTGATTTCTCACTGGAATGTGGGCGGCCAGCGAAACCGCCGCTTGCTCTCGTTGCTGCGCGGTCATCGCATGAAGGCCCTGCTGAAGCGGATGCTCGAAGAAACCGGATTTCTGTCCGAGCACGGCGTGCGCGCGATCTCCAAGATCCATGAACACGCGCCATTCCGCTGCCAGGCAGGCGGGCGGACTTACGAAGTCGGCTACTGGCCGGCCGAATCCCGCAATCAACTCTTCGGCGGTAACTCCAACTGGCGCGGACCGGTCTGGCTGCCGATCAACTACCTGCTGATCGAGTCGTTGCAGAAATTTCATTACTACTACGGCGACGACTTCAAAATTGAATGTCCGACTGGCTCCGGAAGGTTTGTCACCATCAATGAAGTGGCCCACGAACTTCGTCGCCGGCTCACACGATTGTTCCTCCGAGGCCCGGATGGTCAGCGGCCGGCGTTGAAGTATCATCCCAAGCTCGCCACGGATCCTCACTTCAAGGATTACGTTTTGTTCCATGAATACTTTCACGGCGACAACGGTCGCGGCCTCGGCGCCTCACACCAGACGGGTTGGACCGGACTGATCGCCAAGCTCCTGCAACATCGCGATGAAGCGGCGGCCGCGGACGCGCTGCCGGTCGCCGGCGAGCCGTCCACCGCGCCAACGGTGCAGTGAAAGCCGCGCGAGGGTTATTTCGGTCGCTTCATCCCAGTCTCACACGCAGTTTCGGCTGACTCGTGTTCCCTTACTTGGAAGGGACGCGCGTGTAGAACTCCATCGGCTGCAAATTAGATTTGTGACAATGCAATCCCAGATCATCCTTGTAGTGCAAGATTGTGGTTTGGCTGGCAATCGCCTCAAAGTTGGCGAACAACACAGCGGCAGGAAAGTCGAGATGAAAAATTCCCGGCTCCTCCGCCTTGCGCGCCCGGCGAATGCGATCTCCGGCAGAAGGATGCGTATCAAATAAACGCGTACGCGCCAACCCCACACGGTCTTCTATATGTGTGCGAACCTCCTCCGACAGCTTCCCCTGCTGGTACGCCAGGTAGGCGGGGAAGTCTTCCGGCAACTTCTGATTCGCGGTCCAGGTGGAACGCATGTCGGTGTACGACCGCGCAAGCGCCTCCCCAAGTACGTTGACGCACTTGATGGTGGCTTCGGTTGTCTCGCTGCCGACGAGTTTGATTTGGTAGCTGTCCGCGTCGTATTCCATTTGTCGCAGCAGGAAACAACTCACTCCGTGGCCGATGAACATCAAGAGTTGGAGCAGTCGCCGCGAACACCAAACCCCCAAGCGGGCGCAACTCACGGTCAGCATGACGCGCCAGTCCGCCGCTTCATCCGCCCACTCGCACAGCATTACATCCCACGCGTCACGCTCATAGACCACGCGCGCAAACCAGAGATTTATGCTGCGGATGAGGTAACTTAGTCGCAGTCCGAAACCCTGAGTAAAATGACCGAACTCGTGGGCCATCACGCCCGCCAACTCGCGCAGGTTCAGACAAGCAACCAAAGGCACACCGATGGTGAGCACCAGATCATTTGTGAACAAACTCCAAATACCACGGCGAAAACTCGCAGCGGCATTGAGATCGCAATTGAGGTCAATCCGCCGCGGCATGGGTGCGCCCACGGTTTCGCAAATGCGGGCGATGAATGCGTAAAGTGTGGCATTGATGGCCGGATCCAGCGCCAAAGGTTGCGCGCGTGCCGGGCGGCGAGCGAACAATGGTTTGATCATGAAGAAGACCAGCACCGCGCCGGCAAACAACGGCGTGAAATAGGCCAGCATTTTAAGGATGAAAAAATATAAGCCGCCGGCCAGGGACTTTAGGAGAAATGTGAAATGAGTGCCGTAGAGATAAACACCGTAGGCTGCTGCGCCGATCATGGCCACATAAAGTAACGGCAGGAGAATCATCGTACCTGCCACCATTATGAGCCCAAGTTGATAGAAAAGACCGGTCCGGGTGCGACCCACTAGGCCGCCGAATGCATTGAGCAACTCAGCGGTCGAAGGATGTTCGGGTGAACTTGATTGCGGAGGGGCATCCAATCTCAACAGAGTTTTTTGACCGCAATGTGGGCAGTCCACCGTGCTCTCGGTCAGCTCGATAGGAAAGGAGATGTGGTTCTCGCAACGCTGGCAACTGCATCTGGCTTCAAGCGGCACTTCCATGGAATGCGACGGATTCAACGCCAAAGTTTGGCCGCGAACAAGCGCAATTATTGACCACCAGCACGGGCAAACCGTGCGCTCCAAACTTCAACGATCCGGCTTTTGTGATTTCTACTCAAACCCCCTGCGTGGTTGCTATGACTGATATTTTCGTCTGTCCTCAGCACCTAAATTTTCGCACACTGCCGGCAAGCAGAACTGCTGGCGGTGCAGTCAGGCGGGCTACGTCACAATAATTATGATGGAAATCAAAATTCTC
Source organism: uncultured Bifidobacterium sp. (assembly GCA_964561105.1). Lineage (GTDB taxonomy): Bacteria > Verrucomicrobiota > Verrucomicrobiia > Limisphaerales > JADLHS01 > JADLHS01. The sequence goes on along the minus strand of CAZLOH010000005.1, from coordinate 87,874 downwards.
GCGGACGCCGAAGCGGTTGCCCTGGAAGCGGCACGGACCATTGCCGCGGCTGCCCGGACGGCTGTGGCGGCGCGGAGACGGTTCATCATGGCGGTGAGCGGCGGCAAAACGCCGTGGCAGATGCTCCGCGCGCTGGCCAATGAGGACGTGCCCTGGCAAGGCATCCATGTGGTGCAGGTGGACGAACGGATTGCGCCAGCCGGGAATCCGGATCGCAACCTCACGCATCTGCGCGAGAGTTTGCTCTCCCATGCGCCGTTGCCACCGGAACAGATTCACGCCATGCCCGTGGAGGCCGACGACCTCGAGGCCGCGGCCAAAGACTACGCCGGCGTGCTTCAACAAATTGCCGGTACGCCACCGGTGCTCGATCTCGCTCATCTCGGTTTGGGACCGGATGGGCATACAGCTTCGTTGGTTCCCGGCGACCCAGTGCTTCAAGTTGCGGACCGGGACGTCGCGCTCACCGGAGTTTATCAGAACCGCCGGCGGATGACTTTGACGTATCCGCTGTTGAATCGTTCGCGGCGCATCCTCTGGTTGGCGACCGGAGCGGAAAAGGCGGCCATGCTTGCGCGGTTGCAGGCGGGCGATCGGACGATTCCCGCCGGACTGATTCGTTCGGAGAAGGCGTTGTTGCTCGTTGACCGCGTAGCAGCGTCAGCACTCAAAACCGGTTGAACCGAGAGTTGATGGGAAAGGAATGACATGCGCGTAGGAATTGCCAACGATCACGCCGGGTTTGGGTTGAAAGAGGAGATACTGGCCCAGCTCAAAGCGGCCGGTCACGAAGTGGTTGACTTTGGCGCGCATGAGCTGGCGACGGAAGATGATTATCCGGACTACGTCCTGCCGCTGGCGCAGGCGGTGGCGGCGGGCAAGGTGGAGCGCGGTGTGGCGATTTGCGGGAGCGGCGTGGGCGCGGCCGTCTGCGCCAACAAGGTCAAGGGAGTGCGGGCCTGTTTGATCCACGATCATTTTTCCGCACGGCAAGGAGTCGAGGACGATCACTTGAACATTTTGTGCATGGGCGGACGCACGATTGGCCCGGCGGTGGCGTGGGATCTGGTGCAAACATTTCTCGCGGCCAAATACAGTCAAGCCGAACGCCATTTGCGTCGCCTGGGCAAGGTGGCACGTTGGGAAAACGGCGCGAATTGATTCCGACACCAAAACGGTCTGACCGCCCGGTTCGGCTCACCGATTCCACTCATTCCAGAACCGGATCTCCACCCGCAACCGCGCTCTGATGCCGGGGGGATTGGGCTGAGACACGGGAATTTCAAACGTCAGCACCGGCCCGTCCGTTGCGATGCGGGCGGCCAGTTGCGGAGGTTGGCTCCCCTGATTGGCGAATTGAAACTCCACTTTCCAACGATCCTTGGCCGTGGCGGGCGGAGTGGCCTCGATCAGGATCATGTCCCGAAACAGGTAGCCGCCTTCAAAGTGGTTCTTGAAAAACAACAGGCCGTCCACCAGATACTCAGGCACACGAACGCAGAGGTCGGTCGCAAACGCCAGCGTCGTCCCAGTCTGGCTCTGGCCCAGATCGAGAAACGCATTGAACAGCATCGGGCTGGCGCTCCGGTCGGGCACGCGGGCTTTCTGGCGGGCGCCGCGCTTGGGAAACAATTCATCGAACTTGCGGAAAATCGCGCTGTGCTCGTTGACCGTGCGCCGGTGCAACTGCCACGGTTTGCCGCGCACGCTGACGGTGACTTCAAACAAATAGGACGCCCGCACTTGTTTTCCCGCGTCATATTTTTCCTGCACGGCCGGCGGCAACGTAAGCTCATCAATCTCCAGGTAGCCATCCGCGCGCACGTCACCAAAGAGAAAACGCGTGAGATTCTGAAAACCCTCCTCGCTGTTGACGATGCCGAAGTAGCCGGAGTGACTGCGATGGACGAACGCCTGTGGTGACTGGACAAATTCCTTGCCCACGCGCCCCCGCGTCGTCGCATTTTTGATCCGCACCAGACCATCGCTGGCGTCACCCACCGCAAAGCTGGCCGCGCCGCCGGCCGCCTTGTAGTCGCCCGGATCCGTCCCCACCAGATTGAAGACGCGGCGTGCGTCGAAGTTGGTGATCACATCCACATTGTCCCCGTCGCGCTGCGCCCTGGTCAATCCGAGCAGCCGGGCGATTTCATCTCGATTGAACGTGTTCATGCCGTAGAGGGAAAACCAACTCGGGATGTTCCCGAGCAAGCCGACCTCAATCCCGTTGTGCGGCGTGGCGTAGGTGAAGACCTTGTCCACCAGCTTCCGGGCCTGCGCCTCGCCAAACGCGGGGTTCTGCAGAAAAGCGCGGCAGACGAGTCCGCCCATCGAATGAGCCACGAGATAGACCCGGAACTTGTCGAACGGCAACTTCCCCAACAAGGCTTCTTCCGGCGTGATGACCGTCTTCGGTCCATTCGGATAAATCCGGTCGCGCAGATTGAGAATCAACTGGCCCAACCCCGTGGCGAAGCGTTTCATGTCGGGCTTCTGGCCCGTGCCCAGATCCTCCGAGGACGCCTCGTAATAGCGGTAGATCACGACGCTGCGATAAGGGACTGGTTGCGTCGCGCTGGCCGCGGCTTTGGCGTCGGTCACCCGATCCGCGCCCTCCTCGTAAACATCGTCGTAGCCATATTCCTTCAGCAACCGGATGAGGGGCGACTCGAAGAAATACTTCTTCACCGTGCCATCCCAGAGCTGGCGCACTTTGCACGAACCGAGATTGAAGCCCATGTAGGGATCCGCCACGGTGTCTTCAATCTCCGCCTGAGTCATGGCATATCCACGCACGTAGATGATCGGATGAAAGGCTTTTTCCTGCATATTCGTTCTTAAGTTTCGGAAGTTGCCCAATCCTGCGCCCGTCCCGTTTCCGAGGCGAGATTCAATTCGCAACGGCACACCGCCGAACGGACCTCCGCGCACAGTCGGGTTGGTTTCGTTCGCTGCCAGTTCACCGGATCATGGTGCGCGAGTCAGGTCCAGGCAGACCAGTTGTTTCTCGCTCCGGGCATAGAAAAGACCATTCGCCAGCGCCGGCGTCGCCCGGACGCCGAAAGGCAAAACCTGCACTCGGGCCGTTGGCTCGAAGCCTTCCGGCGAGGCCGGCAGTCGGATCAACTCGCCCCGCTCCGTGAGCAGCAACAACTCCTCCCCCGCCAGCGTCACCGTGCCCGCCTTCAATCCTGGCTGCGACCAGCGCACTTCCCCCGTCGCGAGCTCCACGCACCGGAAGTCGCAACCCTGCTCCTGCCGCCCATGCCAGCCATAGAGAAATCCCCCGTGTTGCACGCTGGTGGCGTAATGGTTCGAGAGCACATCGTCCTTGGACCAAATCAATTCCGGCCCGGCCTCCCGGAACCGCAACAGCCGCGCGCCGGCGCCATAACTTGCGGAAAGAAAAATCCGCTCATCCACAATCAACGGCGTGGCCGAGGTCACCGACGCACCCAGCGTTGGGCGCCACGGATACCGGAACACAACCCGCCCGTCGTTCGGGTGCAGGCAAACCAGAGCTTCGCGTGTGAGAGCAAACAAATAGGTCTGGCCGTGAATGCTGGCCAGCACCGGCGAAGAATAGCTGGCTTCATCGTCCGTCGCGGTCCACCTCGCCTTGCCGCTGGCCGCGTCAAACGCCACGATTCCGGCGCCCGGACGCCCGCCCAAAATAACCATCACGAGATTGCTCCACACCAGCGGCGAACATGCCCGGCCGAAAAATCCCTTTCCTGTTCCAAACTCTTTGGCCGTGTCAACGCTCCACAACCTCTGACCATTCGTCAGACTCCAGCAATGCAAACCACCCTCGGCGCCGAACGTGAACACGCGGTCGTCCACCACCGCCGGCGTTGCGCGCGGCCCTTCGTCGAACCCGAAATCATCCCGGTAATCCGTCGGGTAGCTGGCTTGCCAAATCTCCTTGCCGGTCCGGGCAGCGAGACATTCCACCACGGCCTGATCTTCGCGCCGATGAAACAAGATCACCCGGTCACCGCTCACCGCCGGCCCCGCAAATCCCGCACCCACGTTGCATTTCCAGAGGACCGGCGGCCCGTCCTTCGGCCACGACCGGGCCAGCGCGGGCCCGCGGTACGTGCCGTTCCGTTGCGGTCCAAGAAATTGCGGCCAATCTGTGGCAGGACCGGCACTCCAGGATGGCGTCGAAGACATCACCAGCCAGAGGCACGCGGACAGCGCGGGGAGGACGACGCAGGAGAATTTGCGGGTTTTCATTGGCTGCCAGAATTCAGGTGCCGGTCTCGTGGCGCAGGCCACGAACCCGCGCATTGCTCGAATCGGTGTGGTCGAACCGATTAGTGGCGGAAGGGGTGGGATTCGAACCCACGGATGAGTTGCCCCATCTCCTGATTTCGAGTCAGGTGCCTTTAACCACTCAGCCACCCTTCCCGCCGGGAGCAAACAATTAGAGCATCGCCGCGCATCGGGCAATGGTAATCCTGCGCCGCCAGTACAACCGCAGGACGCCGCGATTCACGGGAGCAAGCGCCAGGCGGTGGGCGGGTTGGAGAAGATCAAGGCCTGGAGGCGGGCGGGGCCGCCGTCGCGGTGGGCGAAGCGTTCTTGGAACTGACGCGTGGTGGCACGGCTCTTGGGGTAGCGGACTCGACAGACGTTGATCCAGACCTGCGCGCAACTGACCACCACGCGCCGGAACCGGCTCAACACAAAGGCGGCGTTGGGTTGGCGCGCCCGACTGCGGTCCTCGCCCAGGGTTACATCCAGCGCGTGATGCAGCCGACTCTCAATGACCCAATAGCCGCGCTTGACCCGTGAGTCACAGCGCCCTGCTTTGTTCGTTTCCGACAACATATTTGTTTGCCGGTTGAATATAGTTTTGGTAAAAACGTCTCGTTCACGAACACGCAAACAAAAACTCTCCGTAGGACCGTCTCCACGGACAGGCGTAAAGAACCCGCTAAAACAGAAAGCCTATGAACCTAAATCGAAGCACATTCAGCCAGCTTCTGGCAATCGGCACCGTCGCACTGTTGCTGAGCCCGCCTGCCTTTGGCCAGACCATCCCCAACCCCAGTTTTGAAACCGATACCTTCACGGTCTCGCCCGGGTACATCACCAACAATAGTCCGATCACCGGCTGGACCGGAACTCCGGCGGACCGGGTTGGGCTCAACCCCGCCGGCGGCAACACATTTGCAAATAATGGCGTGATTCCGGCCGGCAATAACGTCGCGTTCATTCAGGCGAACGAAGCCGACCCCGGGAACCCCTCCACCCTGGGCACCACAATCAGCGGTCTGAATACCGGCACAAAGTACAAGGTCACCTTCCGGGCAAACGCCTCCACGACCAACACGCCCAACTTGAAGGTCTATATTGATGGAATAGCGGTCTTGCTGCCGGGAGGCCCGGACGGCATGGCTCCGGCCCCCGTCACCGGAAGCAACCCCTACTGGTTTGTCGCGTTTGAATTCACCGCCACGGCAGCTTCACAGGCGCTGACGATTGTGAACGACGCCGTGGGCAACCAAACCCTGCTCGTGGATGATTTTCAAATCGCACCCAGTTCCGGCAACTGGACGATTGATGCGTGGACTGACGATGCGAGCTCCGGAGTGGACCCGACGTATTATTATACTCACGCTTACTCCTTTGGATCCGCGGCGAATGTCACAATCAATAACATCAATTTTACGGGCGTGGCCGGCACCTCCCCAAACGTAGCGGGTAGTTTTTCCAGCACTTTCCTGGGGGCAGGTCCGGTTGGGGACACCTTTAATTTTGTCACCGGGTCTGGAACCACGCTGGCCGCGAACTTTGTCTATGGCGGAAATGTTCCCGCCGGTTCATTTGAAAGCATCACCGTCTCCGGCCTGATGCCCGGAACGAATTACGTGATGACGATCTACTCGGTAGCCTGGGACGATCCTTCGGAGGTTAATCGCTGGATCACCGCCAGTGCCGGGAGCGACTATCTGACCTTCAACCAGGATCAATTTTACCTGGATAACGGCTTCCGCATTTCCTATCGCTACACGGCCGATCCGAGCGGAACGATGACCCTCAAATTTGCCCCGCTCATTCCCAATACGACTTTCCACGTGTATGGCTTTGCCAACCGGGAAGCCAATTCACGCTTGGTGGCTCCCCTCATTACTGGCGATCCCCAAAGCATGATTGTCTCCCCCAACGTGCAAACAACCTTCAATGTCATCGCCTCGGGCGTTCCGCTGCCGACGTATCAATGGCGTTTTAACGGCACCGCCATCAACAGTGAGACCAACTCCAGCCTTTCAGTCTTGGCGACTCCGGCCATTGCCGGCCTGTACGATGTCATCGTTGCCAACGCGGGCGGATCAGTGACAAGCCGGGTCGCACGCCTCACGGTTGGCGCGACTGCGATCGTCAACCCCAGCTTTGAAGCGGACGTGTTCACGGTTTGGCCGGGCTACGTCAACGCCAATGGCCCCATCACGGGCTGGAATACGTTGGGTGGCCACGGGCTCAATCCCGTTCAGGACGGCCGCAGCCCCTTTGCCGACAACGGCGTCATCCCGCAAGGCAACCAGGTTTTGTTCATGCAGGACAACGGGACCAACAGCCAAGTGGTAAGCGGATTCACTGTGGGCAATCAATACTACCTGCATTACTACGAAAACGCCCGCACCGGCGGAGTGCCGAGTTCGGAAGCCAAGGTCAACGGCGTGACCGTGGTGCCGGCCCATGCGGTGACGCCGGTCGGTGGGTCCAATCCGTATTACGAGATCTCCAGCGAAATGTTTGTGGCCGCCGCCACCGACCTGGAACTGGCGTTCGTCAAGAGCAACCCGCAGGGTGGCGATACCACCGCGCTCATTGACAACATCGCCATCATCGCGGTGCCACCGGGCACGCCTCCAGTGATCGGCATGCAACCGAAATCCACTACCGTGGTTGTCGGCCAACCGGTCAGTCTCAGTGCGGTGGCTCAAGGCAGCCTGCCCTTGTCCTATCAATGGCGGCTCAACAACCAGCCCGTGGCCGGCGCAACCAATCCAACCTTCTCCTTATCGGCGGTCGGTTTGTCGGATGAAGGTGATTACACCCTGGTCGTGGCCAACGCCTCCGGATCGGTCACCAGCCTCGTGGCTCGGATTTCGTTGTTGGAGCCCATCAGCTCGCTGCGGAATACCGGCATTGATGCCGGGGGATCGCCCCAGGCCCCCGGAGCGGTCAGTTCGATCTGGACGCTCCCAGTGAATGCGGACAGCGCGTCAGCCGACGCCTTCGTCGGTCTTGAACAATTCCCCATCGGCACGTGGATGAATAACAGCGCGGTATCGAAGTGGATCGGCCCCCGCGCCGACCTCGGCGGGACAATCGCCGACGGGGATTACGTGTATCGAACCACGTTCAATCTCGCCAATCGAGATACGAATACCGTGCTGATCATTGGACAGTGGGCTTCGGACAATACCGGCACGGCCGTCACCGTCAACGGTACCGCCGTCAATGTTCCGCAGAGCCCATCCTTTACTGCTTGGACTTCATTCACCATCACCAGTACCAATGCCACCTTCCTGCCTGGGCAAAACACCATCGAATTTAGCGTCAACAACACTCCGCCTGCCGGTCCCACCGGCCTGCGGGTTGAATTCACGAAAACCAGTGCCCGCACGCTGCCCGGTGTGGGAGCCAGCGTCGCCGTTTCTCCCCAAGGCGGCAAAGTCGTGGAGGGGTCTGATGTGGTGCTCAATGTGGTTGCCGACGGCACCCTGCCCATCAGTTATCAGTGGCGAAAGAACAATGCGGATTTGGCGGGCGAAACGAACACCAGTTTGACCCTGGCCAATGTGACCACCAACACCACGGGCAACTACAGCGTGAGGGTTTCGAATCCGTGGGGCAACGATGTCAGCGCCGATGCCTTTGTCAACGTGGCCTATCGTCCGCTACCGGGATTTTACGGCACGGGTGTTGATACGAATGGGGCATTGCTTGCCGACGGAGCGGTGGACCCGCACTACATTCTGGCCACCAGTGCGGATGTGAGTTATCCGGGACCAGACGCAATTGCCGTGAACGATGTCTGGCCCATTGCGCCCGCCGGCCCCTGGCTGGCGAATGGCCCCGACTCTCGATGGATCGCACCGCAACCCAATCAAAACCAAAGCAGCGACCCCTTGGGCGTCAACGCTGAAGGCGATTACACGTACCAAACCACCTTTGACCTTACCGGCTACGACCTCAGCCGTGTCAGCCTGGTCGGGACGCTGGCGGTGGACAATACCGTAACGGATGTTCTGGTCAACGGCGTCAGCACGGGCATCACCTCGCCGGGCTTCACCGCCTACACTCCGTTCACCATCACCAGTGGATTGGTGGCGGGCATCAACACGCTCGACTTTGTGATGAACAACGCCGGGACCGCGCCCAGCCCGACCGGCCTGCGTGTGAACCTCCAGGGCCTGTTGAACATTGAAACCAGCCAGCCGGCAGTGACGTTGCAGATTGGTCGGAGCGGAAATTCGGTCACCATTTCCTGGTCGCCGTCCGCGTCCGGACAGAAACTCTGGTCGGCGCCGAGTGTGAATGGGCCTTGGACGGAAATTCCCAACGCCGCCAACCCGTACGTCACGTCTCCCAGCGCGACGAGTGCGTTTTATCGGGTTTCTCAATGAAAGGTTGACCGTTTACCCACCGACCGGCGGGAGTGCAGGCGCTCCCGCCGGTCTTTTTGATCCTCACTGCTTTCAATTTGGCGTCGCTTCTGGCATATTGCGCATCACATGGGACGTAACTCGTTTTTCTTCACCTGTCGCAATTCGCGAAATTCCACCTCGCCAATGTGGACGGATGCTCAACCCAAGCCATCGCTCCACCCAACCAGCACAGGTCGAACATGGTCGCCCGCTTTCCTCGCTCTCCTGCTGGCGTTCTGGGCCGGGTGCTTGCGCGCCGACAGCGTCGTAGTCTTCAACGAGATCATGTATCATCCGTCCACCAACGAAACGGCGATGGAATGGGTGGAACTTTACAACCAGATGGCCGTGGATGTGGACTTGTCCGGTTGGTCACTGACTGGCGGCGTTGACTTCAAGTTTGGCGAAGGAACCGTAATCCCCGGCGGTGGCTATCTCATCATCGCCTCATCGCCCGTGGATTTGATGATTGCAACCGGATTGACCAACGTGCTTGGACCATTCGCCGGCCGACTTTCCAACAGTGGCGAGACACTGGAGTTGCGCAACAACAACAACCGCCTCATGGATCAAGTGTCCTATGGAGCGGATGGTGCCTGGCCTGTGGGACCGGACGGAGGGAGCGTCTCGCTCGCCAAACGGAAGGAAAATACCGCCAGTTCAGCGGCGGCGAATTGGACGGTCAGCGCCCTGCTCGGTGGCACGCCAGGCCGGCGCAATTTTGCGCTCAAACCATTCGAGAGCATCAGCACCACCCCCCTGCTCCTCAACGGAACGTGGAAGTTCGACGCTTCGGGTGACGACCTGGGCAGCGCCTGGCGCGATCCAGGGTTTGATGACGGCTCCTGGTCGGCGGGATCGGGATTGTTCCAAGCGGGTAACGTAAACGCACCAATTGGTGATCCGCAAACCGTGCCAACTGTTTTCAGCAGCGGGCTTGACGACAACGGAGCTGTGCTTGCGCCCGGCTCCAGCGATCCGCATTACCTGCTCACTCAATCCGCCCAGGGCGCTCCGCCACCACCAGCCGTCGCCGCCACCGTGATCCAGAATCACCCCGCCTGGTTGGCAAACGACGTCTTGTCCACCTGGCTGGGCCCCTTGAATCCGGGCACCACTTCTGTGGCCGCCGGCGACTACAACTATCGCACCACCTTCTCGCTTGATGGTTTTGATTTTTCCTCCACGACCCTCACGGCGAACTTTGGTGCGGACAACCGACTGACAGATGTGCTTCTCAATGGCGTCTCCCAGGCGATTTCCTACGTTGGGTTTGCCACCCTTAGCGGAACCTTCACGATCACAAATGGCTTTGTCGCGGGCACCAACACCCTCGATTTTCTTACCGTCAATGATGGCGACAGCGCAAATCCCGCGGGCTTTCGGGCCAGACTCCGCGGCACGGCCCGCCGACAAATCACGAGCAATACCACGTTGCCGGCCGGCCGGACCAACTATTACTTCCGCACCAAATTCACGCTGGGTTCCGCGCCGGGCCTCGCCTCGCTTCAACTCAACGCCGTTGTTGCTGATGGCGCGGTGTTCTACTTGAACGGCGCAGAGGTGCTGCGTTGGAATCTGCCCGGCGGCCCGATCAGCGCGTCCACGCTCGCGGTCTCCAATGTGCCCAGCCCCACTCAACTCGGCCCGTTTGTGCTGCCAAACACCGCACTCGTCACCGGCACGAATGTGCTGGCCGTGGAACTGCATTCCGCCGCCGCCGGCCTCTCCAATCTCCTGTTCGGCGCCGAGTTGACGCTCACCACAACCAACCTGCTCGTACCCGCGCCATTTCCGCTGGCGATCAACGAGGTTGCTGCCGCCACCAACAACGGTTTCTGGCTCGAGTTGATCAACTACGGCTCCAACTCCCTCGATCTCGCCGGTTGCCGGCTTTCGCTTCGCGGTGGCAGTACGAATTCCGATTACATTCTCTCACCACAATCGCTCGCCCCCGGTGAACTCGTGCAACTCTCCCAAGCCACCCTGGGTTTCGGCACCGAACCCGGCCAACGTATTTTCCTCTATCGTCCCGGCGGGAGCAGCGTGTTGGATGCACTCGTGGTGGGAGCGACGCCCCGCGGTCGCTGGCCGGACGCCACCGGCCAATGGTGGTACCCCACAGCCGTCACTCCGGGCGCATCCAATTACTTCTCGTTCCGGAATGAGATTGTGATCAATGAAATCATGTATCACCCGCCTGATTTGCCGCCGACGCCTCCCGCTTACGGCACCAACGTCCTGCTCAATCTCACCAACCCCTGGAAGTATCACGACCTGGGTGAGGATCTGGGCAGCGCCTGGCGCGCACCGGGCTATGATGACGCCTCCTGGCCAACCGGCGCGGCCTTGTTCTACAGCACCACTTCCACTCTCCCCGCTCCCAAGAATACTGAGCTGCCCTTGACCAACTCCAGCGGGGCACGAATCATCACCTGGTATTTTCGCACTTCCTTTGTGTATTCGGGCGGGACGAATACCGAGCAATTGCTGCTGAATCCGATTGTTGACGATGGCGCGGTTTATTATCTCAACGGCGTCGAGATTTATCGGCAGAACATGCCGGCCGGTCCGATCAACTACGACACGTTCTCCACCACGGGCGTCGCCACTCCCACCTACAGCGGGCCGGTTGCAGTCGTCGTGACCAATTTGATTTCCGGCAATAATCTCCTGGCCGTTGAGGTGCATCAGTTCACCACGAATCCCATCGCGGCGGACATGGCCTTCGGCGTCGAGGTCGGCACTTTGGGTCCGCTTGGACCGGCGGTGCCCGCTCGCGCGGCTCCCGATTCGTGGGTGGAGTTGCTCAACCGCAGCACGAACGCGGTTGATCTCACCGGTTGGCGATTGGACGAGGGCATTGATTTTCATTTCGCGCCGGGAACAAGCATTCCGGCGGGTGGCTACCTCGTCGTGGCCAAGGACGTGGGTTACATGCAGTCAAACTATCCCGGCATCACGGTCGTCGGGCCGTACGCAAACCAGCTTTCCCGCAAAAGCGACCACCTCGTGTTGAAAGACCCGGCGAACAATCCGGCGGACGAGGTCCGCTACTTTGACGGCGGACGCTGGCCAGGGTTTGCCGATGGCGGTGGCAGCAGCCTCGAATTGCGCGACCCTTGGGCCGACAACTCGAAGCCCGAGGCCTGGGCCGCCAGCGATGAAACCGGTCGCTCCGGCTGGAACAACTACACCTACCAGGGCGTTGCGCAAAATATCCTCGGGCCGACTCAATGGAATGAATTCGTGCTCGGCTTGCTCGATGCCGGCGAATGTTACCTTGACGATCTCCACGTCATCGAGTCGCCGCAGAGTGCTCCCGTGGAACTGTTGCAAAATGGCACCTTCGAGACCGGGCTGACCGCCTGGCGCGCCCTGGGCGATCATAGCGACAGCCAGGTCATCGTCGAGCCAGGCAATCCAGGCAACCATGTCCTGGATCTAAAAGCCACTGGACCGACCGACCACCTCCACAATCATCTCGAAACAACCTTCGCAAACGGGCGTGGCGTCGTGGAGGGTCGCGAGTATCAAATCTCTTTTCGCGCCAAATGGCTGCGAGGCAACAACCGGCTTAACACCCGGCTCTACTTTAATCGTGTCGCGAAAACGACCGAGCTGCCAAAGCCCATTCATCGTGGCACGCCCGGCGCGCTCAACTCAATGTTCGCAACCAACCTCGGCCCCACGTTCGAGAACTTGAACCAAAACCCGGTCATCCCGCAACCCAATCAACCCATTGCCGTGAGTGTAAACGTCAGCGACCCCCAAGGCGTCAGCGACGTCACCCTTCACTGGTCCGCCAATGGCGGTGTCTGGCAAAGTGCGGTGATGTCACCCGCGACCGGTGCGACTTCGCCCGGTTATGTGAAATACATCGCCACCCTGACCGGGCAGCCGGCGGGCACCATGGTGCAATTCTATGTTCAAGCCACCGATGTTCTGGGCGCGATTGCCACCTTCCCCGCCAAGGGTAGTGCTTCACGCGCCCTGTTGCAGGTGGACGATGGCGAGGCGCTCATGCCCCAGTTGCACCGTCTGCGCCTGCTGATGACGCCCGCCGATGTCACCCGGCTTCATGCGCCCACCAACGTAATGAGCAATGGCCAACTCGGCTTGACCGTCGTGTATGACGAGAGCGAAGTGTTCTATGATGTGGGCGTGCATTTGCAGGGGAGCGAACGCGGCCGCAACGATTCTTCACGCGTCGGCTTCACAATTCGGTTCAATGACGATCAGCTTTTCCGGGGCGCCCAGAAGAATCTCACCATCGACCGCTCCGGCGGCTACTCGGGCCTGGGCGGCGATCAGGACGAAATTCTGTTGTGGCATGCGGTCAACCATGCGGGCGGCGGTTTGCCGGGCATTGAATGTGATCTCGTCCAGGTCTTTGCTCCCCGCAGCCAGGACGACGGCACGGGCCTGATGCGCATGTCGGCATTCGATAGTGACTACTTCGACAGCCAGTTCGCTGACGGCGGCGACGGCGAGCGGTATTTGCTCGAGCTGATTTATTACCCGACCACAACGACGACCGGCGATCCGCAATCCCCCAAGCTCCCGCAGCCGGATCAAGTGTTGAACGTGGATATCCAGGATTGGGGGAGCGATCAGGAGAATTACCGCTGGATTTTCCGGCAGGAAAACGGCACCGATCTCGACGATTACAGCCGGGTGATTGCGCTCAACCAGGCTTTCAGCCTCACGGGTACGGCACTCGAAACCCAGACCAAGCAGCTCATGGACGTGGACGAGTGGATGCGTGCGCTGGCGTTCAAAACATTGAGCGGCGACGTGGACACCTACACCGCCGGCCTGAATCACAACTGGAAAATTTACTTTCGACCCGAAGATGGGAAAGCGCTGGGGCTGCTGTGGGACATGGACTTCGCGTTCGTGCAGGCGGTCAACAGTGGTTTTCCAGGCAGCAGTTCGCCGAACACTTATCGGATTATCACGCGGCCGGACAACTTCCGCCACTACTGCCATCATCTGCTCGACCTCACGACGACGACGGTCAATTCCGCTCATCTCAGCCGCTGGGCCACTCATTACGCGGGATTGCTCGGCCAAAATTGGAGTGGCGCGGTGAATTACCTGCAGCAACGCGCCAACTACATTCGCGGCACCCTGCCGCTCACCACTCCATTCGCCATCACGAGCAATGGCGGTCAGAACTTCGCCACCACGAACGATCAGGTCCAGTTGACGGGCACCGCGCCGCTGGCGCTCAAGGACATCGAAGTCAATGGCATCAGCTACGCGGTGACGTGGACCAGCCTGACCAACTGGACGCTGACCGCGCCCCTGCCCGGTTTTATCAACGTGCTGACGCTTCAGGGCCTGGACGACGATCATAATCCGCTTGTAAACGTCTTGGACTCCATCACCGTCACAAACCTCGGCACGCTTCCTCCGGCACCCGTCGTCATCAATGAGTGGATGGCGGACAACGCCGGGCCGGGTGGATTCGCCGATCCGCTCGACGGTTTGTTCCAGGACTGGTTCGAGTTGTACAACCCAAACGACGTGGCCGTGAATCTTTCCGGCTTTCAACTCACCGATGACTTCACCGATCCAAATCGCTGGCAAATCCCCACCAACACCATCATCGCCCCGCGCGGCTTTTTGCTCGTGTGGGCTGACAACAATACCGGCCAGAATGGTCTGGGAACGAACAGCGACCTCCACGCCGGCTTTGCCCTTGGCCGCAACGGAGATCGGATCGGTTTGTATGCGCCGGATGGCACGCCGCAGCATCTGCTGGAATTCACCGCCCAATTTCAAAACGTCAGCCAGGGCCTGTTCCCGGATGGGAACACCAACAACCGGGTCTTCATGACCGACTGGTCACCGCGTGCCAGTAACCGATCCGGCACGCCTTCGGCACCGCAGTTCGGCGGCTTCGTCCAGCAAACGAACGGTAACATTCAGTTTCAAGCAACCGTCCTCCCCGGCCGCACCTACCAGGTGGAATACAAGGACGACCTGAACGCGCCCACCTGGACCCAACTTGGCGGCTACCACACAGCCGTGAGTCCGCTCCTGATGATCTCTGACGCGCTCACCAATAGTCCTCAGCGCTTTTACCGCTTGATGCTGGTGCCATAACGATTGCCCGGACCTCGACGCGACGCATTGGCGGAAACGAAAAGTAGGTGACGTAGCCGATTGGATTGCCTAAACCTTGCCTGCCACGTTGACCTAAATGGGAATGCCCGCCCGCGCGCGATCAACAAAGCTCGGGTTTGAAGAACAGCGTGGTGGGCCTGCCCGGACTCGAACCGGGAACCAAAGCATTATGAGTGCTCTGCTCTAACCATTGAGCTACAGGCCCGCTCCGGCATGGTTTCAAAGGTCACCGGAACTTTCAACCCGTACTTTCTGCGCGTCGGTTAGGGGATGCCAGCACCGACTGCGTCCGTTCCGCCGGCAGCGACTTCCGTGAAAAACAGATTGCCAGTAATTCCGCGCTGCCCTATAGGATGGAGTATGAAGCCGCTCCGGCCGCCACGTCGTCCGCTGGCAGACGCCGCGCGCGTTGGAGGTTTCTCCTTCATCGAACTGCTCCTGACGTTGGCGATCCTTCTGGTTCTGTTCACAATGCTGTTCGGTTTCGGCTCGCGGAACCATCAACAACAGCAAAAAAAGTTGTGTCAGGCCAACCTGCAAAAAATTTACGTTGCGCTCCAGATCTACGCCACTGACAGCGCGGGCAAGTTTCCCCGCGCCGCCAATGCCCACAGTTCCGAGGATGCGCTGGACTTGCTCGTTCCACGCTATTCGGCGGACACCGCGATCTTCACCTGTCCCGGAAGTCAGGACCGTCCATTGCCGGCGGGCGAATCATTGCGCCGGGGTCGGATCAGCTATGCCTACTACATGGGACGCACCAGCTCGGAGGCGGAGGACGCGTTATTAAGCGACCGACAGGTTGATGCGCAACCGAAGGCGGCGGGCCAACAGATTTTTTCGGAGACCGGCAAACCACCCGGAAACAATCATCACCAGTTTGGTGGCACCGTTCTGTTCGGTGACGGCAGCATGAAATCATCGCCACCGATGGCGGCTTTTGCGCTGCCGATCAGCACGAACGTCATCTTGTTGAATCCAAAACCCTGACCGCGAATGAAAATTCAGTGCGCATGCGGCGCCAAATACGCCCTGGACGTTACGCCGGAAATGGCGCGCAACCCCGTGAAGTTCGCGTGCCCGACCTGCGGCTTGGACTTGTCCGCGCAACTGAATGAGGCGGTGCAACAAGAACTCAACAACGCATCGTCCGCGCCAGACATCGCGCCGACGACGGAGATTGTGTCACCGCCAGCGCCACCAACTCCGCCGCCATCGGGCGCACCCAGAGTGCGCATCAGCCACGGGGCTGGCCAGTCCGCCGCGCCCGAAGTCACTGACGCTCGCTTCTGCCCGAAGCACCCACAGTTGCGCGTGACCGAGAAATGCCGCGTGTGTGGAAAGGCGATTTGCCCGAAGTGCATGCAACTGTTCGGCTATGTCTGTTCACCGCGGTGCAAGGAGCGGGCGGCGTTGGAGGGCGTTGACGTTCCCGTGTTCGCTGGTCAGCGCGATGTAGCCCAGAATCGTGAGTGGCGAAAGACCGCACGGATCGCCAAGGCCATTGCGGCAGTCGGTGTCGTCTTTGCCGGCGTCTGGTTCTGGTATGCTTGGTTCGGCTCGCGACCCCGACCGGTATTCACCGTCCGGTTCGCCGATGATCCGGCAATGTCGGGCGAAAGCGCTGTGTGCGGCGACGGACAGATTGTCTTTATTCACGGAGCGAAACTCGCGCGCTACGATCTCAAATCGGGAAAGCAAATCTGGTTGCGTCAGCTGGTGGACTCAAAACTGATCGCCGGTCAAGCCGACGCCGAACTCAAGCAATTGGTGGCCGCGAACGCCAGCGGAGATTCTTCGAGAAAAATTCCAACCTTGGAGGAACTGACGAAGGACCTGACCCGCGCGGCGGAGCAAGGACTTAAACTGGTTGTGCGCGGACAAAACATCTGGGTGAGCACAGACAGTGAGGTGACGCGCTACGATTGGGCGACGGGTGAACCGAAGCAGTCGGTGGCGTTGAGCGGCGGTTTTTCCGGCGGCATTCAGCAAGGCGAGCTGATGGAGTTGTGCGAGCCGCGCGGGCCGGGGCAATTCGACCTCACCCGATTCAATCTGGCAACGGGCAATGTCAGCACCGAGGAAATCGGCGCGGCAGAGACGGCCAGCCGCGCCAATCGGACGGGCCAGGTCACTGCTGCAGCTTCGCAAACCCGGACGGGAATCGGGAGTACCCGACCCACCCACAAATCACTTGATGCGCAGAAGCTCGGGGCGGTGGTGGCGGGCGCATCGCTGCCAGCCCGACTGGCCGCACCCGCGACGATTGCCACGGCGTTGAATCAGCAGCGAACCATGCAAGCCATGGAAGATGTGGACAACCCTCGCGCAAAACCAACCGGCACCGGCTCGCAAACTCCTGAACCGGGTGCGGCGGAAACTACGGTGATTCCCACGCCGAGCGGATATGTCCAGTTCACCACCACACTGCTGGAACACCGCATCGTGGAACGGAACGCCATGAAAGCACCGCCCAAAAAATCCGCGCTCAATGGCAGCGTCTCGGTCAGCGCCACGGCGGAGGTGGCCAATGAAATTTTGAATGACATGCAGCGCGACGCGGGCGGCGGCATCGTGCGCGAAGATGTGAGCCGGTATAAGGTTAAACTGCACCTCGGCGACAGCGCGACCCTGCTGGATTGGGAAACCAACGTCGTTGGGCCGGCCGCAGTGTATCCGCAGCCGACCGTGAACGTGGTCGTGGGTGGGAAGACCGTCTTCGTGCTCGACCAGTCAAACCAACTGAAATGGCAGACCACGTTGAATTACCCGGTCCCCGGCCAGGGCAGTTATTCTGCAAATGACGCCGAGGTTGCGCGCACCGGGCGCGGACCGGTGGTGGAGCACGACGACACGCTTTACGTGTTTGATGAAGGCGTGCTGAGCGCATTTGATTTGGCCACCGGCAACGCCCGTTGGCGGCTGCCATCGGTCGGCGTTACCGGCCTGTTCCTTGATGACGAGGGCGACCTCTACGTGAATACCACCACCGCCAGCCCGGAAAAAATCAGATTCTCCAAACAGATTGATGTCACGGACCGGACGGATGACGTGGTAATCAAGCTGGAGGCGCGGACCGGCCGCGAAATCTGGAAACACGCGGCGGGCGGCAAACTCGCGTATCTCTCCGGCAAATTTATTTATACGATGAGCTACCTCGGCCCGCTGGCGGACAACGAGGAACTCAGCCCGGAAATGGTGGCGATTGGCGCGCAGACCAAACCGTACCTTCACCTGCGCCGCCTCAACCCGAAGAACGGCCGGGTGCTCTGGGATTATTACGACCCGCATGGCCCGCTCGACGTACAGATCCACGACAACACCTTCCAAGTGGTGCGGAAGCGGGAGGTGGAGGTGCTCAAGTTCATTTCTTTCTGAGCGACCATTTGGCTGTCGCCGTGAAACCGCTTTGACATGATTTCCAGCTTGGCTATAACTATGTCTTGTTAACGAATTGAAACCTTAACCAAGAAAGCAAACGACAATTATGGCCATTGCAGTTGGAACCAAAGCGCCGGACTTCACGCTCAAATCCAAATCCCCCGCCGATACGGAGGTGAAACTCAGCAGCAATTTCGGGAAGAAAAACACGGTGCTGCTGTTCTTTCCGCTCGCGTTCACCGGCGTTTGCACAACGGAACTTTGCGGCGTGACGGCCGGCCTCAATGCCTACAAAGATCTGAGCGCGGACGTGATCGCCGTCAGCGTGGACAGTCCCTTCGCCCAGGCGGCCTGGGCCGAGAAGGAAAAAATCGGCATCACGCTCGCGAGCGATTTAAACAAGACCGTGACGAAGGCGTACGAAGTAGTATTCCCGATGCTGGCCGGCGTGGGTGACACCTCGGCGCGCGCGGCGTTCGTCATTGACAAGGCAGGCGTGGTGCAATACAGCGAGCAGACACCGACTCCCAAAGATTTGCCCAACTTCGACGCCATCAAGAGCACGCTGGCGAAACTCAAGTAGCTGACCCGCGCGAACCGGTTTGGAGCCGAATCTGCCCGGGTTTTCAACGGGTTTCCGCGTGAGCACTGGAGGTGGTCCGAGGCGAACGATCGCTTGCCCGGGCTTCCGCCTTCACGGTATCGGCGATTAGTTGAACCGCCGATTCATAAGAAACCAGGCCGGTATTGATGACCAGGTGGTAGAGCAATGCGTCGGCCACGTCCGCTTGGAAGTATTTCTTCAAATAGCGGCGACGCCCCTGGTCCTCCCGCCGGCAGAAGTCGCGGGCGGCACGGGCGGTCATGTCGTAGTTGGCCTGGCAGTATGCGAGCCGGACTGCCAATGGGGCCACCAACCGGACGTGAACCATGCGCGGTAGTTTCGCCGTGATGACATTGCTGCCCCGACCGATGAGAATCGCGTTGCCCAACCCGGCCAGTTTCAGGATGGTCTCGCTGATCTGTTGAATCATCGTCCACGAGGAGGGGCGCAGTCCAAAAAACTCGTCGGTGATGTCCTGCAATTCCGTCATCCGATCCTCGGGCAGAAACTTCGCCAGTCGGACGGCCAGGTTGTGATCCTCCAAGACCTTCTCCATGAGATTGCGGTCAAAGACAGTCCACGGCGGATCGCCTGGCGACGAATCCCGCTGCAACCGCGTTGCCAGTTTCTCGGCGACCTCCAACGCACCGCACCCCGTCTGGCGCGAGATGGTCACCGCGGGGCGCAACGGCGCGGTGCGATCACGTTGGTCGCGCTCTTCCGGGTTCAACTGATAGTTGATAAACGTCTGACACTGGCGAAGCCCGATTAGATCATGCATAATGGCCTCCATTCGAGCGACAAAACCGGGGGCTCGGGCAAGACGGGATCCGGTGTTCCGGTGATTCCGTTGAACGATGAGTTCTCATGTTCGTCGCTGCGAGTTGGACCGCGTTTCACGACTATGCGGTCAGTTTTTCTTCCTCTGCACGCTAAGCCTCGCACCACAGATTTCAACGGAGACGTTCTGATTTGATCAGAGCTAATCCAGCGCATCATGAACGAACAGTTCCCAATCGGCGGCGCAGCCCGCGTGGTCGCCGGGCCGGGCCAGGGTTCGGAGAAGCTGGCGCATGGCACAGGCCAGGAGCGACCCGCCGTGGTCGTCTTGACGGTTTGGGCGACGGTCCACGGCTGCCAGCCAACCCGCTCAAAAAAATAGCGCGAAGCAGGATCGCTTCGCGCTTTGAATTTTGAAGCCGTAATCAGGTCAACGAAATCTTGTCGCCCGCCTTGAGCGTAACGATGGCCTTCTTCCAACTGGGAGCCTGGCCGGCCTGGGTGGTCCGTTGGCGGCGGAATTTGCCGCGCACGTTGAGGGTATTGACCTTCGTCACCTTGACCTTGAACAATTCCTGCACCGCATTGCGGATTTGCGGCTTGGTGGCCCGCCGATCCGCCACAACCGTGTACTGATTGAGCGTCCGCACCTTGATCTTGGGCTTGCCGCTGGCATCCAGGACGGGCTTGCGGTTGGCATCCCGTTCGTGGAAACGAACGGACTGGCTCGACTGACGGGTTCCCTTCTCGGTGAGCCGCACGGTTTTGATGACATCAAAAGAGTTCATGTTATTCCTTGTTCAATCGAGCTTCGATCTTTTCAAACGCGCTCCGGGTGAACAGCAGCTTGCTGGGGCGCAGCACGTCATAGGTGTTAAGCGATTCACTCGTGGTCAAAGTCACGAAGGGAATGTTGCGCGAGGCAAGCTGGACGTTCTTGTCCACGCCGGCGGAAACCACGAGCGTCGTGCCGTCCAGTTCGAGGGCGTTGATGAGGCCGAGGAATTCCCTGGTCTTGGGTGAGCCGAGCTTCAAGTCGTCCACGACGACCACGTCACCGGCTTTCAAGCGTTCGCTGAGCGCCTTGCGCAAGGCAAGCTGGCGGGTGCGCGCATTGACCTTCTTGCCGAAGTCGCGGGGCCGGGGGCCGAACACCACACCGCCGCCTGGCCAGAGTGGGGACTGGTGCGAGCCGGCGCGGGCGCGACCGGTACCCTTCTGCCGCCACGGTTTCTTGTTCGAGCCGGACACTTCGCCGACGGTCTTGGTGCAGGCGGTGCCGCTGCGTTGCGCGGCGCGAAATGCCACCACCGTGTCGTGAACGGCTTGCGTGCCCTTGCCGTTTTCCACGAGCGCGAACTTCACTTCAAGTTCGCCGGTGGCCTGGCCTTGCGAGTTTTTAACGGAGAGTTTCATGTGAGTCCTCTAATTATTTCTTGGTCGCCGCGGCCTTTTTCTTGGCGGAAACCGCGGAAACCGGCGGCTTCCAACCCTTGGGTCGCTTCTTGGATTCGCGGATGATGACGTAATCGCCTTCCGCGCCAGGGCAGGATCCCTTGATGAGCAACAGATTGTCCGCCTCGCGCACCTGGATGATTTCCAGGTTTTGCATGGTGCGGGTCACCTGCCCCATGTGGCCAGGCATCCGCATCCCGCGCATGACGGTGCCGGGAAACAAGCGCTGGCCGATGGCGCCGGAGCGGCGTTTCCAACCCTTCGCGCCGTGCGTCTGATCGCCGCCGCCAAACCGATGGCGTTTCACCACGCCTTCAAAACCGCGCCCTTTGGTAACACCGATGGCATCCACAAAATCGCCGGGCGCAAACAGCGTGGCTCCGACGGATTCGCCGGGTTTCACTTCCTTGCTGAAGTCGCGAAATTCCCGGATGCGTTTCACGGCCACGCCGCTGTGCTTCTTGATGTGACCGAGCAATGGCTTGGTGAGGCGCTGTTCCTTTTGATCGTCAAAGCCAAGTTGCACGGCGTTGTAGCCGTCCTTGCTGGCCTGGGTCTTGACCTGCAACACCCGATTCGGTCCCGCAAGAACGACCGTGACCGGGTGCAACACACCGCTCGCGTCATAGACGCGGGTGTGGCCGAGTTTTTTTCCAATAAGTCCGAGTGGCATGGCGTGTGGGCGTAGAAGTTAAATTTTGATGGTGATGTCCACGCCGGCCGGAAGATTGAGTTTCTTCAACTCGTCCACCGTCTTGGCGGTCGGATCAATGATGTCCAGCAGCCGCTTGTGCGTGCGCTGCTCGAAGGTTTCCTGCGATTTCTTGTCCGCGTGCGGCGAGCGCAACACGGTGAAGCGCTCGGTGCGGGTGGGGAGCGGAATCGGTCCCGCCACGCGCGCGCCGGTGCGCTTGACGGTGTCGGCGATCTCGCGCGCCGACTGGTCTATGACGCGATAGTCATAGGCCTTGAGACGAATACGAATGCGTTGTCCTGCCATACAAAGAACAATTGTCTGTTTAACGGTCTGAAACGGTTCAACCCTTTCCCTGCGGGAAACGGGGCGCAGAGACTAGCAGAGAAAGGTTCGTCTGCAACAAGTTTTTTGTCAGAAATTTCCGCCGATGGTTTCTACGCTCCGACGATTCTCTGAGGAACGACCTGGGAAATTGGCGCTCCCCGCATCGGATTGGTGGCGTTCTTCCTGCTTCTGCATCCAGCCAGCGGTTGCTGCAATGTCGTAATGTCGTATGAAAAGCATATTGGGTTCTCTCCTTGTTTTATTTTCGTTGGTCCCGGCGCACGCGGAACGCATCAACCACGAGGGCCGGATTCTCGGCGCCTTGCCGGTGGTGACCAATGCCACGCTTTTCAACACCTCCGAGGCCGACGCCGTCCTGGCCGCCATGCAAATCTTTCCGGTGACGAATCCGTGGAACGAGGACATCTCGCAACGGCCCGTCCTGCCAAACTCGGACGCGATGATTGCGCAAATTATTTCGGACCTGGCTGCCAGCCGGCGGACCTTGCGCGCGTTCCAGGAAATGAACTTCGTCCTCGTGCCGGAGACGCAAGCCACCCAGCCGATCAATTTCTTCGACTACCCGGATGAATCCGATCTGGACGGCGGGGCGTTTCCAAACGGGTTGTATCCCATTCCGACAAACTTGCCGGTCGAGTCGTGGCCGGCGGAAACCGGCGGGCTGACCCTGACGCAATGGCAGCAGGATGTGAACGATGACGGCGGGGACCGGCATGCGATCATCGTGCAGCCGGGCAGCGGCAACCTTTGGGAAACGTGGCAGGCCAAATTGGTTGCGGGAAGTTGGGAGGCATCCAACGGAGCAAAATTCAACCTCAACACGAACGGGCTGCGCCCTGCGGGTTGGACTTCGGGTGATGCTGCGGGCTTGCCCATGTTCCCCGCTCTGCCGCGTTTTGACGAATGTGAACGCGGCATGGTGGAACACGCGTGCCGGATCGTGGTCAAGCGCTCGCGCTACAACAATTACATTTACCCCGCCAGGCACTACGCCGCCCCTACCAACAATACCAGCGCAAACCTGCCGGCGATGGGCCAGCGCGTGCGCCTCAAGTCCTCCTTCGTCATTCCCACGACTTGGACCAAACAGGAAAAGGCGATCCTGCTGGCCCTGAAGAAATATGGCGCGCTCGTGGCGGACAACGGAAACTTCTTTTCCATTTCCGTCACGCCCGACGACCGCTGGCCGGCCGGTTGTTTTGACCATCTGTCCTCGGTCGGCATCACCAACTTTGAAGTGATCCAAACGACCGGGCCGTCGGAGGGGCCGCGCTCGGCTGGCGCGCCGACGGCATCCGCCGGGCCGGATCAAACGGTGGCGGTCGGCGCATCGGTGCAACTTCAAGGTTTCGTCAACTTCACCAATTCGCTTCCAGCGGCGACGCAATGGAAACTTTACTCCGGTCCAACCAACCTGACGTTTGCCAACGCCACACAAACGAACACGCTGGTGACGTTTCACGCGCCGGGCGATTATACGCTGATGTTGAGCGGCGCGGATGGAGTTCACGCGGTGGCCTACGATGCCGTGGTCATCCATGTGGCGGACGCAATCTCACTGAGCCTCTCGCGTGTGGGGACAAAAGTGAACCTGACCTGGACCGGCGGTTCGCCGCCGTTCGTGGTGGAACGCAGCGCCACCCTGCCGGCCAGTTCGTGGAGCGGAATGCTCACGACGAGCGTCCAGAATGTGAGCGTGCCAATCCTGCCGGGCAGCGCGTTCTTTCGCGTGCGCGGGAGTTAAGCCCGCGCGGTTGCGCTTGTTGCGCGCGATTTTTCTGGTACCGATGAGGGCGTGGCTGCTCCAGGTCGTCGGACTGTCCGGCTCTCGTTTCGCGCGCTGTGGTTTGCCGGTGAATTGTTCCTCTACACCGGCAAATTTGTCGCGCTCACCCTGCGTCACCGCGGGCGGATTCCCCAGTTGGCGCGTTCGCGCTGGCTGCAAGCCTGTGCCCGCCGGACGCTGCGGATCTTCTCGGTTTCCTACACGTCGCGCGGCCCCTGTCCGCAATCGGGTCTGCTCGTCTGCAATCACCTCAGCTATCTCGATATCCTGGTTCTGGTCTCGCTCACGCCGGCGGTGTTCGTCTCCAAAAGCGAGGTGAGAAACTGGCCGGTGTTCGGCTGGTTCGCGCGCCTGGCCGGTACGCTCTTCGTGGACCGCACCCGGCGTCGCGACGTGACGCGGATGAACACCGAGATCGAGCACGCCCTCGCCGGCGGCAACGTGGTGGTGCTTTTCCCCGAGGGCACGAGTTGGAATGGCCAGGAGGTGCTGCCCTTCAAATCGTCGCTGCTCGAACCGATCGTGGGAACGCCCTATCCGTTATCGGTGGGCCGGATTGCCTATGCGCTCGACGACGGCTCCGTGACCGACGATGTTTGTTATTGGGGTGACATGACCTTCTTTCCACACCTGGTGAACCTCATGACGAAGCGCCGGGTGCGCGCCCAAGTCGTCTTTTGCCCCGTACCGCACCCGGCGGTCGAGCGGAAGGAACTGGCCCGGCAGCTCCACACCGAGGTGACGCGCCTGGCTGGAACTGAATACGCGCGGCTCGGCGAGAGTCCTTAAATTGGTTGTGAACCCGACCCGAGGTTTGGTATCCTGCCGCACCGATAAACGAAAAATTGAACATGAAAGCAATTTCCACTCTGAACATTGTCCTCACCGGAGCCGCCGTGGGCGTGCTGACCACCTTTTCGCCCCTCAATGCCGTGGCCGCCGACAAGGTGCCGTTGCAGTTGAAGCTCCCGTCCCCCACGCTCAAGGGCACGCCGGAACAACTGCCCACCGGCCCGAACATTGAACCCAATTCCGACAAACCCGGTCCCGCGTTCATGGTCGCCCCCGGCACGGTGAATGTCGCGGCCGGCAAACCGGTCACCAGCAGCGTCAAGCCGTTCACCGGCGACTTGAGCCAGATCACCGACGGCAAGAAGGAAGCCTTCGATTACGACACGGTCGAAATGAAGAAAGGTGTGCAGTGGGTGCAGGTGGACCTGGGCGAGCCTTACACCATCGAAGCCATCGCCATCTGGCACGATCACCGTTACATCCAGATCATTCACGATGTGGTCGTACAAGTGTCCAACGACCCCGACTTCAAGACCGGCGTGACCACGCTCTACAACAATGATACCGACAATTCCTCCGGTCTCGGTGTCGGCACGGATCGCGAATACTTCGAGCGGCAGTTCGGCCGGGTGATTGACGGCAAAGGCACGAAGGCCCGCTACGTGCGTGGTTACACCAAAGGCAGCACTTCGAGCGCGCTGAACTGCTGGCAGGAGATCGAGGTGTACGCCGTGCCGAACAAATGAACCGGTGGAGCGGCTTGGCGTTGCTGCTGGCGCTTGCCGCCGCCCTCGCCCTGCGCTGTCCGCATCTCGGAATTCGCCCCCTCCACAACGACGAGGGCGTCAACGCCACCAAACTGGCCGCCCTTTGGGAAAAGGGCGACTACCAGTACGACCCGCACGAATATCACGGGCCGACGCTCTATTACTTCTCGCTGCCCGTTCTCTGGTTCAGCCCGGCGAAAACCGCCGCCGACCTCACCGACGGCACGTTTCGCGTTGTGACGGTTGCCTTCGGGGCGGGGCTGATTCTCCTGCTCCTGTTGCTGCGCGATGGCCTGGGCCGCGCCGCCACCGCGTGGGCCGCCATATTCCTGGCGGTTTCTCCCGCGATGGTTTTTTACAGCCGGTATTTCATCCATGAAATGTTGCTGGTCTTTTTCAGCCTGCTCGCGCTGGCGGCAGGCTGGCGCTACTCGCGCTCCCGCAAACCAGGCTGGGCAGCCCTCGTTGGCGTCGCCCTCGGTTTGATGTGGGCCACCAAGGAAACTTTTGTCCTTTCCGTGGTCGCATTGTTTGTCGCGCTCCTGGCCACCCGGATTTGGAACCAATGGCGCGATCGCCGGATCCGTC
Organism: uncultured Bifidobacterium sp.; assembly: GCA_964561105.1. Classification (GTDB taxonomy): domain Bacteria; phylum Verrucomicrobiota; class Verrucomicrobiia; order Limisphaerales; family JADLHS01; genus JADLHS01. The sequence goes on along the minus strand of CAZLOH010000005.1, from coordinate 61,878 downwards.
CCGCGCCCGACTCCGCGCCGCAGCGTGCCGCTCGCACCCGCTGGACGCCGGCGGCCCGACATGTGGGCATCGCTTTGGGAGCCGGCGGTCTGGTTTGGTTGTTGTTTTTCAGTTCCTTCTTTACGCACGGAGCGGGGTTGTTGGATTCCATCAGCACCTACCTGCCCTGGATGAACCGCGCACGCGGCGCCTCGCCGCACATCCATCCGTGGAATTTTTATTTCGAGCGCTTGCTCTGGTTTCATCCGACGAAAAGTCCGGTCTGGAGCGAAGCCCTGATCGCCTTGCTCGCGCTGGTCGGCGCGGGCGCGGCTTTTTGCAGCAATGTCAATCTCGTCACCCGGCCGGGGCTGGCGCGCTTTCTGGTGTTTTACACCGGCACGCTCACTGTGCTCTACACGTTCATCGCCTACAAGACGCCCTGGTGTCTGCTCAACTTCTGGCTCGGGGCCATCCTGCTGGCGGGTATCGGCGCGGCTGCGTTGCTGAAACTGTGCCACACGCGTGTGACCCGGATTCTTCTCGGCGCACTCCTTGGCGTGGGCGTGCTGCACCTGACCGCGCAGGCCTGGCTGCTGTCGCAATCCTTCGCCACCGACCTCCGCAATCCCTACGTCTATGCACAGACGACTCACGGTGCGCGCGAGCTGGTCGCGCGGGTCCATGCCCTCGCCCACGTCGCACCGGATGGTCTGGACACCGTCGTCAAAGTCATTGCTCCGGAAAGCTATTGGCCGTTGCCTTGGTATCTGCGCGCGTTCAAACACATCGGCTGGTACGACCAACTGCCGCCTGAACCATACGCGCCGATCATTCTCGCGTCGGCCAGCCTGGACGCCCGACTCGACGACCGGTCCGGCAAGGCCTACATCATGACCGGAATCTATGAGTTGCGACCGAATGTGTTCCTGGAACTCTATGTCGAGCGCGGCTTGTGGGAAAAATTCGTCGCCACCTTGCCGCCTGATCGCGACTGAGCGGCCGTGATCGAATCCGGGAACATCGTGGAAGCATCGCGCCACAAGCGCGCTGTGGGCATGCTGCTCCTCTCCACGGCCTGCTGGGGCTTGAGCTTTCCCGTGATGAAGGCGCTCGCGTTGGAACAGCAAAAACTCCTGCCCGGCGTGAACAGTTGGTTCTTCACCGCCGTCGGCGTGTTGTATCGCTTCGGCGCGGCGGCGTTGATTCTGGGGCTGTTTGCGATCCGCAAGTTGCCGCGCCTGACCCGGCTCGAGCTCGAACAAGGTCTTGGCCTCGCCGTGTTCGGCGTTGGGGGCATTCTCTTTCAAATGGATGGTTTGACCTACACGGCGGCTTCCACCTCGGCGTTTCTCACCCAATGTTACTGCGTGATCATTCCGCTCTGGCTCGCCTTGGTGCATCGGCGCTGGCCGGCACGGAAAGTCGTGGGCTGCGTCGCGTTGGCCGTCCTGGGCCTCGCCATTCTGGCGGGACTGGACTTTCGCGCGCTCAAACTCGGGCGCGGTGAAACCGAAACCCTCATCGGCTCCGTGTTGTTCGCCGGACAAATCCTCTGGCTCGAACGCCCGCGCTATTCCGCCAACGATCCGATCCGGTTCTCCGTGGTCATGTTCCTGGCGATGGCAGTCTGCTGCCTGCCGCTGGTCGTCCTGACTACGCCCGACGCGACGACGAGTCTGCGCGCTTACGCCTCACCCGCCGCGTGCGGCTTTCTCGCGCTGCTGGTCGTCATCTGCACGCTGGGCGGCTATCTGCTGATGAACCGCTGGCAACCGCATGTGACCGCCACCGAAGCCGGATTGATCTATTGCGCCGAACCCGTGTTTGCCAGCGCGCTGTCCCTGTTCCTCCCCGCGTGGCTCTCGTTGTGGGCGAGCCTCGGTTACGCGAACGAAACCCTCACCACCCGGCTGCTCCTCGGCGGCGGCCTCATCACCGTGGCCAATGTGCTGCTGCAAAAACGCTGACGAGTGCTCTCGGTTTCTGGCAGGTGGCGCTGGTCGCGCTGCGGCCAGCCCGGCCGCGCCGAGCGGACGGAATCGGACGGGCGGGATGTTCTGCCGTTCGAAGGTGGCGCACTTCGCAATAAACCGAGATGCGCCAAACGCTGACTCACACCGTCAGAACGATTCGACAAGCTTGGTTGAAGTTGACTATGCTGAAGCCGTTCGGTCAAACCCGACCCGGGTTTGCTGATCAGGTGGCTTGATCGCACGCGGGCGCGCGCAACTTTTGCCGGCGCCACGCCCGGAAGAAAACCGCATCCGGCATCGTATTATGACGTTAGATTCTTTGATTTTGGCCGCCAACGAGCAGAGCGCCAGCGACCTCCACCTCGAACCCGGCCGGCCCGCCGCCATGCGCGTCCGCGGTGCGCTGCACACGCTGGGTGAGCCGGTGTCGGGCGCGACCCTGCTCGAGTTTGCGCGCGAGTTGATCGGCGACGACGCGTGGCCGCACTTTCTCGAACGTCGCTCGGCTGATTTCTCCCGCACCTTTGGCGGCGTTCGTTGCCGGGTCAATGTCCTCCACACCTCGCACGGGATCGGCTTCGTCATCCGGCTGCTCGCGAGTTTTCAAGCCACCATCGAACGGCTCAACCTGCACCCGGATTTGAAGAAGCTGGCGTCGGCCACGCAGGGATTAATTTTGGTCAGCGGCCCGACCGGCAGCGGCAAGTCTTCTACGATGGCCGCCTTGATCCACGAGATCAATCTCGCCGAACCGCGTCACATCCTGACGCTCGAAAGCCCCATCGAATACATCTTCCGCGCCCGCCGCGCCCTCATCCGCCAGCGGGAAGTGGGGCGCGACACGCCGTCCTTCGAGCAAGGATTGCTGGACGCCTTGCGCGAAGACCCGGACGTGGTCATGGTCGGTGAAATGCGCGAGCCGGAAACCATGCGGCTCACGCTCAATGCCGCCGAGACCGGGCATCTGGTGATCGCGACCGTTCACTCGGGCACGTGCGCCGAGGCGTTGCAGCGGATCGTGCTCGCGTTCCCCGCCGAGATTCAAAACAACGTGGCGGCGCAACTCGCTGATTCCCTGGTCGCGGTCGTTTGCCAACGCCTGCGCTTTCGCTCCGACCTCAATCTCCGCGTGCCTGAATGTGAGATCCTTCGCTCCACCAATTCGGTGAAGGCGTTCATTCGCAATCGGGATTTCTTCAAAATTCCCCAGGCCCTCGAGACCGGCGCGGACCACGGCATGTGGAGCTTTGACCGTTATCAAAACTGGTTGAACAAGCGCACGCAATGGCATCGGCCCAATGCCGACGACGAAGCGCCCGACCGCGAAGAGGTCGCTGCCGGCTCCGCCGCACCGCCGTCGCCTGCTCTCGGCCAGAAACCAACAAAACTTCCGTCCAGCATCGGTTTGCCAACGCCCGCAACAAAGCCTCCCGGCGGCCGCATCGAGATCGAGCCGGTCAAGGGCGGGATGGAGGAAGTAATCAAGCGGCTGACTTGATCCACCGCCCCTCCGTCTGCCTGCTCATGCACCCAATCAGAGGAACGCGATGGCGAAGCCGATGAGGCGCACCAGTTTGTTGCCGCGGGGAGCGCACGTGCCTTCGCGTGCGGCGGTGGACGTCCTCGTCCACCGCACTCGAGCGCGCCACCGCGCGAGGTTCAACGCGCGCTCTCCAATCCGGTACGCTGCAATCATGTGAGCTGCACTCATGACGACAGGTTTGGATTTTCCAGTCTTGAAACCCCTATCAGACCGGAGACAATTTCAAGATGCGTGGCAGCATCACTCCGGAGAATGTTCACCTGACCTTGTTTGGCATCATAGCCGGGCCATTCATCGCCCTGGTAATAATCGAAGTGTTGAGCGGACGATGCCTTTCTCACCAGGGCTTTCATCGCATTTACAGTCGAACGGAGGACCCGGGCGGATTCTGGTTCAACGTGTCACAGCCGTTGCCGTTATTGGTGTCTTCACTTGGCTCGGCTTGGGCAAACTTGCTCAACCATAACGCGCTCACAATTCCGTGATCTCCACGTCCTCACCATCCACCCGGCGACAATTCATTTCACAGTTGGCCTGCCTCTCCGTGCCGATCTGGTTGCCCCGGCTGTCACTGGCCGCAACTGACTCCCACGCAAATCCCCGGGCGAGGCTGGATTACTTGCACGAAGTTGCCACCGCCATCCTCGCCAGTGCCGCCGTGCCGCCCGGCGCAAAAATTCCCGGCGGTCCGTCGAACACCGCCGGCCATCCATTGCACCTGCCTGGTGGAACGCAGAACTATTATCCCGCATTCTGGATTCGCGATGCCGCCATGATGCTCGGGGCTGACTTCATTTCCGCGGGCGAAATCGAAGGCTGGATTCGAGTGATTGCCGCCACGCAACCCGGCCCGGCAGGACTGCGCTTCGGTCGCCTGCGCATTCCGCCGTACAGCATTCCGGATCACATCACGCTGGCGGGCGAGGCGTGTTGGTTTCCCGGCGCTTACACCGAACAAGGCACTGGCAACTTTGGCTTTCTGCCGCCGGCCGACGACGCCTTCTTCTTTGTTCAGATGGTTCACGAACACTGGCGGCTGACGCGTTCGCTGAAATTCCTCAAGACTGCGCTGCCCACCGGCTGGGGCGAACAACCCCTCGACGTCGTGACCGTGAAAGCCTTTGATTCCGTCGCCGCCGATCCCGACACCGGCCTGGTGATTTGTGAAGCCGCCGAAGGCCGCACCCGCGTGGACTGGGGATTTTGCGACACGATTCGCAAGGCTGGATTTTGCTTGATGCCATCGCTGCTCCGTTGGCGCGCGGCCAAACAACTCACCGCCCTGCTGCAAGCCAGCGGCCACCGTTCCGAAGCGAAACGCCTGCAGGCGGAGGCCGACAAAATCCGGCGCGCCATCGTGCCGCAATTCTACCGCGACCTCGGCGAATACGATGGCCAGCCAACCGGTTGCCTGCTCTCGGCGACACAACTCGGCCGGAAGGACGATGTGTGGGCCGCCGCCTACGCGGTGTGGCTCGGCATCCTGCCCCGCGCAATCGAGCGCAAAGTCGCGCGACACCTGCTCTCGCTTTACGAAGCTGGCGCCACCGTGGTCGAAGGCCAGGTGCGGCATCTGCCACCGACGGACGAATTCGGCGGAAACTGGGAGCAAGCCATCTGCGCAAATGGACAATATCAAAACGGCGGCTTCTGGGCGACGCCGACCGGATGGTTGATTGTCGCCCTTCGGCGCGTGGATGATAAGGCTGCCGACCGTCTGCTGACGGATTATCTCACGCATCTGCGCGCGAATCGCGAAGCCGGTGCTCCCTGGGAATGGATCAATCCGGCCCTTCAAAAACGAGTTAATCCGCGCTACGCCTCGTCTGTCGGCCTGGTCTATGTGGCGCTGACCGCCAATGACCACGCGCCCCGTTAGCTGTAAGGTCATGGATCGGTCACGAGACCATCCAGCCAGCCCACTTCCACCTTTTTAATTTCACCTTTTTCGTTTTTAATTGAGTCACATGATTACACGCTACTCGCGCCCCGAAATGCGGGCCATCTGGACCGACGAAAACAAACTCCGGATCTGGTTGCAGATCGAACTCCTCGCCAGCGAGGCGCTCGTCAAGGAAGGCGTCGTGCCCGCTAAGGATTTCCAGAAGATCAAGGCCGGTTGCGATAAATGGTTCGCCGATCTGCCCGGTCTCGTCGCCCGCCAGCGCGAATTGGAGAAGACGCTCAATCACGACGTCATCGCGTTCACCACCGCTTGCGCGGAAATGATTGACGCGGGGAGCACACGCGCCCCGCGTGTGACCGACCGCGCCCTCGCGGTCGGGGACGACGCGCGCCAACGCGCATCGGAAACTGGCGCGATAGCGCGCCCCGGTGCGGTGGACGAGGCGTCCGCCGCCACAGCCGAGGCGGCTGTGCTCCCCAGCCGCTGGTTTCATTTCGGCCTCACGAGCAGCGACGTGGGCGACACCTGTTATGCCGTGCAGATGATGCAATCGGCGGACCTCCTCATCGCCGACGTGAAGGCGTTGCTGCCGGTCATCGCGCGCCGGGCCAGGGAACACAAGTTCACGCCGTGCATGGGACGCAGTCACGGCATCCACGGCGAACCCACGACCTTCGGCCTCAAGCTTGCGTTGATGCACGATGAATTCACCCGCGCCCTGCGTCGCCTTGAAGCCGTGCGCGACGTCGTGGCCGTCGGGAAAATTTCCGGCGCCGTCGGCACGAGCGCGCATTTGTCACCGCGCGTCGAGGCTTACATTTGCAAGAAGCTCGGCATTTCGCCCGCGCCCATCGCCACGCAAGTCGTGCAGCGCGACATCCACGCCGAGTTTCAACTCGCCATGGCGCTCGTCGGCGCGAGCATCGAACGTTGGGCCGTCGAGTTCCGGCATCTGCAACGCACCGAAGTGCTCGAAGCCGAAGAGCCGTTCACCAAGGGTCAGAAGGGTTCCAGCGCCATGCCGCACAAGCGCAATCCCATCACCTGGGAACGGCTCACCGGCCTCGCGCGCGTGTTGCGCGGCAACGCGATGGCATCGCTGGAGAACGTCGCCCTCTGGCACGAGCGCGACATCAGCCACAGCAGCGTCGAGCGCATCATCTTCCCCGACTCCTGCACGCTGCTCGATTATATGTTCGGCCTGCTCACACGCCTGATGGACGGCCTCGTCGTTTATCCCGCGAACATGAAGAAAAACCTCGGTCTCTCGCTCGGCATGTGGAACAGCCAGACCGTGCTGTTGGCGCTCATCAAGAAAGGTCTGACCCGCGAAGCCGCCTACAAACTTGTGCAGGACGCCGCGATGCAAACCTGGGCCGTCAAACACGCCGGCCGCGACGACGCCGATTTCGTGGAGCAACTCAAAGCCACGCCCGACGTGGCGAAACATTTCAAGATAGGTGAACTCGAAGCGCTTTGCTCACTGGATTTCCATTTCAAGGAAGTGAACACTCGGTTTAAGAAACTGGGGCTGTGACCATGCCAGACGATAGGACAAAGAAGACTAAGGCGACCAAGAAGCTCGACGCGAGCCATCCGTCGTCTTCGTCCTCTGCGTCCTATCCCGGCTTCATCCCGCCGCACGGCGGCTACGAGAACCTACTGGCCTATCGCAAATCCCAGATCATCTACGACGCCACCGTCCGCTACTGCGACCGTTTCATAGACCGGCGCTCCCGCACCCACGACCAGATGGTCCAAGCCGCCCGCAGCGGCAACAAAAACATCGCCGAAGGCAGCCAGGTCTCGGGCACATCCAAGGAATCGGAACTGAAACTCACGGGCGTCGCCCGCGCCAGCCTTGAGGAACTCCTGGGCGACTACCAGGACTACCTCCGCCAACGCGGCCACGTCCAATGGGACAAAAATAGCAAGGAAGTCTTGTTTGTCAGAAAGCTCGGTTCACGCAAAGACGAGTCGTACGAGTCCTACCGGTCCTTCATCGAAACCCGCTCCGCCGAAACCGTGGCCAACATCCTCATCTGCCTGATCCACCAAGCCAACTACCTGCTCGACCAGCAACTCCGGCAACTCGAACAAGAATTCCTCCAAGCGGGTGGCCTCCGCGAACGCATGACCCGCGCCCGACTCGCTGCCCGCACCGCAGAAAACAGCAAACCGCCCAGGCGCTCAGCCCGGTGACCCCCTCCGTCGTCTGCGTCGTTCCGGTCCTATCTACTCAGCCGATGCTGGGCATGTTGCTCGAACCCCCATGGTTAAACCTTTTGCCCGCGTTACGGTCTTGCTACTTTGGCCCGCGTGGAACTGAAAGACCAAGCCACCCCGCCGACGCTCGCCCAAAAGCTGGGTGACACGGCGCATGTCTCCGGCCTGGCCATCCGGTTGGCGCGCGTGAGTGGCGCGGGCGGGCGATTGCCCGAATGGTTACTCAAGGTCGCCGTCGAGCGCGGCGCAAGGCATTACCAACGGGATTTTGATGCGAACCTGCCGCCGGACAATCCTAGCATCAGCGACGAGGAAATCGGCGTGGCGATGTGTCTGGGGCAGATGCCGTACGATCCCACGTCCATTCGCGCCGCAGCGCAGTTGCTTTCATCAACCAAGACAGATCCAAAACAGCTCACTCGCCTCGCGGTCATGGAAAGGGTCGAACCGGTGCTGTTGTATGTTGCGACGATGGCCGAACGCTTTGTCCCGCAGCTTGAGCCGTGGGTGCATTTGCGGGCGCACTTGCATCCACGGCGCGCACCACGAGCCGATGCGCTGCCACATTGGTCGCGCTTTGCGATTCTTCCCGGGTTGCAACGCGACGGCAGTTACGCCCCGCCACACTGGTTGACTCGCGATGAATAATCCCCTGTTCATTCTGCAAACGCTCGACCGGTATTTGGATCATCCGGTCGAATTGACGCTTTACGGACGCGCGGCACTGGCGCTCGGATTCGCCCCTCACTTGACGAAGCATGAAACCACGCAAGACGTGGACGTAATTGTTCCGATCATCCAGCTTGACGCGTTTCAAGCCGACGAAAAGTTTTGGGCTGCGCGTGACGCAACGAACGCCGAGCTTCGGGACAAGGGGCTTTACATGACCCATCTGTTCACCGAAATGGACGTCTTTCTTCAACCCGATTGGATGTCGCGCCGCGTGAGCATTCCCGTCTCCCTGAAAAGCCTGAATTTGTTCCGGCCCGGCGCGATTGATCTCGTTCTCACGAAGATGATGCGCGGTGCTGATCCTGAAGACTTGGTTGACATCGAATTCATTCTGAAACTCGAGCCGCTGTCGCAGGAACAATTATCGGCAGCCTTCCAACGCGCCCGGGTACCGGACATTCGCGAGTTGCATGACGCGTTCCGCGCCGCGCAGCCCAAAGTGTTGGCACTCGCGCGCAACCGGAGTCCCAAATCATGAAGGCCCCACAACCCAAGGCCGTGCGCTGCGGTCTGTGCGGCAAGTCGAAGAACCTGATGCAGACCAGTTGTTGCGGAAACTGGATTTGCAATGATCATCACAAGTACGTCCGGTTCTCCTACGCCCGGAACAGTTGCGCCCGCAATCACGACCGCTACACGCTGTGCTCGTTCCACCACCAGAACGGACACAAGGGGCATTGGAAAGATTGCCAGGTCTGCTGGAAGTCGTTCCCGACCGAGATTTACGTCTGGTACGGCACGAATGAATACAACTTCGAGGTGCTGGAGAATCCGCCACATTACGAGCCGATGCTTTGCGACCGGTGCGGCGTGGTGATCAAGCGGGGAACGGATGGCTATTCCCAGGGGCCGCAAGGAACTCTATGCGAGCGGTGCTCGGATCTGGAACGCGGTTACCCGGCTACCCCGGCTACCTTCAAACCAGTTGCCCCGCGCAAGCCCAAACCGCCATTGCCGCTCAACCCGAAGGCGGACGCGATCGAAATCATCCTGTCCGCCCAGGCGCAGAAGCGGTGGCGGATCAAACCTTCCCTGCGCGCCCACGAGCCGCCCGCGCATTGGCTGGCGCAATGGCGCGTGGACTTCGGACAGAAGCCGGATTGCACCTGGCGGGTGCTCGTCACCAACGTGGCGACACTGTTCACGTTTTTATTCCCGCTCAAGGACCTCAAGCCGGCCGAGTTCGAGCGGCTGTTCCGACTGCGCCTGGGTTTTGCGCTCACGGATGCGCCCGCGCTGACGAGTTGGAAGAACGCTCCCCTCATTTACACAACCGGCAACCCGCGCATGGCCGTCGGTTCGATGAACGACATGCGCAAACATCTGGCGTGGCACGAACCCGCACCCGACCTGGGACCGCCGATGGACGATGAGGATTGGATCAACCAGACGCCGTTCCTTTCGTTGCCAACCAAGTCCCCAGACCGGGAATTTGCGGCGCGGTTGGCGGAGGTCCCGATTGCCAAATAACACATGAGTGACAAACCGACAGAACTACGGCCTCCGATCGTGCTGCAACACGATGGAAAGGCGGGGCTTTATTTCCATTACGATGAGCTTGCCGCAGGGAGACTGGGCAAATGCCTCAAGGCGGACAAGGTACCCTTTTCTCGCAACCCGCCCGAAGCCGCACACCTCGCCCAGCCGGGAAAGGCGAGCTTCGTTTTCGGCAGGCTGCATCCCCGCACCGTAGCCGAGTGGGTTGAAATGGTGGGTGAGGAAGTCGTGATTGATCCCGCGGTGGTCATCACGGAAGACCTTTACCATCCGCCGGTCAGGCAATTGCTGTCGCTGGGCAAAGCGGCGTTCGAGGAAGAGAACGATTACGTTGCGCTCGGGCTTTCGCCAAACGACGTGCCCGCGCTCATCCAGATGGCGGCGGATTATCAATTGCACAGCGGTCCGGAAGGCAGCCTGGTGATCTGGGCGCCGATCCATGCCTGGCGGGCCTTGGGACAGTTGCGCGCGGTGGAAGCCATCGGATCGTTGGTGGAATTGTTCCCGCGCGTTGACGATTGGGATGAGTGGGTGAGCGACGATTTGCCAAGAGTGTTGGCCCGGTTCGGGGCGGCGGCGTTTGAACCAGCCTGCGCCTTTCTGGCGGACACGACCCGAGGTGAGTGGGCACGGACGGCAGCGGCGAAAACGCTCGGTCACATTGGCAGGGTTCACTCCGAGCTGCGGCTGGAGGCCATCCACCGATTGAGCGCGCAACTCGAACGGTTTGCTGAGCAGCCGGAGACGCTGAATGCGATGGTGGTCTCCCAACTGTGGGATTTGAAAGCCGTTGAGGCGATGCCGGTGATCGAACGCGCCTTTGCCTCCGGGTGCGTGGACGAGTCGGTCGTTGGCGATCTGGAAGACGTGCAGATTCACTTCGGGCTGAAAACACAGCGAGAGCATCACCGTAAACCGAACCGGCTGTCGGAACTGGGCGACAAAATTCGAGCCCAATGGCAAGCCGCAGGTTTCGCGCTGCCGAATGCGGACGGATTTTTTCCCGAGCCGCCGCCGGACGAACCGTTGCCGATGCCGGAAGCTGAGCCGAAGATAATCGCCGATTCGACCGTGCCCTACATCGCGCCGCCAAAAGTCGGGCGCAACGATCCGTGCCTCTGCGGCAGCGGCAAGAAGTTCAAGAAATGTTGCGGCAAATAGGCGGAAGCTAATGTGGTCTGGTGAGGCAATCCTCCCGAATTGGCGACTTTTGGTATAATGCTCCGGTGCGCCGATTCCCAATCCGGCATGATTGCAATTATTGAGGCTCGTGCAATCCGGTGACGGAGCGCGGGTTTCAGCCCCTCTGTGAGCCAGTAGCCGCCAAGGTAACGAGGCGGAGCCACTGACGCGATTATTCCAACGAACCCTCCTCCTCTCGTCGTCGGCCACGACATGAAGTCTGGTTTTCAAACAGGCTCTGAACGCCGCGCTCTGCAACGCGCCCCAAATCCAGGCAGTGTCAGGGTGTGACCCTCCCGGATTCTCCGTTGCCGAGTGCGCGGATTCTCGTCAAGCTCAGGCATGGCTTCAATCAATGCAGCATCCAGGCGACCGACCCGAACCAAAGCCGGCCCGCGCAAATCCCGGGCGGCGACGGCCGAGTCCGAACCGGAAATCTCCCTGCCGCCCGCGCACGACTGGCGCACCACGGATGAGGACGAGGTCAATCGCCGCCGCAAACGGGCGCGAGAGGAATCGTTTGTCATTCGCAACCGTGACACGCGCTTTCCCATCTTCTCAAATTTCTCCGTCGGCTCGGGCAGCGGCTTGACCTATTCGGTCGAGATTCGCGAAGTGGCTCAACGCCAGTTCGCCTGCACCTGCCAGGATTTCCGGAAGAACGGACTCGGCACGTGCAAACACGTCGAGGCCGTGCTGTTACATTTGGAGGCGCGGTTCAAGCGGCACCTGGCGCACGCGGCCCGGAACGGTTCGCCCCGCGTGGACCTGGTGCCGAATGAAGCGGAAAACCAGTTGCGCGTCGAGCGCGGCCTGGACCAATTGCCGGCGGCGGCGCGGCGCTGGTTCGATGACGCGGGGCGCGTCAGCGGAGTCCCGGTGGAGGAGGTGCTCGCCGGTTGGGAGAAGTTGTGCGAGACCAACCTGCCCCAACTGCGACTCTCGCAAGAGATCGGTCCGTGGCTGGAAGCGCAGCAACGCCGCGCTGAGCGCAAGGAACTGCGCCGCGAATACGAACGCAAAGTCCAATCCGGCGAATGGCCGGCGCACGAGACGCGCGTGCCGCTGTTCCCCTACCAGCGCGAGGGCATGTTGCACCTGGCCTTCACCGAACGCGCGCTGCTCGCGGACGAAATGGGCCTGGGCAAAACCATTCAGGCCATCGCCGCGTGCGCGTTGCTCAAGCGATTGGGCCGCGCCGAGCGCGTGCTGGTGGTCACGCCCGCATCACTCAAGGGCGAATGGGAGGAACAAATCCGCCAGTTCACCGATCTGCCCACGCGCCTCGTTTACGGCGGCTGGCCGGCGCGGCGCGCGGCCTACGAGGCGGGCACGTTTTTCACCGTCGTCAATTACGAGCAAATGATCCGCGACTCGCTCGAGGTCAACGCGCGGTTCCGCCCCGACGTGGTGGTGCTCGACGAGGCCCAGCGCATCAAGAACTGGAGCGCCAAGACCACGCAGGCGGTCAAGCGGTTGCAGAGCCGGTATGCGTTCGTCCTCACCGGCACGCCCATCGAGAACCGCATTGACGAACTGTACTCCCTGATGGATTTCCTCGAACCGCGCGCGCTCGGGCCGTTGTTTCGCTTCAACCGCGAGTATTACCGGTTCGATGAACGCGGCCGCCCCAGCGGCTACCGCAACCTTGCGCAACTACACGAACGCATCGCGCCCTACATGCTGCGCCGCCGCAAAAGCGACGTGGAAACCGAACTGCCCGACCGGACCGACCGGCAGCATTTTATCAAACTGACCCCAAAACAACAGCAGGTGTACGACGACCACAAGATGATCGTGGCCCGGCTGGCGATCATCGCCAAGCGGCGGCCCCTCACCAAACAGGAGCAGGATCGCCTCATGATGAATCTCGCCATGATGCGGATGGTTTGTGACACCACCTACATCCTCGACGCGAAGGAACGCGATTGTCCGAAGTTGGTGGAGCTGGAGAAGATCATCGAAGAATGCCGCGACAATGAGGGCGTGAAGGTGATCATCTTCTCGGAATGGGAGCGGATGCTCGAACTGGTGCGGGAGCTGTGTCAGCGGCTGAAGATCGGCCACGCCTGGCACACCGGCTCGGTGCCGCAGCAACGTCGCCGCGCGGAGATCAACGCCTTCAAGGGCGACCCGGCCTGCCGCGTCTTCCTCAGCACCGACTCCGGGTCCACCGGCCTGAATTTGCAAAACGCCAGCGTGGTCGTGAATTGCGACCTGCCGTGGAATCCCGCCAAGCTCGAACAACGGATCGCCCGCGCTTGGCGCAAACACCAGACGCGCGCCGTCACCGTGATCAATCTCGTGGCCGAAAAGACCATCGAGCACGGCATGTTGGAAACGCTGGCCAACAAGCAGGCGCTGGCCGACGGCGTGCTGGACCGGCGCGGCGACCTGGAGACGATCCCGATGCGCAGTGGCGGCCAGGCGTTCCTGACCCGGCTCAACCAGTTGCTTTCCGAAACATCCACGCGTCCCGCCGCGGAGGATTTGAAATCCCACATCTCAAATTTGAAATCACAACCGCCCGCCGACCGGCCGCGCGCCTTTGCCGAAGCCGCCCGCCGCCAACTGGGCGCGGCCCTGATCTCTTGCGAGGAACGCTTCCCCCGCGAAGGTACCCATTCGGTGCTGTATGTCGTCGTCGAAGCCCAGGCGGCATTGCATCGCCCGCGCCTCGAGACCCTGCACGCCGAGCTCTGCGGTGACCTGGCCGCCGTCGCTCCGGTGCAACTGGAAATTCTGGACCGTGCCACGCACGACGCGCTGGAACGATTGATGGCCGCCGGATTGATTGTGCCCGTCAGTCGCGCGGCGCGATCGTTGCATCCCGTGGCGGAAACGCCGACACCGTTGAGCGCGGAGGAACGTGCCCGTGCCAATAATTATCGCGACCTCGCCACGCGCAAACTCAAGATGGCTCGTTTGTTGACGGCCGGTGGGATGGCCGAGGAAGCCCGCCCGCCATTATTGGACGCCGCGTTGTCGGTGGGACGCGCGCTCGCTGTCGAGCAACGCCTGCTCGTGCCCGACGCGTTGGAAGATCTGCAACAACCACCGCTGGCCGGCGCTTGGGGTGCATCCATCGCCGTCCTGCGCGATTTCGTGAGCTGCCCGGCGGCGGATGGCAACCCGCTGGCCGGCGCGTTGGATGGTTTGCTGAATATTGCGGATGACTGCCCGTTCTGAAACAGTCCGGCAAGCGCCCAGCACTTGAAGGCGTTCCATTCTCTCGCATTGTCGTCGTGCGGCGGTTGCGCTTAAATTCGCTCATGTCGAAATCATCAACCACGCGGCGCTCCAACCAACCGCTGATTCCCCAAGTGTCCGTTGAGACGTGGAAGGCTCTGATCGCGGCGGCGGACGACTTCAACCGCCTCGCGCCGTGGACGTGGATGCACGATTCGCACGTCATCGGTCTGCGGCATCCGGTTACCTGCGAGGTATTGCTCGGCTCCATCCTCGGTCGGTTGCGTCAAGTGTTCGCGCTGCTGGTTTATCGCAATGAGATGGGGCGGCGCTGGATCTTGAACACGATCCTGAACGACGGCGAGGCGGGCGGGTTCGAGAGCGAAGACTCGGCGTTCGAGCAGGACGCGGTGAAAGTCGAGTTCGTACTCAAGCGTGAACTGGTGAAGGAGGATCAAAGGATTCTTGCCGACGCCGGTTTTGTTCCGGCGGACAAACGCGGGCGTGTGTGGCCGCGCTTTCACAGCATCGAGCCGGGCGCGTATCCGTGGCACATGACCCAGGCGGAGGCGGAAACGCTTCTCTTCGCCCTGCCGCGCGTGTCGGCGGTGGCGCGGCTGCTGCGCGAGCAACCGCGCCTGTGGGATGATCATTGTGACGGGGAGATTGGTTTTGTTCCGGACCATTTTGATCCGGCAGCGAGTGAGTTGCGACCGGAGATGCTGTTGTGGGAGCCGATGTTGCCACCGCCCGAGCCGGTGCCGAACGCGGTTTCTTTCAGCGAAGACACGCTCGCAGAACTGAGCCGTCTGCCGCAGGCAATGGGTTTTCATTTGGAGATGGATGTTTCCTACGCGCCGTTTTCGGTCAATGCCGGGGACCGTCCGCGATTTCCGCAACTGGCGCTGGCGGTGGACCGGGCGTCAGGAATGATTCTTGGGTTCAAGGTCGGCGAGTTGGACGATCAAGGGGGAGCGGCGCCTCTTGCGAACGTGCTCCGGGATGCGTTGAAACAAGTGGGCCACCGCCCGGAAAAGATCGGAGTCCAGAAGCCGCGCGTCAGCGCGATGCTCGCAGCAGTGGCACGCGCGTTGAACGTCCCGCTGATCGAGGCGGTGGAGTTGCCCGGCCTGAACGAAGCCCGCGAAAGCCTGCAACAAAGCCTCAACCGCTTTCGCTGAATGAAACCGCGCCCGTCGGCACCAAACCCTCGTGAGCTGGCTTCGCCCCAGTCGTCGGGAGGCATCGTGGTCTTCCTGGTGCGGCGCCCAACGAAGTGCGCCGAGTGCGGATGCGAGCTGTTCGATGGCAACCTACTGCGACTGGAGAACGATCGCCCGTTGTGCCTGGATTGCGCGGACCTGGGGCATCTGGAATTTCTCCCGTCGGGCAACACGGCGTTGACGCGGCGGGCGACGAAACATTCGCCGTTGCGCGCGGTGGTGGTGCGTTGGGCGCGGGCGCGGAACCGTTACGAACGCCAGGGCATCCTCGTGACGCCGGCCGCCATCGAACAGGCGGAGGCCGAGTGCCTGGCGGATGAGGACCGGCGCGCCCGTCAACGGGAACGCGCGGCGGCGCGGCGCGATGTGGAAGACCGGGAGTATGAAGCTGCCGTCGCCGAAAAACTGCGACGGATGTTCCCCGGTTGTCCGGCGGAGGAAACGTCGCGGATGGCGGCCTGGACCTGTCGCAAACATTCCGGGCGTGTGGGACGTTCGGCAGCGGCCAGGGAGTTTGATTCGCAAGCGTTGCGGCTGGCGGTCATCGCGCACATCCGGCATGCGCACACGCCGTACGACGAACTCCTGATGAAGCACGGCGACCGGCAACTGGCCCGCGCCGAGGTGCGCTGGGCTATCGAGCAAGTGCTCACGCGTTGGGAAACCAAAACGAATCCGGGCTGACCGCAACGATTCTGGAAAGTTTGCGGATTGCGACCCTTTGCCGAAGAAAAATTCGTGGCGATTCCAGTCCGTCCGTCGAGGAAGTTTAACATTACCGGGCGCAGAGCAAAGAATGCCGATGCGACCAAGTGCGCGAAGAATACCAAACCGCCGGCAGAGTCCATCCCAGTGGAACAGACATTTGCAGTTTCGGGAAAATCAGAAGACGGAGGCGACTCACCAGCAATCTCACTTGGTCTCGGCGTCGCCAAAGCGTCCATGGTAAACAAAATCCTTCTCCGCGCCGGCCTTGATGTGACAGGCCGCGCAGGAGGCGGATTTTCCCGGAGGCGTGAGGTAACTGCCATCCGGCCGGTATTCGACAAACTCCCACTCGCCGCTGCGCTTTTCAGCGTAGGCGACACCGAATCCTTTTTCCCGGCGCATGACGTGCAGGCCCAGCACCTTCTCCTTTTGCAGCCTTCCGGCAACGTCCCGGACGGGCTTCCCCGTCGGGTCTGACACCGTGCCGGCCGTTTCCATGACCAGGACCGAGCCATTGGGGTAGGGCAACTGAGCGACATTCGTCACGGAAGCAGCGGCCGCGTTGCCATAAACGGTCACCAGCTTTTTGCCCTCGTCCCGCGGAATCGTTCGCAATACGACAAAGCTCCGGGCGTAGTCCTTGGGGAAACCAACCCGGTCGGCCTTGGGCGCGGGACTGTTGGTTTCCGCCGCCAGCGCCGCCGCCGCGCCCAGGGTGAACAAGACCAGAGTCAGCATGATTATTTTCATGGGTGATTGTGCGGAGTATCGGACAATAAAATTACAAGTCAACGGTGACGCGAATTGACGCGAAATGAAGTCGCAGTGGGACGCATCTGCGGTTCTTGCACCGTGCGCCAAGTTCAAGTGGTGGAGCTCCTCGCGCCGCGCGGAGTCGCGCCGGAACGTCCTGCCCGCCCGATTCCGTCCGCCCGGCGTGGACGGGCCGGTCGCAGCGCGACCAGCCCCACCGGCAAGAAACCGAGTCGCGCCCGTCGCAGTGCCGCGAGTCCTTCATTGGTTTTCCGGCGCTACAAACAACCTGCGATTGTGGTCGT
Source organism: uncultured Bifidobacterium sp. (assembly GCA_964561105.1). Lineage (GTDB taxonomy): Bacteria > Verrucomicrobiota > Verrucomicrobiia > Limisphaerales > JADLHS01 > JADLHS01. Next base: position 44,659 of record CAZLOH010000005.1, on the reverse strand, counting down.
CGTGCGGATCGTCGGGACGCGGGTAATCGCGCCAGAGCCAGCGAAGCATTTCGGGCAGCATCGCGCCGCCTTGCTTGTTGGAGTGTGTGCCGATGCCCCAGCAGTAATTCACGTCGTAACCTTTCTCCGTCAGCGCGGCGACCATCTTGATGTTCTGCGCGTGCCAGTCCCATTTCGGGTCGTAGTCGCCCCCACGCCGGCGGCCGCGATTGTCGTTCGATCCATCCTGGAGAAAGATGCGGATGGGTTTGCGCTCGGCCTGCCGGATGAGATCGGGATAAACGTGACCGCCCCGGATGTTGGTGAAACTCCCGATGGTGCTGAGGACCTTGTGGAATTGATCGGGTCGCTGCCACGCCACGGTGAACGCGCAGATCGCCCCGGAACTGGCCCCGCCGATGGCCCGGTCATCAGGGTTCTTGGAGAGGTGGTAATCCTGTTCCAGCGCGGGGAGAAGTTCGTTGACGATCAGTTTCGCATAGTGGTCATTCAACTCGTTGTATTCGGTCGCGCGGTTGTTAATGCTGTCGCCCCAGTTGCTCGGGCTGGATTCGGGCTGCTCCGGCGTGTGGCCGGGGTTGATGAAGACGCCGATGGTCACGGGCATTTCGCGGCGATAAATCAAATTGTCGAAGACGTAGGGCACGCGGTAATCGCCGTTGGTGCGCACGAACGCCTGACCGTCCTGAAAGATCATCAGGCAGGCGGGCTGTTTGGCGTCGTATTGCGCGGGGACATAAACCCAGTAATGCCGGGTGGTGTTCGGAAACACCTTGCTGGCCAGAGTGAGGGGACCAATCACCCTGCCCTGCGGAACGCCGTCGTGCGGCGCGGAATCCGGCCCGAGATGATAAACATCATCCGTGGGCGCGGCCTCGACACAACGGGCGGTTAGAATAAGACCGATGGCCAGTGTGACGAGACGAACGGTTCGGAAGAAACGTGAAATTGTGTTCATGGGTGATCGTGTTACCGGAAGAACAAACAGCTTGCCAGCGGCGGAAGCAAGCTCATCTTGAGATCCAGTTGACATATTCCTGCTTATGACAAACCCAGCGGATTCGAGGCCGTGCGCGCGTTGGAACCCTGGCTGCCAACTGCTGGTCGGCTGGCTGCTCGGTTGTCTGGCCGCGCCGAGTTTGTTCGCGGCCTATCCGGACCGTTTCGTTTGGGTTTTTGGCTGGGGACTCAACCAGGACAGCGACGTGCCCGCGATCACCAAAGTGCTGGACGACGCCGGACGGGCCGGGCTGAATGGCGCGGTCGTTTCCTTCGGCCTCGATACGCTGTGCAAGCGCGATGCAGATTACTTCCGCCGACTGGCGGCGATTCAACGGGTTTGCGAGAGCAACCGGCTGGAACTCATCCCGTCCGTCTTCTCCGTAGGTTACGGCGGCGGCATTCTCTCGCATGACCCCAATCTCGCCGAGGGGCTGCCGGTGGTGGACGCGCCGTTCGTGGTCCAGGGCAAGGAAGCGCATTTCCTCCCGGACACAAATGCGGTCATCGTCAACGGTGAATTCGAGAGGTTCAACGGGGACAAGTTTTCCGGTTTCAACTTCCACGACGAACCCGGCCAGATCAGTTTTGCCGACACGAACACGCTGCACAGCGGGCGCGCCGCAATGCGACTGGAAAACTTCGGCGCGGATCCCCACGGCCACGGGCGCGTGATGCAATCAGTGCGCGTCATCCCGCAGCGCTGTTACCGCGTCACTCTGTGGGTGAAAACCGAGGGCCTGCGCCCCACCAGTGCGTTTCGTTGCCTGGTGCTGGCCGGTGATCGCGACCTCGCGCCACGCGAGTTCAATCTCCCCGCCACGACCGACTGGCGCAAGATCAGTTTCATCTTCAACAGTCTCAGTTTCGACAAGGTCAATCTTTATGCCGGATTGTGGGAAGGCAAAGGGGGCAAAGTCTGGCTCGACGATTGGACCGTCGAAGACGCCGGACCGATCAACGTGCTGCACCGTCCCGGCACACCGGTGACGGTGCGCAGCGAGGATGGCGCGACGACCTACACCGAAGGTCGTGATTTTGCGCCGTTGACGTCGCCGGGCTTCAACCTCTGGCGCGGCGACTCGTCCCCTGCTCCGCTCAAACTTCTGCCCCAGGGTCGCATCCAGGATGGTCAACGGCTGCGGGTGAGTTGGTATCACCCGATGCTGGTTAATGATTCTCAAGTCACCACCTGCATGGCCGAGCCGGAGCTTTACGAAATTTTCGATCACGAAGCGAAACTGCTGGCGGAGCGATTGCATCCGCGCCGGGTGCTGTTGAACACGGACGAAATCCGCATGGGCGGCACCTGCCAGGCCTGCGCCGGACGCGACCTGGCGCAACTGCTCGGCGAATGTGTCAGCCAGCAGGCCGCCGCGATCCGCCGCTACTCACCGGGCGCGACGGTCTATGTGTGGTCGGACATGTTCGATCCGAACCACAACGCGCATCCGAACTATTACCTCGTGCAGGGTGACTTCACCGGCTCCTGGCGGCTCATCCCGAAAGACCTGATCATGGCGGTGTGGGGCGGCACACCACGTGAGAAGAGTCTGCGCTTTTTTGCGGACCAGGGTTTCCCGGTGCTGGTCGCCTGTTACTACGACGCGGAGAACCTGGGCGAGGTGAAGAACTGGCTCTCCATCGCCCAACCGCTCCCGAACGTGCGCGGTTTCATGTACACGCCGTGGACGAAACGGTATGACTTGCTGCCGGCGTTTGGTGCGCTGTTGAAATAATTTTTGCGGGAAGGAATCGTCACCCGAACGAGGACTCCGGAATGAGTCAGGCGTCGTCAAAATCTCGAAGCGCGTGGATTGATAATCTCCGCACGCTGATAATCGTGTTGGTGGTGAACATGCACGCTTGTGTCACCTACAGCCACGTTGGCAGTTGGTATCGGATGGAGGAACCCGAGCCGGCGATGCCGGTGAAGGCGGCCTTCATTCTCTGGCAAGGCCATCTGCAAGCGTTCTTCATGGGGCTGTTGTTTTTTCTGGCCGGTGTGTTCGCACATTCGTCACTGGAGCGACGTGGACCGGGAAAATTCCTGCGCGAACGCGGTCGCCGGCTCGGGTTGCCCTCGCTCCTCTACATGTTGCTGTTGCATCCGTTCATGGTTTATGTGCTGCTTGGCCATCCCCACATACCGGACCGACCTTCCCTCGCTTCGCGCTACGTTCGCTATCTGAGTTCGGGAAGTGTTCTGAGTGGCAGCGGGCCGATGTGGTTTGCGCTGGCTTTGCTGATCTTCTGCGCCGGGCTGGTTGTGGTGCGCCGTTGCAAGCTCAGCCAGCCTGCGGCCGGCAGCCAGCCCACCAGCGCCCCAGGCAACGCGGCCATCATTGGATTTGGTGTGGTGCTGGTGCTGGGCACGTTTCTAATCCGGTTGGTGCAGCCCATCGGTGACAGCATCCTGAATTTTCAGTTTTGTTTCTTCCCCCAGTATATCGCGGCGTTTGGCGTGGGTGTTGCCGCTGGAAAACGCGGCTGGCTGGAGGCGCTGGCAACTTCACGGCGCGCGCGGTTCGCCGGGTGGTTGGGACTCATCGGTGGCCCGCTCGTGTTCGCTGCGTTGGTGGTAGTCGGTGGCCCTCCGCCGGAAACCGGCCCCAACCCTTATGCCGGCGGTTGGAACGCGCGCGCTTTTGGATTGGCAGTGTGGGAACAGTTTGCCGGGCTTGGGATTTCGCTCGGATTACTGGCCTGGTTTCATCGCCGATGTAATTTCGCCGGACCCGTGGCCCGGTGGCTTTCGGAACGTTCCTTCGCGGTTTACCTGTTCCACGCTCCGGTGCTGGTGGCGCTGACGCCGTTGCTCCATCCCATGGCAACCCATCCCTTTGTGGCCGCCGCACTCCTGACGTTGGCCGGCTTGACCGTGAGCTTCGTGGTCGCGGACCTGGCAAAACGTGTCCCGGGCCTGCGCGCAATCCTTTGAGTTTCCAAACCAAACCCACTCGGCAGAGGGAAATCATTCGATGCCGGGGCCGGGCGGGTTCAACTGCAATCCACCTGGCGCGACAAACTCTTTGCGGGCGCGACAAGTTCCGCGATTCCAACCGAGTGATCTGACGCAAAAATCTCCAGACTTATTGCGTCAGCAACAATCGGAAAAATTCCTTCGCGGATCCATCCAGGCGGTTCGTAAAACTCATGACTCCGCCGGTGCCGGTGCGAGCGGGTCCGGCGGGCAGCCAGACCGGATCGGTCAGATCGTGCTTGGATTCGACTTGATACGACTGGCCGGGGACTGTCGGCCAGGAGAACGTCAGGTCGCTTCCCGTCACGCTGATTTGGCCCAACGTCGGCGGCACGACCACCGTGACGCTAAAAGACTGGTTGGCGGACAGGCTCGGCGTGCCATTGTCCGTCACCACGACGGTGAGACTATTGGTGGCGGGCGCAACCGTCGGCGTCCAGGTCAGCACTCCGCTCACCGCCCCAATCTGCGCCCCTGGCGGCGCTCCGATCAAACCGTAGGTGAGTGTTTGGGGAGGCGAGTCTGCGTCACTCGCCACCGCGGTCAGCGTGAGCGTCTGACCGAGCGTGAGATAGCGGTTGCTGATGGCGGCAAGGAGCGGAGCGGTATTGGGAACGACATTGCTTGCGCGCGGCGTTGGAATGGGCAGCGAGTAAACACTGGCCGAGCCGTCGGGAAAACGGCCTTCGCTAACATCGCTGGTCTGGGCGGCGAAGGTAACAGTGTCAATCGCCGTGCCGTCGGCGGCGAAGAGGCCGATGGCTTCGCCGCCTTTACCCAAAGCGAAACCCGCATGCAGGTCGGCGCGGTTGGTGGAGTTCTGGCTGGCTTCATTGTCGGCCCAAACAAGCAGATAGCCGCCGGCCGGGATGACATAATGCCCGTTGTTTGGAATCTCGAACTTGAATTTGTCGGTGAGATCATCCGTCAGGAAATAGCCGCCCAAGTCCACGAGATCCGGGCCGGCGTTGTAAAGCTCGAACCAGTCCTCGAACTGGCCGTCCGCCGGATCGGCGAGTGTCCGCATGTTGTCCGCCATCCATTCGTTGATGAACACTGCCAGCGGCGCGGCGTCACCGCTGTTGGTAGCGCCGGGAGTCACGTGGAACATCGCGCGACGAAAGAACGGTTGGGCGTCCGGCACGTCGCCGAAGCTCCAGTTGGCCGGCAGGCTGGTGTACTTGAGGTAGTCCACAATCTGCGGCGAGCCGCTGACCAGACGCGCAAGGATCAACTGTCCAGTGCCCGTGGCCAGCGCAAGGCCGGCGTGAATGGAATCCGCCGTGCCCTGGTTGGTTTGGTTGTCGCACCACACCACCGTGAAACCGCTGGTCCCCGTCGCACTGACAGGGAAAGCCCATTTGGTCAGGTTTGTGTCCGTGTCGGAAAGGTAATAACCAGCCAGGCTGATGTTGGTGTTGGCGACGTTGACGATTTCGGCCCACGGATCGCGCTGGCCGAAATTGTCGAGCGGGCCGGTGACATTGTTGGCTTGCAGCTCATTGAGCCAGAGCGGTGGGAACGCCGGCAACGACTTTGCCACATTATTCGCAGCCCCGGGTGTCGCGGAAACATTCCCGGTAAAGACGGCCTCCAGCTTCAGGCCAAAGACGATGTCGCTGCTGTTGGAGGCGACTTGATGGACCTCCACCGCCACGGAATTCACGCCCGGATGCAGGGCAGCGGACGGAAGGGTGAACGAATCCGGCGGCACGCAATCGCCGGTGTTGGGAAAACCGGTGGCGAGTTGGGCGTTGGAGACCGGACCGGAAGGCATGCGCAGCCGTGGACTGATTTCGACGCCGTTGACGTAGATGATGGCGCCGTCATCAATGTAGCCCGTGGCATTGATCTGATAGCTGGCGGGGTCCGCGGGGAAATTGAACTTGGTGCGGAAATAATAAGCGTGACCGGGAGACAGTCCGCTGCCGGTGCGGGGATCGGCGAGCGGGGTATTGCGCAGCGGGTTGATGTCCGGGTTATTCTCATAGGCCAATAACCCTGCTCCCGCCGGCCAGGAGGCATCATTGTAGTCCGCGGCCATCCAGTTCACGCCGTCCAAATTGGCCGTCTGCTGATAGCGCCACACCGCATTGAGCGGAAGCAGATCCGGAATCGAGGCGCCACCGGCGCCGGGGTCCACAACCGCCCAATTGGCCACGCGACTGTTATCCTGCGCCGCGTCCACAAGCTGGAGTGAAATTCCATTCGTGGCGGCCGGCCAGGGCGCACTCGCTTCGTAACGGACCTGGTCCACGACCAACTGGTTTGTGCCGGCGCCGGGGCGCAGCAAAGTGAGCGTCTCGCCCGCGGGATCGAGTTTTCCGTCGAACCGGTCGAACGCAAAGTTGGTAATCCCATATACCTGACTGAACGCGAAGGGATCCTGGGCCAGCACCAGGTAACTGCGCGGCGGCAGCGTGATGCCGGCCGGGAACGTGTAAGCAAGTCCATTGATGCTCCACCCGGTCAAATCGAAGGTGGCGCTGTTGTTCGCGTTGAACAATTCAACGAAGTCCGCTCCGGCCAATGACGGCCGATAAAGAATCTCGTTAAACACGACGTTGCCCTCGGGGACGACCGCTGCGCCGGTGAAGTTGGCGGTGACATTGCCGGTGGCGTTACTGAGGGCGTTGCCATAACGATCCTGAGCGCCCAGCGCGAGGACGTTAGTGCCCGCTGACAACGGCACGAGCACGCGCCAGGCGGTGATGCTGGTCCAGGTGATGGGCTGGGGCACGCCGTTGACCAGAATCTTTTCAACGCTCAACGGCCCGGTCCCGGTCAGCGCCAGCACATTACTGCCGGAAACAACCTGGTAGGCGGGGTTGTTGACCGCAAACGGGGCCGTCGGCATCACGGTGAGCAGGTACGCGCGCCGGGACGCAATGTAGTTTTTGATGAACTGAGGCGAGATCAGCGGCACGCCGTTTTGTTGGAAATTGGCGTAGCGCTCGTCGAGGATGGCATCCGCCACCCCCGGCAGCAGCGGACCATCAATCGCCTCCTGGAAGCCACGCAGGTACTCGCGATTGAAGGCGGGGTGGTTCAGAATCATGTCGCGCAACGTCGTGTCGAACATGTTGTAGATGCTGTCCGTGGGACCGTTGCCGCCGGCGCCGAGCGCGAGTTCAATGTCCCACATCAGCAAGCGCCAGCCGGCTTGATCCGGTTTGTAGCCGTACATGTTCTTGCCGCGCTCGTAGGCGTAACTGTCCCAGTTCCCACAGATGTGATGCGTGATGATCGGCCGCAGGAAGTTGGGCACATCCATCCACGAACGCACCTGGGCTTCGTAATTGGACGTGCCGGTGTAGTTCACGGCGGCGATCAAACTGGTCAGCGGCGACCACTCATCGGGGTTGTCCGTGGCGCGTGGTCGCCAGTTCCAGCGGTAACGCTTGTGGTCAATGTCTCCGGAGCTTTGATTGAAGCGGGCGAGGGTTGCATAAACGCTGCCCTGGGTCAGTCCGTCATCGGCAAACTCAAACCAGCTTTCGATCTTGCGCAACTGACCGGCTTCATCATCCGGGAAATATTCCTCCAACAATTCCCCGTTCGGCTGCTGGGCGTCATCGTAAATGGTGCCGCGGCGGAGGCCATTCAGGAACACATGAACGTGCCGGCGATAATTGTAGGGTTGCCCGAGTTTGCGCGCGATCCAGGTCCCGGTCAGGTCCACCTGGGCCGAGTCGTCGTTGAAAAAGAAATTGCCGGACACCACGTCGTACGCGCTCAACACAAAGGATTCTGAACCCAGGAATCGTTCGTCGGGTTTGAAATTGATTTCGTAGTCGCACGCAAACGAACCGGTGGGGCCGTTGTAATTGGGCGCGTGAAACGGGCTGCCGCTGTACAGGGTGTTCACATTGTAAATCACGCGGCTGTTGCCATAGACAAAAGTGGCGTCGAGCGGGTCGTTGGCATTCTTCTCCCGGGCGGTCCAGGTGTTGATGTTGGCCGCCGTCACCCACAAGCGGTACGTGCCGATACTGCCGGCCACGGTGGCTTCGCCCCAGCGCACGAGACATTCACGCGCGGGCGCCTCGGCGGGAAACTGACTGGCGGCGGACAAGGGATCCACCGCTGCCAGATAGAAGGCCACCAACGCTCCACTCGCGCGACCGGGGATGGTCGCGGAATAGAGTCCGTCGCCCGCCACCGCATCGCCCCCGGTCCCGTTGTCGAGCATGGCGACCGAGGTGTAGCTCGTGGCCGGATCCAGGCGATAGCGCAAGGTGAGTGAACCGAGGCCGTCCGGATCACTGACGCGGGCACTGACCACGACCGCTTGTCCCGCCGCCGGCAGCACCGGAGCGTGTGAAATTTCCGTGAGGGCCGGCCCGGCATTGGCGACACGCCGCGAGTTGGGTAAACCGGGGGTGCCGCAATTCCCGGGCACGTTCAATCGCTGGGAGACTTCCATCCAATTACCCCGGACTCGAAGCAAAATGTAGGGCGAGCCTTTGAGCCATCGGACCGACGCGCGAATAGTACCGGCATTGGGAGCGCTCGTGGCCGCAGTGGAGGTCAACGCGGTGAAGATCTTGTTGGGTCCGGTATCGCCACGATCCGTCGCCACCAAATGCAAGGCCTGGCTGCCGCCGAGGCCGACCCCGGCCTGCGCGTAGCTTTTGCGCATGACCCCGCCCAAGGTCCAGCCGGTGGCGCTGCTGTCAAACGTGCCGTTCGCGATTAAACTGCCGCCGCCGTTGCTGCGAAATTCAACACTGTCCAGCAACGCCTCCCCGGGCCGTTGCAAAAAAGCCTCGAACCGATTGGCCACGCCCTGGGAGGTCGAGCCTTCGTTCACCTGGCCAGTCTGACCGTCTTCCATCGTGTCGGTCACATCAATCGTCGTCCACGGCGCTTTGGCCGATTCGTCGCTGTCGGCCCAGTTGGCAGCGAGGCGGTTGTCCGCATCCGGGTCAATGAGTTCGAGGGAACTTCCGCCGCCATCGCTCCAGTCGCCCCAGCGCCCGCCTTCGCCATAGGTGACCTCGTCCATCGTGATGTAAAAAATGTTCGACGAGACGACGCCCTGGCTGTTGGTGCTGACGAGATCGTCCGGCTTGGCCAGGGCGATGCGCTCGCCGCTGTTCTTGAGCGAGCCGCTGAAATCACCGAAGGCGTTCGTGGCATTGAGTTGAGGGTATTTCGTCAGCAAGTTGGCCAGATTTTTGGCCGCGACCGCATAACCGCCCGCCGCGATGACGGCGTTGGAAGGAAACGTGAAACTGATGCCACCTTCGATCCGCCATCCGCCCAGGGCCACCGCGCCCGGACCGCGATTGTAAATCTCGAGATATTCATCGTCATCGGACTCGGAGATCGGATGGTACATGATTTCGTTGATGACAAGCTGGCGCGAGCGTGGCGTGGCATTACTGGTGCCCAGGGTCGGCGACGCCAGCGGTTGGAAATCCGGCGCGCCGTTGGGATAACGGCCCTGACTCACACCGTTCTCCTGGCCGTCAAACTTCACCGCATCGAGCACGCGGGTTTGGTTGGAGTTGACCAGAAAAATCGCCTCGCCATCGGCGGAGAGCGCGAAACCCAACTGAGCTTCCGTATAGACAAGAAAACTCCGCCCGCCAATGGTCGTGCCGTTGGGAATGTGGAACTTGTTCGTGCCGGCGTCGTCACTCAACCACGCGCCCGAGAGATCCACCGGTTGCGTGCGGTTGTTGAAGAGTTCGATAAAATCCACCTGTGGCGGATCCGTGTGCGCCAGAAACTCGTTGATCACCACGCCGCGACCGGGTTCGCTGCCGCGGTGCTCGAAGCGGCCTGGCGAACCGCCGATGGCATCGCTGGCCGACCAGGCGCGCGGATCGTTCTCCCCGTAGCTAGGACGGCTGAGAACGAGTGAGTGCCCCGCCCCATCCGGTGCGACCGGCCAGGGAGCTTTGTTGTCGTATTCGATCTCCAGCAACCGACCGCCGAGTTCGTTGAGCAGGCGCAAGGTGCCGCCGCCGTTGGCCAACTTGCCAGCGTACGGTCCGAGACAGGCAACCTCGTAAAAGTTTTGCGCCGCCACCGGATCCTTCGCCACCACGAGGAATTGTCCCGGCGCGAGTTTCGTGCCCTCGGGGAATTGGTAGCCAATCTCGCCCGCCAGCTTATGACCGGTTAGATCTTCCGTGATCAGACCGGAATTCCAAAGCTCGACAAACTCCAGATTGCTCGCGCCGCTCCAACTGTCCGGCGGATGGTACATGATTTCCGAAATCACCAGCGGCGTACGGCGGCTCGAAGGACCGAGCGGCTCGAAGGGCAGCGCCGCGTTGGTGGTGAAGACGCCACTGCCGCTGGCAAAATCACGGAACTGCGCCGCCGTGCTGGTGGACGCGTTTCCCGCGGTGAGCGCCAGACCGACTTGAACCACGTTGGAGATGGCCAGGGTCGCCGAACCGAGAAATTCCCAGGACTGTCCGTCGAGGCTGGCAAAGCCGTCGAACACGTTTCCCACGCGGCGCAAGCGCAACCAGGTGTCCGGATAGTTCACGGGGTAGGTCCCGGCCATTGCGGTTTGTCCGCCCACGGTGGTGCGCGTTTCAAAATGGCAACCCGCCGGTCCCGGCGTGGCAAAGCTGGCGACAAACATGGCGTTGGTGTCAAAACCGTCACGCGCCATCAGCCCCGCACGCGTCCAAGCACTGGCGAATTCAAGCGTCGCCACGCGCGCCTGCACATCGAAGTTGTTGGTGTAACTCCGGTAGCCGAACGTGAACTCGTCGCTCGCGCCGCTGATGCCGCTACCGGCCGTGGTCAGGTCGTAGCCGCCCGCCGCCGGGGTTAGCGTGCCACCGGTGGCCGGGTGGCCGATGTCCACACTGACCAAGAGCGAGGCCGTGAAGGGGATCTGGCTGTTGGCCGCAATCAGATTGGCCGCCACCGCAAGGTCGCGAATCCCGTTCACCTGAAGCGTGTAGCTCGAGCCCAGTGTTTGCGTGGCCGTGGTCAGAATGATTTCCGCCGCGCTGCTGCCCGGTCGCGACCCGGTAATCGCCAGTGATCCGCCCAAGCTCGTAATGACATAGTTGGCCGTGTTCGTAGCGGTGTCCGCGCGCACGCCTTCGGAGAAGGTCACCCGCACCTCATTGGGAAAAAAACTGTCGGCCCGCACCAGCACCGGCGGATTGGTGTCAGCCGCCACGGCGAGCGTGGCCACGCTGGACAGGGCGGAATACGTGACGGAATGATACGTGTTGGTCAGCGCGACGCGGTAGGCATCGTTGTGATTGGTAAGGGCGACAGCCGAAATCGTGTACGTGTTGTTGGTGGCGTTCGCGATGGGTTGGTTGTTCCGCAACCATTGCACGCGCACCGGCGAAGTGCCGTGGTACTCGACGTTGAACGTCGCCGGCTGCAACTCAGACACGACCTGGCTCGCCGGCTGAGTAACGATTGTCACCGGCCCGTCGAACGCCGAGACGTCGGGCCCGTCGGCAAAGCTTTGTTGCACCTCCGCCGGAGTCAGCACGCCGTCGTAGATGCGAAATTCCGTAATGCTGGCGTTGAGGTAGGGATCGGCGGAGAATTGCGAACGACCGAGCCAGTTGTTGACGGTGACTCCCAGGCTCGCGGGTGTCAGGGTCAGGGCAAAATTCTCGCCCACCAGAACGCTGTCCACATACACCCGGCCCGTTTGCGCTGCGCTGTCAATGGTCAGCACCACATGCTTGCGCACCCCAATCGGCAAACGCGTGCCAACCCAGTCCACATCCTGTTCGCCACTGCCCACGGTGATTCCCACGCGCAGGATGCCGCCGCCCGCCTGCGGCGTGGCATAAATGTACTGCGTGCCGCTGCCTGGCACATTCTCTCCACCGGTGCTGTTGCCAAAATCGAAAATGCGCGCCCAGGTGCCGCTGTTGTTGTCCGTGAGCCAGGTTTCGACGGTGATGCTGGTCAGTGAAGCAATCAGCCCATTGGGCAGGTCCACGTAGGCCCCGCTGCCATTCAGCACGACCGCGCCGCCGCTGACCGCCGCGCCGCCGAGCAAACTCCCATTCGCGGAACCGACCGAATCACTCGCGTCGGTGGTGAAACTGTAACGGTGGACGAGATTCGCGGCGGAAAGTTGCCCCGTGAAAATCAGCGCGCCCGCAAACAACAAAACCGCTCTCGCGAACAACCTTGGTAACGACATAGCTTGTAATAACACGACCGGTGACCGGAGATGAATAATTCTGCCGCCATCTTTCGCCTCGCACCACGACAAGTCAAGCCGGGGCAACCCCAGAACCGTGATGGAGCGTGCTCCTGTGCTTGCAGCGGGGTGCGCAACGCCACGGCACGGCAACAAAACATGACTGACGCGCCACAGTTTATGCCTGGCCACACCATGATGGCCCCGGGGACTTTTTTCTGGAGTCCTGCCGGCGGGGTGATGATGATGCCACAAACTTCGGTTCGCTCATGAAGCACATCGCCACCGCCGGTCTTGTACAAATCGTCCCAGCCACGGAGGAGCATCTGCCGGCGATTGCCGATTTGGCGGGCGTCATCTGGCGGCAGCACTATCCCGGCATCATTTCATCCGCGCAGATTGAGTACATGCTCGACCGGATGTATTCGCTCGCCACCCTGCGCGAAGAAATCCAGTCCCGAGGCATCCAGTTCGAGCGATTGCTTGTCGCTGGGCGGCTGGCTGGCTTTGCTTCCTACGGACCGACCGCTGAGCCTGGCGTGATGAAACTGCACAAATGCTACCTGTTGCCGGAACTCCACGGGCGCGGTTACGGCAGCCTGCTTCTGCAACATTGCGAACAGGCGGTGCGCCGGCTCGGCGCGCGACGATTGATTCTGGCCGTCAATAAACACAACTCCCGGGCGTTGACCGCGTATCAACGTCGTGGTTTCGTTCCCATCGAAGCCGTGATCACCGAGATCGGCGCGGGCTTCGTGATGGATGATTACATCCTGGCGAAGGATTTGCCTTGAGCTAAACCGGCGGCCAGCGTAGGAATCTTTCATGCCGATATGTCTGCCCCCGCTTAACCGCCGCCACTTTCTGCGCCGCGCCTTGGCCGCTGGCGCGGGCTTGTGCTTCGCCCCGGAATTGCTCGCCGCCGCGCGTGGCGCCAACTCGAACACGTGGGCCTTGCTCGCCGATCCACACATCGCGGCCGCTCCCGCTTCCGTGAATCGCGGGGTCAACATGACCCAGCACCTCGCGGCGGTGGCCGATGAAGTCGTCGCGCTCGCCGAACGTCCGGCCGGAGCCTTCGTCGTGGGAGATTGCGCCTTCAACAAGGGTGAGCCGGCCGATTACGCGCAGTTCAGCAAACTGCTCGAACCCGTGCGCGCCAGCGGAGTGCCCCTGCACCTGACCTTGGGCAACCATGACGAACGCGAAAACTTTTGGACGGCGCTCAAGGAGAAAAAGGTCAAACGCCCCGTCGCTGACCGGCAGGCGGCTTTGGTCGCAACCGAATTGGTGAACTGGATCATGCTCGACTCGCTGGCGAAGACCTTGCAGACGCCCGGCCTCCTCGGCCCTGAGCAATTGAAGTGGCTGACGGACACGCTCGACGCGAATCGCACGAAGCCGGCGATCATTCTCGTCCATCACAATCCGGGTCTGGATGGCAACATCGGCTTGATCGACTCCCCGGCGTTGCTGGAAATCCTCCGGCCACGCAAGCAAGTCAAGGCGTGGGTGTACGGCCACACTCACAATTGGAAAATCTCCCGGGACGAAAGCGGCCTGCACCTGGTGAATCTGCCACCCGTGTCCTACATTTTTCGCCCGGGCGATCCCATGGGCTGGGTTCACGCCACACTGCGTCCGGACGGAATGAAGCTCGAGCTGCGATGTCTGGACCCGCAACACAAAGATCAAGGCCAGATCGTGGATTTGAAGTGGCGCGAGGCATAAGTCGGCCGACCCGGCCTCCCGTTCACCCTTGGCTGGCCGGCGGCACGTTTTTGTTTGGCACTGGTCACCGACTTTCGGCGCAAGGAAATCTCCAACGCCGGTTTCGCCGTCAGGCTCAAAATGGAAAAACATCCACAGCCATCCCATAACGGGATGAAAAGATGAGATGGCGCGGGGGGAGTTTTCCTGCCACAAGGCAGGGATGAAAAAACCATTTCGCTCCACGCCAACCCGCTCCAAGCTCTCCGTCTTTCGCCAACTCTGCAATCTCATTCCCACCCACCTGGTGGCGCAACTGGCCCGCACCACCGGGGTCGAGGAAAAATCCCGCTCCTTCAAACCGTGGAGCCACGTGGTCAGTCTGCTCTTCGCCCAGTTTACCCACGCCGTCGGCCTCAATGACGTCTGTGACGCCTTGCGCCTCCACTCCGGCCCGCTCGCGGCCATTCGCGGCGCCACCCCGCCCAGTCGCAACGGTCTCTCCACCGCCAACCGCGAACGCTCTGCCGCCCTGGCCGAACAACTCTTCTGGCAAACCCTCGAACATCTCAAAAGCCTTTCGCCCGCCTTCGCCGGCGGGCGCGCCGGCAAACGCCTGGCCTACCGCTTCAAGACCGCCATCCATGTCGTGGATGCGACCACCATCCAGTTGGTCGCCTCGGCCCTGGACTGGGCCCGGCATCGCCGCCGCAAGGCCGCCGCCAAGTGCCATCTGCGTCTGGACCTGCACAGTTTCCTGCCGCGCTTCGTGCTCATTGATACCGCCCGCGAGAACGACGCCAAACGCGCCCGCGAAGTCTGCGCCGGCATCCGGGCTGGCGAAATCGTGTTGTTTGACAAGGCTTATGTGGACTTTGTCCACTTGCGCGACTTGAACGAGCGCGGCGTCTGCTGGGTCACCCGCGCCAAGGACAATCTGGCCTTCAAGGTGGTCAAACGCCGGATCAAAAAGCCGGCGGGCAAGATCCTGCGCGACGATGAAATCCTGCTGACCACGCCGCAAAGCCACGCCGATTATCCCGTGCGCTTGCGCCGCGTGGTGGCGTTGGTCGAAGTGGACGGCGTGGAGCGCGAGATGGTTTTCCTAACGAACAACCTGGAGTGGGCGGCGAGCACGGTGGCCGAATTGTATCGGTGTCGCTGGCAGATCGAAGTGTTCTTCAAGCAGATCAAGCAGACGCTGCAACTGGCGGACTTCCTGGGCAACTCGGCCAACGCGGTGCGGTGGCAGGTGTGGACGGCGCTGCTGGTCTATGTGCTGTTGCGCTATCAGGCGTTCCTGTCTCGCTGGGGCAGCAGCTTCGTGCGGCTGTGGACCTGTGTGCGCGCCGCGCTGTGGTTGAAGCTGGACGCGGTGGCGCTGCTCAAAAGCTATGGGACAGCCGGTGGGGATTTCCGCTTGCTGGGCCAGCCGGAAGCGGCGTATTTGCCGGGATTTCGTCCGACGTCTGTGGGATAGCCACCGCGCGTTTGCCGCCTGAAAACAAGATGATGAACTGAAAACTCTTAAAGTCATCGGCGGCGAGACCCCCGCGTTTCTTCGGAAACCGCCGGGTTTAGGCCCGTTTCTTCGAGGCTGTGGGATGGCTGTGAAAAACATCCTGAAACATATGCAGAAACCGGCACTTGGCTGCCTAACGAGTACCTGATTCGGCTTGTTCCCGAAGCGCTTCCGCCTCAGCGACCAGTTGTGCAAGTGGGATTTCTAATGCCTCCGCAATCGCGTTAGCCGCGTCCAGACTGGGATTGCTCAATCCGCGCTCTATTATTCCAACGTACGTTTGGTGAAGCCCTGCTTTCTGGGCCAGTGCCTGCCGGCTGATTTTTCTTGCCGTACGGTGCTTCTGCAATGCTTGGGCAAAGGCATCTGAGAATTCCAAACGGCGGCGACGCATTTACCAACGCTGCAGCGGAACGGCGCGCTACTCGGATAAGATTATATTCTTGCAGCCACCACGATTGCAGCTACGATGACGGCGACCTTCGCAGTGAATTTCGGAACCACACTCGGAAAATGAAAACTAAGAACTGGTTGCTCTGGATCATTGTTTCGTTTGCGTTCTATGCCTATGCGCCCTCACAAACGAAAGCCGCGCCGCGTCCGCCGATGTGGCCGCCGTTGCCGGAGTTGGCGCGGGCGACCTATACCGAAACGTTTGACGAGCTGTATCACGCCGGGGTGAGCAACGCGGTGGTGGAACTGCCCACCTTGGGCACGCTGCGCGAGTCGTGGTCGGGTTACAGTTTGGAGCGCGCTGGAGCAGTCACGCCGCTGGTGATTGCGGGTTTGGGCGAGACCGGTCAGGCGCAGGTGGCCACGGGCCAGGGATCGTTGCGCTTTTGGTTTAGTCCGCACTGGTCGAGCGGCAGCGGGCCGGGGAGGGCCGTGCCGTTGGTGGAATTGGTGGCGGTGGCGGGTCCGAAGTCGGCGGCGTTGTGGTCCTTGCAGGTGAGTGCGGACGGGAGGGCGTTGCGGTGGGTGGGGCCGGAGGAAAAGGAGTTGTTGGTGGCCGCAAAGATTGATTGGGCAGCCGGCAGTTGGCATCAGGTGATTTTGAATTACGGCACCAACGGCACGGAGTTGTTGCTGGATGGGGAAGTGGTCGCCAGGGGCGCGGCGACGTTGAGTGTGCCGGCCGAGGTGACGCGGTTGGTGATTGGCAGCACGCTGGCAGGTGAATTGTCGGCGGACGGTGAGTTCGACGAGGTGTATTGTTTCGCGCGTCCGCTGCGGCTGGCGTTTCATTACCTGGCCCTCCGGGACATCACAGTGCTGGGGCCGGTCAGTGAGGAGGAGATGGCTTTCAAGGCGGAACTCCGGGCGAAATGGGCGGCGATGAGAGCGATGAAAGGTCCCGCCGTCAGGGAAGCGGGGAGTGGGATGCAACGGTTGTTGAGCGGGCCGGCGGCAGAGTGCATTACCAACTCGCCGCTCTACATCACCAATGTGATTTCGGTGTGGGTGACGAATCAGGGTTGGACGGTGACGTTTGACGTGCAAGGGACGAACGGGCCGGCGGACATTTTCTCGACCACCAATTTTTCCGGTCCCAGCCTCACGGCTGCCAACTGGACGTGGCTGGAGCGCGGGCCGAGTTGTTCGACGTATCAATACACGAATCAGCCGACCGGCCAGACATTCTACCTGCTCGGTACGTCTCTGGATTCGGATGGCGACGGACTGACGGATGCGTATGAGCGGTTGGTCAGCAAGACGCTGGTCAGCACCAACGACACAGATGCCGATGGCCTACCGGACAAATGGGAGATGGACAACCAACTCAATCCTCTGGATCCGGCGGATGCCGGGGACGATCCCGACGGCGACTGGCTGAGCAACTTGCAGGAATACCACGGCGGCACGAATTCGACCAACCCGCATGATTTGATGGTGGTGGCCTGGGGTGACGACACGCATGGCCAAGGCGAGGTGCCGGAAAATCTGCGCGCTGTGGCGGTCGTGGGCGCGGGATTTGGTTTCAGTCTGGCCCGGCGCCAGAACGGCACGGTGGTGGCTTGGGGTGACAATCTTTACGGCCAGACTAATGTGCCGGTGACGTTTACCAACTGCGCGGCCTTCTCCGCGGGGACGCACCACACGCTCGCTTTGCGAGCGGACAGCACGGCCACCGTGTGGGGTGATTGGTGGACGCAGGATGGCTATTCCGCCGCCAACTTTCCCGGCAACTGGACCAATCTGATTGCGGTGGCGGCCGGCGCCGACCATGACGTGGCTTTGCTGGCCAACGGCAACGTCTGGACGTGGAGCTACTATGTCAGCAACAGCGCGCCGTATACCCAGGTGCCGCTGGGATTGCCCGCTGCCAAAGCGGTGGCGGCCGGTTGGGATCACTCGGTGGCGTTGTTGACCAATGGCACGGTGCGGGCCTGGGGGCTGAACTATTCGTCGTTTGGTTGGAATGTAACCAATGTCCCCGCCGGCTTGAGCAACGTGGTGGCGATCGCGGCGGGCGCCTGGCACACGCTGGCCTTGCGGAATAACGGCACCGTGGCGGCGTGGGGAGCAGGCACGGTGAATGATCCGGACAACAGCATTTTGGGAGCGGACTTCGGGCAGTCAATCGTTCCGGAGGGGTTGTCGAACGTGGTGGCGATTGCCGCGGGCGGTTACCATAGTCTGGCGTTGCGGGCCGATGGTTCGGTGGTGGGCTGGGGCGACCTGCCGACTCCGGATTTCCTGCAAAGCAATGTGGTGGCCATCGCGGCGGGAGTAACCCACAACCTTGCCGTCCGATCCGGACGACAACTGCCATTGATCCTGAAATCCCCGCTGGGCCGTCCCGAGTTACCCGGTGCGAATGTCACCTACACCGCGCTCGGGCTGGGCCTTGCCGGGGTGCATTACCAATGGCAGTTTAACGGGGTGAATCTCACGAACCAGACCAACGCGGCCTTGACCGTGACCAATATCAACACCGCCAATCAAGGAGGCTACTCGGTCGTCATTGCCACGGGCGCGGGCGCCATCACCAGCAGCGTGGCGACCTTGACCTTGATCGGTCCGCCGCTGATCACCAACACGACTCCGACTGCGCCCAGCACCAACTGGTTCACCAACGGCGTCAGCGCTCCGATCTATTTCACCGTGCAGGCGACGGCATTGGAAACCCAACGCTATCCGCTCCAATATCAATGGTACACCAACGGCGTTGCCATCGTTGGCGCGACCAACCAAAACTATTACCAACCGTTGCCGTGGGTGCCACTGTGGCAGACCAATCCTGCGAATGCCAATTACTCCGTGCAGGTCTGGAATCCGGTCGGCACGAACGCGGCCGGACCGTGGACGATGCGCGTGATTTCCCTGCCCAAACCCGGCTCGACCGTGGCGTGGGGCGACAACAGCGACGGACAGGCCCAGTATCCCGTTGACCTGACCAACACGCTGGCGGTCTCGGCGGGCCAGTATCATTCCGTGGCGGTCAGAGAAGATGGCGGGCTTGCGTATTGGGGTTACGCGTGGGCGACGCTGCCGAATGATTTGACCAATCTGGTCTCCGCCTCGGCCGGTTACGCGCACACCCTGGTGTTGCGCCGGGATGGCTCCGTGACGGCGTGGGGCCAGGCGGGCGCGGACGCGAACACGGTGCCGGCCAACAACTACGGCCTCCGAAGCATTTCGGCGGGGCGGTATCACAACCTGGCGGTGCGGACCAATGGCAACATCCTGGCCTGGGGCTTGAATCTCCCCGGCGTGTGGAACCTCACGGACGTGCCCGTCGGCGTGACGAATGTCACGGCGGTTGCCGCCGGGGCCTACCACAGCCTGGCACTCAAGGCCGACGGCACGGTGATTTCGTGGGGTTACAACGGCAGCGGGCAGACCAATGTGCCCAGCGGGTTGAGCAACGTCGTCGCGATTGCCGCCGGCGAACGCTTCAGTCTGGCGCTCAAGGAAAATGGCAGCATCAGCGCGTGGGGCGATAACAGCGAAAATCAATGCAGCGTCCCGGCTGGCTTGAGCAACGTGATGGCGCTTGCGGCGGGCCGGGCGCACGGCGTGGCGTTGAAGAATGACGGCACCGTGGTTTGCTGGGGCGACAACAGCGCGGGTCAGACGAATGTCCCGAGCCTGCTCAACAATGTGAAACTGATTGCCGCCGGCGGCGACCACACCCTGGCCGGCGTGTTCTCGCCGCTGGTACAATATCCGGTGGATGTGACGAAAGATTTGTTGCTCATCTACAACACCAACTCGACGAACAGCATTTGGGTGAAGGATTACTACCTCGCCCACCGCCCCATGGTCGGCGGCGCGAATGAACTGGGAGTCTCGTGCGCCACCAACGAACTCATTTCCAACGCGGACTTCACCAATCAAGTGCAGACACCGTACTTGAACTGGTTGAAGGATAATCCGACGAAACGCCCGCAATACCTCATCTGGTTTCTGGATTTACCCGGGCGGGTTGGTGACGGGGTAACGCCCTTTCCCAGTCCGAGCTACCGCCTGCATACGGCGGCACCGGGAATTCCACCCTTCGTGACGTGCATCAACCAGCGCACGACCAACGACTGCAAAGCTTACATAGACAAGCTCGAATTCTTTGGCACGAACTACTCGCCCGGCAAATTTTTTATCAGCGCCAGCGCAGGCGGCTATGAAAATACAAACTACATCGTGGATAACGTGCGAGCGTTCGAATACGCCGAATTTGGAAGCACCGTATTTGCGGCAACCAACGGTCTTTTGGCAGCAGGCATCTTACCGAACGCCATTCTTTATTCGGGGACCAACCAGCCGTGCCTGAGCTTCAATACAAATGGAGACTGCACCAGTCAACTACAGTTGCCGCAACACCAGTTGACGAATGCCACGGATGTCGCGGGTTACATCTCTTGGGGCGCACACAGCACCTGGCTTGGTGGATTTTACGCAGTGGACGGCAAAGTGAAATGGACGGGGAACAGCCGCTGGTGGATCATCGAAACCGTTGAGTCGTTTAACGGCTCACGTCAATGGCCACAGATGGGCCATTTCTCGCAGTGGTTCTCCGCCGACGCCTTCGGTGGAACAAACTACATGAACACGCCCGTTGGTGCGGTGACTCATGTTGAAGAACCAACTCTCTTCGGCGTCAACAAGGCCGATTTATATTTCGGTCTGTGGGCAAGTGGGAAATGTTTCGGAAGTGCTGCGTGGAACTCTCGAAATACCGCATTTTTTCAAGCCGTCGGAGATCCGTTTGTAACAAAGTGAAACGAAAACGCTATGACTTCACAACTAAGAAATCTACTAATCATCGTCGCGTTCCCAGCCACGATGACCGTTCATGCTCTCGGTCAAGGCACGTTCCAGAACCTAGATTTTGAAGCAGCCCAGTTAGTCCCAGTTCCAACTGACCCGAACGGTTCTGTGCAGTTTGTGCCTGCATTTCCCGGGTGGACTGGATATATCGGTGGCCAAGCACAGACCACGACCTTACCTAACGGCGTCCCCATCGGATTGCCGGGACAAACCCCTTTCATCGCTATCTTGGTGCCGCCCGGGTGGAGCAGTTGGCAAGGGAGTTATGCCGTGGGTTTCGGCGCTGCAAATAGCTCAGGTGATTTTATTCCAGTTGCACTCGCCCAGACCGGGACCGTCCCTGCGCAAGCACGATCGTTACAATTTCTCGCCCTTTATGCCCCGGCTGTCTTTCTAGGCGGGCAACAACTAGCCTCCGTACGTTTGGGATCCGGTCCGTCCACTAGCACTTTATTCGGCGTGGATATTTCTGGATACGCCGGCCAAACAGCCGAACTCCGATTCCAGCCAGGCCTCGGGATTGATTATCTGGATGCCATTCAGTTTTCCAGTCAGGCCATTCCCGAACCCAGCGCGCTTGCATTGTTCGGACTTGGGATTCTGCTACTTCAAAGGACTCACCGTTGGCTAACGAAATTGTGACAATTTTCGGCCAATCGCTTGGGCACTTTTGCCTTCCTGATTCCGCCGCCAGGCAATCCGGCCAGCGTCAATCCGGCCACGTCACAACCGCGAGATCAGGAGTTCGCGCTGGAAGGTCAATTCCTTCGGCAGGTGCGAGTGCAACTTCAGGAATAATTCGTCCTGCCGCAAAATCTCCCGCCGCCAGTCCTGGAAGTTGATCGAGCGCAATTCATCAAATTGCGCTTCGGAAAAATCCACCAGGCCGGTGAGATCAAACTTGCGGGGACCGGGCACCCAGCCGATCGGCGCCTCGTCCGCATCGGCCTCGCCCCGGCAACGATCCACCAGCCATTTGAGCACCCGCATGTTTTCGCCAAACCCGGGCCAGAGGTATTTGCCCGCCTTGTCCTTGCGAAACCAGTTCACGTAAAAAATCCGCGGCGGGAATTTGATCCTTTTTCGCATCGTCAACCAGTGCCGGAAATAGTCGCCCATGTTGTAGCCGCAGAATGGCAGCATCGCCATCGGATCGCGCCGCACCTGACCGACGCCACCCACGGCGGCCGCCGTGGTCTCCGAGCCCATGGTGGCCCCAACGAAGACGCCATGGATCCAGTTGAACGCCTGATAGACCAGCGGCATCGTGTCCGCGCGCCGACCGCCAAAAATGATCGCGCTGATGGGCACGCCGTTCGGATCGTTGGCCTCGGCCGCGAGCATGGGATTGTTTTGCATCGGGGCGGCAAACCGCGAATTCGGATGCGCCGCCTTCTCCGGCGAGTCCGGCGTCCATTTGTTTCCGCGCCAATCGAGGCACTCGGCGGGCGGTGGATCGTCGTGTCCCTCCCACCAGACCGTGCCGTCCGGCCTGAGGGCGACGTTGGTGTAGATCGTGTCGCGCTGGATCAACTTCATCGCATTCAGGTTGGATCTCGAACTGGTGCCCGGCACCACGCCGAAATAGCCGGCCTCGGGATTGATTGCCCACAGCCGCCCATCCGGTCCCGGCTTCATCCACGCGATGTCGTCGCCCACCGTCCAGACTTTCCAGCCTTTGAATTGCGGCGGCGGCACGATCATGGCGAAATTCGTCTTGCCGCACGCGCTGGGGAAGGCCGCCGCCACGAAGGTCTTTTCGCCGGACGGCGATTCCACCCCCAACAGCAACATGTGCTCGGCCAGCCAGCCTTCCTTGCGCCCCAGATACGAACCGATGCGCAACGCGAGACATTTTTTCCCGAGCAACACGTTGCCGCCATAGTTCGACCCCACCGAGATGATCGCGTTGTCCTGCGGAAAATGTGCGATGTAGCGGCGCTCCGGGTTGATGTCCAACATGCAGTGCAGCCCGCGATTGAAATCGTCGCTGTCGCCGAGATGCTCCAAGGCCACCTGGCCCATGCGCGTCATGATGCGCATGCTCAACACCACATAGACCGAATCCGTCAGTTCAATCCCGACTTTGGCGAGGGGCGACCCCGGCGGGCCCATCAGGTACGGCACCACATACATCGTTCGCCCGCGCATCGCGCCGTCGCATAGCGCGCGCAGTTTGGCATACATGGCCTTGGGGGCCATCCAATTGTTCGTCGGCCCGGCGTCCTCCTCCGTCTCGGCGCAGATGTAGGTGCATTGCTCGACCCGCGCCACGTCGTTCGGATTCGAGCGATGGTAGTAACAACCCGGAAGTTTCTGCTGGTCCAGTTCGACGAGCACGCCATCCGCCACGGCCTGCTTCGTCAGCGCCTGCTTCTCCGCCCCCGAGCCGTCACACCACCGCACCTTCGCCGGCTGGCACAACGCCGCCATTTCGTTCACCCATTGGCTCAGGCTTTTGTTCGTTGAAGCGTGACTATTCATAACAATCATCAGATTCCAGACACGGGCCGGACCCGAAGAACGACCGACAGCAATTCGGTTCATGGTTGCCGGCCCTCGTTCCGGACCGCCCATTGGCTCGCACCAGACTGCCAGCCCCGCTCACCTCCGCCAACACAAACCGTTGGCTGGTTCGTCCCCACGAAGTTTTTTCTGGTCAGACACCAAGACCCGGCATAGGCTCGGCTCACCAACGCAACCAAACTCTCAGACCTATGGACATCATCTTCAACTGCCCGAAATGCGAACAGGAACTCGCCGTGGACAGCGCGGGCGCCGGCTCCGAGATCAACTGCCCTTCCTGTTCGGAAAAGATCGTCATCCCCCAGGCCGCCAGACCCGCCCCGTCCGCTCCGACCCCAGCGGCTCCGCCCGGACATCACGGCAGCACCATGGCCGGTTCCGCCGCCGCCAAGGTCGAGATGCACCTCAAGGTGCCTGTCCATGACAAACCTGCCGCCAGCCTGATCGAAAAGGCCTCCGTGCCACTGGAGGTCGCCGCCCTCGAGTCGGACAAGAAGATGAAGGTGAAAACGATCCGCCACACGGATTGCATCGAAGTCGGCCACGACAAGTTCGACGAAGTTGTCACCAACTTTCTGCAAAAAGTCGGCGAACCGAACATTGTCAGCCTCACCCCCATGACTTACACCCACTTGGATATCGGCTCGCAAAAATTGATGACCGACTATGCAGTGATGGTGGTCTATCGCGGGTAAGCCCGACCGGTTGCCGAACCGCACATGGCGGCGGATTCGTTTTCTTGACCGACCCTTCGCCACGACCTAGCCTCAGCCTGTGATGGGGAGCCAACCGGCCGTTCCGCGGGCGCGGAACGACGAAGGCTGAGAGTTCGGCGCGGAACACCGAAGACCCGAAAAACTGATCCAGGTAATGCTGGCGTAGGAATCGGAAACTTCTTTTCGCCTCCCCTGCATTAGCGCGATGGCCATCACTATCAACCAATAACTGTCAACTGTTTTATGATCGCCGACCCAAAAAAATCATTCGAACCACACAGCAGCGAACAACTCCCCGCGAGCAAAAAGATTTACGTCGAGGGCACGCTGCACAAAGACGTTCGCGTGCCCATGCGCGAGATCACCGTGGCGGCGACGCCCTCGTCGCCGACCGGTGGCCGCGACGCCCTCGTCGCGAATGACCCCGTCCGCGTCTATGACTGCTCCGGCCCCTGGGGCGATCCGACCTTCACCGGTACGGTTGAGGAAGGATTGCCCGCGCTGCGGGCAAACTGGATTCGCGCCCGCGGTGACGTGGAGGAATACACTGGTCGCGAAGTGAAGCCGATTGACGACGGCTATCTCTCCGAACAACACCGCGGCCTTTCCCGCGCCAAGCGCCAGGATGAAACCGGCTATCGCCTCGAAGGACTGACCGCGCCACGCCGTCGTCCGCTACGCGCGAAGCCGGGCAAAGTCGTCACGCAACTCCAATACGCCCGCGCCGGCATCATCACGCCCGAGATGGAATTCATCGCCATCCGCGAAAACCTGCGGGGAGCACACGCGCCCCGCGTGTCCGGCGATGCGCCTCGCATCGCCGATCTCTCGCAGGACATCCTCCGCAACGACCTTGACAAGCAACACGCCGGCTCTGCCCAAATCTCAAATCTCAAATCTCAAATTACAGACTTCGTCCCATCGGTATTCAAAAAATTCCCGCAAAGAATCCCGCACGAAATCACCCCCGAATTCGTCCGCAGCGAAGTCGCCGCCGGCCGCGCCATCATCCCGAACAACATCAACCATCCCGAGTCCGAGCCGATGATCATCGGACGCAACTTCCTCGTGAAGATCAACGCCAACATCGGCAACAGCGCCGTCGCGTCGAGCATCGAGGAGGAAGTCGAGAAGATGCGCTGGGCCACCAAGTGGGGCGCGGACACCGTCATGGACCTCTCCACCGGCAAGAACATCCACGCCACGCGCGAATGGATTCTGCGCAACTCGCCCGTGCCCATCGGCACCGTGCCCATCTATCAGGCGCTCGAAAAAGTCGGCGGCAAAGCCGAGGACCTCACCTGGGAACTCTTCCGCGACACCCTCATCGAACAAGCCGAGCAAGGCGTGGATTACTTCACCATCCACGCCGGCGTGCTGCTGCGCTTCATTCCGCTCACCGCCAGCCGCATGACGGGCATCGTCTCACGCGGCGGCAGCATCATGGCCAAATGGTGTCTCGCGCATCACCAGGAAAATTTCCTCTACACCCACTGGGACGACATCTGCGACATCATGGCCGCCTACGACGTTTCGTTCAGCATCGGCGACGGCCTGCGCCCCGGCTCGATTGCCGACGCCAACGACCGTGCGCAATTCGGCGAACTTGAAGTGCAGGGTGAACTCACGAAGCGCGCGTGGGCCAAAGGCGTGCAAGTGATGAACGAAGGCCCGGGCCACGTGCCCATGCACATGATCGAGGAAAACATGGCCAAGCAACTCGAATGGTGTCACGAAGCGCCGTTCTACACCCTCGGGCCGCTCACCACCGACATCGCGCCCGGCTACGACCACATCACCAGCGGCATCGGCGCGGCGATGATCGGCTGGTATGGCTGCGCCATGTTGTGTTACGTGACCCCGAAAGAACATTTGGGATTGCCCAACAAAAAGGATGTTAAGGACGGTGTGATCGCCTACAAGATTGCAGCCCACGCAGCGGACTTGGCGAAAGGTCATCCCGGCGCACAGTATCGTGACAACGCCCTCTCCAAAGCCCGATTCGAATTCCGCTGGGAAGACCAGTTCAACCTGTCCCTTGACCCGGTGACGGCCAGAGAATTTCACGATGAGACGCTGCCCCAAGAAGGAGCGAAGACGGCCCATTTCTGTTCAATGTGTGGCCCGCATTTCTGTTCCATGAAGATCACCGAAGACGTCCGCAAATACGCCGCCGAACAGGGCATCGCCGAGGAAGAAGCCCTCAAACGCGGCATGGAAGAAAAGTCGAAGGAGTTCGTGGAGAAGGGTGCGGAGGTTTACGCGAAAGCGTGAATCTCAACAGCAAGCAGAACCTATGAACGCACAAGACCTCTCCAGCCTCGGCTTCGGTGCTCCTGCTGCCGAACGCGACATCAATCACGGTTTGGTTCACTATTTCGTTGAGTCTGACAGTTTCGCCCAACTGGCCGCCCGCAAGAAGACTCTCGTGCTCGGAAACCGTGGAGCTGGAAAGAGCGCTTTGTTTAAGGTCCTAGCTGAGCGCGAACGAAGCAGGGGTAGCCTTGTGCTTGAACTAGCTCCTGAAAATTACTCCTACGAGATTCTGTCTCAACACATGGCCAAGGAAAGCGAGGGAGCTTGGGCCAAACAGGGCGCGTATGCTGCCGCATGGAAGTATCTGATTTACGTTTTAGTGATGAAGGAGATCACGAGAGTTGGCCCAAAGTTGAAGACTGGTGGAGCAGCCAAAATCTACACATTCCTACGCGATAAGTTCCAAGGTGAGCAAACCAACCCGATTGCTGTCCTCTTTTCGTATCTGAAGCGAATGGAAGGCATCAAAATTGGCAGCTACGAGGCAAGCCTGAAAACAAAGGAACTGACCAACCTTTATCGCCTTGAAGAGATTACTTCACTGCTTCCCGCGTTGAACGAGATGTGCGGTAAGAAGGCGGTGGTTATTTTGGTTGATGAGCTTGACCGTGGGTGGGATGCGTCTGAAGACGCAAAAGCATTTGTTGCCGGACTTGTCCAAGCAGCACTTTCAATAAACGACCAGCACAAACAGCTGTGTGTCTTCGTCTCGTTGCGCAAAGAACTCTACGACAGCATTCCATCGCTTTACGAGGATGCTCAGAAGTATCGCGACGTAATGGAAACTGTCTCGTGGGACGAGGACGCCTTGCTTTCGCTCGCAGCAAAGCGAATTCGGCACACAGTTCCCGCAGCCAAATCTCTGAGCGACCAAGACTGCTGGAATGCAGTGTTTGTCGAAACGCTACAGTATCGCAAAAGCAAGTCGTTTAACTATGTGGTTGACCGAACGCTTTACCGCCCGCGTGAGATTATCCAGTTCTGCACTGAATCAGTAACGGAAGCTCGGACTCAGGATGCGTTCCCCATTGATTACCATGTAATCAGTCATTGCGAGGTTTCCTATTCCAGCGAACGAGCAAAGGATATCGCAGCGGAATACCGATTTCAGTATCCAGGTCTACAGAGCGTCTTCGAGGCGTTCCGCGGCCGACCATATTCTTGGAGTCGCAAGGATTTGGAAGCGCTTTGCCTTGAGATGAGTATTGGCGAGGTGAAGCTGGACAAAGCGTCGACTTGGGCATTGAACCAAGATCCAGGTTTCTTTCTGGAGGTTCTCTGGCGCGTCGGTTTCCTTCGTGCTCACGCGGTCGGCGGCATAAAGGCCCTTCGACGCAGCGGAAGTCAATATCTTGGACCACATCAAGTAGATTCGCTGAGCCTGCACAACATCGAGCGCTTCAGCGTCCATCAAATGTTCCGAGCCGGGCTTGGGATGAAAGAAAGCAAAGAGAGTGGGATGGAATGAGTGAAGTTTTGAAGCCCCTCGACCGCCAAAAGCTGGATGTCGTCAACCAGACGTGGAGCAACATCTTTGGCTGGCGCGGCCAGTTTACACCGGAGTTCGTTCGACATGGCGCGGGAGGTTTCGCAGAATCATGAGCACGAAAACCGAACCAGCCATTTTTGAGAGCAACGGCCACAAGCTTGTTTGGGGCGACGCACTTCAAGCGTTGGACGGCGCGGTGGCGGATGCTTCGGTTGACTTGATTTTCGCCGACCCGCCCTACAATATCGGCAAGAACTTCAACGGTCGCCGGGACAAATGGCCGTCGGATGAGGCGTATTTGGAGTGGAGCTACCAGTGGATTGAAATGTGTCTGCGCAAGCTCAAGCCGAATGGGAGCTTTTACTTCATGTGTTCGACGCAGTGCCTCCCGTATTTCGACCTCTATCTGCGGAAGAAGCTGACGGTGCTTTCCCGCATCGTCTGGTTCTACGACAGTTCGGGCGTGCAGGCGAAGCGGTATTTCGGTTCGCTCTACGAGCCGATTCTGTTTTGCGTGCGCGACCCGGAGGATTACACGTTCAACGCGGACGACATCAAGGTGGCGGCGCGCACAGGTGCAGAGCGCAAGCTGATTGATTACCGAAAGCCCGTGCCCACGGTTTACAGTTCCACGAAAGTGCCGGGCAACGTGTGGGAGATTCCGCGCGTGCGGTATCGGATGCCGGAGTATGAGGAGCATCCCACGCAAAAGCCGGTCGCGCTGCTGGGGCGCATCATCAAGGCCAGCACGAATTCCGGCGACCTCGTGCTTGACCCGTTTGCGGGCACGTTCACGACGGGGTTTGTTGCGAAGGAGCTGGGGCGGCGGTTCATCGGCATTGAGATCGAGGAGGAATATGTGAAAATTGGTCTGCGGCGGCTCAACATCGCCACGCATTTCAAAGGCGAACTGCTGGTGAGGCCGCTGAAAACTTACGACTCCGCCTACAGCGAGCGGGAAACCACCCCGATGCTTTTGGAAAAATAGAACATGGAGCACGCCTTCACAGCCACCATCAAAGCGGTGCTCCAGAAAACCTTGGCGCGCAGGCGGATGAACTTTTCGAGCGGAGCTTGCTGCTCCAATACCTCAACCTGAAGACCCGCTCGGCGAATCGCGGGTCAAAGTCGCGGAGCAGCTTCGCCAATCTGTATGCGCTCTACGTGCTGGCCGAGAATTATTTGAAGGGCGGCTTCGACAAGGCGGGTGACTACTCCAAATACGAGGGCGCAGTTTTCAGCCGCCTGTTCCAGCGGCAGCGTGAGTTGCCGTTCGGCAGCAAGCTGCAAAACCATGCGCTGAATCACCGGCTCAATGAGGAGTTTAAGAAATTTTTCCCGACCAGCGAACTCACGCCCATCGTCCGCGACGTTCAAACGAACCGCTACTGGCTCAATCGGAATCTGCTTCGAGTGAAAGCCGGACGGAAGGATTGTGACCTTGCCACGAGTATCGTGGAAATCGTCAACGAATACATCAAGACCAAGTCGGAGGCTTTCAACGCGTTCATCCAAACGTGCGTCAAGCTGAAGGAATTGACAGCATCGAAGCCGCAAGACGTGGAGGCTTTCATCCTCGACCTGCTCGCACCCAATCGCGATGCACGTTTGTTTGAAATCGTCAGCTTTGCCGTCTTGAAGTTTTTCTACCACGACCAGAGCGTTTATTTCGGCTTTGACCTGAAAAAGCTGGCGAAAGAGCAACTAAAGCTTTTCAAAACGGGCCGAACGAACGCGAATGATGGCGGCATTGATTTCGTGATGAAGCCGCTTGGCCGGTTCTTCCAAGTGACCGAAACGCTCGACGTGAAGAAATACTTCCTCGACATCGACAAGATTGAGCGATTCCCAATCTCCTTCGTCATCAAATCGGTCGAGCCAGTCTTAACGCTTGGTGAAAAACTGACAGCTGGAGCGCAGGAGCAATTCGGCGTTCAGCGCGTCGTGGACACCTACATGGCTTGCATTGAGGAGATCATCAACATTCCCGTTTTACAGGAGCGATTCCGGCAGGCGGAGAGCCAAGGTTATTTGCCACAGATTCTCGATGAAATCGTGAAGCAGAGCAAAGTTGAGTTCAATTACTCGGAGGAGGGTGAACTTGACGGGGACGAGGAGGAATGAAACCCCTCGACCGCCAAAAGCTGGATGTCGTCAACAAGACGCGGAGCAACATCTTCGGCTGGCGCGGCCAGTTCACGCCGGAGTTCGTCGCGAGATTTACAGTCACGCCGCAATCGAGCACCCTCCCGTCATGACGGCCGCACAATTCCACAAGCAGCTTCAAGCCCACGCGGAGTCGTTCGCCAAGGCGGTGGCGACGAACGAGGGCGAGTGGATTATCAAGGGCTTCATTGACGTTTATCGGCGCATCTACACGATCTCAGTGGACACCCAGATTGTGTCGAAAGTTTTGGAGTTGCTGCTGTTTCCGATGTTCGTGGAGTTCGCGAAGAAGCACGGTCTCGAAATCGAATTGTGCCCGCAGCAGAACTTCTATCCTGACCTGACGTTCACGCATCTGCGTTCGGGCAACAAATTTGCGGTGGACATCAAGAGCACCTACCGCACGAGCGAGACCGAAGTGAATGGGATGACGCTGGGCGCGTTCACGGGCTACTTCCGCAACCGCGACAGCAACAAGAACACGCTCTATCCATACAGCCAGTATACGGCGCATTTCGTCCTGGGCGTGATTTACTCGAAGTGCGATGACGCAGCCGACGAACGGAAGCAATTCACGCTCGACCAGTTGCCGCAGATTCCATCCGTCATCAAAGAATTCCAGTTTTTTGCGCAGCCCAAGTTTCGCATCGCCGCCGCCCGGCCCGGCAGTGGCAACACCAAGAACATCGGTTCGGTCACGAAGATTGACGAACTGATTCACGGGGCTGGCCCGTTTGCAAAACTTGGCGAGGATGTCTATGACGACTACTGGATGTTTTACCTGA
The DNA here is from genome assembly GCA_964561105.1 of uncultured Bifidobacterium sp. Classification (GTDB taxonomy): domain Bacteria; phylum Verrucomicrobiota; class Verrucomicrobiia; order Limisphaerales; family JADLHS01; genus JADLHS01. The sequence continues at coordinate 14,024 of CAZLOH010000005.1, read as the reverse complement.
CGCGCGACATGGCAGAGGCTCTGGCGGTGAAGCGCCCCTACATAAACCTGAAGACTTTCCTTGAATACAAAAAGCGGGGCATTGACACGCTCAAGGCGCACGAAAAAGAAATTGCAAAACTGGCCGAAGATGAACCTGCCGGTGAGGAGGATGAACCATGAGCCGTCCCACGCTCGTCCCGCCGCTGAAATGCCAGGGCATCAAAACCAAACTTGTTCCAACGATTCAGGGGATTGCCAACGGCAGGCAGTTCTCACGATGGGTTGAGCCGTTTTGCGGCTCTTGCGTCGTTGCTCTGAACGTCCAGCCCAAGAAGGCGCTGCTTTGCGACACCAACCCGCACATCATCCGGCTTTATCAGGACATTCAGAGCGAGCACGTCACGCCAGCCAGTGTGAAGGCATTTCTGACCGAGGAAGGCATGAACCTGAAATCTCAGGGCGAGCCTTACTACTACGTCGTTCGTGAACGATTCAATGCGACGCCAAACTCCTTGGACTTTTTGTTTCTGAATCGCTCGTGCTTCAACGGGATCATGCGTTTCAACCGCAACGGCAAATTCAACGTGCCCTATTGCCACAAGCCGGAGCGATTCGCCCAAGCCTACGTCACGAAAATTACGAATCAGGTTCGCCAAATCGCCCAGGTCATCGGCACAGCGGATTGGACGATTGAGGTTCGCAATTTCCGCGACACGCTCGCCCAGACGGAAGCAGGTGATTTTGTCTATGCTGATCCGCCCTACGCCGGACGGCACGTTGATTATTTCAATTCGTGGTCAGATGCCGACGAAGGCGCCTTGGCGTCCCAACTCAGTTTGCTTCCCTGCAATTTCATGCTCTCGACATGGCACAGCAACGAGTTCCGCACAAACACGGCGATTGAGCGGAACTGGACTGACTCACGGTTTCATTTGTTGATGCGTGAACATTTTTACCACGTCGGCTCAACGGAAGAACTACGCCACCCGGTGATTGAAGCGTTAATCACGAATTTCGCTGTTGTGACTGCACAGCACGAGGTGGTGGAAGCGGAACAGTTCGCGTTTTTCGAGAAACCGATTCGCGAATTTGCCGCGGCACGGGTTTGATTGAGGCGTTTGACCGAGTTCACCGAGAGTTTTGCCGCGAGTTGAATTTGAAACATTTTCGCCCAGTTGAATTGAAGTGCGAGCCGCACCTGCCATTGAATTGCCATCGTCGTTACGACGTCGCGTTCAGCATCGGCGACGGCCTGCGTCCCGGCTCGATTGCCGACGCCAACGATCGCGCGCAATTTGGCAAACTCGAAGTGCAGGGTGAACTCGCCCAAACGCGTCTGAGCTGAAGGCGTAACGGGAAGCGCGGGTGACTCGCCGCAACCATCTTTCACCTCACGATTGCCTGACGGCGGCGCAACGCATACATTCCTGGCGTGAATCTGATTTCCGAAATCCAACCCGGTGGTGGCGTGCGACTTTACCAACTTAAGATTTCACTCAAATGGTCGAAGCCTCCAATCTGGCGACGCGTGGTCGTGCGCGGCGACATGACGCTGGATCGTTTGCACTACCTCATTCAAATCGCGATGGGCTGGATGAACTGCCATCTGCACCAGTTCATCGGCGGTTCAGGATTTGCCCGCACGTTTTACGGCCAACCCGACCCGGAGTTTGCCGACATGGGCGGCGAAACATTGAATGAGAAGCGTTATACCGTTGCCGATCTCGCTCCGGCGGCGAAACGGAAGTTCATTTACGAATACGATTTTGGCGACGGCTGGCAGCACGATGTCGTTGCCGAAAAGATTCTGCCGCCGGACTCGACGTTCAAACATCCGGTTTGCCTCGCGGGTGCGAATGCCTGTCCGCCGGAGGATTGCGGTGGCATCCACGGCTATTACAACCTGCTTGAAATCCTGGCCGACCCGAAACATCCCGAACACGCCGACATGAAAGAGTGGATTGGCGGTGAGTTGAACACGGAGGAGTTCAGCGTGGAAGACGTGAACGCAGCTTTGAAACGGCTGAAGGCCTGATCGCGCCTGGCTACGACCACATCACCTGCGGCATCGGCGCGGCGATGATCGGCTGGCGGCGAGCCGCACGAGCCACCGGCGGCGCGATGCTCTGCTACGTCACGCCGAAGTTACCTTGCACTGTCACAGGCGGTGCCGACGGCTTGGTGCAGGTTTTGGAAACTCGCCGAACGGAGTCGCTGTTGCATGCCCGTGACGATCTTCCGGCAGAGGCCGGGGCCCTGGTAAACCATACCGGTGTACACCTGCACGAGACTGGCGCCGGCGGTGATCTTTTCCCAGGCATCGGCAGCACTAAAAATCCCGCCGACTCCGATGATCGGCAGTTTGCCGCCCGTCTGCTGATGGAGATGGCGAATGATCTGGGTGCTGCGCTCGCGCAGTGGTCGTCCGCTCAAACCGCCGGTTTCCGCGAAGACCTTTCGTGAGGTCACATTCGTAGTTTCCGGACGAGTGATCGTCGTGTTCGTGGCCACGATGCCGGCGATGCGGCGCGGGCCGACGAGTTCAAGAATCTCGTCCAGCGCTTCGACGCTCAGATCGGGCGCGACTTTGACCAGAATCGGCTTGGCGCGCGGTGGGACACGGGACGTTGGATTCGGGACGCCGGATTCTGCGCTGGAGACTTCCTGCAACGCCGCCAGAATTTCATCCAAGGCGGTTTTGTCCTGAAGCTGGCGCAAGTTCGGCGTATTGGGCGAACTGACGTTGACGACGAAGAAGTCGGCGAGATCGCGCAAGGCTCGAAACGAATTGGCATAATCTGCCGCGGCCTGGTTCAACGGCGTAACCTTGGATTTGCCGAGGTTGATACCGACTGGATGATTTGGCCAGCGACCCAGTTCACGCCAGTGCCGCAATTTCGCCGCCAGCGTCTCCGCGCCGTCATTGTTGAACCCCATGCGATTGACAATGGCTTCGTCGGCGATGGCGCGGAAGACGCGAGGCCGGGGATTGCCCGGTTGCGCCTGCCACGTCACGCCGCCGAGTTCGCTGAAGCCGAAGCCGAGCGCCACCCAGGCGGGGACCGCTTCGCCAGACTTGTCCATGCCGGCGGCGAGGCCCACGGGATTGGGAAAGCGCAACCCAAACAATTCGACAGGCAATTCGGGCGCGGCAAAGCAGGATCGCAACGCGCCGCAAAGAATCGCGTGTTTGCTCGCCCAGGCCAGTCCGCGCAACGTCCGCCGGTGGGCCGTCTCCGCCTCTTGCTGGAACAAAACGGGCCGAACCACCCGCCGATAGAGCCAACTCATGGGCAAAGTTTCCGATGGCGTGCGTTGAGTGTCGAGCCGTGAATCGGCGGCGGGTTCAGTTTGTGGTTGGCGTCCGCAGACTGGCGAGCGTTTGCTCCGCGCTACGACGCACGGTCGGGGCGGGATCTTTCAGGAGTGCGGTCAGGGAAAACACAACATTGCTGTCCAGTGAACCGGTCTGGCCAAGGAGCCGGACGGTGGTGGCGCAAAAAACCGTGTTGGTGGACCAGCGCGGCAACTGGCTCAACGCGCGGGCGGCCGCGGCACGGACATCCGGCGCCGGATCGTTCAATGCGCTGACGTAGGCGGCCACCACACGAGGATGGTGAATCGCCAGCGCTTGCAAGGCCTCGAGGGTGTGTTCCCGCAACGCGGGCGAGGCATTGGTGGAATAGTCGAGCAGGGTTTGCAAAAGTGAATGGGGAGAACTATTCATCGCGCGCAGGGCGCGACCGGCGGCCTCCTTCCGCGTGGTGTCATCCGTGGCGAAAGTTTCGAGCACCACCGGCATGGCCGCTGTACCGACCCGGCTCAACGAATACAAGGCGGAGGCGTGAATGGATTTATTCGTATCACTCACACGACCGAGCAACACCGCCGTGGCCGGTGCCGCGTTGGTGCCGGCCTCGCCCAAAGCGTACACGGCGCTGTGACGAACTTCGGAGTCCTGATTTTGTGCCGCCTCGATCAAGGCGGGGATGGCGCCGCGGCCCATTTGCGCCAGTGATTGTGCAGCCGCCCAGCGAGTGTCGTCCTGCCCCAGCGCCGCAATCAGATCGGGCACGGCGCTTTCTGCCGCCGGACCAATCAGTCCGAGTCCTCGCGTCGCACCGATGCGCAGGGCGCTGGCGCGACCGGGCCGGAGGTGTTCAAACAGGTACCGACGCGGGGCGGGCGGGAGGTAGCGAGCCAGGCGAAGGAATGTTTTTTCGTAAAAAGGCGGTGACGATTTCAGCAGCGCGCGGAGCGTAGGAACAGCGCTCGCGCCCAGCACACGGAAAGCGGTCTGGGCTTCGTTGGTTCCGCCCTGATTAAAATTGCCCGCCAAGTCCTCGGCCCAGGCGCGGGCATTTTTGCCGTGATAGCTGGCACGCCGGTACTCGCGTTCCTGCCGCCAGATCAGGCTCAGCACGAGCACCACGGACACCGCCAAGATGATGGATATTTTCCGTTTCAAGCCGCCAACACCATAACATAACGTCCGCCGTCAGGTCGCGGCGAAAAAATCAGCGGCGTTGGGATGAGCCAGTCGAGGCAAGCGACGGGGCGGGCAACTCGGTGCCGTTGAGCTCCGGCAAATGCCCGTTGGTTTCGGGCGAACCCGGCTGACGGCCCGCGAGCAGTTGCCGGTAGGTTGCCAGGGCCAGGAGCGGCCACGCGTTGCGATACATGTCGTATTTGAGATAGAAAACCTTGGGGAAACCCGTGCCGGTGATTTCGTCTTCGCTCCACGAGCCATCCGCGTTCTGGGTGCGGATCAAATACTCCAGACCGCACTTGAGACTGGGCAGCTCGGGATCGCCAAACGCGCACAGGCCCATGACGGCCCAGGCGGTTTGGGACGCGGTGCTGGGGCCCTGGCCCTTGAAGACCGGATCGTCGTAGGTGTTGCACCGTTCGCCCCAACCGCCATCGGGATGCTGGACGCTTTCCAACCAATGTTTCGCCCGTTGCAGCCAGGGTTCGCCCAGGTCGAGGTTCAACGCCCGCAGCCCGCGCAACACCTGCCAGGTACCGTAAATGTAATTCACACCCCACCGCCCGTACCAGGAACCGTCCTCCTCCTGCTCGTTGCGGATGTAATGCAACGCGTCCTTGATCTGCTTGTGATCCGCCCGCCAACCTTCGTAGCCGAGCAGTTCCAAAATCCGCGCGGTGATGTCGGCACATTCGGGATCGAGCATCGCGTTGTGATCGGCGAAGGGCACCTTCTCGAGAATGTTCTTGGTGCAATCCTTGTCAAACGCCGCCCAGCCGCCGTCCTTGCACTGGAAGGTCATCATCCATTTCAGCCCGCGTTGAAAACATTCGTCGCGCTGCTTGGGATCGCTCGTCCGGATCCGGCGCAGCGCCAGCAGCACCATCGCCGTGTCGTCCACGTCGGGATTCCACTGGTTGTTGAACTCAAACACCCAGCCACTGGACTCGACGTTGACCGGATTCTTGTGAATCCAATCGCCACGAAACCGGATTTCCTTGGTCATCAACCACTCGGCGCACTGCCGCAGTTTGGGATGATCCTCCGGCACGCCCGATTCGCGCAGGCAGATGGCGACGATGGCCGTGTCCCAGACGGGCGAGAGGCAGGGTTCAATGCGCACCGTGTCCTCGGTCTCATGTTCCAGGCGCTTGAGTTCCTTGGTCGCCCGTTTGACCTGGGGGTGATCGTCGGGATAACCCAGGGCTTTGAGGGCGATCAGCGCGTTGAGCATCGCCGGGAAAATTGCGGCCAATCCATCGCTGCCCTCGAACCGCTCCAGCATCCATTGCTCGCACTTCTTCAAGGCGCGTTTGCGAAACGGGTGAATTCCCCGTTCGGCGAACGCCTCGGCGAATTTGTGCAGGCGATCCAGCCACAGGAAAAAATTGCGCAACGAAATCCGCTCCGGATCGGGCGGCAGGGCCAGATCGCGCTCGGCCATGCCGGTGGGGTAAAGTTCGTCGAGCGTGACGTTATTTCTCAGCCGGCGGGTGGGCTTGAAATGGTTGATGATGGCCAGCGGCACGAGCATCGCGCGCGACCAGTTGCTCATCTCCCAGAAATTGACGTGAAACCACTTGCCGATCAGCAACACCTCGCACGGAATCGTCGGCACATATTTCCACGGGAACAAGCCCAGCAGGGCCAGATACAACTTGGAAAAGGTGTTCATCCGCGGCACGCCGCCGAGGTTCATCGCCATCTCCCGCGCCTTCAACATCCGCGGGTCCGTGACCGGCACGCCGGCCAGCTTGAGCGCCAGGTAAGCCTTGATCGTGGCATTCACCTCGGCGGGGCCGCCGAAATAAATGTTCCAGCCGCCATCGGGCAACTGCATCGAGAAGATGTGGTTGACCGCCTTGCGCTCCCACTCCGGGTCCACTTTGCCGTTCCAGTGATGATACGCAATCGTGTCCGACACCAGCGTGGAATCCACCATCAATTCGCCGACCCAGTAACCTTCCGGCTTCTGGATGCTGAGCAAATAGTCCTGGGACCGCTTCAGTGCGGTGTCAAACTCAGGCCAGGGTTGATTTTCGGCGTCGGGCGGCGGCAGCGCGCTTCGGACCCGGTTGGTGTCGGTTGAAACTAACACGTCGGTACTGTGTGATTTCCCCGAAAATGTGTAAAGGCGATAATCCCCGGCCCGGCCACCGCTCCGGCCCGATTCGTGGTTGAATTTCCGGGCGGTCTTTTCCATTGTGCGCCCATGCAATCGCACGAACTCCTCCGCGAAGTCCTGCAGAAGACCAGCGCCAAGCAAGTCGCCGCCGATCTCAATCTCTCGCTCTCGATGATTTACAAGTGGGCCGAACCCGGCGAAGGCGATGGCAGCGGCGCGGTGAATCCGCTGGACCGCATCGAACAGCTCATCCGCAGCACAAGCGACCGGCGACTGGTGCAATGGATCTGCGAACGCGCCGGCGGCTTCTTCGTGCTCAATCCCAAGACGAACCATCCGCATCCGGATTTTCTGATTCCCGCCACCAACGAAATCGTCCAGGAGTTCGCCGACCTCCTCGCCGTCATCGCCAGCGCCGCCGCGGACAACGAAATCTCTCCGCCCGAGTCCAAAAAAATTCGCGCCCGGTGGGAGGAACTGAAATCCGTCACCGAAGAATTCGTGGAATGTTGCGAGGAAGGAAATTTTACCGCGCTAAAGGACAAAGCCTCCGGGTTCGGCGCCTCGCAATAGCCCGGCCTGACAAAGCGCCAGAGTGTGCGACCCGCCGCTGTTCGGCGAATCCGCTGGTCCGGTGAGTCATCGTGTTTTAGCCCGGACACTTCACACCCGTAACGCCGGGTTGGTGAACCCGGCCTTCAGTACCGGGCGAACGAGGCAGGAAGGCCGCGTGCCTTAAGCGGCGGAGCGTCAGCGTTCCAAGCTGCGGGTGAAACAGGCAGTTCAGGCTACCGACTGACTGCTCAAATTAACCTTCAACTGGGCGGTTCCGTCCGGCGCGAGTGTGATTTCGTCCCCCGCCACATTTCCCGATTCGACGCAGACCATCTGTTGATACTCGTCGTCGCCGTAATCCGGCATGGCCTTCGCCTTGGCCACCCACGGATTCCAGACCACGGTTGAGCGGGAGTGCTCCTTCTCCACCCGGATCACGCGATGCAACGCGCGGTCCCGAATCTCCACCGCGTGGGGCGTATTGACGTAGATGCGATCCACTTCTCCGGCGAAAACGATCGCATCCGCCGCCTCCGTCTTGCGCTGCCGCCCGTCCAACGCGTCGAGATAATCCACACCCTGCAATCCCGCCACGCTCACCGCACTGATGTCGCCGACGGTAAAATAAGTGTGCAGGCAATTCTCGAAGCGGAACTCGCGCGGAGATTTGTTCGTGACCATCAACTCAACGCTCAGCGTGTCGCTGACCGTGACCACGTATTCAACTGCGTGCGCCGGATAAGCGGCGGCAACCGTGCCTTCCGGCAAAGTCAGGCGCACGATCACGCTGCCGTCCGCGGGTGAAACAATCTCGGCGATTTCCCAGGGCAGGTTGCGCGCAAAGCCGTGCTGGCCGGGTTTGTCCGCCGGCTTGCCGAACCAGGGGAAAATGACCGGAATGCCGCCACGAATCGGCGCGCCCGATTCAAAGCGGCTGCACTGGCTCAGGAACAACAACGGCGCTTCACCCCGCTTCTGGAAATGCGTGACGTGCGCGCCATGCAGATAAATCTCCGCCGTGCTCCACGGAGTGGTTATTTCGAGCATGGGCAGTTCACCGCGCCCATCCAGGAACGTGACCCGTCCCTGCGATCCGGTTGAAGGATCAGGGAGTGATTCGGCTGGCTTCATGCCGCCAGTTTAGGCCGCACACCGGCGCTGTCCATGCCGAAACTTCAGCCGTGCTCCGCCGCCAGGAACCGTTCCGCCTCAATGGCCGCCGCGCAACCCATGCCGGCTGCGGTAATCGCCTGACGATACACGTGGTCCGAGCAATCACCGGCCACAAACACGCCGGGCACATTCGTCGCGGCGCCGTTGGCGCGCAGGATGTAGCCGTTTTCATCGGTCGTGATGAACCGCTGAAAGAGTTTTGTATTCGGCAGATGGCCGATGGCAATGAACACGCCGGCGCAATCCAGCGTGTGTTCGGCGTTCGACTTCAGATTCCTTATGCGCACGCCGGTGACTTTGTCCTGCTTCACGTCGAGGATTTCGGTCACCGCTGAATCCCAGATCGGTTTGATCTTGGGATTCGCCAGCGTGCGGTCTGCCATGATCTTCGAGGCCCGCAGCGTGTCGCGCCGGTGAATCAAATACACGACCGAGGCGAAGCGCGTGAGGAACGTCGCTTCTTCGCACGCGGAATCGCCGCCGCCCACGACCACGAGCGGCTGATTGCGGAACATGGGCAGGGCGCCATCGCAGGTGGCGCAATAGGTCACGCCCTTTTTCTCGAGCAATTCCTCGCCCGGCGCGCCCAGATGTCGGTGGCTCGCGCCGGTGGCAATGATGACGGTTTTGGCTTCGACCCGTTCATCGTCCACCGTCACCGTGAAGGGTCGCCGCGAGAAATCCACCGACTGCACGATGCTGCCGAGTTTCACGCGGGTGCCGAAACGCTCCGCCTGTTGCTGCATCCGGGTCATGAGTTCATAGCCATCCACGCCCTCGGGAAAGCCGGGAAAGTTTTCCACCAGACTCGTGGTGGTCAGCAGCCCGCCGGGTTGCTCGCCGGTGATGAGCAGGGGCTTCAAGCTCGCACGCGCGGTGTAGAGCGCCGCGGTCCAGCCGGCGCAACCCGATCCGATGATCACAACATTTTCCATAGCGCGCGCAACGTAGTAAAGCTGGTCCACGATGACAAGCTTGGGTGGGTGCGATTGGAACTGGTGTGTGGTCCTGGGAGCGCTGTCGCCCCGCCGGCGCATTTCCGGGGCCAAGGGCGAAGGCGCCTCGCCAGCCAGAGGCGGGCGCTCCCAGACTGCGGCACATCGAGCGGCAGTTCCAATCCCACCCAGCTTGGGTGGCGGCAAGCCGCCCTGCTTGCCGTAGAGGGCGCGCCTCCTGCCGCCCGAAAAGAACGGGCGAAAGGCTTATGGAAACTTGGACCTCGTTGGTGAACACAGCAGCCCTGTTCTGCCGGGCAGCGATGCCCAGTTCCACGTCAGGCAGGATGCCCGCCGCCACGCGGGCCGTGTTCCGTCAAGAATCACTTCTTCGTCTCCAAATCGAACTTGGGATTCAACTCCAGGTGAAAATCCTTGAAGCGCACTTCGGTCGGGCCGCCGGAATGAACCTGCAACCCCGTAATGCCGTGCCGCGCCACCTGCGCGTCCTCGAGGTCGGTGCAAAGATGGCCGTTGAGGACGGTGCGAATCCGTCCCCCCACGGCGACAATCTCGTAGGTGTTCCAATCGTTCGTCTTCACGAAGGCGTCGCCGGACTTGTCGGAGAGGATCGCGCGCCCGTTCTCCTCGTAGAGTTTGCCCCACCAGCCCGCGCCCATGTCGGCCTGGCAGCCTTTCATTTCGTATTCCTCAAACGGCTCGCTGCGAAATTGAATCCCGCTGTTGGCGGTGTTCGGGACGAGCTTCACCTGGCAGACGAGCCGGAAATCGCCGAGCACAAACTGGCTCTTCAAAAACTCGTTGTGCTTCAGGCCGGTGGCGGTCCGGCCGACAATCTCGCCGTTCTCCACGTGCCATAGCTCCGGATCGCCCACCCAGTTCGACAAATCCTTGCCATTGAAAAACAGCGCCACCGTTTCCGGTGTGGCCACCAGCGGCACCTGCCCGTTCGAGCGGAGATACACGATGAGGTCGCGCACCTCCTGATCGGCCAGCGGCGTGAGCAAACCGTCCGGCATCATCGAGAGTTTGCTTTGCTGCATCTGCGCGATTTCATTGCGGGGCAGGGTCACCGTTTCGTTCGCGGTCAGGATCACCACCGCGTGATCATCCTGCTGCTTCACGATGCCGGTGATGGTGCGGTCGTCCTTGGTCTCGATGTTCCAACTGAGATAATCATTCGGGATCACCGCGTTGGGATCCACCATGTTTTCCAGAATGTATTCCAGGTCGCGCCGGTTCGAGCCGGTGAGGTCCGGCCCCACCTTGCCGCCCGTGCCGAACAGGGTGTGGCATTGCTGGCAGGTGCGCATGAAAACGCCGCGCCCGCGCGAGGCATCGCCCGGTTGCGAACCCCCGGCCTGGAAAATCCTTCGGTAACGCTCGATCTCCTTCTTTTTGTCGGCCGTGGTTTCGCGGGCCGTGCCCCAGACTTTTTGCAACAACGCATCCACCTCGGCGTTTTTGAGATTGCGCAGTTGCTGCACCAGGTCCGCCGTGAGGTCGCTTTTGTCCACTGTGCCGGCTTGAACCGCCGCCAGCAGTTGTTTCGCGTAGGCGGCGCGCGAGGCCAGGGTGTTGCGCGCCTCCCGCTTTTGCACACTGGAGAAGGCGCCGTAGCGCGGCAGAATGGCGGCGGGCGTTTTCGCGTCGTCGTACTGCGCCAGCCCGCGCAGCGCGACCCCTTGCATCGCAGGCTCGCCGAGGAGTTGTTGCAGCATGGGAGGCAGGCCGGCGTCTTTGGCTCCGAGCAACGCCTCGGCCGCCGTGGTGCGCGAGCCAAGATCGGCGGAGGAGTCCATGAGCGTGGCGCGCAGCGCGGCCAGGGCGTGTTCGCTGCCGAAGGTGAGCGAGAGCGACTGCACCTGGGCGCGAATCTCCGAATTCTGGCTGGCCCCGAGCCTGGTTTCCACGACGTCCCAGCCTTGCGGCAGCGCCACCCGGCGCTGACCTTGCAGGGCCGCGCTGAGACCATGCAAAATCTCCAGCCGATGCGCATCATCGGGGGCGTGAAGCAACGTATCGGTGATGGCGGCGAAGGCTTCCGGCGTGTTCAACGCCGCCGTGCGCCGGACGGTGAAGCTCAAAATGTTCGGCAACTTGGCGGCCTCGGCAAGCCGGAGCGCGCGGGCGGTGTCCTGGGTGGTCAACGGCTCGGCGGCATACCAGACCATGAGCGGCAGGTTGTGATCCTTGGCGTCTTCGGCATGTTGCGACAGCGCTTCCACCACCTCCCAACGGTCCGCCACCGGCAGCCGCTGCATTGCGGAGGCGAGATAGAGCCGAACCACCGGCGATGGATCGGTTCGCGCCAGCCGCACAAACTCCTTCAGGACTTCCGGTGAAATCCGCTTGTCCTCGCAGAGAAATTGAATCTCCCAGGCCCGGACATATTCATTCGCCCGATGCAACGCGTACTGCGGATCAACGGACCCGCCGGTGACGTGCAGGGCCCACAGCCACCGAAGCTTTTGGTCGGGGTCAGATCCGGGCGGCTCGGCCGGCATGTGCTTGGCCACTTTTGCGCCGAGCGTGGCGTCCTTGGCGGCGCGTTCCTGCAAAATCCGGCGCGCGTGGCGCGACCTCCAGTCGTTCCGTTCGATGGCCAGCGCGATCAATTCTTCGTCCGACTTCGCCTGCAGGTTGATTTTGTCCGACTTGATCGTGCCGTAAGTGACTTTGAAAATGCGCCCGTTCGAGCGGTCGTGAATATCGGGATCGGTGTTGTGACATTGATTCTTGTCATACCAATCAATCAGGTAAACGCCGCCGTCCGGGCCTTCCTCGAGATTGACAATCTGCGACCAGGCGTCGTTGAAGTTGATCAAGTTCGGCGCGTGATGCCCGATGAAGCCGGAACCACTGCGCTCCGGCACGTCCTCATTGATGCACGAGCCGTGGATGTTGTTCATGTAATACCGGCCGCGATATTGTGCGGGCCAGTTGGTGCCCTGGTAAATCATCATGCCTGCGTGCGCATGGCCGCCGCCGAGTTGGGCGCTGCGCGCGATGTCGGATTGATTCCATTGATTGCCGGCCCAATGCAAATGGTCGGCGATGGTCTTGATGTCGTCGTAGGTGTAGGGATTGAAGTGCGAGCCGGCCTGGCGTTGGTAGCGTCCGCCTTGAATCATGTGGTACAAGTGCGGAATCACGCACGCCTCGATGATGCACTGGCCGTGTTCGTCGAAGTCCACGCCCCACGGATTGCTCGTGCCTTCGGCGAACAGCTCGAAAATGTGCTTGGTGGGATGATAACGCCAGATGCCGGCGTTGAGGCGCGTGCGCTCGCGATCCGGCGTGCCGGGCCGGCCGACATTGGAATGGGTGAACACCCCGTGGCAACCGTAGAGCCAGCCGTCCGGTCCCCACTTGAACGTGTTCAAGGTTTCGTGCGTGTCCTGGTAGGCCCAACCATCGAGGAGGATTTGCGGCTTGCCGGCCGGTTTGGGTTCATCGCCGTCCGTCATGGGAATGAACATGAAATACGGCGCCGCGCCCACCCACACGCCACCGAAGCCGACTTCCAGTCCGCTGACGAGATTCAAGCCCTCGAAGAACACCGTGCGCTTGTCGAATTTGCCATCGCCGTTGGTGTCCTCGAACACCACGATGCGATCGCGCCCCTGCCCCTCTTTGGCCCGGATGGGATAAGTGAAAGCTTCCGCCACCCACAGCCGGCCGCGATCATCAATCGCGAAGGCGATGGGTTGTTCCACATCGGGTTCGCCCGCGAAAAGCGTGGCCTTGAAACCGGGCGGCAGGATCATATCCCGCGCGGCTTCCTCGGGTGAAAGCCCGGCGTACTTCGTGGTGCTCATCGCCGCCAGTTCCACCGGCTTGGGCGCCGACGAAGCGATTTCATCGGCGAAACTCGGACGCTGCGCGTACAGCCTGAAGTTGTCAAAGTTGATATGTCCCCAGCCGCCGCTGGCCTCGTCCACGAGCCGGATGAAAACTTCCTTGCCGAGTTGATCGCTGAGATCGGCCACGATCGGGTGCATTTCCTCCGTGTCGTGACCCGAGGCCTTGAAAACCACCGACCGGGTATCCGCTCGCACAATTTCAACCCGGGTCGCCTCGCTCGCACCGCCGCCGATCAGGAAGCTGGCGAACGGACTCGTCACCTTGAATGGCGCCGACGTGAGGCGGCCCTGCGGTTGATCGCCGGCCACTTCGTACGAACCCACCCAATAGTTGCCCTCGAGGTGGCTCTTCATGTCGGGCCGGCGGGCAAACACCGTGTCGCCATGAACCGGCTGTTTGTCAAACGCCGCGCCTTCCGCCGTCCAGTCCTGGAGCGTGCCGGTCTCGAAATTGAGATTGAGTGGCTGGCCGTTCTGACCCACGGGCAGGACGCCGTCCGCCGCAAACGCACCGGTGTGAGGGATGATGACGCAAAGGGAGATAAGGATGGCGGCAGGTTGGATTCGCTTCATGGGTTGTAATTGGTGACGAGTTTGAGTTCGAGTTTCCGCCAAGGCAAGCACAAGTAAGGAAGAAAGTCGGCGTCATCCGAGAGTGTGCTCGCTGAAGGTTTCCACAAACAAACCGAGCCAGACGGCCAGGCCGCAAGACTTCACCAAGTGACCCCAACACCGCGCACGGAGGTCGGCGGTGACCGAAGCGGGCTTAGCGGAGCGCGGTGCAATGGTCTTGCAGCCACTTGACGTCGCGATCCGTTGTCGAGGTGTGGCTGCCCGGCTTGGCCTGGCCCAGCGGCACCAAGGTTGTGGCTTCCAGCC
>CAZLOH010000004.1:81109-171636 GCA_964561105.1 uncultured Bifidobacterium sp. | reverse complement strand
CCCGCTGCCTCGCCCTCCTCTCCCAATCATGAACTCATACCAAAAGACCCTGGTGTAGCCGTGTAGCAGCCAGGGCAACTTGTCTCCGGGAAACAAGTTGCCCTGGGTGTTGACCCGGACCTGGCGCAGATCCAGGGCGTCCACGGCGTCGAGGATGAAGTGGACCAGGTGATCGGCGGGCACCCAGTCACGCAGATTGGGTGGGAGGAGCAGCGGGGTGTCACGATCAATCGAAACGAAGCGGGTCGCCATGGGTTTCAGACGCGCCTGCCGCCCGCTTGTTCAATCCTCTGAACAAAAATCGTTCCCTAAGCCCGACAGGCGGCTAGCTGTTGAGTGTTACACAACGCAAAGAAATTCTTACACGACGCGAGATCTGCTCGCAGCGCGAATAGTTCGGGAGGCTCCGGATTCAGCAAGTAGGCTTCACTGACTTTGCCCTGCGTCCACGTTTTACCAGCGCGCACCACGCAGTGCAAAAACTGTTGTTGCGAGTGCGGTGATGATGCCGAACGCGGCGGCGGTCCAGAGTTGATGCGTGATGGCCCCGGTCGCAAACAACGCCACTGCCAGCAACCAGATGATCAGCGGTTGATAGTTGGGTGCGGTCTTGCGCGAGCGGGATTGTTTGTTGATCAGCGGGGGCGTGGCGAGGACGAGAATCAGCAGCGAAGTCAGCAGCCACCCGAGGGAGTTGGTCAAGGGCATGCCCAGCCAGGTGAATGGGAATTTTGTCGGCAGCCAGAGCCAGTAGTGGTTCACCTTCGTGGCGAAGGGTTCCAGCGCCAGATCGAATAGCACCACGAGCGTCGTCGTGATGCCGATGAGCCAGAAGCCGTAATTACGCAGCTTGCGCCACGGGCGCAGGATCAGACGCGCCACGCCGCGTGAGTTGAGGATGACGATGACCCACAGCGCCGGCATGGGCCAGGCCAGGGTGCCGAAAAGCCGCGGCCCCAGGCTGTCCTCAAAGACCAGCGGGCCAAACGGAATGGCGGTCAGCACGCCCACGCCATGCGCCACGCCACCGACCACGCCAATGATGACGGCCGCGAGCAGGACGTTTTGCGCCGGCAACTGGCGCGTGAGCGAGACCAGGGTGGTGAGCGCGACGGTGAGAACAAGCAGGGCTTCCGGCCAGCCGGGTTTTCCCGGCAGCGGCGTGCCGGAAATTGTTTGCCAGATCACAAGGGCGAAGCTGACCAGCGCCGCGCCATCCGCGAGCCGCGCGCTCAGGTGGAACAACTGTTCCGAAGGCTTGGCGTCGGTGATGATTTTGGATTGGGTCACGGAACTCATTCTTGCTGGCGCGCAGCCTAAACCAATTTTCAATGATGCGAAGCCTAAAAATGGACAGTGAAATTTTGATTGGTCCACCGAGTTGTACCGGTAAGGGCGAGAGGCCCGAGAGTGCTGGCGTGACTCAATCTTCCCAACCCGAGCCGTTGAGAGATCGGCGTTCTTGAGGATTATCGAGGATCCTCGAAGCGCGCAGAGCCATCATCAATTGACGCTGGGTCGGGGAATCCGGCTACAGCGTGCCAGCCCGATGTCCTCACCGGGCGGTTCATGGGAAGCTTCGACCTCCAACAATGGACGCGCATCGGGGCCATGAACCGCACCAAAACCCCTCACCCGGCCTTCGGCCACCCTCTCCCCATCCGATGGGGAGAGGGCAGGGTGAGGTGACGGTTCATGGGAAGGAGGGCGGAACGCAAGGAGCGCGGCCGGTCGCACTCGTTCTTTTGGCATCAAACCTGTTCTTTCCCGGTCTAAATGGCTCGCAAATTTATGAATCTGGATGAAACGATGGCGGCGATCCGTTCCTGTGCGGCGCGCATGGACGCGCACTACGGGCAGACGGTGTTTGATGAATGGGTCGTGGTGTCGTTGCGTCAGCAGCAGGCAAGCATCCTCGGCTACGTCGGGCCGCGCACCGATGCCATTCTGAAACATTTCACGGACGACCTCGGCCCGTTGCGGATGGCGCTGTTGAACGGGAGCTATCAAGTGGGCGATTTCGAGTTCGCGCGCCAGGGCAAGGGCACGAAGTTCGAGGCGTTCATGACTCTGGGCGACGGCGTCTATCTGATCTGCAACAACACGCAGTTCACGATGGATGACATTGCGAAGAATCCGAACTGGTTGACGGCCCAAGTGCCGTTCGCCGAGTTGAGCGATCGGTTGCGCGCCAGCCCGCTGGTGCATCCCGCGTAATCTTGCCAACATTGTTCCGCATCGGCAATTCCCTGCCACCGGTGTAAATCCGTAGGACGGGTGTCGCGCCGGTTTCCATTCTCTCACCGATGCTTCACGAAACGGTGATGGCGATGCCCGCTTCGCTGCGGCCACAAGCAGGACCGCTCAAGCGGGATATTTGAAGTTTGAACCAGGCGCGACGCCTGGCCTACGGAGGATTCGCTGCGAACCGATCCGGCCCACGAATCCCTGGCTCAGTGCAACAACCCTTGCTGGAGGAAATATCCGTAGGCCAGGACGAGCGCGATGCCTATCAGGCGGGGCAATTTCCCCACGAACGCCAGGCAAAGCAGATGCAGGACGGTCGCACCGCCGAGGAGATAAATTCCCGTCTGGAAAAACCCCGGCAACGCCAGCGGACGGAAGAGCGCGTAGATGCCGACGCACAACGGGATGCAGATGTGGCAGTCACCGACCTGTGACGCATAGACGATTTCGGGCTTTCGCCGCCAGCCGTAATAAAGCGCCAGGATGGCGTTGGGCAGCACCATCAGCCAGCCGCTCAACCAGCCGAGGTTTTTCGCGCTGATGAAGCCAGTCTTGATCTGCGAGAGCCAGTTGACCAGCCAGTCAATGCTCACGTAGGACGCCCAAGTCCCGAGGCCCAGCAACGCCAGGTTCACCGCCAGCCTCCAGCCGAGGGATTTGCCGCCGCGCGCGTTGGTCTTGAGCACCTCGAAGACGTGGAAGCATTGCCAGAAGAGAAACAAACCCACGAGCACCAGACCATCGTTGAAGTCCAACTGACCGTCACGACCCAAAGCCCAAACCGCGCCGGTGAAAAACAGCACCGCAGTCAACGTCAACAGCACCGAAAGCCGGTGGACTTGCTCCGCGGAGGCGCTGCCGCCCGACTTGAATTTTCCCTTGGTCGTGCCTTTCGGCTTCGCTTGCCAGATGATGGCCGGCAGCCCGATCAGCAGCGTGAGGTTGGTGACGTTGTTGACGAGCGCGTTGGTCATCACCTCGGCGCTCGGGCCGCCGTGCCGCGCCAGCAGGAAGGCAAAGATCAAATTGCCGGCGCCGGAGCAATACGGCATGATGAGCGTGCCCAGCACCGTGCCCTCGAAACCGCCATCGCTCAACGCCTCCAACCGCCAGATCATCAGCAGCGAGGCGGCGATGAACAGGCCGAGAAATAACCACGGCGCCGCCGTTCCTGTCGTCTCGATTTGGTGAACCCACGAATTCAAAGCGCGCGGAGTCTCTGCAAAACCCCGGCCATCGTCACGCCATAAACTTTCACCACCTTGTGGCGCGAGGTAGGTCCGCGCACAAGCTCTACCTGGCCGCGCGGGCAATCCAGAGTCGTGGCCAGCAGGCGGAGCAAGGCCTCGTTGGCGGCCGCATCCACCGGCGGAGCAGTAACCCGGACCCGCAACTCCGCGCCCAGCGGCTCTCCGATTTCGTTCGTCGCCGCGCGAGGTTGGAGTTTGATGGCCAGCAGCACACCGTCGGTGTGTGCGGTGAGGAATGAGGACGGTTGTTGGTCACCCCGGCCCACATCGTTTCCGACGGGACCCGACTGCTCGCGAGTTGACTGCGCGCGTTGATCCCCGGAATCGTCGCCTTTCACCGACGGGGGTGGGACGCGCTGTCGTTCGAGAAAGTTCGCCTCTTGGCCTCGGCGGCCACCAGCAGCAACTCTCGGAGGAGGATTCCGTTTCCGTCCGTGCATTTTCTGCGGGACTGTGCCAGAATTTTGAGGTTGATGAATCACAAATTTTTTCCTCCCGCCCTGGCGCTGGCCTGCCTGTTTGGATTGGCCGGCTGTGAAAGCTCGCGCTACGAACCGGCCACCGTGCTGCCCGCCTCCGCACCCGGAATACTGCCGGTGCAACCGGAACCCTCCGAGCAACAGTTGCTCGCCGATGCCGCGAAACAACCGTTTACGCCTCCCGCGGGGTCGGACTGGCGTTCGCTCTTTGATGGAAAATCCCTGGCGGGCTGGCGCGTCACGGATTTCCAGGAGGGCGGGAGCGTGCAGGTTCGCGATGGCTTGTTGCTATTTCTCCGGGGCGATCCGTTCGTAGGCGTCAACTGCACGGAGACGATTCCGCAGATCAATTACGAAGTCTCGCTGGATGCGATGATTGTCGCGGGCGGCGATTTTTTTTGCGGACTGACGTTTCCGGTGGGCGACTCATTTTGCAGTTTGATTGTCGGGGGTTGGGGCGGCTCGGTGGTGGGGCTGTCGAGCCTGGATGGTTACGATGCCTCGGAAAACGAGACCACCCAGTTCATCACCTTTGAGAAGGGACGCTGGTATCGCATCCGGTTGCGGGTGAGTGAGACGAAGATCGAGGCGTGGGTCGAACAGAAGAAAGTGGCGGACGTGGTGACCACCGGGCGCAAACTTTCACTCCGCTTCGGTGAGATTGATAAGTCGAAGCCTTTCGGACTGGCGTCGTACAGCACGAGCGCGGCGTATCGGGGGATTGAGATTCGCCCTGTCACCGGCCCGGCGGATCCGCCGCGCTAATTGCCGCCCTCCGGCGTCACGGTTGGGCATGGCTCAGGCGTGATCGGTGCTCGAAATCGTACTGAAACAACAGGCCGATGCTTTGCGCGCCGAGCGAACCGTCACGCTCGGCCTGGAATCCGTAGCCGTAACGCACCACGATGTGGAACGCCCGGTCCGGCGGAGTGAACGCCAGCCCAATCCCCACTCCGCTTTGCCACGCGGTTGGTTGTTCAAAGCCGGGGATGTAATTCACCCGTGCCGCGCCCGCCTCGAACCGGAGTTGCCAGCGGCCCGCCGGATCGAGCGGGAACAGGTAGGCGCTGTAAAAGTCCAAAAAGCTCTGGGCGGTGAGTTCCTCGTAGTAGTAACCCGGCAACATCAGCGGAAATTCGGCGACCAGCGGCAGCACCCCGCCGAGCCGCCAGGCGTTGAGCGGATCGGCCCCATCCGAGCCACCCGCAGTCATCGAAAAGGCAATGCGATGGTGGATGTTCGTCCAGGTGTAGTTAAAATTCGCATACGCCCAGTATAAACCGGTGCTGGGGGATAATTCGCGTGTGTCGCCATACCCGTACGGAGTGGGATGGGAGCGCCACTGGTGCGAATACCACAACGAAAGCTCCAGTCCGAGCGCCGGATCGAGCACCGGTTCCCGCCCGGCCAGTCGAAGGCCGGCGCGGATGAAGGTGATGGGCTGGTTCTCCGGCAGGTCATAAAAGTCCGACGTATCCCTCGCCCGCGCATACACCGTGTAACGGGCGCCGGCCCGGGCCACGAGGTTGACGGGGACCAACTGGCCGGGATTCAGCCGCTGGTAAAGGCTGATCGCCGCGCCGCCGCTGTTGCCGTTGAAGCTCTGGCTCTTGTTGTAATCACCCTGGTTCACGTAATAGTAGTTGTCGGCATACGCGCCGCCGTAAAATCCCAGGCCCAGGTCGGTGGAAGGGGAGAGCAGATGTTTGAACCCGAGTTCGCCGTCCAGATACAACGGCGCCACGGCGGTGCGCAGGACGGTGTTGCTGCCGAATACTTCCGGGTTGTTGTAATAGTAGTAGGCGTAGATCGCCTGCGGCCCCTGGCCTTCCAGCGCCTGATCGTAGCCCAGTTGAATCAGGTTGCGACGAAACGGATCCAACTGGGCGGACGTGGTCACGACGGTCAGCAAAAGCATGCCGACGATGCCGCCCCACTGAATGTTGGTTGAGTCGCGCACAAAGTTTTCCCTTCGACCCGGACGGATGCAGCCTGATCGTGCGTGCAGGATAGGGCAGGGGACGGCTCCGAGCCATAGTTCATTTGCCGGGATCGGCGCTCGCGCAATCCGTGTCGAGCTTGGGGCCGTGGCAAGATTCCCTTCCCGCGCGGCTGAGACCACTGCGGTTTTTGGTTCGTCGGAACTGGCTTTTGCTGTTAGGCTGCGGCCGGTTCCCATGCGGCAAATACATTTACATTCAAAATCCGCTCGACGCCTCGCCCAGTTGTTGTGCGTGGCTGGGCCGCTGCTGTTGGCGGATCGAATTCCCGCCCAGCCAGCGCCGGGTTCTCCCACGGTCATCAGTCGTTACAGCGTTCGCGTCTGGCAGACGGACGAGGGCTTGCCGCAGAATTCCGTTCACGCCATCGCCCAGACCGCCGATGGCTATTTGTGGGTTGGCACGCGCGAGGGACTGGCGCGCTTTGACGGTGTGCGCTTCACCACCGTGGAGAACGCCGCCGCTCCGCACCTGAAAGACGCCTGGATCACGGCGCTCTGTGTCAGCCGCGATGGCAGCCTGTGGATTGCCACGGACAGCAATGGCGTGACGCGGTTGCAGGCGGGGAAGGTCTCGAATTTCACCGACACCAATGGTTTGCCCAGCAACCAGACCCGGTGTCTGGCCGAGGATCGGGACGGCAACATTTGGATCGGCAGCGAGGATGGGTTGACTCGATTCCGGGACGGGCAGTTCAAAACCTTCACCGACCAGGACGGGTTGACGGACAATTCCGTGCGGGCCGTGTGCGAGGATAGCCAAGGCATTATCCGGGTTGCGACGCGAAGTGGTTTGGACAGTTTGAATCGCGACGGGCGATTCAGCCTGGGCAATTTCGGGCTGGGGACGATCACCAACCGATTGAAATCAGTTTGCCCGGATCGCGCGGGTCGGCTCTGGCTCGGCGCGGTGGATGGCTTGATCCGGCTTCAGGGACCGGAGCGAGCTTACTACGGCGTGACGGCGGGATTGCAGGATCGTATTGTCACTTCGGTTTTTGAGGACCATCGCGGACAACTCTGGATCGGCACGTACGGCGGCCTGGCGCGCATGGTGGCGGGCCAGGTGGTCACGAAACCCCTGGAAGCAGCGGCGATTGGCGACTTGATCAATGTGGTGTTCGAGGATCACGAGGAGAATCTGTGGGTCGGTGGTCGTGACGGATTGTATCGGTTGAATCCCACGCGGCTGGTCAATTACACCACGCGGCAGGGATTGAATTGCAACAACGTGATGTCGGTGTGCGAGGATCGGTCGGGCACGATCTGGCTCGCGACTTGGGGCGGCGGCGTGGATCAAATCAACGACGGCAAGATTACCTCCATCAGCAGCACGAACGGACTGACCCAGGACACGGTGCTCTCGTTGGCGGAGGCGCGGGACGGCAGTCTGTGGATCGGCATGGATTTCTCCGGTGGATTGAATCGCCTGTCGGGCAGTCGCAGTAATTCATTCCATCGCCGTCCGGATTTGCTCAACGCGGCCGTTCGCGTGATTCACGAGGATCGGCACGGCGCGCTCTGGATCGGCACCAGCCGGGGGTTGAACATCCTGCGCGACGAGGTGGTTTCCACTTACACCATCCGCAATGGACTGGCGGGGAATACCGTGATGGCGATTTGCGAAACGCGCGAGGGGAAGATTTGGGTGGGCACGGATGGCGGGCTGAGTGGTTGGGATGGCTCGAGTTTTACCAACTTTACCACACGGCAAGGGATGTCGTCCGATGCAGTCAACGCGCTCTACGAAGATCCCGACGGCACGTTGTGGATCGGGACGAAGAACGGCGGGTTGAACCGCTTTCGTGACGGGCGCTTCACCGCCTACACCACTCGGCAGGGATTGTTCAGCGACGAAATCTACGAAATTCTGGATGACGGTCTTGGTTATTTCTGGCTGAGTTGCCGCCGCGGCATATTCCGCGTGAGCCGGGCGGAACTCGACGCACTGGACCGGGGGACGATCACCAGTTTGAGCAGCACCGTGCTGGGCCGCATGGATGGGCTTGTCAGCGTGCAATGCAACGGCGTCTCCAAACCGGCCGGGTGGCGCAGCCGGGACGGGCGGTTGTGGTTTCCAACCATCCGCGGCGTGGTGGCCTTGGAGCCCGGCATCCAAATCAATACCAATCAGCCGCCGGTGGCGATTGAAGAGGTCAAGGCGGATGGGAAATTACTGCGCGCCGACGCCCCGTTCCCATCCGCAAAGCTCGTCGTGCCGCCCGGCCCGGGCAATCTGGAAATTCATTACACGGGCTTGAGCTTTCAGGCGCCGGAAAAAGTCCGGTTCAAATACCGGTTGACGGGAATTGATTCCGATTGGGTGGACGCCGGAGCGCAACGTTCCGCGTCCTACAACAACGTGCAACCGGGCCAATACCGGTTTCAAGTCGCCGCCTGCAACAACGACGGCGTTTGGAATCAGGCCGGCGCGGAACTCGCCATCCAGGTGCTGCCCCGCTACTGGCAGACGTGGTGGTTCAAGGTCGCGACGGCGGCGGTGGCGGTCGGGTTGTTGAGCGCGCTCTATCGCAGCCGGGTGGCGCGGTTGCGCGAGATCGAACGATTGCGGGTCCAGATTGCGTCTGATCTGCACGACGACGTCGGGTCGCGCCTGACCAAGGTGGCCATGGTCACCGAGACGATGGATCGCGCCACGCCGGTGGCGGACCGCAGCAAGCCGCACATCGCGAACATTTCCCGCACTGTGCGCGAGATCACGCGCGCGATGGATGAAATCGTCTGGACGATCAATCCGGTCAACGACACGCTGGATAATCTCGCCAACTACGTCTTCCAGTACGCCCAGGAGTATTTTCAGAACACCAACGTGCGTTGCCGCCTGGATGTGCCGGCAGAATTGCCGGATCACCCCATCTCGACCGAGGATCGGCACAACCTGTTCATGGCGGTCAAAGAGGCTTTCAATAACATCCTGAAACATGCCGGGGCCAGCGAAGTCCGGCTGGGGCTGACGGTCGCGGGCAATTTGCTGACCATCGTGATTACCGACAACGGGCGCGGGATTGCGCCCGACCAAGCCGGTGCGGGCGGCGATGGGCTGGCGAACATGAAGCGGCGGTTGCAGCAGATTGGCGGGCGGCTGGACGTCCAGAGCGCGCCGGGCACCGGCACCACCATCACCATGGAGGCGCGCGGCCGCTGGTCGGCTTGAGGTGGCGGCCTCGTCGTCACCCAACGCCACGTTCAACCGTATACGCGGGGAGCTTCGACCTCCAACAATGGGCGCGCATCGGGGACTTAACCGCACCAAAACCCTTCACCCGGTCTTCGGCCACCCTCTCCCCATCCGATGGGGAGAGAATTCTCCCAACCGAAGTTCGCGCTCTGAACCCCTGAACCACATGGACAAACTTTTGTTGCATATGCAACAAAAGTTTGCCCAACCGCGAAGGGAGGTTCAAGGAGAGCTTCGACCTCCAACAATGGACGCGCATCTGGGCATTAACCGCACCAAAACCCCTCACCCGGTCTTCGGCCACCCTCTCCCCATCCGATGGGGAGAGGGCAGGGTGAGGGGCCGGTTTATGAAAAGCGGAAACCAGAAGGCACGCGTAAGATTAATGCGTCACACTCAATTTGCGGAGTCATCGGCCGTTGCCGAAAACTTTCGATGTTGGGCTTGCGGGTTTGATGTTTCTTCCGCTCCGGCTGCTACACATGTTCGTGGGGGATTGGTTTCCCGCCGGAGCTGGTTCATACTCGACCGGCACGAGACGAACATGGCCATCAAGGTTTCCATCATTGAAGACGACGACTGGATTCGCGAGAACCTCGTGACCCAGATTGCGAATACCGACGGCTTCACATGTCTCGGCGGCTATCCGAATGGTGAGGCGGCGCTCGCCCACGTCCCGCGCGCCGTTCCCGATGTCATCCTGGTGGACATCAATCTGCCGAAGATGAACGGCATCGAGTGCGTCCGCAAATTGAAGCCGCTGGTGCCGAACACCCAGATCATCATGCTCACCGTCTATGAGGACAGTGACAAAATTTTCAAATCCCTGCTCGCCGGGGCGAATGGTTACCTGCTCAAGCGGACGCCGCAGGCCGAGATCATCGAGGCCATTGCCGATGTCCATCGCGGCAACTCGCCAATGACCGGTCACATCGCGCGCAAGGTGGTCCAGTATTTCAACCAGCGCGGCACCGCGGACACCGAGATCGAGAAACTTTCCAAACGCGAACGGGAAGTCCTAGACCGGCTGGCCGAGGGGATTGCCTACAAGGAAATCGCCGATGTGCTTTCTCTTAGCATAGACACCGTGCGCATGCACATCAAAGGCATCTACAGCAAGCTCCATGTCCATTCGCGCGGCGAGGCCGTGGCGAAGTATCTGCGGAAATGAAGTGAGCGATGGCCCGCGGAGCCGCGCCAGCTGGCCGGGCGACAGATTTTTCGGCCATGGGAATCCATCTGGTTCCTGAAATCTACACTGCAAATTCAAGGCTCGAGCCACATTGAACCGCGTCCGCGGATGGCTTGGTTGGGGGAGGAATTCCCAACTTGAGGATCCGGCAGTTTCTCCTATCGTATGGCTGGTTCTGGGAGGGCGGAGAATCGCTTCCGGCGCAGGCCGGGGGAGGAAAGTCCGAACACCACAGGGCGCGATGCCGCGTAACCCGTAGCCGCCGACGTAAGGAGGCGGACTGCCGGATACACGCGGGCGGCGACGGCGCGAGTCGTCCCGACGGACAGTGCCACAGAAAACAGACAGCCGGTCATCGCTCCGAAAGGAGTGGCGGCGGGTGATGGTGAAAAGGTGCGGTAAGAGCGCACCGCGCGAAGCGCAAGCGACGCGGCACGGAAAACCCCATCGGGTGCAAGGCCAAATAGGAAACCGAGGAGCGGCTCGTTCCACGTTTGCGAAAGCAGACCGGTTTCGGGTACTGGCTGCTCAGACAAATGATTCTCGCCGCTTCGCAAGAGGCGGAACAGAATTCGGCTTACAGCCCTTCCAGAACCATTTCCTGAATCCAAAGCGCTGGGAACTGGGCGAAAAGCTCCGGCTTGTGCTTGTCGTCGGCCCTCGGCGGTCTGACAATGGCGGCGGCGCGACGGGCGTTCGATCGCAAGGTTTGCGAACGTCATCCGTAGCGGGCCAACATCCATCATGACCAAAGACGTACGCGGAGAATGTCAGCATTGCGGCGACCCGTTCAATTTCCCCGCCGAGGCCGCCGGCCAGACGACGGATTGCCCCCATTGCGGGCGGCCGACCGAACTCCTCCTCGCCCGACCGCCGGAGATGAAATCTCCCGCCAACACCAAGGCCATTCTCTACACGGTCCTGGCTCTCTTGATCCTCGGTGGCGGTCTGCTCGCCGCCGTGGTGTTGCTGAAGCGAGCCGAACGACTTACCGCGCGGCAGCGTGAGGCGACTCCGATTGCGGCGGATCAAAACTCGACCGCTCCCGTTCATTCGTTCGCCGCGCAGGGCTTCCAGGCCACAGCCGTAACACTGGAAAAGACTCCGAACGGCTCCGTCATCAATGCCGTCGGCACGATTCGCAATCTCACCGACCGGCGGCGACTGGACGTGAGTGTCGAAATCGAACTCCTGGACGCCGACGGCCACAAAGTCGGTGAAGCAAAAGTTGCTCAGGTAGTTCTCGAACCAGGTGCGGATTGGCGCTTTCGCATACCGGTGCTGGAGAAAAACGCAGCGGCGGCTCGGGTGCTGGCCATCACGGAACGCCAATAAATTGTCATGGCTGAGCGGCTGCCCATTTACGAGATCGAACGGGACATCGTCGAATCGCTCACCGCGACCAAACGTCTCGTGCTGCAAGCGCCGACTGGTTCGGGCAAATCCACTCAAGTCCCGCAGATGCTCCTGAAGCACGGGCTGCTGGGCCCTGGTCAGTGCGTGGTGCTCCAGCCCCGCCGTCTGGCGGCGCGCATGTTGGCCAACCGCGTCGCGTATGAACTCAAAGTCCCGCTGGGTCGCGAGGTGGGCTACCAAGTCCGCTTCGAGAACTGCGTCAGTGACGCCACCCGCATCAAGTTTGAAACCGAAGGCATCTTGCTCCGCCAACTCATTGTCGACCCGACCCTGAAGGGAATTGCCGCCATCGTTTTCGACGAATTCCACGAGCGCCATCTCTACGGCGACATCACCCTCGCCCGCGCGCTGGATATTCAAGAACAGCATCGGCCTGATCTGCTGATCGTCGTGATGTCCGCGACGCTGAATGCGGATGAACTGGAGGAGTATCTTTCGGAGCGCCGGTCTCCGACCCGGCGCGATGGTGTCGCGAATTCGAAACCCGCCGGGTCCGAGGTCGGCGCTCCGTGCGCCGTGCTCCGCTCCGAGGGCCGCACTTATCCGGTGGATATTTCGTATTTGCCGCATCGTCTCGGGGCGAACCCGCAGCCGCCCTGGGAACTCGCTGCGGACGCCTTCAGCAGTTTCATCAACCACGGTGGCCAGGGCGATGTGCTCGTGTTCATGCCGGGCGGCTTCGAGATTTCGCAAACCATCCAGGCCATTCGCAACGTCCCCGAATCGCGCAGCTACCTGGTCTTGCCGCTCCACGGCGAACTGTCTCCGCGCGACCAGGACGCGGCCGTCGCCCGCTATGATCAGCCGAAGGTCGTGGTCGCCACGAACGTGGCCGAGACCAGCATAACGATTGACGGCGTACGCCTCGTGATTGATTCCGGCCTCGCGCGCATGGCCCGCTACGACGCCAATCGCGGCATCAACACGTTGTTGATCGAGAAGATTTCCCAAGCGAGCAGCGATCAACGGGCCGGGCGCGCCGGTCGCACCGCGCCGGGTAAATGTTTTCGTCTCTGGTCGCGCCCTGAACATGACGAACGCGCCCCGCAGGAGCTACCTGAAATCAAGCGCCTCGATTTGTCCGAAGTGGTGCTCACGCTCAAAGCCGCCGGTGTGGAAGATTTGCGCGCATTCCGTTGGCTGGAGAAGCCGGATGAAATTTCCCTGGCTCACGCCGAGGAACTGCTGGTGGATTTGGGCGCGCTACGTAGCCGCCGACGTGTGGAGGCGGGTTCCTCCACCAAGAACGCCGACCTCCTTCCTGCGTCGTCGGCTACCATTACCGATCTCGGTCGCAAGATGCTGGCCTTTCCCACGCACCCGCGTTATTCGCGGATGCTCCTTGCCGCGCAGGAATACGGCTGTGTCCATCAAGCCTGCCTGGTCGCCGCGCTCACGCAGGGCCGCGACCTGCTTCTGCGCGGCGGAGGCAAGGACGTGCAAAACGATCGCGAGGGTTTGCTCGGCGAGAAAGCGACTTCCGACTTCTGGATTCTGATGCGCGCCTGGACCTTCGCCCAGAAGAACCAATTCCGCCTCGACGCCTGCCGTCGCCTTGGGATTCACGCGGTGACGGCCAAGCAGGTCGGCCCGCTCTTTGAGCAATTTCTCCGCATCGCGAAGGACGAAGGACTCGACACCACGCCGCATGACATCAAGGACGAGGCCTTGCAGAAGTGCATCCTCATCGGCTTCAGCGATCGCGTCGCGCGGCGCATGGATCAAGGCACGCTGCGTTGTGAACTGGTGCATGGTCGGCGCGGCCTGTTGGCGCGTGAGAGTGTTGTGAGCAAGGCTGAGTTATTCGTCGCCGCCGAAGTCCGCGAAGTCGAACAGCGCGGCGGAGAGGTGAATACCATTCTGTCGGTTGCCACCGCCATCGAAGCGGATTGGCTCAAAGAACTGTTCCCGGACGACCTCAAGCGCGAAGTTCACGTGCAGTGGGATGCGCAGGCGCGGCGCGTGCTGGCTGCCGAGTTGGTGCGCTTCCGCGACCTCGCACTGGCCGCCAAGCGCATTGACCCGCCGCCCGCCGAGGCCGCCGCCCGACTCCTGGCGGAGGAAATCAACGCGGGACGGTTGCCGTTGCCGAACTGGGATCATGCCGTCGAGCAATGGCTGTTGCGGCTGAAACTGCTTTGCCAGCACTGCGCAGATTTGCAGTTGCCACCCATCACGGAGGACGACAAGAAGGCCATCATCGAACAACTCTGCCACGGCGCGGTGAGCTACAAAGACATCAAGGAACGGGAAGTGAAGCCGGTGGTGATGTCGTGGTTGTCGAATTCGCAGCGCGAATTGCTGGACAAGCACGCCCCGGAGCGGCTGACGCTGTCGAATGGCCGGACGCCCAAGGTGAGTTACGAAGAAGGCCGCGCACCGTTCGTCTCGCTGCGGATTCAGGAGCTGTATGACGTGACACAGACCCCGAAGATTGCATTGGGCCGCGTCGCGGTGACGGTTCACATTCTGACGCCGGGCATGAAGCCGATCCAGGTCACGTCCGACCTCGCGAATTTCTGGCGCGAACATTATCCGAAGATCAAATCCGAGTTGCAGCGCAAATACCCGAAGCACGAGTGGCGGTAGCCTGCAGATTTCGCAAACGCGGAGTTGATCGGCGGGTGCATTTCATTAACACCCCACTTTAGTGGGGTGTCCCGTAGCTGCAACACTCCCTGAACCGCTTCAGCGGTTTCGGCGGGCCACTCAAACCGCTGAAGCGGTTCGGTCTCCAAGCCGATGCCGAATCACCCCACTGAAGTGGGGTGTTAATGAGATCGGTGGCCGCGTGCATGATGAGTTTGTGAAATTTGTAGGGTAGCAGCGCCGGGCACCGGCCCGGCTGGGGAGTGTTTGTTGCGAGTAGCCTGCCGAGCCGTTCCTCGACTTCCAAACCGGCGAGAAATCAGCTTTGCCAGCCGGCGCGCGTTCCGTCATATTCTGAGAAACGCACACATGATGACTCCGCGCGGACATGTTTTTTGCCTGAGCTTGATCGCCGTCGGATTCATCAGCGACGTTGTTTCACTCCGGGGCGCACCCGTCACTTCCGCCCAATTGCCGCCGGCGGCCACCCGTCCCGTGGATTTTGCCAAGGACCTGTCGCCCTTGTTCGCCGAGCGGTGTTACGGCTGTCATGGCCCGAAAAAACAGGAGTCCGGACTGCGGGCGGACAACCGCGCGGATCTGCTCAAAGGCGGCGACCACGGGCCGGCGCTCGTGCCGGGCAAAAGCGCCGAGAGCATCCTCGTCCAGGTGTTGACCGGCACGCATCCCGACCTCGCGCAGATGCCGAAGAAGAAGGAGAAGTTCACGTCCGAACAGATCGGGCTGGTGCGCGCCTGGATTGATCAAGGCGCGGTCTGGGCCGGCACAGTCGCCGGTAAGGTCAGCTACAACACCAATCACTGGGCGTTCAAAGCGCCGGTGCGTCCGGCCGTGCCCGTGCCGTCCAACCCGAAATGGTCGCGTACGCCGATTGACAATTTTGTCCTCGCCAAACTCGATGCGGAAAAACTCAAGCCGTCGCCCGAGGCGGACAAGACCACGTTGCTGCGCCGGCTGTCGCTCGATCTCATCGGCTTGCCGCCCACGCCGGAAGAAGTGGATGCGTTCGTCGCGGACAAATCGCCCGACGCCTACCAGAAACAAGTCGAACGGCTGCTCGCCTCGCCGCACTATGGCGAGAAGTGGGGGCGCTTCTGGCTCGACGCGGCGCGTTACGCCGATTCCGACGGCTTCGAGAAGGACAAGCCGCGGTTCATCTGGGCCTATCGCGACTGGGTGATCAACACGTTCAATCGTGATCTGCCGTATGACCAGTTCATCATCCGGCAGATCGCCGGCGATGAACTGCCGGATGCGACGCAGGATGACATCGTGGCCACGGGGTTTTTGCGCAACGCGATGCTCAACGAGGAGGGCGGCGCGGACCCGGAGCAGTTCCGCATGGAGGCGATTTTTGACCGCATGGATTGCATCGGCAAGAGCGTGCTGGGTCTGACGATTCAATGCGCGCAATGCCACGATCACAAGTTCGACCCCGTCAGCCAGGAGGATTACTACCGGTTGTTCGCGTTTCTGAACAACGATCACGAGGCCGCCACGGTGGTTTATACGCCCGACGAACAGATGCAGGTGGCGAACGTCATGCGGCAGATCGGCGACCTGGAGGCCGGGTTGCGCCACGCGACCCCCGATTGGGAAGCGCGGATGAATCAGTGGGAGGATTCGGTCCGCAACGATCAACCGGACTGGACGGTGGTGCGCTGCGTGAACACCGGCGACAACGGCGAGCGGTTTTACCAGTATGAAGACGGCTCGATCCGCGCGGCGAGTTACGCGCCCACCAAATGGACGGCCCATTTTCGCGGCACGAACAATCTGCCGCTCATCGGCGCGTTTCGCCTGGAGCAATTGACGGATCCGAATCTCCCATGTCGCGGGCCGGGCCGGTCCATCAAGGGCATGTCCGCGTTGAGCGAATTCAAAGTGGAGGCGATGGACGCGACGAACCCAACGAACAAGCTGACGGTGAAGTTCGTAAAAGCGACGGCGGATTTCAGCAACGCGGAAAAGGAACTGGAGCCGGAGTTCAACGACAAGTCGGACAAGCCGCGCGTTTACGGGCCGGTTGCGTTTGCGATTGATGGCAAGGACGACACCGCCTGGGGCATTGATGCCGGGCCGGGCCGGCGCAACCAGTCACGCAAGGCGGTCTTTCTGCCGGAAACGCCGCTGACCTTCACCAACGGCGTGGTGCTGAATTTTGCGCTTATGCAAAATCATGGCGGCTGGAATTCGGACGACAACCAGACGCACAACCTCGGCCGCTTCCGCCTCAGCGTGACGAGCGCGACGAATGTGGTGGCCGATCCGTTGCCGGCCGGCGTGCGCGAGATTTTCAAAATCCCCCGCGCCCAACGCACGCCCCGGCAGACCGCGACGGTCTTCAGCTATTGGCGCACGACCGTGCCGGAGTTTCAGGAAACCAATCAGAAAATCGAAGCGCTCTGGCGGCAACGACCGGAAGGAACGCCGACGCTGACTTTGATCGCGCGCAATGCTGCGTCCGGCGAAAACGCGCCGCGCACTACGCACCTGTTGAAGCGCGGCGACTGGCTCAAGCCCGGCGACGTCATGACGGCCGGCGTGCCGGCGATTCTGCAGCCGTTGCCACCCGGCGCGGACGGATCACGGCTCACGCTGGCGAGGTGGCTCGTCAGCACCAACTCGCCGACCACGGCGCGCTCGCTCGTGAATCGCCTGTGGCAATCCTATTTCGGCACGGGCCTGTTGGAGACCTCCGAAGACTTCGGCACGCGCGCCGGGTTGCCGTCGCACCCGGAACTGCTGGACTGGCTGGCGTGCGAGTTCATGTCGCCGGAAGCGAAACGGTTCAATGATGAAGCAATTGAATCAGTCCCGCGTCACGACCCACGCGAAACCCATTTAGCCAATAACTCGTTAAGCCAGCCCTCTCCCTGGTCCATCAAACACATCCAGCGCCTGATCGTGAACTCCGCGACGTATCGGCAATCGTCCCATATCAGCCCGGCGCTTTATGAGCGGGATCCCAACAACCGTCTGCTCGCGCGCGGCCCGCGCTTCCGTGTCGAGGGCGAAATCGTCCGGGACATCGCGCTTGCCAGCAGCGGATTGCTCAACCCCGAAATCGGCGGACGCAGCGTGTTTCCGCCCGCGCCCGGCTTCCTGTTCCAACCGCCCGCCAGCTACGGGCCGAAGGATTGGATCGAAGAAACCGGCCCCGAACGCTATCGCCGCAGTCTGTACATCTTCCGTTTTCGTTCCGTCCCGTATCCGCTCCTGCAAACGTTCGATGCGCCCAACGGAGATTTCTCCTGCGTCCGGCGTGGGCGCTCGAACACGCCGCTGCAGGCGCTGGTGTCGTTGAACGAAACTACCTTCATGGAGTGTGCCCGGGCCCTGGCGCGCAAGACACTGACCGAAGGCGGTTCGACCGATGCGGACAAGATCAATTACGCCTTCCGTCGCGCGTTGTCCCGCCGACCCACGACCCGCGAGCGCAAGGAATTGCTCTCCCTGCTCGAGAAACAGGAAGAACACATCGGCGAAGGCTGGGTGAACGCCGGTGAACTTGCGACCGGCAGCAGCGGGTTGCCCGACAAACTGCCGGACGGGACGACTCCGACGCAACTGGCGGCTTACACGGTCGTCTCGCGCGTGTTGCTCAACCTCGACGAAACGATTACAAAGGAGTAGCGCGTGCCCGTGCCCTTACTTTTTTACGCCGAAACGTCGTTGCCGAAATCCGGCTCCTGCCAGAACGCGTTGACTTGGCTGCTGGATGTGATGAAATCCTTCAAGTGGCTGGACAAATGAAACGCGCACCATTGAGTTACCGCCGCCGGAGCGCTTCTCCTGAGACGCAAGCCCGTCTGCGCGAGATTGAACGCGACTTTCATGTGCGCGCGTTCGGCGAGGAACTGGCCCGCGTCAATCTCGACCTGACCAAGGAGGAGCGCCATCGCTACCTGGCCTGGATGCGCGAAACCGCCCGCAAACACGGCGTGAAACCGGAAAAGCGTTTTCCCTACGACGAGGAATGAACTGCCAGGACCATCTCTATTCCGGCCGGGATCCGCGCGAGATCACGCGACGCTGGTTCTTCCAGCAATGCGGCGTCGGCCTGGGCGCGATCGCGCTGGGATCGTTGTTCCAACAGAACGGCTGGGCGGCGCCCATCACGCCCGACAATCCGCTCGCGCCCAAGGCGCCGCACTTTCCGGCCAAAGCCAAACGCGTGATCTTTCTCTTCATGGCCGGCGCGCCCAGCCATCTGGAGTTGTTCGACAACAAACCCGCGTTGACCAAGTGGGACGGCAAACCGCCGCCCGCCGAACTGATCAAGGATTATCGCGCCGCCTTCATCAATCCGAACGCCGCGTTGCTGGGGCCGAAGTTCAAGTTCGCCCGGTACGGCCAGAGCGGCGCGGAGCTTTCGGAATTACTCCCGCATCTCGCGACGGTGGCGGATGACATCGCCATCGTGAAATCCATGCACACCGACGCGTTCAATCACGCGCCGGGTCAGATTCTGATGAGCACCGGCTCGCAACAATTCGGACGGCCCAGCATCGGCGCGTGGGCGACCTATGGCCTGGGTTGCGAGACGCAGGACCTGCCGGCCTTCGTGGTGTTCAGCACGGGCAGCAAAGGCCCGAGCGGCGGCGCGTCCAACTGGGGGCCGGGTTTCCTACCCTCGGTGCATCAAGGTGTGATGTTCCGCAGCGTGGGTGATCCGGTGCTCTACCTGTCGAATCCCAAGGGCGTGGATGCACAAATCCAGCGTGACTCGCTCGCCGCCATCAAGCGGCTGAACCAACAGCATCTCGACGTGGTGGGCGACCCGGAAATCGCCACGCGCATCAACGCCTTTGAACTGGCCCACCGGATGCAACTCGCCGCGCCGGAAGTGATGGACATTTCCCGCGAATCCAAGGCCACGCTGGAAATGTATGGCGCGGAGCCGGGCAAAGGTTCCTTCGCCAATTCCTGCCTGCTGGCCCGGCGACTGGTGGAAAAGGGCGTCCGGTTCGTGGAGATTTTTGACGAGTCCTGGGACCAGCACGGCAATCTCACCGCGGACCTGAAGAAGAATTGCCACAAGACCGATCAGGCCACGGCGGCGTTGATCAAAGACCTCAAGCAACGCGGCATGTTGGACGACACGCTCGTGGTGTGGGGCGGCGAATTTGGCCGCACGCCGATGGTGCAAGGCGGCAACGACGGACGCGATCATCATCCGAATTGCTTCACCATGTGGCTGGCCGGCGGCGGCGTGAAGCCGGGGATCACGATCGGTGAATCCGACGAATTCGGCTTCAACGCCACGAAGGACAAGGTCCACGTCCACGATCTGCACGCGACGATTCTCCACCTGCTTGGCTTCGATCACACCAAACTTACCTATCGTTTCCAGGGCCGGGATTTCCGCCTGACGGATGTGCATGGCGAACTCGTGACGAAGCTGCTGGCGTGAGCGGCGCGTCGTTTAATCTTGCTTCGGCCCGACGGCATCCGGTTCAATCCGACCGAACTTATGGCAACCAAACAAATCGTCAAACCCTCGAAATCACCCGCGGCTGTCGGCCCGTACAACCATGCCGTGCGCGTCGGCGAGCTGCTGTTCTGCGCCGGGCAAATTCCCATCAGCCCGGCGGATGGCAACCTCATCGCGGGCGACATCAAGGCGCAGACCGAGCGCGTGCTGGAAAATGTGAAGGCGATTCTGGAGGACCAGAAGCTCACGTTCGCCCATGTGGTGAAGTCCACCGTGTTCCTGACCGATCTCGCGAACTTTGCCGGGATGAACGAAGTCTATGCGAAGTATTTCACCGGCGATTTCCCGGCGCGCTCCACGATTCAGGTCGCCGCGCTGCCCAAAGGCGCCGGTGTGGAGATTGAAGTGGTGGCGCATTTCTGACCGGTTGCCGCCGCCGTGTGGAGGCGGAAAAGTTTGTCGCCCACGGGATCCGGGCCGTTGCTTCGGCGACAACGGTGGGAAGGTTCAGGGAGAAGGAGAACGTATCAACAAGGTCAATTGACTCATGTCCCTCGGCGTACAACTCGCAATCGCCTTCCTGATTGGCGGCGGCCTCGGCTGGCTGATCGGCTATCTCCTGGCGCGCGGCAAACCGGCTGTCGCACCGGTCAACACGGCGCTGGAGAACGAATTGCGCCAGCAACTCCAGCAGCGGGAAGTGGAGTTGACCCAGCTTCGCAACGAAGCCGGCGTCACAAAAACGTCGCTGGCGACCGCCCAGGCAAATCAAGCCAGCGCGGAAAGCCTGCTGGGCGAACATCGCAAGTTGCACGAGCGCGCGTTGCTGGAGGCGAAAGCGTCGCAGGCGCAGGCCCTGGCGGACTTGCGCGAAGCCTTCAAAGCCTTGAGCGCCGACGCACTCAAACAGACCGCGCCGGAGTTTCTCCGACTGGCGGAGCAATCCTTCGGCAAATTGCAGGAAACGGCCCGGGGCGACCTCGACAAGCGGCAGGAATCCATCAAGGTGCTGGTGGAGCCGCTCAAGCAACAGTTGGAAAACTATCAACAACGCCTGCAGCAGAGCGAGACGGCCCAGGCGGACACGTTGGGCAAGGTGAAGGAACAACTCACGGCGCTGGCGGCGTCGAGCCAGACGTTGGCGGCGGAGACGGCGCAGTTTCGTTCCGTGTTGAAGTCGAATCAGGCGCGCGGGCGTTGGGGCGAGGAAACGCTGCGGCGCGTGGTCGAGGCGGCGGGCATGAGCGCGCATTGCGATTTCACCGAGCAACGGACAAGCGATGAAGCCGACAAGCGCCCGGACTTGATTGTGAAATTGCCCGGAGACCGCTTGATCATCGTGGATGCCAAAGTGCCGGAACTGGACTTTCTGAACGCCTTGGACAGCGCCGATGCCACCAAGCGGTCAGAGGCCCTCGCGGCGCACGCGGGAAAACTCAAGGCTACCATCAGGGCACTGGCCGACCGCGATTATCCAAGCCAGTTTCCCAACGCACTCGATTACGTGGTTTTGTTTGTTCCGGCCGAATCGCTGTTCAGCGCCGCGCTGGAAGGCGACCACGACTTGATTGTTTGGGCGGCGAGCAAACGCATCCTGCTGGCGACGCCCGCATCGTTGATCGCCCTGCTGCGTTCCGTGAGCGTGAGCTGGCAACACCACGCGCAGTCGGAGAACGCGCAGAAAATCGCGGACGCCGCCCGGGAGTTGTACGCGCGCGTGGTGACGTTCACGGACCATTTTGAACGCATCCGCGATGGGCTGGAGAAGGCCAATGACGCGTACAACAAGGCGTCCGCCAGTTTTCAATCGCGCGTACGACCGGCCGGCAAAGAACTGGCCGATCTCGGGGGCGGAGCGGAAGGCAAGACGCTGGCGGAGGTTCCCGCCGTGGAGAGCGTTCCTCAGAAATTGCTGTGAAAATCTTTCCGACAACTGGCGCGCGGTGGGTCGTCACCGGCCTGTTTCTTTTACTGGCATTCACCAGTCAGGCGGCCGACCTCAGCGCGCAGGACGTTGCCGCCCGGTTGGATTCCTTGAAAGGTGACATCGCCGCCGAACTCACGGCGCGCATGAGCACCAACCGCTATCGCGGCAGCTACACGACGGTCTGGCGGCAGTTCGAGGACGCGGCCAGCGACGCGTTGGAAGTCATCCTGCCGCGCGCCATCCCGGGATTGACCGCGCGAAATTTCAATGACGGTCGCGCCGAGACCGGCCGGGAGAAAAACCGGCTGGCCGACTTCGCCATTGTCTGCGGCACGAACGTGATTGAAGTTTCCGTCAAGGCAGCGCGCAATTCAGGTCAACCGGAGAATGACATGGGCACGTTCCGTGATCATCCCAAACGCGAGCGGCTTTTTGCCGCCTCGTTCACCCTGTGGGTGCGCTATGAGGACCAGGGCGGAACGCTGCGCGCGGAGCGGGTATTCTTTGATCGCACTTGGCGGTTCGTGGGCAAGTCCACGTTGGTGGATGGTGTAAAGTACCGCAAGAAGGACGGCAACATGCGGCCCAAGCCGTGGGCGATGTTTGATTCGGGCGAAGCCTACTGGGCGAACGAGGAAGCATTTGAGGCAGCGGTGAAACGGTCGGAGACCGCGCGCGCGAACGCACTCGTGAAGGAATACCTGGACGATCTGAGCGATGAGGATCAGCGCGTGCTGTACGATCAACTCAAGCAGAAGTTCGGGCGGGCGGATGAGCGCGCTCCGTGAAACGAAAATGTTCCGAGCTTCGGTTCCTGCCACGTCGGGGCGGGCAACTGTAAGATTGCCGGGTTGGACTCCCTTGCCCATGCTTGGGAACATCAAATGGAAACTCGCTTACTTGGAAAGACCGGACTCAAGCTGCCCCGCTTGAGTTTTGGGGCCTCTTCGCTCGGACAGGAATTCCGTCGCGTTAAGCTTGATGAAGCGCTGGCGAGCGTCCGGACGGCGCTGGATTGCGGGCTGAACTTTATTGACACCTCGCCGTTCTACGGGCGCGGGATGAGCGAAGTGTTGCTGGGCATCGCGCTGCGCGACGTGCCGCGCGAGCAATACACGCTCGGTACCAAGCTTGGCCGGTATGATCTGAACCATTTTGATTTCAGCGCCCGCCGCGTGGTGGAGAGCGTGGACGTGAGTTTGCATCGGCTCGGCACCGACCACCTTGACATCGTGCTCTGCCACGACATCGAGTTCGTGAAGTTAGACCAAATCGTGGAGGAAACAATTCCGGCGCTGCGCCGGATTCAGCAAGCAGGCAAGGTGCAGTTCATCGGGTTCAGCGGTTATCCGCAGAAAATTTTCCGATACCTCTGCGACCGGACGGACGTGGATTGCGCGCTCAGTTACAATCAATACACGTTGCAGAACTCGCGCCTGGCGGACGAGACGATCCCGTATTTGAAAGCGCGGGGCGTCGGTGTGATGAACGCCGGCCCGTTCAGCGCGCGTTTGCTGACCAACGCGCCCTTGCCCGCCTGGCTCAAGGAACCGGAGAACGTGAAGGCTGCCGCGCGGGCCGCTGCCGCGCATTGCGCGAAGCGGGGCGTGGACATTGCGAAACTGGCGCTGCAATTCAGCCTCGCCCATCCCGACATCACTACGACGATCGCCGGCAGCGCGAACCCGGCCAACATCCGCCAGTGGGCGCAGTGGGCCGCCGAACCGCTCGACCAGGAGTTGCTCGCCGAGGTGCAGCGGATTTTTCAGCCGGTGAAAAACCTTGGGCATGTCGAGGGCCTGGCGGAGAACAATTAGTGGCTCAAGCAAATGAAACTATCCGATGATGTGGAAGTATTGCTCCGGCGTCATGAGATCAACCTGAAAGATCCGCATTACGAAGCGCTATTCCTGAAGTATGGCAGCAGTGAAATCTACAAAACCTTCATCCGCATCCTCGGGCATGCGTGACGCGGCGCGCCCAAGTCTCGATTTCGACCTCCCCGACGGGGCGGGCTTTGCGGCTCTGCCTCCCCGGGTTTCGCTGGAGCGAATGATCCGCGGAGTGCGGCAGTTGCGCGCGTGGTTTCCCGATGCGATCCCCGCGTCGGAAGAACGCTGTCGGGCGAAGACCATCGAGGAGTTCAAATTGTGAATGTCCACGCCGACGGATCGGTCAAGGGAACGCAGCCCGCGCAACATTCGCGACCTGCTGTTGGAAGCTACGCGTTGGCGCGCGATGGTTTTGCGCTTGCTGAAATGCGCTGCAATCAAGCTGAGGTGGAATCGCTGCGTCAGGTCATGGCGCAACTTCCCTTCCGGCATCGGGGCGGCGCAAGAATCCGGTTGAGCGATGCGGCAAGCATCGCGTTCCTGGCGAATTCCCCTGCTCTCAAAGCACTGGCGGACGCCGCGCTCGACGCCGATGCGTTTCCGGTGCGCGCGTTGTTCTTCGATAAAACACCCGCTGCCAACTGGAGAGTGCCCTGGCATCAGGACACGGCCATTGCCGTTGCGGAACGCATCGAGACGCCGGGATTCTTCGGGTGGTCGGTCAAGGACGGTGTGATTCACGTTCATCCGCCGACCGGCATATTGGAACGGATGGTGGCGCTGCGACTTCACCTCGATGATTGCGGGCCGGAAAATGGGCCCTTGCGCGTGCTGCCGGGTTCGCAGGGGCACGGCAGATTGGAAGAGGACGAAATCGAGCGGTGCCGACAGACGACGGCAGAGGTCCGGTGTTGCGCCGCCGCTGGCGACGTGCTGGTGATGCGCCCTTTGCTGCTGCATGCGTCAGCGCCGGCAAATTCGCCCTCGCGCCGACGGGTCATTCATGTGGAGTATGCCTGCGAGGCGCTGCCGAATGGGCTGCGCTGGTACGAGCAGCCACAGCGTAGTTATTTCTTCACTGAATCGGCACTTCAACTCCCGGCATGAAAGCGCTCCAACTCGAAAAACCGCAACAGTTCCGTTTCATCGAAATGCCCGAACCGTCCGCGCCCAAACCCGGTGAAGCTTTGGTGCGCGTTCAGCGGGTCGGAATCTGCGGCACGGATTACAGCGGATACCTCGGCAAGATGCCGTTCTTTTCCTATCCGCGCATTCCCGGTCACGAGCTTGGGGTCGAGGTGCTGGCGGTCGGCGCTGGCGTGACGAACGTCCAGGTCGGCGACCGCTGTTCGGTGGAGCCGTACATGAATTGTGGGCAATGCTTTTCCTGCCGCGCGGGGGCGACGAACTGTTGTGAGAATCTCAAGGTGCTTGGTGTGATGATGGATGGCGGCCTGACGGGGCGACTGGTGCTGCCCGCGCGCAAGCTGCATCCGGCCAACTCTCTGTCGCCGGAGCAATGCGCGTTGGTCGAGACCCTGGCGATTGGCTGTCACGCGGTGAACCGGGGGAATCCGCAGCCGGGCGAGCATGTCCTGGTCATCGGGGCGGGGCCGATTGGGCTGTCGGTGATTGAATTCGCCAAGCTATCAGGCGCGAAGACGCTCGTGATGGATCTGAACGAACAGCGATTGGAATTCGTCCGCACGAAACTGGGCGTGCCGGACACGATTTGCTCCAAGGGTGAGGGCACGGAACTGGAGACGTTGAAGCAGGTGACCAACGGCGCGCTCGCCCAAGTGGTCGTGGACGCCACGGGCAACAACCGATCCATGGCCCGCGCGATGACGTATTGCGGCTTCACCGCCCGGCTGGTGTATGTGGGGATCACGCAGGCGGAGGTGTCGTTTCCGCACGCACCGGTGATGCACCGGCGGGAATTGACGCTGCTCGCGAGCCGCAATGCGCTGCCGCCCGACTTTACGCGCATCATCAAGCTGATCGAGCACGGGAACATTGATACGCGGCCGTGGATCACGCACCGCGCCGCGTTCGGGGAACTCATCGAGAAATTTCCCACGTTTGCCAGACCGGAAACCGGCGTGATCAAGGCGGTCGTAAATCTGGAATAATTTGCCATGAAATCAGCGGTCACTATTTCGTTGGTGCCGGAAGCGCGGGGCGGGCCGTTCGTATTTTGGGATGACCTGGCGGTGAGCTGCGAGCAGGCGGCCGCGCTGGGGTTTGACGCGGTGGAAATTTTCCCGGCGAGCGCCGGCGCGTTGAACATGTCCCGACTCGCCCGGTTGCTCGAAGCGGAGGGATTGAAATGCGCGGCCCTGGGCACCGGCGCGGGCTGGATCAAGCAGCGGCTGCGACTCACCGATCCGGACGCAGCCATCCGTGAACGCGCGGTGGGATTCATCCGCGAAATCATTGACGCGGCGGGTTCCATCGGCGCGCCGGCCATCATCGGCTCGATGCAGGGGCGCTGGGGCGAGGGGGTGACGCGCGAGCGGGCGCTCGACTGGCTGGGCGAGACGCTGATGACTCTCGCGGAGCGCGCGGCACGTCATGGCGTGCCGCTGCTCTATGAACCGTTGAACCGTTACGAGACGAATTTGTTCAACCGGCAGGGTGACGCCGCCGAATTCTTGCAAGAATGGCAGGCGCGGAACGTGAAACTGTTGTGCGACTTGTTCCACATGAACATTGAGGAAACTTCCATCGCGGACGCGTTGCGCGCGAGTGGCCCGCTGGTGGGGCACGTGCATTTCGTGGACAGCAACCGTCAGGCGATGGGTTCGGGCCATACGGACCCGACGCCGATCATGGCGGCATTGCGCGAGATCAAGTATGCGGGTTATCTCTCGGCGGAGGCACTGCCCTTGCCGGACAGCATGACGGCCGCCCGGCAGTGCGTGGAAAGCTTTCGGCGTTGGACGGCGGCCTGATCGCGCCTGGCAATGCTGACGAAGGTTCACGCGTGCCAAGGAGATGACGCGCAACGCAGTCTCCATGTGCGCGCGGTCGCTCGCCGTCGCTTGAAGTCGGGTTGTGAATGGAATGGGCGCTCAAGCAAGCCAAGATGTTCGAGGTTTCGCTTCCAACCTGACCGCGATACTGTCCGGGCATGTTAATCGTGCGATTGTTCAAATCGAGAACGTTCAGCGGGATCGCCGCGGGTATCACATGTCTCGTCGCGTGGGGAGCGTCGGCGACGGCTGCGGAGGCGCGACCTCGGATGCGGGATTTCATCGGGATCAATGGTCACACGGTGCAGTTCAAACCGGAACTTTACCAGCCGGTGTGCAATTTGGTGCGGGATTACCATCCGGTGGAATGGGATTTGGGGACGAACACCTCGGCGTTGCCACCCTTTCCGTTCGCCAAGAACCGTGTGGATTGGAGTCAAGTGTATGGTTCGTGGCGGGCGCATGACTGGAACATTGACGTCTGCCTGATGTTCGAGTCGGTGAACCAGGCGCACTGGCAAAACCTCGAAGCGGACGCCCGGGCGTACGGCGAAGCTTTTGCCCGCGAGTTTGGGCCGGGCGGCAACCGGAAGCTGGTGGAGTCCGTGGAGATTGGCAACGAACCCGGAAAGTGGAGCGATGCGGATTACACGCGCGTCTTCCGGGCGATGGCGGAAGGAATCCGGACCGGGGATCCCAAGCTCAAGATCGCGACCTGCAACCTGACCACGGGCAAGAGTGGTGAATACGAAAAGAGTGTCGCGTGCGTGGCGAATTCCCTGGCGTTGTTCGACGTGCTGAACCTCCACACCTACGCGCAACTCGAAGGCTGGCCGACCTGGCGGCGAAGTTTTCCCGAGGATCCGAAGCTCCGACGGTATCTGCCGGACGTGGAGGCTCTGTGCCAGTGGCGGGACGCGCACGCCCCGGGCAAGCCCGTGTGGATTACCGAATTCGGCTACGACAGCAGCACCAAACAGCCGGAGAAAACCGGGACCTTTGCCAAATGGCAGGGCGTGACGGATGAGCAACAGGCGCAGTGGCTGGTGCGCTCGCTGTTGGTGTTTTCCGCGATGCCGGTCGAGCGCGC
Organism: uncultured Bifidobacterium sp.; assembly: GCA_964561105.1. GTDB lineage: Bacteria > Verrucomicrobiota > Verrucomicrobiia > Limisphaerales > JADLHS01 > JADLHS01. Next base: position 143,983 of record CAZLOH010000004.1, on the reverse strand, counting down.
GTACATTTATTTTTTCAACGACGACGACCAGCCGAGCGTTCACGCGAGCGCCGGCCTGACCCGGCATTTTCAACCAAAGCCCGCTTATTACTCGGTTGGGCATCTGCACCGGGTGCTCGGCGATTATCGTTTTGAACGCATTGTAACCAATGAACCCGGACGCGTGCGGGTGCAGGAATATGCCAACGACGCAAACCGGATCGTCTGGGCCGTCTGGTCGCCCACCGGGTCCGCGCAAACCACCGCCATTACTTTGGACAAAGTTCCCGGGAAACTCGTGGCGGCGCAGGCAATGCCGCTGAGTCAGGCCGACGCGAAACGTCCGGAGGCAACTCAAGGCACGGATGGGAGCGTCAAGCTGCAGGTGACAGAATCTCCGGCCTACCTGATTTTTGAGAAACGGTAAGTGAGGTGGTCGCACGGCTTGAGGATTCTTCGCTGCTCTGCTGTGACAGTTGACTGGGCCGGACCTGGCGGCCAAACGGGCGTGTCAACTGTGCGGAGGCGAAGTTTCATCGGGGGAGGTCCGTTTGAATTGATGGCAATACTTGCGACACGTTCACGGAATTGATTTACTTTGCCGGCAGCCGGCGAACCTATGAGCACAACGAAAAACAGCCATCGAGAGTTGTCCCCCCAGCAACTCAAAGCGCTTCTCCCAGCATTGGAAGTCCGGTTTGAGCAGAACCTGAACCGGCACAAAGGTCTGGCGTGGGCCAAGGTGCAGGCGCGCCTGGAGGCCAAGCCAGGCAAGCAGTGGTCGCTCGCGGAAATGGAACGCACCGGCGGCGAGCCGGATGTCGTTGGTCAGGATAAAAAGTCGGGTGAAATCATCTTCTTCGATTGTTCACCGGAAAGTCCGGGCGGCCGACGCAGCGTTTGTTACGACCGCGAAGGGTGGCTGTCGCGGAAGGAAGCCCGGCCGAAGACCACCGCCATGGATCTGGCCGCCGAAATGGGAATCGCACTGCTGACTGAGGACGAATACCTCACGCTACAAACGCTGGGCAAATTCGACATGAAGACATCGAGCTGGATTGCTACGCCGTCGGATTTTCGCGGGCAGGGCGGGGCGTTGTATGGCGAGCGTCGCTACGAGCGCGTCTTCATCGGCCACAACGGCGCGCAGTCGTATTACGCGGCACGGGGATTTCGAGCTTGTTTGAAAGTTTGAGCCGGTGCTGGCTTGAATCGGTCGGGGATTCGTTCAAATTGGGGCGAATGAATTCCAAGTTGAGTCTCTCCTGGTGGCCTACATTCGCAGCGGCGCTGCTTGGGATACTGGCATTTTCCAACGAGGCGCACGCGCAAGCTGAGTCGGCCCGGACCAACGCGCTCCACATTTATCCCGCCCGACCGCTTGCACAATCGGCGAGTCGCGGCCTGGTCACGCGTGATCCGTCGGGTATCGTGCCCTGCCAGGGTGAATACTGGGTGTTCTATACGGGGCGCGGGATACCTTCGTATCATTCCCATGACCTGGTGAAATGGGAGCGCGGGCCGGCGGTGTTTCAGTCAGCGCCGGAATGGATCGCCCAGATCGTGCCCGCGAACCGGAACATGGTCTATTGGGCGCCGGACATCATCAAACTGGGCGATCGTTACCTACTCTATTATTCGGTGTCGTCATTCGGGAAAATGACGTCCGCCATCGGGCTGGCGACCAATCCAACCTTGGACCCAAGCGATCCGGCGTTTCACTGGACCGATCAAGGAGTCGTGGTGCGGACGGAGGAAGGGCAGCCGGGTGATGCGTTTAATGCGATTGACCCCTCCCTGTTTCACGACCGCGACGGCAGCCTGTGGTTGACGTTTGGTTCGTACTGGACCGGCATCAAACTGATTCAGTTGAATCCGCAGACGGGAAAGCGGATCGCGCCGGATTCGAAAATGCATTCACTGGCCTACAACGAATCCATCGAAGCCTCCTACCTCTGTCGGCATGGCGGCTCCTACTACCTGTTCGTGAACTGGGGATCGTGTTGCCAGGGGCCAAAGAGCACTTACAACATTCGCGTCGGGCGCAGCCAGACCCTCACCGGTCCGTATGTGGATAAAGCCGGCGAAGACCTGCTTCACGGCGGCGGCAGTGTGTTTTTGCCCACGACGAATGGCCCGTTGATCGGCCCGGGCCATGCCGGAATCTTGAACGCGCTCGGGAAGGAATGGTTCACCTCGCATTTCGAAGGCGACCTGCGCATGGACGGCAAAGCCACGCTGGCGATCATGCCGTTACGGTGGACCGCCGATGGCTGGCCGGAAGCAACCGTCCATGATGTGGAAGCAATCAAGCCCGCCGAACCAGCGGCCAAATAAATGAATACCAGCCAAACACCTCGTCCTCGCCGGCAAACAACTTTTTGGCGCTCAGGCCCGGCATGGCTGACGCGTGCGATGTTGATCGGCTGCCTGGGGATGCTTCTCACCACGCGGGGTCGAGCCGGCAGCGAGACGGATGGGTTTGCCCTCAAGGATGGCGACACGTTGGTGTTCCTGGGTGACAGCATCACGGCGGCGCGCGGTTACACCAAGATCGTGGAACTTTACACGTTGATGCGTTATCCGGAGCGGCGCGTGAAGTTTTGGAATGCGGGTCAGGGCGGCGACACGGCGGCGGGCGCGGTCACGCGGCTGGAACGCGATGTGTTTGCGCACGGCGCCACGGTGGTGACGGTGGCGTTTGGCGTGAATGACATCGGCTGGGGCACGAAGGCGGATTCGGAGCACAAGCAGAAGTATCTCGACGGCATCCGCGCGATCGTGACCGAATGTCAGCAGCGGCGTGTGCGCGTGTTTATCTGTTCGCCGGCGGTGTTGCACGAGGACCCCGACAAGGGAGAGCAGGGGTATCTGCAAAAGATGGCCGACGAAGGCCTGGCCTTGGCGAGGTCGCTCGGCGCGGACACGATTGATCTCTCGCGCGGGATGCGGGAAGTACAGCGTCGCGTGTGGGCGGCGAACGCCCGCAAACCGGACGCCAGGAAGCCTGATCGCCTGCATCTGGAGGACGGTGTGCATTTGAATGACCTCGGTCAGTTGGCGATGGGCTGGGCGATGCTCAAGGGGTTGGGCGCGGAAGCGGAAGTTTCCGAGGCGGTTGTGGATGCGGCGGCGAGGCAGGTGATCAGCGCGACCGGCTGCAAGATTTCAGCAGTAAAGAAGCTGCCCGAGGGCGTGGAGTTTGTGCGCGCCGATGCGGGGTTGCCGATGAACCTCGGAATTCTGAGCGCGTTGCAGTATCAGTTCGTGCCCGTGCCGGACACGTTGAATGGCTATCGGCTCACGGTGAAGGGACTGGCCGACGGGCGCTATGACCTTCGCGTGGACGGGCGACCGCTCGGCTCGTGGGACGCGAAGCGACTGGCGGAAGGCTTGAACATCGCGTCGGCGACGGCCGACGGCTGGCAGCCGGGCGGGCCGTGGGATGCGCAATCCGATGTCGTGAAGGAAATCGTGGATGCCCGGGACAAGTTGTGGATGGGTGGAAAATTTTCGGCCCAATACAACGACACCAATCCAAAGGCGAAAAAACTCGCCGCCGAATTCAAACGGCTGGATGACAAGCTCACGGAACTGGCGCGCGCCCAGGCCAAGCCGTATCCGTATCACTTCGAGGTGCGCCGGGCGCGATAGCTTCGGCGGCACTGCCACGCTCCTACCCGGTTGAACAGATTTATGAAACCAATCACGGGCTACACGTTGATCGAACCGGACGACCTGCACTGGCGGCCGTCCAACTTGATGAAGATTCCGAACGCGGATTTTTTGGAACGCACCGGGAGCGAGAATCTCAGCGCGCGGTTGTGGCGGTTGCCACCCCAAAGTGCGAACACGCTGCACAAGCACATCCGGCAGGAGGAATTTTATTTTGTGCTGGAAGGCACGGGCCGGATGCGCGTGGGCGACGACACATTGACCGTGCCGCGTTATGGCGGCGTGCTGGTTGGGCCGGATCAGTTGCGTCAGGTGTTCAATGACACGGACGCCGAAGTGCTCTGGCTGATTGTTGGCGCGCCGGAGGAACTGGAGTTTCTCCAAGGCTCGAAGTCCACCGGCATGGACCTCTCACTGATTTACCCGGTGGACCCGAAACAGTTGCCCCGGGAACTCGCCGGTGTGTCCTGGCCGCCCGATGATGGAACCACTCCAGTCAAGGCGTAGCCATGCCGATGGATTACGAACGACATGCGCGGGTATGGATCGCGGCATGGAACGCGCACGATTTGGAGCGCATCCTCGACCAGTACGCGGAGGGCGTGGAATTTTTCTCGCCGTTCATTGTCCAGCTTGCTGGCAATCCTGAAGGCGCGATCCGTGGCAAGGCTGCCGTGCGCGAGTACTTTGCGCGCGGGTTGGCGGCCTATCCGGCGCTGAAGTTTGAATTCATCCGCCTGTATCCGGGTGTGCGTAGTTGCGTGCTGGAATATCGCAGCGTGAACAATCTTCGCGCTGCCGAGACGATGGAGTTTGATGCCGCAGGTAAAGTATGTCGTGTGCAGGCGCATTACACGCAGGACTGAGCTTCTCAACTTCTTGAAAACTTGCGCCGCCACAGTTTGACAATCATCCGGCGACTTGAGCTTCAATCAACTGGGCGACTCAGTTAATCTGCAGCGAATGAAAGCGATGGTTTATCTTCTCCTCTTCCGTGGGGTTGGCGGGAAAACACAACTGCCGGTCGCCGCGCTTCGTGAAAAGCTCACCCAGGCGGGTTTCGAGAACGTCGCCACTTACATCAATAGCGGCAATGCCATTGTCCGCAGCCCACTGGAGCGGGAGCGAGTCATCGCCCGGGTCGCTGGGCTTTGTCGCAAACATTTTGATTTCGACAAGGCCATCTTCGCGCCGACGCTGGCGGAGTGGGATGCCGTCATTGCGAACAATCCTTTTGCCAGAGCCGCGGCGCGTGCGCCGACCACCGTTCACGCCGCGTTGCTGGATGGAACACCCAAGGCCGAGGCTATCGAACGGATTCGAGCGCTAGGCGTGAAAGGGGAGGATCTGAAGTTGATCGCGGGTGTTGCCTACGTGCATACCCCGAACGGTTTTGGCGCATGTAAAATGGCGGCGAAATTCGACCAGTGGATCGGGGTGACGAACACCGCGCGAAATTGGAACACCGTGCTCAAGCTCGCGGAACTCGGACACGCAGCATGACGATCGCGCAGGACCGGGTTGGAAATCGGCGATGCGGTGGAATTGAATGTGGCGTGCGCTGGCGAGTCATGGCCGTTGTCGTGAGGAAACGAAACCCGGCAACGCTTCAGCGCCAGCAACCGCCCCTTACCTCGACGGCTACCGCCGCAAATTCAGCTTGGTTCTCGGAGCGGTATTCACCATTTTTGAAATGTTCCTCCGTTGTTCGGACGGGCCGAAAGCCGAAGCTCCCAACGCAGACGGACGGTTTATTGCCATGCTCAAACATCAACTGATTCATCCCCGCCTCAACGAGGCGCTGGCGCGGGCCGGTCATCACGCGCGCATTCTGATTGCCGATGGGAATTACCCGGCTTCGACCAAGAAAGGTCCGCACGCGGAAGTGGTGAGTCTGAATCTCTCGCCCGGCGTGGTGACCGTGACCCAGGCATTGCGCGCGGTTCTCAGCGCCGTGCCGGTGGACCAGGTGAACACGATGGGCATTCCGCCCGAGGATCCGTACGCGCAACACGGCGAGCCGCCGGTGTGGGAGGAGTTTCGCCATGTGATTGCCGGTGCGGGATTGAAGCTCAGACTCGAGCCGATTCCAAAGTGGGATTTTTACGAGGCGGTCAAGTCTCCCGACCATGTGTTGACGATTCAGACGGGCGATCAGGCGCTGTGGGCCAACGTGCTGTTGACGATGGGTTGCCGCACGGAGTGAAGCGCCTTCCCTCACGATGCGGATAGACAGTCATCAACATTTCTGGCGCTTCAATCCGGTCGAGTATGGCTGGATGCAATCCGGCTGGCCAATTCGCCGGGATTTTCTGCCGGCGGACCTGGCGCCGCAGTTGCAGGCCGGGAAATTCGCTGGCTGCGTCGCGGTGCAGGCCCGCCCGAGCCTGGCGGAGTCGCGCTGGCTGCTCGAACTGGCGGAAACCAACCCGATCATTCGTGGCGTGGTGGGTTGGGTGGATTTGTGCGCGCCCACGGTGGTGAAGGACCTGACCGAATTCGCGCAGCATCCCCGGTTCGTTGGCGTGCGGCACGTGGTGCAGGATGAACCGGACGACCGGTTCCTGTTGCGGGAGGATTTTCAGCGCGGCATCGGCGCGTTGCATCAACTGGGACTGACCTACGATTTGCTGGTGTTTCCGCGACAGTTGCCGGCGGCGATCGAACTGGCGGCACGGTTTCCCGAACAGCCGTTCGTGCTCGATCATCTGGCCAAGCCGCCGATCAAGGAACGCAGGCTGTCGCCGTGGCGCGAGTTGATTCGAGATTTGGCCAAACTGCCCAACGTCACCTGCAAAGTCTCCGGTTTGGTGACCGAAGCGGACTGGCAGCGCTGGCGGGCCGACGATTGCAAACCCTATCTCGACGTCGTGTTCGAGGCGTTCGGAGTGGACCGGTTGATGTTTGGCTCGGATTGGCCGGTGTGCTTGCTGGCGGGAAGTTATGAACGGGTCTGTGGACTGGTGACGGATTACGTCAACCAGTTCGCGCCAGACGCCGCGGCAAAGGTCTTCGGTGGAAACGTGGCGAGATTCTACGGCTTGACTTAGCTGCCCTTCCGGGCGCGAGGGCGTGATTTCCGGGTCGTCGCCCGGCCCAGGCCATCCACGAATTTCTGCATCGTTTGCTCCTGTCGCTCGATGGATTCGACAAGTTTGAACTGCGTGCGGCAGCGGTCGAGGTTGTGATCCGGGCGATGGATGCGGAAGTACGTGTCGCCACTCAGGAAGTCCGTGAGGAATCTCATGCCGATCTCGAACGTGATCAGTTTGCCGGCGAACGCCAGCAGCGCTTTCTCCGCCGGGCACAGAAACGAACCAGCCGTCGAGAGATAACCTTCGGCGAGCTGTTTGAACGTGGGCAGGTGCATCTCCACCTTTGTCAGGTCCAGTTCATCTTCGAGTGTGGGGCTGGTGGTAGTTCGCACCATGTCGCCAAAATCGTAGAGCGCGCAGCCGGGCATGACGGTGTCCAGGTCCACCACGCAGCGGGCTTCACCGGTCAGGGTGTCGAGCATCACGTTGTTGAACTTGGTGTCGTTGTGCGTGATGCGTTCGGGGATTTTTCCCCTGGCCATGGCGTCGAGAATCACGCCGACCAGGCCGGCGCGGCGGCGGGCGAACTCGATTTCCGGCCGGGCCGCCTGCGCGCGGTTGTAGTGATCCTTGGCCAGCGCCTGTTGCAGCGCGGCGTAGCGTTTCCGGGTATCGTGAAACGCGGGAATGGTTTCGTGCAGTCGTCCGCCGGGGAGATCCACCAGCAGGCTCTGGAACTCGCCAAACGCCCGGCCCGCCTGGAAGGCTTGATCCGGAGATTGCACCGCCTCGAGCGATTGCACGCCCTCCACAAACACAAACGTGCGCCAGAATTCGCCGTCGCGCCCGACGAAATGCGACTGGCCGTCGCGCGTGGGGATGACGATGAGCGAGCGGCGGGTGATGTCGCGCGCGCCGGCGGCCTCAAGTTTGCGGCGCAAGTGCGTGGTGACGCGCAGGACGTTCTTCATCACCGCCACGGGATTCTTGAAGACGCCCTTGTTGATCTTTTGATGGATGTAGCGCACGCGCATGCCGCCCTGGTCGTAGGTGGCGGAATAGGTTTCGTTGATGTGGCCGATCTTGAGCGTCTCGGCGTGGAGGATCTCGCCGTAAATCTGGAATTGGCGGGAGATTTCCTGAAGCTGTTTTTCCTGATAGGCCATAATGCTTGGATGTGTAGCGGCGTGATTGTGGCGGGGTCGGCGCGCGGGAGCAACGTGAAATCGCCGCGCGGATTACTGCGGCAGATACTTGCGGCTTGGAACTTGGGACTTGGAATTCAGAACTCCGCTGGTGGGGCGAGCGTCCTCGCGAGCCGAACGCTTGTGGAATCCGAAATCCGAATCCCCGAAATCCGAAATGGTTCGCGATGGCGGGGAAATGGTTTGGCCGCGCTGCTGGCAAGGCATGGACATTCGGATTTTGGGCTTCGGATTTCTTTCGGCTCTCGGTTTTCAGCCTTCGGAATACGGATAGATTCGGCGCTCCGCTTGAAGGCAACCCATAACTTGAAACTTCCAACTTGAAACTTGAAACTCCTCCCCCAGTGGGGCGGTCGGCTTTGGCTTGGCCGTTATGAAAGCGGTGGCACGAAATTATTTGCCGGGTAACGCGGGCGTCACGGGCGCTGCGGCTCAGTTCAATGGCAGGGTATCCCACAACCCGCTGCGCCCGCCCTCCAAGAAAGCTACGCTTGCTCGCGGCGGCTGACGGGATAATCTGCGGTGGTCATGCGCCTGTTCGAAGCGATCATCGAAGCGAACCACCGCGCCGCCGCCGGCGACCCGGATGCCGGTTTGCATCCGGCTGATTATGCGGATGCGCTGCCCCTCGCGGCGCTGACGTGTATTGACGCGCGGCTCAATCCACTTCTCCCCAACGTGCTCGGGTTGCGCGGCGAGCATTTCGTCTGGTTGCGCAACGCCGGCAATGTCGTCACCGGCCCGCTGTCCAGCACGCTGCGGTCACTGGCCCTCGCCTGCGCGGTGAAAGGCGCGAAGGAAATCGCCCTGATCGGTCACACCGATTGTCAGGTGTGCCGGACGAGCACGACGCAGTTGCTGGAGCGGCTCAAGAATCTTGGCGTCGAGCGGCATCTCCTGCCGGACAACGTGAACGAATACTTTGGCCTGTTCAGTAGTGAACGGCAGAATGTGATCAAGGGTTGTGAGATCGTGCGTTCCAGTCCGCTCATCGGTCCGCGGATTCCGGTTCACGGCTTGTTGCTCGACATCGAAACGGGCCGGGTGGAATGGGTGGTGAACGGTTATCAAACCTGGGCCGCGATGAGCAGCAAGTGGAACGAGGTGGTCGCGTCCGCCGGTGAAACGGTGGACAAGCTGAAGTCGCTGGCGGATTTCAACCTGGGGGAGATGAAGTTTCCCGAAACGAAGATCGGCGAGGCGGTGACGCAATCCGGCGACTGGTTGTCGCGAAAGCTGGAGGATTTGCAGATTCAACCGACGGCAGCCGCGACGCCCCCGCGGGCGTTGAACATCGCCGCCAAGGTGCTCGAACTGGCCGAGCCACAGTTGTCCAAGCCGCCTGCGCCGGCAGCGCCACCGCTGCCACCGAAAATTCCCATCCCACCGCCAATCCGGGTGCGGGCCAATCCGCCATCGCGCGGGAAGAAAAAATAACCCGGGCCGCAGCCACAACCTCCCTTCCAACTCATGACTGAACCGCTCACGAATCCACCCGCACCCAAGCGCCGCGGCTGTCTGTTCTACGGCTGTCTCACGGCGGTGGTGCTCCTGTTGATCGCCGGACTGATGGTTTTTCTGGCCGTCCGGTTTGCGCGCAACACGCTGGACGCCTACACGGACACCAAACCGATGCCGTTGCCCAAGGTTGAACTGACCGACGCCGAATTCCAAAGTCTGGAAGATCGGGTGAAGTCTTTTGGCGCGACGTTGAAATCCGGCAAGCCGGGCGCGCCGCTCACGCTGAACGAGCAGGAGATCAATGCGTTGATTGCGCGCACGGCCAACACGAAGGAACTTGCGGACAAAGTCCACGTCTCCCTGAACGGCAACGAGGTGAAAGGCCAGATCAGTATTCCATTGTCCGGCCTCGGCTGGGTGGGCAAGGGCCGTTATCTGAATGGCGAAGCCGTGTTCAAGGTCGGTTTGGAAAATGGCGCGCTGGAGGTCACGGCGCAGAGTGTGACGGTGAAGGGCAATCCGTTGCCGGAATCGTTCATGAGCCGGTTGCGGCAGGAAAATCTCGCCCGGGAGGCGACGCAGGACCCGAAAAGCGCCGAGGCCATCCGGAAGCTGCAAAGCATCCAGGTGGAAAATGGCGAGGTCACCATCCAGGCAAGCGGGCAGAAGTAAAATCGAAGTTCGTGAATCTCAATCTTCCGTCCCGAGCAAACGCGCCCGCTCCTGCATGACGTAACGGTCCGTCATGCCGGCGAGGTAATCGCAAACCGCGCGATGCAATCCCTCGCGCCGGATGCGTTTCCGGGACTGCTCGCCGATTTCGCGGGGGTGCGCCAGATAGAAGCGGTACAACTCCTCCAGCACCCGCACGGCGCGGGTATTGGCGTCATCCACCTGGCGGCTGAAGTAGAGATGGCGGAAGAGATATTTTCGCATCTCCTGATTCAACTGGCGGCGCGGCGGACTGTATTGCACGAGTGGACGTGGATGCAGGCGCACATCGTCGGCGCTTTGCACGCCGGCCCGGGTGATCATTTTCTCCGTCGTCTCCACCACGTCATGCACCTGCCCATCAATCATGGTGCGGATGATGAAATAACGGCGGCACTCGTCGGGTAGCGCGCCGTGTTTGCGTTGGATTCGACGCGCGGCATCCCGCCAGACGGAAAGGTGACGATTCAAATCGGTTTCATTCAACAGCCCGGCTTCCAGTCCGTCATCGAGGTCGTGACTGTAGTACGTGATTTCATCGGCGAGATTGGCCACCTGCGCTTCGAGCGACGAATTTTTTGCGGCAAACCCGCGGCGCTGGCTGGGATGAGCCGTGGCCGGGAAATGTTTCACCAGACCTTCGCGCACTTCCCACGTGAGGTTGAGGCCGGAGAAGTTGGGATATTTTTGCTCGAGTTGTTCGACCACGCGCAGGCTTTGCCGATTGTGCTCGAAACCGCCGTGTCCTTGCATCAGCCGGTTCAGGACATGTTCACCGCGATGACCGAACGGTGAGTGACCGAGGTCGTGCGCCAGGGCGATGGTCTCGGTCAAATCTTCGTTGAGTTTGAGCGCGCGGGCGATGCCACGGGCGACGGCGGCGACTTCCATCGTATGCGTGAGCCGCGTGCGGAGATGATCGCCGGTGCCGTTGAGGAACACCTGGGTCTTGTATTCCAGGCGACGAAAGGCGCGCGAATGGATGACGCGGTCGCGGTCGCGTTGATACTCGGTGCGCCAGTCGGGTGAGGTTTCCGCATAGACGCGCCCGCGCGAATCGGCGCTTTTCTGGGCATAGGGCGCGAGCGTGGCGCGTTCGATGTCCTCCAATTCCTGTCGGGTGCGGGGCATGGTTGATGAATCTCGAGCGCGAAAATAGGCGAGTCGGTTACAGGAAGCAATCCGCGGAGACGGGAGGAAGGGAGGGGAAAAGGCAAAATCCAAACACCAAACACCAAACACCAACCGCCAAACCGAGAACGCCGGCCAGAATCCGGGATTTGCGCTTACTTAAAGCTAAAATGGTTTGCGCGGGTCGGGTGGGGTTCCTAAGCTCGGGCCGCCTTTGCTTTTGAAATGAGAACCGCCCCCATCCGTCTGGCCGTGCTTTCGCTGCTGGCCACCTTCACTGCGCTCTTTGCCGCGGACGACGCCAAAACCAACGCCGTTCCGGATTTCGATGAAGTCCAGCAACTGATCCATGCCCATCTCGCCGGGGCCACCGAACCGGACCTGAACCGGGCGGCGGTCGAGGGGTTGCTCCACAGTCTGCGCGGGAAGGTGCGCTTGCTGGGCAGCGCGGAAGACTCCAACGCGCGCACCAATTCACCGGCCATCAGCAAAGCGACGGTGCTGGAGGATCACGTCGGCTATTTGCGCATTGCCCATGTCTCGGAGGCGCTGCCCGGTGAAATCACCCGGCAGTTCAAGGCTTTCGCTGATTCCAACAAAATCACCGGGCTCGTGCTCGATCTCCGGTTTGCCGATGGTGAGGATTACGCGGCGGTGGTGGCGGTGGCCGATTTGTTCGCCGCCACCGAACAGCCGTTGCTGGATTGGGGCCATGGCATCAGGAAGTCTTCGGCCAATACCGAAGCTGTGACCTGGCCGGTCGCGGTATTGGTGAACGGCGAGACCACGGGCGCGGCCGAAGCGCTCGCGGCGGTGTTGCGCGAAGCAAAGGTGGCGGTGGTCCTGGGCGGCACCACCCGCGGGGCCGCGATGACGGCAACGGATTTCCCGCTGCAGAACGGACAGCGACTGCGGATTGCGACCGGGCCAGTTAAACTGGGGGACGGCACACCGCTTTCGGCGCAGGGCGTCCAGCCGGATATTGCCATCAGCGTGTCGCCGGAAATGGAACGCGCTTACCTTGCCGATCCCTATGCCAATCTCAGCCGGACAAATCAGACCGCGATCGTCACCAATCTATCGTCGGCAACCAATGCGCCGGCCCGGCGGATGCGCGTGAATGAAGCGGATCTGGTTCGCGCCCGTCGCGAAGGGTTGAGCCTGGACGGAGATGTTCCCGTGGGTCACGAGGTCACGCCGGAGAAGACGATCATCCGAGACCCAGCCTTGGCGCGGGCGGTGGACTTGTTGAAGGGGCTGGCCATCGTGCGCCGCAGTCATCCGTGATGGCCGGGAGGTCGTCGAGGGAACGGTGTGGCTGAAATTTTCTTCGTGCTTTTGGTGGCGGCGGTTTCTAAGTTTCCGACATGACAATCTGGTTGCTGACATTTTTGTTCCTGGCGTGTCTGGGGGCGGCGGGTTACCGGCAGGGGGCCATTCGTGCGGCGATTTCCTTCCTGGGCATCATCCTGGCCTCGCTCCTGGCGCTCCCGCTCGGCAAGTTGGTGGCGCCGTTGCTCAAGATCGTAGGGGTGGTCAATCCCATCCTGTTGTGGGTGCTGCCGCCGTTCGTGGCGTTCGTGGTGTTGATGGCGTTGATCAAGGTCGGCGCGTTCATGGTGCATCAGAAGGTGGATGTGTATTACAAATACCAGGCGGGGGATTTGCGGTTGTCCCTGTGGGAGCGGATCAACCATCGGTTGGGGGCGTGCGTGGGGTTGTTGAATGGAGCGGCGTATCTGGTGCTGATTGTCTTCATCATCCACGCCTTCAGCTATTGGACGGTGCAGATGGCGTCGGGCGAGAACGATTCGCGGGGGATGCGGCTCTTGAATCAACTGGGGCGTGATTTGCAGAGCACGGGCATGGCGCGCGTGGCCGGGGCGGTGGATGAGTTGCCGTCGTCGTATTACGACGCAGCGGATCTGGCGGGTTTGATCTACCAGAACTCGCTGCTGGAGGCCCGGCTGCTGCGGTATCCGGGGTTTCTGTCCCTGGGCGAGCGGCCGGAGTTTCAGGCGCTCGGATCCGACGCCGCGTTTGCGGAGATGCGGCTCAAGCAGGCGCCATTGCGCGAGGTGCTGGAGTACCCGGCGGCCAAGGCGGTGTTTGATAATCCGGAATTGCTGCGGACGGTCTGGACGACGCTGCAACCGGACCTCAAGGATTTGGGGAATTACCTGACCAACGGAGTGTCGGCCAAGTACACCGAGCCGCTGTTGGGCCGGTGGAATTTCGACGTGAACGCCACCATCCTGAACTATCGCCGGCTGAAGCCGAACATCCGGGGTAGCGAAGCGGTGAAGCTGCGCGCCTGGATGGCGGAGAAATTTCCCAGCGGCAGTCTGGTGGCGGCGCCGGATCACATGCTGGTCCTGAAGAATCTGCCGCACATGGTCATGCAGCCGGGCAAGCCGCTGGTGGCCGAGGCCCGGAATTTCAAGGGAGAATGGCAGACGGACGGCGCCGGCTACAATTTCAACGTGGAAGGCGGCGCGGAAAAATTCACGGCCAAGTTTGAGGGCAGCCGGCTGGTCATCACGGGAGACGCCACGCCCGTGGTGTTTGTGAAAGAGGATTGACCGGCAACTGAATCAATAAGCGCGGCGCGACTTGTGGGTCGCGCCGTTTTGCTGTCGGTAGAAATTATTGCTGGAGCACCGACCTCCCGCTGGCTGGAACCGTTTGCAGCGAGGGCGAGTTGTCGAACAACGACCGGATGGCGCCGAGGTTGGTGCTGTTGAGCAGTTGCGGAGATCCGGCCAGGTTGTTGCCGAACAGATCGGCCGGGGCGGTCGTGGCGAGGTGATTGGCCGGCTCTACCACATTGGCGGGGTTGCCGTTTGCGAGCGTGCTCAGCGGCGGCGAACCGCCCTCGGTCAGAAATACGGCTGCGACCACCAGACCGAAAGCGGCGGCGGCCAGCACGCCGGCCATCGCCGGTCGCCGTCCCAAGGCGTGCCACAGGCGTTGCAACCACTGGGTCTGAGACATGATGTCGTCCAGCGACTCGATCCGCCCGGCGCGTTTTTCGGCGCGGAGTCGCGCGACCACCCGGCTGGAAAAGTCGTTGAAGTAACGGGGCGGGGGTTGCTCGTAACGCTTCAGCTTGAGGAGGCGACGCAGGGCCGTGAAATCCTGGTTTTGGTCTTCCGCATTCATACTCACTTCAAATAATCCAACAATGAACCTTGCAACTGTTGCCGCGCATAGAAGAGCCGCGAGCGAACCGTGCCGACGTTACAATCCATGATCTCCGCAATCTCTTCGTGGGCCAGACCCTGCACATCATGCAGTGTGACAACCAATCTGTGAGGTTCTGACAGCTTTTGCATGGCCTCGTTCAATTTTACCTGCAATTCGTTCAAGGCCGCGTCGCGCCGGGGGGTGTCGTCCGAAACCAGCGCCACCAAGTCGGGGTCATTCTCGGCATTGAAGTCGAGATCATTCAAGCTCATGGCCGCGCGGTTCTTGCGTTGTTTGAGGAAGTTGATGGTTTTGTTGACGGCAATCCGGTAGAGCCAGGTGTAGAAACTCGATCCGCCTTTGAAAGATTTCAGGGCTTGAAATCCCTTGATGAAAGATTCCTGGGCCAGGTCGTTGGCGTCCTCGTGGTTGGACGTCATGTGATAGATCGTGGCGTAAATGCGCTCCTGATAACGGCGCACCAATTCGTCGTACGCGGCCAGATCTCCCTTCTGCGCCCGGCGCACGATTCCCGCCTCTTCCGCGCGGTCTATGGTCCCGGCAGGTCGTTGAGCTTCGGACGACGCCCCGGCCTTGGCCCTCTGTTCCGATTCCGGTTCGGTCATGATTGCGGTTAGGGAAATCATTCTGACAACGTCGCCGTCTGCCGAGCCAGATACTCGGTCACACCGGCCAGTCCGGCGCGACCATCTGACTCGGGAAGCAACCTCAGACTTTGACGGGCCTGCGCCAGGTAGCGTTCAATCAATTCCCGCGAAGGGCCGAGCGTTTCGTATCGGGCCAACAGCTCGGTCACGTCCGCAAACGATCCGGCCTGCCAGTCCTGCATCAACATTTCCAACCGGGTGCGATCCGCACCGCCGGCCCGCTCCCAAGCCAGCAACACCGGGTAGGTGAGTTTGCCCTTGGCCAGGTCCGTGCCCAATGACTTGCCCGCCGCCTGTTCCGTCCCGAACAGGTCCACGCAGTCGTCGTAAATCTGATAAGCCGTGCCAAAGGCGAGTCCGAATTCGCGCAAGGCCGTTCGTTGCGACGGGGCCGCGTCGCTCAAGAACGCCGCCAGGTCGCAGGACAAGGCGAAGAGTTCCGCCGTCTTCATTTCCAACACCCGGAAATAATCCCGCCGCGACAAGGCGAAATTCCGGCGATGGCGGGTCTGCAAAATTTCCCCGGAACAAACGGTGTTGGTTGCCGAGGCCACCGCCCGGCAAATTTCCGGCGTCGGAAAACTGGCCGCCAATTTCAGGGACTGGGCGAAGAGGCAGTCGCCGAACAGCACGGCGATCTCATTCCCCCAGTTCGCCGCCAGCGTCAGTTGACCGCGGCGCACTTCCGCCTCGTCCATCACATCGTCGTGGACCAGCGTGGCCAGATGAACCATCTCGATGATCACGGCCACGGTGACGTGCGCGTCATTCAGGGTGCCGAGGGAATTGGCGGCCAGAGCCACGAGCGTGGGGCGCAGGTGTTTGCCGTGTCCGTTCAGCGCGTAATCCGCATATTGGGCCAGGGCGGGATCAAATTCGTTGACCTGCCGGGCCAATCGCTTCGTGACGGAATCGAGAAACGGCTCGACCGGTTCGACGATAAGTTTCCAGGAACGGGCGGCTTCGGGATGTGGCGCGCGCCCGTTCCCCGCCGCGATTTTTGACTCAACGGCCAACATGTGCGGGCAATGTAGATTTGCCGGAGAAACGAGTCAAACCACTTGTGCCACCCGGAATCGAGCGCGACCGGCCGACAGGCAGGGGCATCTGTCGCCGATCCATTGCGAGACGGTCAGCGGAGGAGTAAAGTGCGACCAGACGCGACAAGTTGATTTGGTTGAGCGCAGACGCCGGCCACACGCGCTGCGGCTTACCTTGGAAAGCAGTTAAACTAAAACCCATGCCGGGGCGTCCCGTCGCGTGCGGCGCATCTAGTGGCAGAAAGGAAAAATGTCATGACCAACAAAATCAAATCCAATGAATCGGCTGCGCGTAGTCAGCACTTTGCCTTCCGGGCGCCGACCGCAATGAGCGTCCAACTGGTGGGAGATTTCACGCATTGGACACAACAACCGGTCAGCCTCCAAAAGGATGCTGCTGGCGTGTGGCGGGCGGAAGTGCCGCTGGCGCCGGGGGTGCATCATTATCGCCTGCTGGTGGATGGCCAGTGGTCGGATGATCCAGCATGCACGGTGCGGGTGCCGAACCCCTACGGGAGCGAGAACATGGTGTGCCAGGTTGGTTAGCCCGGCTGAGCGTGGAGTTCCGTATCGGTGGCTGGAGCGGTTTCCGGCACCAAATTCGGGGTGAGGGAGTTTTCGTGCGGCGCGGGGGCGGTCAGTTTTGCCAGCCGGCTGCGCAGAACGAAGGTGAGCGCTTTGACGGTGATTTCGGCGTTGAGAAAGGGTTTGCCTACGAAATCATTTCCGCCGATCTCGCTCATTCGCGTCCGGGCTTGAAAGTCATTCTGACCGGTAACGAAAACCACCGGTGTCTGGTTGTTCAGGCCGGTAGCGCGAATCTTCGAGCAGACTTCGAATCCGTCCATGCCGGGCATGATGATGTCCAGGAAGATCACGTCGTAGCATCGCGTGTTCGCCAGGCGCAAAGCCGCTTCGCCACTCTCGGCGCTTTCGGGCTTTTTGAAAGCCATCTGCAGCGCTCCAACCACCGCCCGGCGAGCTATGGGGTCGTCATCCACCACCAACATGCGGATTGCGGGCTCCGTGAGGAGATTCGCCGGAGATTTCAAGGCGCAGAGATCGTCAAACAGTTCCACGCCATTTGCCAGAGTGAGGAGGGTGGACTCGGTGATGTTGTGCGGATTTTGCAGCAGTTTTCGTAACAAACCCTCCAGCGCCACGCTCAAGCGAATCGCTGGCGGCGCGGCGTGCGAATCATCCTCGGGCGTCAATGAATGGAGCCGCAGGAAGACGTCTGCCAGCAAATCCTGCCGTGTCGGTTCGTCGTCGGTCTGGCAGATCAAGCGAAACGCCTCGCGCAACGGCGCCCGATGAATGGCGGCGCGTGTTAGAAACTCGGTGGCGCCCGTGCGTATCTCTGTGGGTACGGCCGGACCGGCCGGCTGGTCGGCAAATGTGCGACTGGATCGGGCGCAATCGGTCAACTCCACCGGTTTGACTGAATCAGCACCCAGGCTGGTAGCTTCCGAGCCGGAGAAGGGGATCCGCCCAGTCGCAGTTTGCGCTCCTTGAGTCCGTGCCGTCAGTCGCCGCTGCAGACCCAGGGCCAGCGCTTTGACAGTGATCTCGAACGTGAGGAACGGTTTCCCAATAAGATCCGTGCCGCCACTCAAGGCGGACTTGGCGCGAGCCTCAAAGTCGCTCTGGCAGGTGACGAAGACAACCGGCGTGTCGCGATTGATATCGGTCAGGTGAATTCTCGAGCATAACTCGAAACCGTCCATACCGGGCATTTGCACGTCGAGGAAGATCACGTCGTACGGCTGCCGGGCGGCGAGCGCCAGCGCCGCTTCGCCTTCCTCCGCCAGTTCCGGCTCATTGAGCGCCCGCTTGAGCGCGAAGGCAACCGCCTTGCGGCTGATCGCATCGTCATCCACCGCCAGGAATCGCATCGGCTGCCGCGTCAGCAGATCCGGCTCGATGCCTGGGTGGCAAAGTTCCTGAAGGAACTCCAGCGCGCCGGCGAGGGTGCGCAGGGTGGAAGGCGTTACATTGGCGGCATTGTCTGTGAGTTGCTTGAGCAGCCCTTCCAACGCGAACGACATTTGCCAGACCGGCAACAGCTCCGGCACCTCGGACTCGTTGCGCAAAGCATGCATCTCCCAACGCAGGGCGGCCAGAATTTTTTGCCGCCCGCCCTCGTCGGTGGTGCGTTCAATCTCGCGCAACATCAACTGTTGGTTTTCGAGCGTGTTGGGTGCCTTCTCGTAAAAGCTCGTGATCGCCGCGGCGCGCACGGCTGGGTCCGTTGTAGCGGCCTGAGCCTGGCCCGCGTCGGATGCCATGGGTCCTGCGCGGAAGGCCGCCAAGAATGAAGAGAGCGCTTCGTCTTCCGCGCGAACTTTGGTCGCCAGTCCAGGTGAGTCTGGCGTGTTTACCCACGGATTCAAGTAGGCATTGAGCGCTTGGACGCGGTGCGGAGCAAACTTCCGGATCGCAACCCCGGCCGCCACGAGAAAGGCTGCCAGCGACCACAGCAAGGGTTCATTGGCTTCCAACCAACTGGGAACTGCTGGCGCAGAGCTTGGAGTGATTGGTTTCCTGGCGGGATACGCTGGAGGAACATTATCACCTACGGCATCGGGGATGGCGATCCGCTTCCGATAAAGTTCCTGTCGTCGGCGCGCCGCCTCTTGATTTTTTTCCCGCTGATACACTCCCACATCCGGCGGTGAACTCTCGTATGCGCCGGTATAAGGATCAGGGGCGACCACTAATTGCGAGTAACCGGTTGCTGTAGCGAATAGCAGGAGACCCAGCGTGACGGTGGATTTCAGCCCGGACGGCTGCCTTCCCTGATACTTCCACTCGGAATGAATGCCGCCTGCCCGACCAGGCGGGTTAAACCGGCCTGCGGGCATCTGCGGTCGGCTGGCTCGCGAGAGCGAACAAGCTGCCGAACTGTCGAATGCTGCGTTCGATACCATTGATTCAAGGCCAGACTGACCTGACTCCGCAGCGAACCCTTGGATTAGGGATAAGCGGAGGCGACATTCTTATCCGGAGCCACCGTGGCCCACTGCCCGCGGAAGACTCTGATCAGGCTTGGAGTCAACGGCGGAAGTTTGGTCGCGTCATAGAAATTCAAATCAAAAGCCCAATTCCGTTTCGGCGGATCATAAACATTCGGTTTTCCCCAAATATTTGTGGCATAAAGACTGGGAAACATCTTCACCATCGAACCGTTGTAGGTGAAAATGTTGCCTCCACCCCAAGTTTCCAGAAATCGCGGGAAATTCTCCATCCCACCGCTGTAGTTACCGTTCGCGGTTTCGACCACCCCGGTCAGGATCGCTGCGTTGACGGTGGTCGGCACCGCCGGGCGCGATTTGAGGAGATTGGTGCTGTTGGCATCCGACCAGTTGGGGGAAAGGATCGTGACGGCATCCGCGACCAGCGAGGCGGGTCGGGTTGCGCTGGTGTTGGTGGTACCCAGGTTGGCCGAATCCAGTTCGTTATAGTTACCCTGGACGTACAGAGGTCGGCCGGTGGCCAACGTAAGCCCCGCGGCAGGAAGTTCGAGGCCGTTGCTCACGCGCACCGCCCCCAATTCAGTGCCGGCCAACGTGCGGTAATCCACAACATACACCGAGGAAACATCGCGTGCCCCCAAAGCCGGTCGCAAACTGGAGTTGACCTTGCTCCATTGCGTAAGTGCGCCCACGTCAATATCAATGGGCCGGACGGTCTTTCCCTCGCGCGCGTCCCAGAAACTGTTGTTCGTCGTGACGATGGCTGCCAGTTCGTTGGTGGGAACCAGGGTGTTGAAGTTGTTGAACTTGCCGCTCGTGGCGCTGACGCTTGAATTGGACACCACGATGATCATATCGGCCTGGTTGTAATACCGGACCCGGCCGAGCGGTGAACCGGGATCCTCCCCGGTTGGCGGAGGCTGGATGATCTCGCGAATTGCTTCCGGCGTGTTGGTGGTTCCAATCGGCAGCGTCATGGACGCCACGGGTGATTCCTTGGGAACCTGATATACCACCGTGCCGTTCGGAGGCGTGGATCGCGAATCGTCCGGGTGACGCGCAAACAGGATGTCGGTGACGGCTGTGACGTGGGCTTTGAACGTCAGGTCGCTGCCCGGCTCGACGAAAAGGCGTTTATTGGCATGAACCTGTCCGTCAATGGTGAAAGGTTGACCGCAACTGATTTCCATGTCGCCCGAGGAATACATGGCAAACTGGAAGACTGGGATGCGAGCTAGCTGCACTTCCTGAAGCACGCCGGCGGCGACATCCTGCGCGGCGCCGGTTTCACGGGCGTGTGCCACCACGGTGTAGCTGGTGACATAGCCGCGCAGACCGGCATACGTCGAACCAAGGGTGACAAAGTTGCTGGCCAGGGTGCCTTGAACATAAGTCTGACCCACACTGCCCGAGGGATCGTAAAATTCCCAATCGTTCCAAAATGGTGAATCGGATGCCAGTGGCACGGTCTGGCGATACGAAGCGAGATTGTTGACCACCAGTTTTTCGCCTCCGTCCAGATAGTCCTGCGTCATTCGGCTCAATACTTTTTCGGTGGCGGCTTCGGCGGCGGCTACGGTTCGGGTCTGTTGGATGGAACGATGCGTCAGGCGGGTGCTGTTGGCCGACCAGGTCATCGCGCTGGCGAGAATTGCCAGGGCAATGCCCGTCATGACCATGGTCAACGCCAACGCGCTGCCGGCGCAGGCCGGTTTTTGGGATGCGACGGTTTTCATGGGGAGACTGCGGCGTGGCGCGTGACGGCCGTTTCCAGCTTGTAAAACTCCGCCGGCTGCCGGGCACGCTCGGGTTGATAGAATTCAAGATCAATGTGAATCACGCAGTCACCCTGGCTATTGGTCAACACCTGGCCGCTGTAATCCTGCGCCCGAAAGATCACGCTATTCGTGATGGAATCGGCGAGGACGACCGCGCTGCCCGGCGCGCTGGTAGTTCGTCGGAAGGTTGAGTCGGACGGATTCATGAAATACAGGATGTAGTTCGTGCTGTTCGCCGTGGGATTGATCAACAGGGCGGTGCCCTGTTGGGCTTCGCCATCTAACAACGCCTCGAACACTCCATTTTTCACATTGCCAACCGCAGTGTCGGTGCCGGTGCGGATTTCATCCGCCATTCGCCCCAGAGTCTTGCGCGCATCGGCGGTGGCGTTGAGCTTGATTTCCGTGATTCGAAACATGCTCAACCCGTAAATGTGCGCGAATACCACTCCGCCGATCACCAGCATGAAGACTGACAGAGCCACCATCAATTCCGGCAACGTAAAGCCATGACTTCCGGCTGGGGCAACGCAAGAACGTCGTGAGTGGAGGTGCAGTTTCATTGAGTGGGGGCGCGAAACGTCTCAATCGTGTTCGTGACCGGGAGACCCTGGTAATCCCAGACGCAATCCACGCGCACCCGTTTGAGCGGCGGATTGGTCGAGACTTGGGAAATCTCCGTTCGGAGGGTGGCGGGAGTTACGGTGACGCCGGCCCCCGTCAAATCCAAAGAAACAACCTTCGTGGGAAAGTTTGCGGCCACCAACTGATCTACCTCGGGGTACTGAGTGGTATCCCACATCACACTGCGGACTTCTTCTATTCGTTCCATGGCCCGGGCGCTGGCCGCCAGGGAAAGCGCCGCTTTTTGGGCTGAGTTCGTGCAGTAATTGTAGCCGTTGATAATGCCAGCCACCGCCAGCCCAGTGACGGACAGAGCCACCACCACTTCCACCAGAGTCATGCCGGCCTGCCAACGTGGTGCAATTTGCCTTGCCCTGGTTTCAACTGTTTGCCGTCTAATTTTCATCGGATTCTGGCTGGTTCCGTCGGGCAGAGCACGGCTCCGCCCAGAAAACGCCCGATGACTAAAGCACGTTTCTGGCCGCCAACTGGCTGATTATGTGTCCTTGGCTTGCCGCCGCCCTCCGCGAACGGGGTAAATGAAAGCGAATCAGGATCCATCGTGACGACGGATCCTGATTCTGAAAATAAGAATACCCTGAATGACCTCTGTCGGCCGGAAAATCTGTCGGCCCTTGAGACAAACTGTCCAGAATCACCACGGTCGGATTCTTGGACACGGTACGCCGGCGAATCGCAGTCTTCGCCGGAAGGCAACACCTCCGCAGGATAACGCGCTCGCGGACGATGCGCACGTGAGCGCGCTGCCTCACTCCTTACTTCGCGCCCTGGTCAATCCACGCCCGGATCAGACCGACCTGTTCCGCCGTCAATGGCTTTGGCGGAGCGCCGAAGCCACCACCCGGTCCACCCCGCGGCGGACCGAAATGATTCGTGCCTGGCGGCGGTCCCGGAGGACGGCCATCGCGGTTGTTGTCTCCGTTCGGCCGAGGCCCGCCCGGTCCGCCGGGGCCACCAGGGCCACCGGGCCGGTGTTTGGGCGGCATGGCAATTTCGTCGTCAATCCGGGCGGCTGCGGCGACCAGGAGACTTTTCTTGCTGTCACCGGCCACCACCATCTTGCCGTCTTCACCGCCCTTGAGGACCGCTTCCAGACTGTCCAACCGCAGTCCCCCTTTCGGTTTCCGTTCGCCGTGACAACGGAAGCACGATGCCTCGAATAATGGCCTGATGTCCTTGGCGTACGTCAGGTCCTTCTTGTTCGCTGCCGCCGGCAGCTTGCTAACGTCCACATGGTTGATGTCCCATTTTTCCTTGTCGTCGGCCCGGATTGAAACTGCCGAGAGGACGAGGCCAATCACTAACAGCGCAAGTGTGGTTTTCATTTTGGTTTCTTGATTTTGTCGCGAGTTTATCGGAACGCGGATTAAGACAGCATTAAGCCGGGGGTTTATTCAATTATGAGTTCAGTTCAAGCCCAAAAAAGCTTCGACCAAGGTCGCCCAAACCGTGATCATTGGTGTTGACCCGGTCTGATGGGCACGCTGTGGGAGCATGACGCAAGGATGATTTGGCTCAACCGGGTTTCAAACCCCACAGGGGATGGAAACGGGAAGCGCTGGAGTTCCGTTCCAGGTGTTGGTACGATTCGTAATTCATCGAGCCCCTGCGCTTTACGCGCTTTCCGCTGAATTGAATGTTGAACAAATGACGGACCACCTGACGAACGCATCCGGTTGCGCGGAACTAGCCGCGCTCTACCACGACACGTTGTTGGGGGATGTCCTGCCGTTCTGGCTGCGACACGGCCTGGATCGCGAGCATGGCGGCGTGCTGACGTGCCTCGATCGCGACGGCACGGTGATTGACACGGACAAGTCCGTCTGGTTCCAGGGTCGCGCCGGCTGGATGTTCGCCACGCTTTACAACTCGGTCGAGAAACGCGCCGAATGGCTCGAAGCCGCGCGTTCGTGCGTCGAGTTCAGCCGCCGACATTGCTTCGCGCCCGACGGCAAGATGTATTTCACCGTCACCCGCGACGGAAAGCCGCTGCGGATGCGACGTTACGTTTTCAGCGAGAGTTTCGCGGCGATTGCCAATGCGGCCTTCGCCAAGGCCACGGGCGATGCCCGCGCGGCGGACGAGACATTGAACAACTTCGCCACGTATCTGCGCTATTCGTTCACACCGGGCGTCATGCCGCCGAAGTTCGAGGCCACGCGCCCGGCCAAAGGCATCGGCGCGCACATGATCGGCATCGTCACGGCACAGGAACTCCGCGCGAACCTCGGTGACGTGAAGATCAGCGGCCGCACCTGCACGGAGTGGATTGACGACAGCATTGCGGAAATTGAACGTGACTTTCTGAAGCCGGAGCACGAGGCGTTGATGGAAGTCGTCGCGCCGGACGGCGGGCTGATTGATCATCACGACGGGCGCACGTTGAATCCAGGCCACGCCATCGAGTGCGCGTGGTTTGTCATGCACGAAGGAAAAATGCGCGGCGACCGGCGGCTCATCGAAATGGGCTTGAAGATTCTCGACTGGATGTGGAAACGCGGTTGGGACGACGAGTGCGGCGGGCTGTTTTATTTCCGCGACCTGCGCGGGCTGCCGGTGCAGGAGTATTGGCACGACATGAAATTCTGGTGGCCACACAACGAGGCCATCATCGCCACGCTGCTCGCGTTCCAGCTCACGGGGGAAGCGAAATACGCGCGCTGGCATCGGCTCGTCCACGATTGGAGTTTCAAGCATTTCGCCGATCCTGAATTTGGCGAGTGGTACGGCTACCTGCATCGCGATGGCCGCGCGTCGTCGCGCGCGAAGGGAACGATTTACAAAGGCCCGTTTCATCTGCCACGGATGCTGTGGTATTGCTGGCGGCTGTGCGAGGAGATGAAAGCGAATGGCCGCGATTCGAAGCGCGGGGTTGGTGTTGGTTTGCCTCAATCTTAATCTTCTTCTTAATCTCAATCGTTCCGTGGAAAGCGTGATTGTGAAAAAGATCAAGAGTACGATTAGGAGGCGAAGCGCTGGTTGATTTGCATCGGAGACCGAATGACGAAATCCGAAACCCAAAGCCCGTTAAATCGACTCGGCCGTAGCAGCGACGCCTCGTTGCTTGGCTGCGGCGGCGATGCCTTCGTCGCCGGCCAGTTCAGCCCAACCTTGTCCTGGTTCGGCTTCAAGCGACGTCGGCGTCGCTTTCACCTGACGGCGACGGGGCGTCGCTGCTACGTCTGCGCGCTTGCGATAACCGGCTTCACACTTATGACCGCAAAACTTGAATCCGCTGACCTGGCCCTGGCCTGGCGGCGGTTGCCCCCGCTGCCTGATCCCGTTGGTTTCGCCGGCTCGTTCGCGGGCACAAGCGGCGGCGCGCTCATCGTGGCGGGCGGCGCGAATTTTCCCGACAAGATGCCGTGGGAGGGCGGCAGGAAAATCTGGCATGACTCGGCGTTCGTGCTCGACCAGACCAACGGCCACTGGCGCGGCGGATTCAAGCTGCCACGCGCGTTAGGTTACGGCGTGTCCGTGACGACACCCGACGGCGTGGTATGCATCGGCGGCAGTGACGCGCACCAACACTTTCGCGAGGTCTTCCAGCTCACTTGGAAAAATGACGAATTGAAATGCGAATCACTCCCGCCGTTGCCCGAACCGCTCGCCAATTCCTGCGGCGCGATCGTGGGCAAAACGGTTTATGTCGCCGGCGGCACGGCGACGCCGGACGCGACGAACGCGCTGAAGAATTTCTGGGCGCTTGATCTCGGCAAACCCGGCGCGAAGTGGAAACGGCTGGAGCCGTGGCCCGGCCCGGCGCGGATGTTGTCCGTGGCGGCGGCCGTCGGAAAATCATTTTACCTCTGCGGCGGAACGGACCTCTCGCCGGACGCGAACGGGCTGCCGGTGCGGACGTATTTGAAGGACGCCTGCCGGTTCACGCCCGGCACGGGATGGAAACGCATCGCTGACCTGCCGAACCCCGTCGTGGCCGCGCCGACGCCCGCGCCGGTGGTGGATGAGGACATGTTTTTGATTGTGGGTGGGGACGACGGAAGTCTGGCGAAGTTCGAGCCGAAAGCGAAGCATCCCGGTTTTCCGAAACGAGTGTTGAGTTACGACACGACCCGCGACGCGTGGAGCGTGGTGGGGGAAACTCCGGCCTCGCGCGCGACATTGCCGACGGCGGAGTGGAACGGATTGACCGTGTTCCCAAGCGGCGAAGCGCGCCCCGGCGTGCGTTCACCCGAAGTTTGGTGTGTGCGCGCCACGGGCAATTGATTAGAGTGGCACGGCAAATGAATCCAACCTCCCGTTCGGCGGGTTACGCCTGGCTGGTCGTCGCGCTGCTCGTTCCGGTGGCGCTGCTCAATTATCTCGACCGCCAGATGCTCGCGGCGATGAAGTTCTCGGTGATGACCGATATCCCGGACATCGGGCGGGAGGAAAACTGGGGAAAAATTCTCGCGCTGTTCAAGTGGGTTTACGCCTTCCTCAGCCCCATCGGCGGCTACCTGGCGGATCGTTTCAGCCGGCGGCACGTCATCGTGGCGAGCCTGTTCGTCTGGTCGTGCGTGACCTGGGCCACCGGTCACGTGACGAACTACGAGCAACTCCTGGCGGCGCGCGCCGTCATGGGTGTCAGCGAGGCGTTCTACATTCCGGCGGCGCTCGCCCTCATTGCGGACTTTCATCTTGGCCCCACGCGCTCGCGCGCCGTGGGCTGGCATCAGATGGGCATTTACGCGGGCGTGATCATCGGTGGCTTCAGCGGCTACGCGGCGGACCATCCGTCGCTGGGCTGGCGCTGGGCCTTTGACGTGTGCGGGTTGGTGGGCGTGGTGTATGGGTTGCCGCTGTTTTTTCTGTTGCGAAATCCCACGCGGCCGGTCGCGACGGAGGAGGCTTCGCGTCCGTCGCCCGGCGGCGCGTTGCGCGAATTGCTCGGCAACGCCTCGTTCATCCTGCTGGTGCTTTACTTCACGCTGCCCGCGCTGGCTGGCTGGGTGGTGCGGGATTGGATGCCCGCGATTCTGAAGGTCGAGTTCAACCTTGGCCAGGGCAAGGCCGGTGTGTCCGCGACGTTGTATTGGCAGGTCGCGGCCATCATCGGCGCGCTGACGGGCGGCTGGCTGGCCGACCGCTGGATGCGGCGCACAGAACGCGGACGCATTTTCGTCAGCGCCATCGGCATGTCGCTCATCGTGCCGGCGATGTTTGGCGTGGGCTATGCGCCGCAGACCGGGCTGCTGTGGGTGGCGGTGGCGTTTCTGATTTTGTTCGGGCTGGGCTGGGGATTTTTTGACTGCAACAACATGCCCATCCTCTGCCAAATCACCCGGCCCGAACTGCGCGCCACCGGCTACGGTTTGATGAATCTCGTGAGCATCAGTTGCGGCGGCCTGGCCGATTGGGGTTTCGGCATTTTGCGCGACCGTCACGTGCCGCTGTTTGGAATCTTCGGCATCTTCGCCAGCACGGCGGTGTTATCCATCGTGCTCGTGCTGCTCATTCGCCCGCGCCATCGTGACGCCGCCGTTGCGCCGGCCGCACACTGAACCCAATGAAACCAACGCACCCACTCCACGGTCTGGTCGCCGCCACGCACACCCCGTTCAAACCGGACGGCTCGCTCCACCTCGCCATCGTTGAGCAGCAGGCCGCTCATCTGTTGAAAAATGGCGTCACGCTTGCCTTCATCGGCGGCAGCACCGGCGAATGTCATTCGCTCACCCTCGACGAACGCCGCGCGCTGACGCAACGCTGGAGTGACGTCGCGCGCGGCACCGCGCTGCGTCTCGTGGTCCACGTCGGTTCGAACTGCCTGGCGGACGCGCGCGCGCTGGCGTCGCAGGCGCAGCAACTCGGTGCGGTCGCCATCTCCGCGCTCGCGCCCAGCTATTTCAAACCGCGCTCACTCGACGCGCTCATCGCCGGGTGCGCGGACATCGCCGCAGCCGCACCGGAAACGCCCTTTTATTTTTACGACATCCCGGCGCTGACCGGCGTGCATTTCTCCATGCCGGACTTTCTCGTCCAGGCCGCCGGACGCATCCCGACAATGGCTGGCATCAAGTTCACCAACACCGACCTGATGTCCTACCAGTTTTGTTTGCGGGCGGACGGTGGCGCGTGGGATGTGCCGTGGGGCGTGGACGAGTTTTTCCTCGGTGCGCTGGCGTTGGGCGCAAAAGGCGCCGTTGGCAGTGGCTTCAACTTTGCCGCGCCCATTTATCGCCGCCTGTTCAAAGCCCACATGGCCGGCGACGGCGCGACGGCGCGCGAGGAGCAATTTCGCGGGGCGCAACTCGTCCAACTGCTGGCCCGGTACGGCTATCTGGGCGCCGCGAAGGCCGTGATGACCATGCTCGGGGTGGACGTCGGCCCCGCGCGCCTGCCGAACACAACGCCCACGACGGAGGAAATCAACAAACTTCGTGAGGAACTGACCGCGTTAGGATTCTTCAGTTGGGTCAGTTGACCTGCGGTGGCAAAGTGCAACGCCAAACCGCTTTTCTTCATGCCGTAGCCACCGACGTGAGGAGGTGGAACAACGAACTGTGCGGAGCCGTGTGCTTCGGGTGGTTCGTTTCCGCCCGCTCTGCGCGGGCGGAGTTCTCGCAGCGCGAGAACTGCTACCTCGAATGGCGAGCTTTCTGACTCACCCGCAACCTCCGTTCGGCTCGTGAAAAGGGCTTCCGATTTCAGGGCGCGGTCGCTAAGATTCTGCCATGATCAAGCCAACTCTGCTGAGGTTCGTTGTTGTCGTCAGTTGCCTGCTGGCTCTGGACCTGACCGCCCGTGCTGCCGCCAAGTCGCGACCGAACATTTTGTTCATCATGTCGGACGACCACGCGGCGCACTCGATCAGCGCCTACGGCAGCGTGGTCAATCAGACCCCGAACCTGGATCGGCTGGCAAAAGAAGGTATGCGCTTCGAGCATTGCTACGCGGTGAATTCCATTTGCACCCCCAGCCGCGCCACCATTCTCACGGGCAAGTATTCCCACCTGAACGGGGTGCCGGTGTTCAACTGGTTTGATGGCTCGCAACCGACGGTCGCGAAATATCTCCAGGCCGCCGGTTACTACACGGGCATGATCGGCAAATGGCATCTGGGCAGCGATCCCACCGGGTTCGATCAGTGGATCATCTTCCCCGGCCAGGGCGCTTACTTCGATCCGGCCTTTCTCGTGCCTGAAGGCCGCAAGGTGATCCCGGGCTACGCGACCGACATCGTCACCGACCTGGCGATTGATTTTTTGAAGCATCGCCCGCCGGACAAACCCTTCTTCCTGATGTGTCACAACAAAGCGCCGCACCGGCCGTGGTTGCCGGACGCGAAGCACAAGGCCCTGTTCGCCAACCGGACAATCCCCGAACCGAGGACGCTGCGCGACGATTACGCCACCCGCACCGATGCGCTTCATGAGAACCGCCAGCGCGTGTTCGACGACCTGACGCGTCGCGACTTGAAGCTCGAACCGCCGGCGGACTTGAAAGGGCCGGCGCGGAACCGCTGGCTCGGCGTCAAACCCACCGAGGTGACGATCGAGGTGGATGGCGTCACGAAGATCCTGCGCGGTGAGGAATTGAACAAATGGAAGTACCAGCGATACATGCAGGATTACCTCGCCTGCATCCAGTCGGTGGACGACAACGTCGGGCGGTTGCTCGACTGGCTGGATGCGAACGGGCTGCGCGAGAACACCATCGTCATCTACACGAGTGACCAGGGATTTTTTCTGGGCGACCACGGTCTGTACGACAAGCGATTCATGTACGAGGCTTCGATCAAAATGCCGTTGCTCGTGCGCTGGCCGGGCGTCATCCAGCCCGGCACGGTCGAGAACGCGCTGGCGATCAATCCCGACTTCGCGCCGACGTTCCTGGATGCGGCTGGTCTGGCCGTGCCGGCGGACATGCAGGGCCGCAGTCTCGTCCCGTTGATGAAGGGAGAACATCCCGCAGACTGGCGCACCAGTTTTTACTACCGCTACTACCACGATCCCGGTGATCACAACACCCGCGCCCATTACGGTGTGCGCACGGAGACGCACAAGCTGATTTACTATTGGAAAAAGGATCAGTGGGAAATGTTTGACCTGCGCAACGACCCGGATGAACTCCACAACCTTTACGCGGATCCCGCGCAGCAGTCCACCGTGGCCAAACTCAAGGCCGAGTTGTATCGGCTCAAACGGGAAGTCAAAGACCAGGATCAATTCGCCGATCACCAGCCGACCCGTGGCGTGGACGGCCCGTTTCCGGACAAGAAGCCCATTCCCCCGGGACCGCGTTGAGTTTCGGTCGCCGGCCACTACCGGGTTGCGGCGCGCCACCGACGGCGGCGACGCCGGCAAAGCACAGTCACCCATTCCAGCGCGGCGGATGACTCGACAACGCGACCCGGGCTTGAAACACTCCCGTTCAAAGTGAAGAGCGAACCTCCCATGTCCGACCCGATTTCCCGGCCGGCTCAACGCCGCGGGAGTGTGGACCTGCGACTTGTGCCGCTGGGCTTCGGGGCGCTCATCGTCGTGGGCGCGGCGTTGCTGTTGCTGCCGTGGGCGCACAAACCCGGGCAGAGCGTCCACTGGATTGATGCGCTGTTCCTCGCCACTTCCGCAACCTGCGTGACGGGACTCTCGTCGGTAAATGTGGCGGAGACGTTCAACGGGTTCGGGCAGGCGGTGTTGCTGGGACTGATTCAGGCCGGCGGCCTGGGCATTTTCACCGCGAGCCTCTCGCTGGTGTTGTTGAGTGGCAACCGGCTTTCGCTGACTGATGAGCAGACCATTCAAGCCACGGTGGGCCGGCTGAAACAAGCCCGCCCGATTGATGTGTTCATCTACGCCTGCGTGTTCGTGGTGGTGTTGGAATTGTCGGGCGCGGTGGCGTTGTTTTATCTGATGATCCGGGCGGCGCCGGCGGCGGACACTTGGCAAACGCTGTGGGAGGCGGCGTTCCATTCGGTCAGCGCGTTTTGCAACGCGGGCATCTCGATCTATCCGGACAACCTGGTTCACTGGCGCCATCAGCCGGCGATTCTCCTGGTCATTTCGGCGCTGGTCATCATGGGCGGCATCGGGCTGATGACGTTGATCAACCTGCGCTACTACTATTTTTGGCGGCGCGACCGGCGGCGGCGCGGCTACCTCACGTTGCAGACCCGGCTCTCGGTGGTCACGGCGGGCATCCTCCTGCTGGTTGGCACCGTGGCGACGTGGGCGTTTGAAGCGCACCACACGCTCGCGGGAGTGCCGCTGGGTGAACAACTGTCGTGGTCGTTCTTCCACTCCGCCGTGTCCCGCACCGCCGGGTTCAACGTGGTGGATAACGGGCAGATGAATCCCACCACGCTGTTGACCACGCTGGGGTTGATGTTCATCGGCGGCGCGCCCGGTTCGATGGCGGGTGGGATCAAAACCCTGACCGTCGCGGTGCTGCTGCTGACCGCGTGGTCGGCGTTGCGGCGGCGGGATGAAGTGCAATTTTGGAATCGGCGGCTGCCACCCCGGGTGTCGTTCGTGGCCACCATGGTGGCGTTGCTCGGCGTGATCTGTGTGGTCGGCGGGATTGGCCTGCTCATGATCATCGAGGACGGACATCCCGCGGCGCAAACCGCGCAACACTGGCTGGGCCTGGTTTACGAGGTGGTTTCCGCCTTCGGCACCGTGGGCCTGAGCACGGGCGTCACCGCGCTTTTGACGGCTCCGGGAAAGTTCGTTATCATTGCGCTCATGTTCACGGGCCGCATTGCGCCCCTCGTCCTGTCGGTTTACTTGTCGCGCCCGGCCAACCCGCTGCTGGTGCGGCATCCGCGCGAGGAACTGGCTCTCGGCTGACCCAACGAAACAACTCATGGCACAACGCATCTTCATTATTGGCGCCGGTCGGTTCGGCGCGTATCTCGCCGCGCGGCTCTCCGAGTTCGGCTGTGAAATCCTCCTGGCCGACAAGAATGCCGCCCGCGTGGAAGCGCTCACGCAGGAGGGTTTTCACGCGGTGGAAATGGACTCTGAAGATGAGAATGCGTTGAAGGAAGCCGGCGTGCGGGAGGCGGACGCCGTGGTGGTGAGCATCGGCGAAAACATGCAGGGCAGCATCCTGACCACCTTGCTGCTCAAGGAACTCAAGGTGAAGAAAATCGTCTGCCGCGCGCTCGACGCCAAACACGCCACGGTGCTCGAAAAACTCGGGGCGGATCTGGTGACTCTGCCTTCGCGCGACATGGCCTACCGGCTGGCGGAGCGTCTGCGCGACAACGCCGGCAGCGACCGACAGGAGCTGTGCGGCAATTATCAACTGGCGCAAATCCGGCTCGGCCCGCCGTTGCACGGACAGACCTTGAAGGAATCCGCGTTGCGCGAGCGGTACGGCATCAACGTGGTGTTGCTCACGCGGCCCGGCAGCCACGAAAAGATGATTGCCCTGGAGCCGGTGCCGCTGGTCAAAATGGCGTTGCACGATGTGATCTTCGTGTCCGGCCTGCGCGAGAAGATCAACACGTTCGAGAAGGAATGTGGGTTGCCGGAGTGATCCGTTAGCGCGCTGGTTTTACAACTGAACCGTGCCGCCGACTTCCAGGGCGGCAGTGTCGCCAGTTGCCAACCTTGAGAGGGACTTGTGAGGGAGCACACCGCCAATTTGGAAACCGGCGTTATGGCAGGTTGGGAAACCCGCGCCACGGTCGTTTTGCGCGACGGCAGCAAACAGCCTCTGAAATAGTCGGTTCAGCGCGAGCCTGTTTTTTGGCCGCGCAGGCGGCATTCCCATCATCAATCCCTTTGGACGATCCAGGCTTTTTGCTTGTCAGCCAACGCCCATCGCGTAATTTAATGCCAGCAATTCCAAATTCTTTTGACCCGGTGAAAACCGCCAAACTCACTCCCGGCCTTTCGAGGCGTGCCCCGGCTTTTACCCTGATCGAGCTGTTGGTCGTGATCGCCATCATTGCGATCCTGGCCAGTTTGCTTTTGCCCGCGCTTTCCGGCGCCAAAATCCGCGCGTTGGGCATCAAGTGCATGAGCAACATGAAGCAACTGCAACTGGCCTTTACGCTCTACGCCGATGACGCCAATGGAAGATACATGATCAATACCTACGGCGGGGACGGCTGGGTGAAAGGATCGGTGGATTTCGACGGCAACAACCCCAGCAACTGGGATCCCGCGACCTTGACTGACTCCAAGTCGGCCGTGCTGGCACCGTACACCCGCAACATCGGAATTTACCGTTGCCCGGCCGACTGGACCACGGTCAATCGGCCCGGCGTGGGGACAGTTTCCCGCATCCGATCCGTTTCGGCGAGCCAGGCCATCGGCACTTGGTACGACGGCGTATCGCCGACCTACGGTTACTGGCTCGACAAGAATCTCGTCGGTGGTTCGCCGAGCAACCCCGGCGGCAAATGGCGCGTGTATGCGAAGGAGTCAGATACCATCAGACCTGGACCTGCCTTGTTATGGGTCTTTACCGACGAACACCCGGCCAGCGTCAACGACGGCGGCTTTGGTTTTCGCATGCCGGAAAGCATGGCGGACACGGCCACCCGGGGCTGGGTTGATTTTCCGGCGGGCTTCCACGGCGGCGCGGGCGCATTTTCGTACGTTGACGGTCACGCCGAGAATCATAAATGGATTGAAAAGCCGCGCGCCGGGCGGAGCGGGTTGGGGGCAAGAGTCACCGACTATTCGCGACTGGACGATGGGCGATTCGCCAACAACCGGGACATTTGGTGGCTGGCCCAACGAACGTCCGCTCGCGATTCCGGCCCTGACCCTTGGAATTGACGGATGCGCGATTCATCGAGTGCCGGGCAGCCAGGAGAAACCGGGGACGAGAAAGTTTCCAGCAGAGATCGCGCAAGGTGTCCTTCATACCGAGCCAACTCCAGACACAATTACCGCCGGGAACTCTTCCGCCAATTCATGAAGCCGGCGCAGTTCGATTTCTACAACGGCCAGAATACCGGAATGAGTAGCAGCACGATGATCGAAAGAATAATCGTCAGACCCAGACCGACTTTCACGAAATCCGCGAAACGATACTTCCCCGGGCCATAAACCAGCAGGCAGGATGGTTCCAGCGGTGTGACGAACGAAATGGATGCGGCCAGCATGATGGCGATGGCAAAGGTGCGCTCGTTCACCCCGAGCGAGCGGGCGGTTTCCAACGCCACCGGCAGCACGACCAGGGCTGCTGCGGCATTGGACATCGGCTGGGTGAGCAGAATCGTCAGTACAAAAAAGCCCGCCAGAATCGGCATCACGCCCGCCGGCGCCAACCAGGTGACGATGCCGTCGGCCAGCAGCCGGGCCGCGCCCGTTTCCACCATCGCCCGGCCGAAAGCGGTCATTCCGCCAATCAGGATCAACAGCCGCCACTCGATGAATTCGTAAATGCGATCCGCCGGAATGCACTTGAACAAGACGGTCAGAATGGCGGCGCCCAGGAAGCAAAGCGACACCGGCAGCAGATCCAGTCCGCCGACGATCAGCGCCAGGAGGAAGAATCCGGCGACATAGAGTCCTTTGCGTTTGCGCAGCACGGCCGGGTTCAGTTCCTCCAGAACCGACAACGTCCGATTGCGCTTGGCGGATTCCAACCGATCCTTCCGGCCCTGCACGAGCAACAAATCGCCCATGCGGAGTTTGATGGAGCCGATCTGATCGCGGAGGGACTGGCCGCGGCGATAAATGGCCAGCACCGCCAGGCCGCTGTCCCGCCGGTAGTCCGCCTCCTTCAAGGTGCGTCCAATCAAATTCGATTGTGGCGTCACCAAGGCTTCGGCGAGCTTCAGATCGCTGCTCTCCAGGTCCGCATCGCCCACCTTGAGGTCGGATGTGATCTCGATGCCTTCGGTCCGCTTGACCGCGATGAGGTCTTCGATTCGCCCGGTGACCAGCAGCACGTCGCGCTCGGCAATCACGGATTCGGCCGAGGGCGCGAAGGCGGCGCGTTTGCCCCGCAGCACCTTGAGCACGCGGAAGCCGAGCCGGGCCAGGTCGGATACGACGAAGCGTTGGCCGATGAGCGGTGAGTTGGGCAGGATGACGATTTCGCTGAGGTAATCGCGGATGGCAAAATCGTCCGTCAGGCTTTCGTCAACGTGGGCGGGCAGCAGTCGCCGACCGAAGAGCAGGAGATAAAAGCTGCCCACCGCGACGATGATGATGCCGATGGGGGTGATTTCAAACAAGCCGAGCGGCTTCAGGTGTTGTGTGCTGAGGTAGCCACTCACCGCAATGTTGGTGGACGTGCCGATCAACGTGCAGGTGCCACCCAGGATCGAAGCGTAGGCCAAAGGCAGGAGCACTTTCGATGGGCTGACCTTGAGTTTTTGCGCCACGCTCGCCGCCGGCCCAATGAGCAGGGCGGTGACGGTGGTGTTGTTCATGAAAGCGGAGAGGAAACTGGCCGAGCCCATCAGTCCGATCAGCAGCCGGTTCGGACCGCCCTTCGCCAGGCGCAGCAGTTTGTCCCCGATGACATCCACCA
This sequence comes from uncultured Bifidobacterium sp., assembly GCA_964561105.1. Taxonomy (GTDB): domain Bacteria; phylum Verrucomicrobiota; class Verrucomicrobiia; order Limisphaerales; family JADLHS01; genus JADLHS01. Next base: position 109,045 of record CAZLOH010000004.1, on the reverse strand, counting down.
CCCCGGTTTCCTGGAGCGCGCCACCCAGAATGAAAATGGAAGCCAGCATAATGATGATCTCACTGCTGAACCCGGAGAAGGCGGTGGACACGGAAACGGTGCCCGTGGCCACCAACCCCAGCAGCAACAACACCGTGATCACGTCTACCGGCAGCGTCTCACGAGCGAACAGCACGACCCCAAGCACCAACAGGCCAAAGACTATGGCGATCTTCCATTCCGGAGTCGGCGCGATTGCGAGCAGCAGTTCCATGCGGAGAAAGTATGCGAGTCGGCAATTCCAGGACGAACAGAAAGTTTGACCCCCGGTCGCGAAATCGGCGTGAAGCGGCTCCGTTCCGTCACCTCCCCGGGCGCGGCTCGATCGAATCTGAACGCCCGTTGTCCATTTCCATCGTCCTCATCCCTTGAGCACGATCTGCAGGAGCATCGTTCGCCGGACTTTCCCTGAGCGGCAAAATGGCTACCCTGCCGCCATGACAAATCGCAATGTCTCGAGCAGCACCCCCAAGCGCATCGGTTTTATCTCCACCCGCTTTCACGGCACGGACGGCGTCACCCTGGAAGCCAAGAAGTGGGCGGACATTTTGCGGGGACTCGGGCACACGTCCTTCTGGATGGCCGGCCAGTTGGATACCCCGCCCGACATCAGCCACCTGGCTCCGCTGGCTTATTTCAATCATCCCCGGGTGGCGACCCTCCAGTCCAGGCTCTTTGGCGTCAGCACCCGGACCCGCGCGGTGACGGATGAAATCCAGGCGATCAAAAACACGCTCAAGGACGATCTCTATCGCTTCATCGAGAAATTCCAACTCGAAGTGCTCATCCCGCAGAACATCCTGGCCATCCCCATGCACGTCCCGTTGGGGCTGGCGATGACCGAAGTCATCGCGGAGACCGGCCTGCCCACCATCGCGCATCATCATGACTTCGCGTGGGAACGCGAGCGGTTCGTGGTGAGCGCGGTCAACGACTATCTGCGCGGCGCGTTTCCGGGCGCGTTGCCGGGCGTGGAACACGTGGTCATCAATTCCATGGCGCAAAAGGAAATGGCCCGCCGGTGCAGCCGCTCGGCGGCCATCATTCCCAACGTGCTCAACTATGAAACGCCGGCACCGGGCCTGGATGAGTACAATCGCGACCTCCGCCGCGAACTGGGTTTTGCGGAAACCGACTGGTTCATCCTCCAACCCACCCGGGTGGTGGCGCGCAAGGGCATCGAACACGCCATCGAACTGGTGCGGCGGTTGAACGACCCACGCGCCAAGTTGGTGATCTCCCATCCGGCCGGCGACGAGGGCAACGCCTACATGCAAATGCTGCGCGACCGCATCGAGGACGCGAAAATTGACGTGCGTTTCATCGCCGACCGCGTGGATGAATTCCGCGGGCGGACGGCCGACGGCAAAAAGATTTACACCTTGTTTGATGTTTACCCTCATGCCGATCTGGTCACGTATCCCAGCCATTACGAAGGGTTCGGCAACGCGTTTCTGGAGGCTGTGTACTTCCACAAGCCGGTGGTGGTGAATACCTACGCGGTGTATGCGCGGGACATTGACCCGCTCGGGTTCAAGACCATCGAGCTGTCCCAACTGGTCACCCGGGAAGTGGTGGAGCAAACGCGCGAAATTCTGACCAATCCGGCCCTGCGCGCGGAGTGGGGGCAAACCAATTACGAGCTGGGCCTGAAGTATTTCTCCTACACCGTCGCTCGGCGCAAACTCACGGCGCGCCTGGCCAACCTGTTCGGCGAAGGCGCGTGAAGCGGACCTACCGCTGCCCGTTCGCCGCATCCGGCGGCGCCGACCAAAGCCCGCGTCGCTCCAGAATCTGCAAGAAAGCCTCCGTCCGTCTGGGGAAATAATCGGTGAGCAGGCGGTTGATCTCCGGTCGCCAATGCTCGTTGCGGGTGTAACGCTCGTACGGGCCTTCCTTGTAACGGTGGAAATCACAGCGATAGCTCCCCCAACGCGCGGACTCGGCGACGATGGGCAGTTCGAGCGTATCCGCGAGCTGGCGGTAGCGTTCCGCCGCGGACGCGGGCGACAACGCTCCCGCGCCCAGGCAGTGCCACCGGACGCGTTCCGCAAAGAGGGCGCGGAATTCCGGGTTGTCCTTGAGCTTCTGAAACAAGCGCGACGGACTTTGGTCGTCATCGAAATCCATCCGGTCGTCCGCCACCTGCTCCAGGGTTCGTTCGCCGTCCCACACAAAAAACTGATACGGACCGGCTGGATGCCGCCGCCGACCGGCATACCAGTTTGAAGCTCGATCCCAATCGGCGTTGGCCCCGTAATAATTCAGCAGCATGTAGTCGGCAAAGTTGGTGACATCGAGCAGACGGCTGACCTGCTCCCAGGCGACGTGGTTGGTCACGCCCGCGTTGACGAGTCCGAACAGTTGCGCCCAGGCATTGGTGTCGCCGCTGAGCACTTTGTTGGAGTTGCGCGAATCGTAATCGGCGGCCTGCCCGCCCTGCCGGCTCGCCAGAAATGATTCGCTCGGCCGTTCGGTCAGGTTGTAAATCCCCCAGTAAAGTCCGTTGAGGTAGAGATGGACGAAGCGTCCGCGCGCGGCGGGCTGGCCCATCGCCGCCGCAGTCTCGCGCATCCATTCGTCCCGGAGATAATCGCCGCGCCGTCGCTCCGCCCCGCTCCAGTGCAGCCAGGTGTTGTTGCAACCGCCGCGCAGGATGACGGTTTCAAACTGATGCGCGCCTTCCGCGCCAAACAGCGGAAAATCCAGTTGCCCGCTGCCATACTGTTTTTTGAACAGCAGCCGGAGGGAATGTTTGGGGCACTCTTCGGGCCGGCGATTCCAACCGCCCTGAACCCGCAGTCCACAGTTGATCTGAAAGCCCCGCTGGCCGTCGGGGAAAATCAGCTCGGCGGAAACCGGCCGTTCCCAGCCGCGACCAGTTTCCAGTGGGTTCGCATAAACACCGCGCGCGGGATCAAACAAGTTGCCCAAGTCCGTGACGAGGGAGAGACTCGGCAGCGCTCGGAGACCGGCGCGAAAATCCCTCTGATACTCCGCGCTGTCGGAAATACGCCAGTCAACTTCGTAGAAGGCCGCGACGGGCTGGCCATTCGTGTAGCCCCAGAAACCCGGAAAACCAGCGCTCGTTTGCTGCGCGACCTGTTCGGGAAAAACGAAAGACCGGGTGAGAATTTCGGTGGGAGCGAAACCGGAGCGAAACGCCGCCGCCCGCAACACGGTCGTCGCCGCGATGGTCAACGGTCGCCGATACACCAACCCGTTCGTCTCGCTCGGGACGGAACCGTTGGTGGTGTAGTAGATCGTGGCGCCGGGTGTTCGCGTGTTCAGAGCGAGAGCCACGGGCGAATCCAGAACCGCTCCGGCCGCGCTGGATTTCAGTTCGGCGACCAGACCGCGAACTTCCCCGATGTTGGTCGCACCTGGCGTGGGGTGGTCGAAATACGTGTAACCGCCGGCGGGAACAACCGCGTGCGCGCCGCCCAACTGCAGACCCTCGCGCAGGCCAAAGCTCACGCCGCCGCGTTGCGGCGGATACTTGGGCAAGAGTTCATGGGCGATGGTCTGGCCGTCTGGCTTCACCAGCGCCAGGTATTCGCCGTGTTCGTTCAGTTTGAAATTGGTGTGCAGCGGCCGCCGGGGATCGCGCCGGTCTTTGCCCGAGGCGAAAACAACGATGCGCTGCGCGGGGGCGAGGTTGATGGCCGGAAAGCGCCAGCGATCCGGTTTGTGAAAATTGTCGGTCAGACACCAGTTGGCCAGCGCGACCGGCTCGGCGCCGAAGTTGGCGAGTTCGATCCAATCCGCGCGGTCACCGTCCTCATCCGGCAGGTCAGCCGGGCCGGAAGCCGCCAATTCCGTGATGAACACATGGCCCTCCGCCGGCACCTCGGGCTGTCCCCGTCCCACCAGCAAAAAACAACCGACCGCACCCAGCGCCAGCGCGAGCGCAAACACCCATTCGGGTAACGCGCGACGGGCCTGGTGTGAGTCAGTCATGAGAATGAGAGTGTCAACCGCCGCCAATCGCATTGAGGCCGAACACGTATTTGGACATCCGCGTCAGGCGGAACGGAAGTTGACTGGCAATCGCCGCGGCGCCATCGCCCGCCGCCTCGGAGTATTTCAATTCCAGGACCACCAGGTTCGGCACCGCGACCGGGGCGAGGAAGGAATTGGTGTGACGCCGGAACGGAAAGAACGTGAGCGCGGAGTCAATTGTCAGGCGCACCTGCCGATCGGCCGCGCGAAAGTATTGCCGGTGGTATTGGTTGACGAGCGTCGGCTCGACTTGCTGGACTTCGTGGCGCAACGCCTCCGGCAAGTCGCTGGCGGCCAGCCACTGACGCACGGCGGCCGCGGTGGTGGGCGGTCCAAATGCCAACGGCGCGAGCGGTGCGGAATGTTTCGTCCCCAGCAAGCCGTGCTTGCATTTGTGTTCCAACACCGCCCGAGGCACCGCTCCGAAGAGTGGCCCGTACCAGCGCACGCGCAATTTCGCGCGCTGGCGGTGGCCGTCCACGTTCTGGCGGTAGTTCCGGAGATCGGACGAATCGAAGTAGATGTTGTTGATGATCCGCGCCGGGTATTCCCGCCGGAAAATCGCGGGATGATGCCGCACCTGATGTTCCACCTCGGCGAGCGACGCGCCCGTGATCGCGAACTTGCGCTCGTAGCGAAATTGGTCCGGCGTCGCGCCGCCCGGACGGAACTCAGAAGCTGAGATTGTTTTGCTCAAGGTAACTGAGGCGAACGTCGTCGCCCAACTTGCGCAAGGCCTGGGAGCACGCCGCCAACTGGTCAAGACTGGCGAACTGAACCTGGAAGGATGCCTCGATCAATTCGGGCGTCTGGTCAAAGCGCTTGAGCCCGGTGGCGGTGGCGTGCGCGTTCAGCGTGGCGGCAATTTGCGGCAGCCCGGCGGCGCCGGACGACGGACAGGTGATGGTGAGATAGAGATTGGGTCGTTCCTCGCGTCGCCGCACCCAGTGGCGCACGGCCAGAATCGCCAGCATGACGACAAATGCGAGCGTGGTAATGACCGTCTGTTCCGCGCCCATGCCCAGCCCCACCGAGATGGCGAGGAACAGATACGTGAGCTCCTCGGGCTCCTTGATCGCCGCGCGAAACCGGATGATCGAGAGCGCCCCGACCAGCCCGAGCGACAGCGCCAGCGACGATTTTACAATCGTGATGATCAACATCGTCGTGATGGTCAGCAGCAGGAAATTGCGGGCGAACTGCTCGCGATTCGAGAGCGTTGTGCCGAACTTCACATAGACCCGCCCGAGAATCCAGGCGAGCACCCCGGACAACAACAAATTCGCCACGAACAACGGCAGGGAAATCTGGAGCGCCTGGGTGCTGAAGAGTTCCAGCAAGGTTTGGGGTTTATTCATGGCCGGCGCGGCGGATGCAAATCATCATCATGTTGACGGTGCCGCGGATGGTGCCGACAAGCCATGGGCGAAACAAGGAGAAATGGCGTCCGAAGAAATGCCGGTGCAATGGCGGCTGGCCGAGCCTCCGGAACCCTTTCTCGTTGGCCGTGGCAGTTCTCGCGCGGGAATGGGATGTGAAGGTAGTGCTTGTCGCGCTGCGACCAGCCCGCCCGCGTGGAGCGGGCGGAAGCGGATGACCGGGGGCGTACGGCTTCACGCAGTCCGTGACGCGTCGCTCTGCGCGGCACGAAGGCTCGCCTTTGATTCCGCAGCCGGCCTGACGGTGCGGGGCGGCGAGCGTTCGGGCGCGTTGAAAGCGAGAGGGATGTTCCTCGTCACCGTTGGTGCGGGTCGCTCGTTTCTTATTTTGGAGGATTGAGTTTAAGAACCACAGCACCATCACGGACAACATTCATAAATTCTCCGTCAGCCTTAAACTCAACAGTGCCGTGGCGAGTTTTCCAGAGGGCCGCGTTCAAAAACATCAACCATCCTTCACCACGTTGAACGAAGCAATACAGGTCGGTTGTATCAATGCCCGAGTAAGGATAGGCCAGAACAAAATGATAAGTTTCGGATTTCCCTTTCGCCTCCTTCAGTTCCACGGGCACGCCCTGTTGATCAAAGTATGCTTTGATATCGCTAGTCGAACGGCAAAATCCAGGGACATTCAGTGGGACATTTGGATTTGGAACATCCTTTGACATTGCTTTATTTGGCGAGCAGCCATTCCCACCCACACACAATGCTAGGAGGAGTCCGGCCAGCCACGCGATTTGATTCAATGATGGATGGGTTGATTTGCCACACATAGGTCTCCACAGTTTTGATAGCCATGATAGTTACCAGGATCTGGAGTTGGTCGTGCGGGAGTGCTTCCCGGTTTATCTGACCACGATCCGTTCCAGTCCTGACGATAGAAGTGGAAATCTCCACCACTTCCCGAAGTTCCGCCGTTTGCCCACAATCGTATCTTGTGAGCGGCGTGGCGCTCCGCTTCCCGCCGCAGTCCATGGCCCGCCCGCTGGCAACGAAACCCGGGGTGGCAGCTTGATCCCCGTTCTTCGTCGGCAAGGGTGCCATGGGGTTGGTTCATTCACATCTTCCCGTGTCGCAAGATGGAGATCAACAACCAGAAGCCCATGACGCCCGCCAGCAGGTAGCCCACGATGCCCACCACGGACACGTCGCCCCAGAGCGGCGGCACTTTGGAGTGGACGATCAGCGAGGAACTGATGATCAAGGCCGCGACCACGAGCGCGAACGACAACCGGTTGGTCGAGCGCTCGAAGGCGTTGGTGGCGGGTTCGAGTCCTTCGTGGCGGAAATTCACGCGCGCCTGCCCGGTCTTGATCTGGGAGATGATCCGCCGCAATTCATTCGGGACTTCCCGCGCGGTCTCGGCCAGTTCCTGCCCAAACTCCAGCAGGTTGCCCAGCACCCGCTTGGGGCGGATGCGATCCAGCCGCGTCTGTTTCATGAACGGGGTGGCCTGGGCGATCAGGTCATGTTGTGGGTCGAGCCGGCGGACCAGTTCCTCGGTCAGGCTCAGGGATTTCAACATCACCACCAGGTCGGGCGGCAGTTGCAGCCGATGTTTGTTGCTCAAGCGCACGAGGCTGGTGACGAGTTCGCCGAAGCGCAACTCGCCGGCGGCGCGATAGAAATGGCGGTGCATGAACTCCGCCACGTCGGTTTCAAACTGCGCGCGCGCCGGCTCGATCTCGCTTTCGGTGAGTTTGAGCAGCGCGGTGGCCACGCTGGTCTCGCTGCGTCGCGCAATGCCCCAGACCAGGTCCACGAACGCCTCGCGGGTGCGCAGATCCAGAAAACCCATCATGCCAAAATCGAGGAAACAGATCCGGCCGTCGGGCATGATCTGGATGTTGCCGGCGTGGGGATCGGCGTGAAAGAAGCCGTGGACAAAAATCTGTTTCATCACCAGGTCCGCGATGCGCCGGCTGATCTCCACGCGGTCGTGCCCGGCGGCATCGAGTTGCGCCAGCTCGGAGGCTTTGATGCCGGCCACGTATTCCATCACCAGCAGGCGCGGAGTGGTGAATTCGAGATAGACCGCCGGCAGATAAATCGTTGGTTCCTCGCGAAACTGCCAGCCGAAGCGTTCGAGGTGGGCGGCTTCGCAGGTGAAATCGAGTTCCTTCTCCAGGCTGCGGGCCAGTTCATCCACCAACGCCATGGGCCGATGGAAGCGCCATTCGCTCAGATGCGCCTCCGCCAGGCCGGCGATGTGACGCAAAATGGCCAGGTCTTCTCCGACAGTTTTCTGGATGCCGGGACGCTGAACTTTCACCACCACGTCCTCGCCGGAAACCAGTCGGGCGCGATGCACCTGGCCGATGGAGGCCGCGCCCAGCGGTTGTGGGTCAATGCTGGCGAACACCTCCGTGAGTGGACGGTGGAGTTCCGCCTCGATGACCGCGTGAACTTCGGCGAAGGGCAGGGGGGCGACCTGGTCCTGCAGCCGGGCGAGTTCGTCGGTGAACTCCAGCGGCAACATGCGAGTGCGCGCGGCGGCGAGCTGGCCGAGTTTCACGAACGTCGGGCCAAGTTCCTCGCAGGCGCGGCGGACGCGTTCCGGGTGACTGAGTTGCCGGATCTCGGCCTGCTGCTCACGGACGCGCTTGAACGGCAGCCGGGTGGCGCGGGGGAGCGGCAGGCGCGCGGCGAGATCGTGATAGCCATACTTGAGCAACACCCCCGTGATGTCGCGCACGCGCCGGGCCTGGTGATAGGCCGCGCCGATCTTGCGGAAGCGCTGAAAAAGCATGGCGGACCGGAACGGCGGACCTACCGGGGCGCGCGGCGGCGGGTCTTCACCGCCGGCTTGAGCGGCGGCGGAATCTGGTGCGCCGGGGCGGCCGGAGCCGTGACCGGCGGCGCGGGCAACGCGGGCGGAATGACCGGTGGCGCGCTGCGGGCGGGTGCGGCGGCACCGAGTTCGGCCTCGGCGCGGAGCCAGAATTCCTGGTCGCGCCCCACGGGTCGTCCGGCCTGTTCCCACAGAATGTAGGCGCGTTCGGCAGTGGTTTGTTTGCGGGATGATTGGGAGTTCATAGTTTGCCTTTCATTCGACGGTGAAACCAACTTTCAAGGTGACTTGCCAGTGGGCGACGCGCTGCTTGTCAATGTCGCCGCGCGTTTCGGTGACTTCAAACCAGCGCAGGTTCTTGATGGTCTTGCCGGCGCGTTTGATGGCCGTTTGGATGGCGTCTTCGATGGACACCGTGGACGTGCCGGTGAGTTCGATGTTTTTATAGACGTGGTTTTTCATAAGCGGATGATCGAGGTTCAGGGATTGTCGGGGGCGGATGCCGCGGCGGGTTTCGCGGTGGCGCGTTCGCCGGCCTGTTGATCGAGCAGGAAGAGGCCGCTGGCGTTGTCGCCGGCCAGTTTTAGTTTGGCGATCATGTCATGGACCGTTTTTTCCTCCTCGACCTGTTCATCGAGAAACCAGCGCAGGAAGGAGGTGGTGGGGTGGTCCTTGTGTTTTACCGCCAGGTCGTAGATGCGATCAATCAGGCTGGAAACCTGTTGCTCCTGTTGCAGGCTCAACTCGAACACCTCGAGCGGCGATTTGAAATCCCCCTTGGGTTGGGCCAGTTGCAGGAGCACCACACGCCCGCCGCGGTCGCACAAGTAGCGACGGAACTTGAGCGCGTGGCCGAGTTCCTCCCGGCCTTGCAGCGTCATCCAGGCGGCGAATCCGCCGAGGGATTGGTGTTCAAACCAGCCCGCCATGGCGAGATAGGCATAGGCGGAATAGAACTCGTGGTTGATTTGTTCGTTGAGAATTTTCTCGATTTCAGCGTGCAGTTTCATGGTGGCGCAGTGACTGGTTGCCTTTCCCGACGTCGCGCGGCCGCGCTGGCGACCGCGCAACCGCCGGTGAATTCGTCGGCCCGTTTTTTCACGACGATTCAGCTTAACAGAACCGCCGCCGCAGGAAAGCTACATTCCACCGGCTTCAAACTTCCAGCAACAACCGCGTGGGCGATTCAATGGCTTCCTTGATGCGACGCGTGAACAGCACCGCTTCGCGACCGTCCACGATGCGGTGATCGTACGTGAGCGCGAGATACATCATCGGCCGGATGACCACCTGGCCTTGCAATGCGATTGGACGATCTTGAATCGTGTGCAGGCCGAGGATGCCCGATTGCGGCGGGTTGATGATGGGCGTGGAGAACAAGGAGCCAAACACGCCGCCGTTGGTGATGGTGAAGGTCGCGCCTTCGAGTTCGTCGGGCTTCAGCTTGCCCTCTTTCGCGCGTCCGACGAAATCCACAATGGCCTGCTCCACATCCGCGAAGCTCAGGCGCTCGGCCCGGCGCAACACCGGCACCACCAGGCCGCGCCCGGTGGCGATGGCCACGCCGATGTTGAAGGTGTTGCGATAAACTATGTTCGTGCCGCGCACCTCCGCGTTGATTTGCGGGAACTGTTTCAACGCATCCACGGCGGCTTTCACAAAGAAGGACATCAGCCCGAGCTTCACCTGGTGACGCTTCTCGAATGCCTCCTGATGTTGGCGGCGGAGCGTTTGCACGGCGGACATGTCCGCCTCGTTGAACGTGGTGAGCATCGCCATCTGCTGCTTCGCCTCGACCAATCGCCGCGCCACCGTGCGGCGCAACATGCTCATCGGCACAATTTCTTCCTCGCCCGCGGCCGGACCGGTCGCGGCCATTTCCGGTCGCGCGGCCGGCGCCGGCTTTTTGGGCGCGGCAGTTTTGGCTTCCGACTTGGGCGCGGCCGCCTCGGCGGTCGGAGTAGCGGATTTGGCGGCTTTCGGCGCGACGGTTTCGGTTTCCGCAACCGCAGTTTCCTTTTTTCCGGACGGACTGGATTTCTCTCCGCTCGCTTTGGTGGGTGCGGCCGATTTGGGTTTGGCCGGGCTGGTCGCACCCGAACCGGTCTCCAACTGCCCGATGACGGTGCCGATTTTTACGGTCGCGCCGGCCGGGTGCAAAATCCTGCCCAGCGTGCCGCTTTCCGGCGCGGGCAGTTCGAGGGTTGTTTTCTCCGAATCAATCACCACCAACGGCTCGTCCTTTTGCACCGCGTCGCCCTCGGCCTTGAGCCATTCGGCGATTTGCACTTCGGTGATGGATTCACCGACTCCGGGGATGGTTATTTCAATGGCCATGGCTTGATTCTTTCTGGGTCGTTCCTGATTTGTTGCCCCGGCGTCGTCGGGGCAGGGTCAGCACCGTCTCGATGCCGGGCTCGGGATCGCCGAACGCGCGAGCGATGAGCTGCGCCTGCTCGATCTTGTGCGCGTTGGCGGAACCGGTCGCCGGGCTGGCGGACTCCGCGCGGCTCACCAGCGCAAATGGGAAACGGTCAAACAACTTCCGGCGGAAGCGCTCGTGCAGATAACGCCACGCGCCCATGTTGGCCGGTTCTTCCTGCACCCAGAACACGGGGGTCTCCGTCGCATACGGGCGCAACGCCTGTTCGAGCATTTCCTTGCGCAGTGGATAGAGTTCTTCGAGGCGAATGATCGCGGTTTCGGAGTGTGACTGTTTCTCGCGATACGCGGCCAGGTCGTAGTAAATTTTTCCGCTGCACAGCAGCACGCGCCGGATGCGGTCGGCGGGCGCGGCGTCCGGCCACCACCGATGAAACTCGCCGGTCGCACACTCGGCCAGTGACGACACGCATTGCGGATGGCGCAGCAGGCTCTTGGGCGTAAAGACGACGAGCGGTTTGCGCCACGGGCGCAGGACCTGACGCCGGAGCAGATGGAACAATTGCGCGGGCGTGGTGGGTTGCACGACCTGGATGTTGTCCTCGGCGGCGAGTTGGAGGAATCGTTCGAGCCGCGCGCTGGAATGTTCCGGTCCCATCCCCTCGAAGCCATGCGGCAACAGCAGCACCAGGCCGGAAAGCCGCCGCCACTTGTCCTCGCCGCTCGTGATGAACTGGTCGAGGATGACTTGCGCCGCGTTGACAAAATCGCCGAACTGCGCCTCCCACATCACCAGTCCGTCCGGGCAGGTGAGGCTGTAGCCGTATTCAAAGCCGAGCGCGCCGGCCTCGTTGAGCGGGCTGTTGCAAATCTCGACCGGCGCCTGGCCGTCCTGCACGGATTGCAACGGCACATACGGATGGCCATCCGCGTAATCGTAGAGCACCGCGTGACGATGGCTGAACGTGCCCCGCCCGGTGTCCTGACCGGTGAACCGGATGCGGACGCCGGCCGCCGCCAGACTGGCCAACGCGAGAATTTCCGCCGCGCCCCAGTCGAGCGGTTTCGTGCCCTCCGCCATTTCGCGCCGGGCCGCCAGCACATGCTTCAGCTTGGGATGCAGGTGAAAAGCCTCCGGCACGGCCGAGGCGCGCCGCAGCCATTCCGCCAGTTGCGTCGCCTCCGCGCCGGTGAAGGGGCCGGCTTCCTGCGGCTCGGGTCCGCCGCGATACGGTCGCCAGAGTTCGGCCGGCTCGGCGTCGCTCACGCAGGCATCGGAGCGCGCCGTGGCCAGGGATTTTTCCAATTCCTCCCGGCGGGCCAAAGTGATTTCCTCCGCTTCGTCGCGGGTCAGGCCGTTTTGTTCGAGCAGATGTTCGAGATAGGAATCGCGCACGCTCGGGCGCTGCTTGATGGCGCGATAGAGCGCGGGTTGGGTGAACGACGGCTCGTCGGTTTCATTGTGACCCCAGCGCCGGTAGCCGTAGAGGTCAATGATGACGTCGCGTTGAAACTCCTTCCGAAACTCGAGCGCCAGCCGCACCACTTGGGCCACCGCCTCCGGGTCCTCGCCGTTGACGTGGAAAATCGGCACTTGCAGCATCCGCGCCACGTCGGTCGCGTAATCCGTTGAGCGACCCTCGCCCGGGCTGGTGGTGAACCCGATCTGGTTGTTCACGATGATGTGCAAGGTGCCGCCGGTGGCGTAACCGCGCAGCCGGCTGAAATTCAGCGTCTCCTGCACAATCCCTTCGCCGGCGAACGCCGCATCCCCATGAATCAAGATGCCGAGCACCTGGCGGCGGTCCCGATCGCCCATGCGATCCTGCCGCGCGCGCACGCGCCCGAGCACGACCGGGTTGGCGAACTCCAGGTGGCTCGGATTGAAGCACAGCGAGAGATGAATGTCGTGGCCGTCCGCTGTCCGCCATTCGCCACTGTGGCCGAGGTGATATTTCACATCGCCGCCGCCGATGGATTTCTCCGGCTCGTCGTCGGCGAAGATGCGGAAGATTTCGCACGGACTCATGCCGATGATGTTGGCCAACACGTTGAGGCGGCCGCGATGCGCCATGCCGAGGATCACATGCCGCACGCCCTGCGCGCCCGCCTGTTCGAGCGCGAGGTCGAGCAGCGGGATCAACGTCTCGCAGCCTTCGAGCGAAAAGGTTTTCGCCCCGACAAATTGTTTGCGGACGAATTCCTCGAACATCACGGCATCGGTCAGGCGCGTGAGAATGCGCAGTTGCAGATCGCGCGACAAGGCGAGCCGGTTCTGCGTGGCTTCCATGCGGGGGAGCAGCCAGCGGCGCACGGCCATGTCGTCAATGTGCATGAACTGCGCGCCAATGGAGCGGCAGTAGGTGTTGCGGATGCGCTCGATGATTTCGCGCACGGGCAGCGGTGCGAGGTAGGGCAGGGTGGCGCAATGGATCGGCAGACCCAGCTCGGGTTCGGTGAAATGGTAATAATCCAGTTTGAGTTCCGCCGGAACGGGACGCGCTTCGCCCAGCGGATCGAAGGTGGCAAGTTTGTGTCCGCGGCCGCGGTAGTTGCGGATGAAATCGTGGAGCCGCTCGCTCAAGCTGGCCGTGAGCGGGTCCAGTTGCGGGATGGATGGCGTCGCGCGCGCGTCATTCCCGGTGGCGCTGAACACATTGCGCGGCGTGAACGACGGTCCCGGCTGCCAGTGTCCGTTGGCGGGGTTGCCGTCCGCCGCGTCCTCGAACACGCGCCGCCACTCCGCCGGTACGGACGCCGGGTCGTGTTGAAACGCGGCATACAACTGCTCGGCATAATCGAGATTGGCGATGTTGGCCTTCATCGGCGGCGACAGTGTAACAGGCCGGGCCCGGAAGGAAAGCAATGTCAACGTCCCGGACCGACGCAGGACGCATGTCGGTTTCTTGCGGTGGCGCTGGTCGTGCGGCGACCAGCCAGCCCGCGCAGCGCGGACGGAAGTCCGATCCCGTTGAACCGTGCTACTTGCCGAGCGCCTTCCGGAAGTTGGAGTAAGCCGTGGCCAGTCGCTCGGCGGATGCCGGATCTCCGCGCGCCAGCAGGGTGATGAGGTTATCGCGCTGCGTCAGCAACACCTTTATGGCGTCGGAGCTTTCGGAGGGCAGGGCCGAATCGAGTCCGCGTTCCTGTTCCGCCGCGACCTGGCTGAAGAAACTGGCCATGTTCTGCCGGGCCGGCTCGTAATCTCCGCGTCGCGCATCCAGCACCGCGTTGGCGAAGGTGAGTTGGATGCGTTCGAGTCGGACCTGGCGTTCAGCGCGGAGCAGTTGTCCGTTCAACCGGGAGGATTTGAGCCAGACGGGGGCAAACCCCACCAGGAACACGCCCACGAGGATGAGCACGGGCCGCCACGCGGAACATTTTTTCGCCGGCGTGGGGCAGGTTGTTTCCGGAGTTGGATTTTTGGCGGGTTGAGATGGCTCGTTCATGGTTTGCCTTTCGTTTTGAATTTGTCGGCGGCTTGCTGGCAGGCGTCGGCCAAATCTTTCCAGGCCGTGTCCAGGCCGACTCGCATCGTTTCCCACGCGCTTCCGCTCGCGCTGCCGAATTCTTTGAGCCGGGCTTTCGCGGTGGCGAACTTGCTCTCGGCGTCCGCCAGTTCCTCGTAAGCCATGATCCGGCCATCGGCCACGGCGCGCCTGGCTTTCGCCTTCAGCAGATTCAGTCGCGCGCGGTGTTCTTCGAGTTGCGCTTCCAGCTTTTCGCGATACGCATTTTTCAAGCTCATGGTTTTTGCCTTTCCACTCCCGCCGCCCGCTTCATTGTAGCCACTCGCGGGCGGTTTTCCAAGTCGCAAGCTCAGAACGGCCAGAGCTTCGGGATCAGGTACACCGCCAGCACACAGAACATCACGTTCAACGGCAGGCCCACTTTGAGGAAGTCACGAAACTTGTAGCCGCCCGCGCCATAGACCAGCGTATTGGTTTGGTAACCAATCGGGGTGGCAAAACACGCCGACGCGCCCAACGCCACGGCAATGATGAAGGGCCGGGGACTGACGTGCAGCGCCGTGGCCGCCTGCACGGCGATGGGGGTGAAGAGCAAGGCCACGGCGTTGTTGGAAAGAAAGTTCGTGAGGATGGAGGTCAACCCCACGATCGCGGTGAGCACCGCCATCGGTCCCCAATGGCCCAAGCCGCGAATGAGGCTATGGGCCACAAAGCTCGCGCCCTGGGTTTTTTCCAGCGCCAGGCCCAGGGCCAACATGCCAAAGATTAAGAACAGAATTTTCCAATCCACCGATTCGTAGGCTTCCTCCACCTCCAGGCAACCGGCCACCACGACGAGTACGGCCGCCATCACCGCCAGGGCCGCGATGGGGAGCACGTTAAAAGCCGCCAAGGCCACCACCAGTCCGATGGCGCTCACGGCCAGAAATTGTTTCCGCCGGCGTTTGGCGGTTTGCGGCACATCCAACAACAACAGAAAATCCCGGTGCCCGCGCAGTCGGCGCATGGCTGACTCCGGGCCTTCCACGAGCAGGGTGTCGCCGTAATGCAGTTGCACGTCGGCAAAGCCCTCGCGCAGATTCACGCCCTGCCGATGCACCGCCAGCACCAGCGCGCCGTAGCGTCGCCGGAAATCCACGTCGCGAACACTCCGGCCGATCAAGCTCGAGCGCGGCCCGATGACACATTCGGCGACGACGGCTTTTTCCGCGCCGACCAATTCCACCCCCAGTGCTGATTTGGGCAGCAATTCCACTCCCTGGAGCTGATTAAGCTCGAGCACGGTGGCGAGCGGCGTGGTCAGGCGCAACCGGTCGCCGGGCGCGAGGACAATGTCAGGCAACGGTGGGCGGACCATTTCGCCGAGACGGATGACTTCAAACACCCGCGCCTGGAGCTGGTTCGCCAACGGAGTTACTGCGAGTTTCTTGCCTACCAGTGGCGAGCCGGCGGTCACGAGCACTTCGGTCAAATACTGTTTGCTCTCGGTGGCCTGGAGAATGGAGGCCAGCGTGTCGCGATTGGGCAGCAGCTTGCGGCCAAGCGTGATCAAATACAGCAGCCCCACCGCCGCCAGCGGCCAGCCAATGCGGCCCAGCTCGAACATGCGGAGCGGCGGCTGGCCGAATTGGACGGCGGAGGAACTGACCAGGATGTTCGTCGAGGTGCCGATGAGCGTGCAAAGTCCGCCCAGGGTGGCGGCAAAGGACAAAGGGATGAGCAGCTTGGAGGGTTTCAACCCGCGCGTCACGGCCATGGTGATCATGATGGGCAGGAACACCACCACGACGGGCGTGTTGTTGATGAAGGCGGAAATGACCGTTACCAGCGGCAGCATGACCGCCAGCACGAGCCAGTCCGCCCGGCCGACGAGGCGGTTTAACCGTTGCGCGATGCTGGCGATGACGCCTGTGCGCTCCAGCGCGGCGCTGAGGATGAACATGCACGCGACGGTGATGGCGGCGTCATTGCTGAAAACCTGGAACACCTCGGCGGGCGTGAGAATGCCAGTGACGAGCAACGCGCTGAACGCCAGCATCGCCACAATGTCGAGCGACAACTTCTCCCAGACCATCAAGGCGAACGTCGCCACCAGCAATCCGAACACGACAAGCATTGGCCAGGTCATGCTGTCAGGTCGGTTTCGGAGCCGGGGCTTAGTCGCGCGGCCAGTTCATCGGCGGGACACGAGCACGCCGATCAGCAGGCCCACGCCAAAGGCGATGCCGATGGACTCATAGGGGTGCTCGCGGATGACCACATCCGCCTGCTTCGCCGCGGCGCGAGCTTTGGCCACGGTCTGCTCCTGCAACTGGGTGTACGTGGTCTTGGCCCGTTCCAGGGCGGCGGTCACGCGCGAGCGCGCTTCCTTGGCTTTCTCGCTGACATCCCCGGCGGTGGCTTTCAACAAATCCTCGGCGTCGCGCGTGAGATTCTTCAAATCGGACATCACTCGTTCGCGGGCGATGGCGCTGTGGGCCTGTTCGATGGCTTCGTAATTGGTTTCCATGTATTTCCTTTCGCTTTCCGGGTTTCAGTTTTTCAAAACGGGTTGCGGTTCCGCCGCGTGACGAGTGGGTCGCACGACCAACACGGGACAGTGGGCATGCCGCACGACGTGCTCGGTGGTGCTGCCCAGCAACAGCCGCTCCAATCCCGTGTGACCATGGGTGGAGAGCACGATCAAATCAATCTCTTTCTCCTCCGCCGTCTCGACAATTACGTTGGCCGCCCGGCCATACCCGACCAGATGCGTGACGCGCACCGCCGCCGGCACGAACCGTTGCGCGATGCGGGGAAGCTGGGCTTTCGCATTCCGCGCGAACACCTGATCGGGCATCACCAATGGTCCGCCCTCGAGTCCCACGGCATAGGGATTCGGCTCGATGACGTTTAACAAGGACAACCGGGCGCCGCTTTGCTCGGCCAACGCGGCCGCGACGCGCAGGGCGTGGAGCGATGAAAAGGAAAAATCCAGCGGCACCAAAATGCGCCGCCACGGCAGGCGGTCGGGGTAAACCGGTTTCTCCGTGGCCGGTGGCTGCCGCCGCACGGTCAGCACGGGACAGTGCGCGTGGCGGACGATTCGTTCCGCCGTGCTGCCAAGCAGAATGCGCTTCAACCCGGAGCGCCCTTTGGTGGACAACACAATGAGATCGGCGGCGAGCGATTCGGCCGTCGCCACCACTTCAAAGGCGGGATTGCCTTCCGCGACGATGACTTGATCCAGCAAGTCGCGGGGGACCAGTTGGGCCGCCTGTTCGGTCAGGCAGGCTTTCGCCGCCGCCAGCAATTCGTCGGTGTTGACCGACAGGTACGCGGTGCCGCCGGGGATGGCATCCATCACCACGGGCGGTTGCACCACATGCACCACACTGATCTTCGCGCGATACTGGCGTGCCAGCGGCACCGCACTGCCGAGGGCCTGGCGCGAGAGTCCGGAAAAATCCAGCGGCACGAGGAGGCGACGCAATTTCAACTTCGGTTGGGCCGATTTACGATTCCGAGCGGCGGGTGTTGCGGTGTTCAAAACTTTTGGCATGTGTTTCCTTTCCATTCGTTCGGGTTCGCGCGTGTGATCATCATTCCCCATCCGTCGTAACTTGCCTGGAAAATCCCTCTGCTCGCCACGAGCGCAGTTCGTTCTGTCGGTCACCATGCCGCTGCTGCGCGCGGTTCGGCGCGAGCAAGGCCGGGATGTCTTTACGGATGCGAACCGGGACAATCTCTTTCTCAGACACAATTGAACTTAACCAGCACGAAACATCGGAGCAAGTCTGCGCCTGTGCGCCGGAAGTTCCCGGTTGAGGTCGCAGTTCTCGCGCTGAAATGTTCCTGCGGTGGTGCTGGTCGCGCTGCGACCAGCCCGCCCGCGCGGAGCGGGCGGAAGCGGATGACTGGGGGCGCACGGCTTCACACAGTTCGTGGCGCGTCGCTCTGCGCGGCACGACGGCTCGCAGCGCGAGCCGTGCTAACCGTTGGCGATTTCGTGTGTTGCTGGAATGTTCCCCCGTTTGCGGTAGCAGTTCTCGCGCTGGAATGAGATGTGGTGGTGCTGGTCGTGCTGCGACCAGCCCGCCCGCGTAGAGCGGGCGGAATCGGGTGACCGGAGGCGCACGGCTTCACGCTGTCCACCGCGCGTCGCTCTGCGCTGCCCGACGACTCGCAGCGCGAGCCGTGCGACAACTCTGGTGCTTCCACCGTGGGAAAATTTCCAGCGGCACACGGAATTGGCTTCACTTTTGGTTTTAACTTGCGCTCAATGTCGCGAGTCCGATGCCCTGGGACCAACTGACATGAGCGATTCTCCGAAATCCGCCAGCCCGTCCGCCAAGCGCCGCGTTTTATTCGTGGATGATGACGTGATGTTCCTGCAAACGGTGCAGGAACTGATGAGCGTTTTGAGCGAGGGGCAGTGGGAGGTGCTGGCGGCGGAAAGCGCCAGCCGCGCGTTTGGCCTGCTGCAGCAGCAACCGGTGGACCTGGTGGTGATTGACGTGCAGATGAGTGTGATGGACGGCATTCAGATGCTCTCGCTCCTCAATCGCGGTCATCCCAATGTGCAAAAGGTGGTGCTCACCGGCCACGCGAGTGAGAAGTATCGCGCGGCGTGTCTCAGCAACGGCGCCGAGTTGTTCCTCGAAAAACCCACCGACCCCGCCGGCTGGCAAAGTCTGCACGGCGTGCTCAACGAACTGGTGCGCTTCCGACCGGAAGAGGGCTTCCGCGGCGTCTTGCGGCGCGTGGGTTTGCAGGATGTGATTCAAATGGAATGTCTGGCGCGCAGTTCGTCCGTGTTGGAAGTGTCGAACACGCGCACGGCGGGGAAAATCTTCATTGATACCGGGCAGATTATTCACGCGCAGGCCGGCGAAGTCACCGGCGAAGAGGCGTTCACCGAGTTGATGTCGTTGAGCGGCGGACAATTTCATCTCCGGCCGTTCACCGAACCGCCCGCGCGCTCGCTTTCCGGCCAGTGGGAGTTCCTGCTGATGGAAGCGGCGCGGAAAAGCGACGAGGCCAAACAGGCCGCCCTGGCCGAGCCTCCCGTGCTGGAAGAATCCGCCGCCGAGGCAATGGAACGGGCGTTGAGCTCCACGGTGGCGGAGGCGTCCCCAACTCCGACAGCGGATGACCAACCGCCGTCACCTCCGCCCGTGCCGGCCCAACCCGTGCCCGTTTTGCCGCCGGGGGTGCCGTCGCGTCCGCGCGTGGATGAATTGCTGATCTGTTCCGCCCAGGGGCAGGTCCTGTATTCGTGGCAATGCCGGAATCAGGAGCGCTGGATCAATTTTTTCGAGTTTATCTCGCAACGCGGCCAGCGGCTTGCCCAGTTGCTGCCGGTGGGCGAATTCGACCGGTTGGAAGTGGAAAGCGGCGGCGCGCGGGCGGTGGTGATTATTTCCGACGAACACGGCGTGCTGGTGAAAAGCCGGCGCGAAGCCCTGGTGCGGTGAGGGACGAAATCCGATGAGCGACAAAGGCAAAGCGCACATCACGGACTGGTTGCAAGCGGCACCTGCCGTGCGCGGCGCGCTCGTGCGGGGAATCCGTTTTCCCGACCAGACCTTTGTGAGCGACGTGGACGCGCGGGATTTTCCGGTGGTGGGACTGGAGCAGGCCTGGCGGGTGGTGGGAGACACGTTTCAAGTGTTGAGCGCGCAACAATTTCCCGCCACGCGCCTGGCCTGGGTGTACCGGCAGTTGGTGTTGCATTGCGCGCAGCGGTCCGATGGCGCCATCCTGGGCGTTTTCGTGAGCCGCAAGAATATCGAGGCCGACCTGATGGCGTTGAACCGGATGCTGACCGAGTTTCAAGCGCTCGAAGTTCCCGCGGACACCGCCGACGAACCCACGCCACCGCCGGCAAACTAATTGGTTGGAACTTTTCCGCGGCTCGGCCACCTTGCTGCGGCAACCTGGGAAGCGCAAGAGCGGAGCGAGCGCAGCGAACGGACGGCGCGTGGGCGACCGATTTTGCGCAGGGGCAGTTGCGCGGGTCTCCCCTTTCCCAAACCTGGCAAGCGATGAAAAAGATCAATCTCGACGCAGTGTCGGCGCACGAATCCCGTTCGCCCAAGGGCCGCTTCCGTCAATTCAGCCAGGACATCCTCGCCGCCATGCGCCAGAACAATGGCGACCGGTTGGGCGGCGTGCCCTTTCCCTTTGACATCCGGCTGGTGCGTTTGCCCAGTCGCGCGGCCAACGGCCCCTACCGCTCCCACTCCACGCGTTGGGTGTATCAGCAGATCATCGCCGGACGCGGCATGGTGCGCACTCCCGGCGGCACGACCGAAGTTCGCGAGGGGGATTGCATCATGCACCCGCCGGGGGAGGCGCATCAACTGGTCAACACCGGCGCGGTGGACTTGATCTACTATTTCATCACGGACAATCCGCCGGCCGATGCCTGCTACTTTCCCGACAGCAACAAGTGGAGTCTGCCCGGCCAGGCCAAACCCGTGCGCGTGCAGCCGACGGAGTTCTACGACGGCGAGGAATAAGCCGCGTCCGCGGACCGGTTATTTCGTCGCCAGCGCCGACTCGATGGCCTTGGTCATTTCCGCTGACTCCGGCGTGACCTTGGAATCGAACCGCTTCACGATCGTGCCGTCTTTGCCGATCAGAAATTTGTTGAAGTTCCAGGTGATCTTGCCGGGAAAGGGGGAATGATCGCCGGCGAGCGCCGTGTACAGCGGACTGCGATTCGCGCCGTTCACGTCAATCTTGTCGAACAACGGAAAGGTGACGCTGAACTTGCTGGAGCAAAATTGTTTGATCTCCTCGTTCGAACCGGGCTCCTGGCCGCCGAACTGGTTGCAAGGAAAGCCCAGAATCACAAAGCCCTGACCCTTGTATTTTTCGTAGATGGCTTCGAGACCCGTGTATTGCTTGGTGTAGCCGCAATGAGAGGCGACGTTGACGATGAGCAACACCTTGCCCTTGTAGGTGGCCAAGGAAGTGTCCTTGCCGTCAATGTCCTTGAGCTTGATGTCGTAGAGCGACGCCGCCGAGGCGGTGAGGGTGGTCATGATAATTAACGAAGCGAGCAGCGCGATGGTTTTCATTTGGGCAGTATTTATGGGTGTCTGGGCATTGTCAAATGCGGCGGATAGGACGGCAGGGTTGGTGGTGGTATTCAGCCGGAATCGCCGGGTTTGCGTAATGGATTGCCAATCAAGCAGGCACGGCCAAACCACGCTGCCAAGCCACATTCGTTCGATCGCCATGGTACCGCGACTGGGAAATAATTGCGCCGTGCCTCCCCCGCGCCGGTCGTTTTCCGTCGTCGTAGAGACCGCTGGCGACCTGGAGTTCCTTGCTCGAAAAGCGAGACACGTTGCCACTGGCCAAAGTACCGATCAGAAGATCTCCCGACCGCCGGGAACCCCTCCGGCAGTTTGAAGCTGGGAACGGGCGTTGTCCGCGAGTGCGGCGTCGCGCCGATCACCCGATCGGCTCGTTGCGGGCAGGATTCAGAACTGAGCCGAGCCGGTGCTCGGCGTTCCGGTTCGTGGAGGGAATTTGTCGAAGCGACGAATCTTGCGCGTTGACCTCCTGAGCCTGGGAGGGACGCGTTCCACCGCGTCCCAAACTTCTTTCTGGATATATGGGGGACGTGGGTGGAGCGCGTCCCTACCAAATCCAAAAAGAGGTTCGTGAGCGAGAGATAGCTTTTAAGTAACAGAAGGCTGGCTGACGGAAATATATTTTTGCCTTTGACCGCTCACGCTAACGGGCGACCCCTTCACGTGAACAACATTGGAAAGGATATCAGCGCCGCTAGATTCCTTTCACCTTTTGATGGGACACAGGGCGTTCACACATGCCAGCTAATCGGGCTCTCGCTTCTGCCTTGTCGTCATGGGTCGCGCACTTGTTCGCGAGCACGCGACGATAGAACACCTTCGCTTTCGCTAGATTCCTAGGAACTGCCAAACCCTTTTCATAGCGTTTACCAAGATCCAGAAGAGCATCAAGGTCGCCCATTGCAGCAGCTCGCCTGAACCACCAGAGCATTTTTCTCGTTTCTCCGAAGTCTCGATAAACTGTTCCGATATTATTCGCGCCACCAGCGTCGTCTTGCCGATACGCTTTATAATACCACTCCATCGCCTTCTTCTTGTCCTTCTTTACAAACAAACCATTGTCAAAAAAATAGCCAAGATCCAACTGGCTCGCTCTGTCTCCCAGTTTAGCGGCTTGCATGAACAGTATGAATGCCTGCCGCAAGTCGCCCTTGTCCCACGCGGCGTCCGCTTCATTAAACAAGCGGCTCTTTTCCACTGAAGTTTTACTAGCCGCCTCTTTTTCCCCCCTCATTTTCCTCCTCCCGGTGGCTTAGGTGTTGGATTCGGCTTGGGCGGGTTTGGTGGATTTGGTTTGGGTGGCTGCGGCTTTGGCGGGTCCGGAAAAAACGGTGGTCCTGGGTTCTTTTTGATAATATCTTTCCCGTTCTGATCCTTGCCTCTCACCTTAGTCGGGTCTTTAGGATCGATTTTCCAACCTTTCCAAGGATTGTCTGACTCATGTTGCCAGTTCCGCTCACCTTTTCCGTGCTGCCTTGTCTCGCATCTATCACCGCCATTTGCAGCAGCGCCTGCCGCCGCGGCAGCCAAAGCTGCCCGCATTGCTGCTAACGCCGCTGGTGTGACTTCTTCAAGTTCAGCCATTTCCTCAAGAATCAATTCAGCATATGTCAAGTCACCGCTCGCCATAGCAGCCCAAAATGAGGCTGGAAGTGAACTCAGGCCAAATGGATCAATCTCGTTCACCGGATTGTTGCCAACGAACCCAAAAAGATTAATTCCACCATTCTCCCTCATCGGATCCCTGTTTAGCCACCGCTGCGAATAGGGATCGTACCAGCGGTAGCCGTAGTAGTAGGTGCTGCTGTTGACGTGCATTTCCTTGCTGGAAAAGCGATACGTGTTGACCCCGGCCAGACTGCCGCTCAGGGAAATCGTGTTCCCATAGGGATCATACCGGTATTTGGCCGCCAAGGTCTGGCTGCTGTTCACCAGGTAGGTGATATTTCCGTTGCCGTCGGCGTGATAGTAATTGTTCGTGGTCCAGTTCCCGGCGGAGTAGCCATCACTGCGCGCCAGCAGCCCGCCAATCCCGCCCGCGCCTTCGAGCGAGCCGCTCAGGTCGGTGCCGCGCGTATAGCTCACCGTGGGTGTGTTGGATTGGTTGCGTTCCTGGATCACGCGCATCCCGTCGTAGCTATACGACGTCGAGCCAACATACGTGTGAGCATAAGTCGCATAATCGGTGCGCTTGCGCAGCCGGCCCAGCCCGTCATAAACGAATTCCGAATACCAATACGGCGCAT
This sequence comes from uncultured Bifidobacterium sp., assembly GCA_964561105.1. Lineage (GTDB taxonomy): Bacteria > Verrucomicrobiota > Verrucomicrobiia > Limisphaerales > JADLHS01 > JADLHS01. Next base: position 85,588 of record CAZLOH010000004.1, on the reverse strand, counting down.
ATTGGATCGTGGTCAGCCGGTTCTCATCGTCATAGGCGGCAACGGTGAAATTGGGGCCGCTGAGGTTGGTCAGGTTGCCATTGCCATCGTAACCGGCGCTGGAACTGGTCAACTCATTCTTGCTGTTCACCGTGAACGTGGCCGGCGTCGTGTTGTTGGTGCGATAGTGCAGATTCCACGCCGCGTCATACTGGTAACCGCGATCCTCGCTGGCCGTCGCGCTGTCGGCTACTTTCAACTGGCCGATCGGGTCGTAGGTGTAATTGACCGTGCTGCCGGCGTTGAACACCTGTTGGGTGCGTTGGTTGCCGGGGTTGTAGGAGTAGGAGTGGGAGTTTAGAATCGAGGAGCTAGAAGTTAGCAGCTTGGTGGAAAGCAGCCGGGCGTTCACGTCGTAGGTGTTGGTGATATAGGAACTATTGGGAAGAAAGAGCTTCTTGATTTGGGTCGAGGTGGAACTCGACCCTCCCAATGCGTATCCGAAAGAACCCGCTTGCGAGGTGACGTTGGTCAGCCGTTTGGCGGCATCATAGCCGAACCGGTTGGTCCAGACGCCGGTGGGTTGTTGCAAATCCAAGCCCACGCGCAGACGGTTGTTGTAGGTGTTGGTCACGGTGTCACTGATAAACGGGCCGTCTTCGGTGTAAAGCTGCCCGCCAACGGTATAAGTGTATTTCGTCGTGCCGGCGGCGTCCACCATGTTTGTCACGCGATTGAGCGGGTCGTAGGCGAGCGTCACATCCGGGCTGGCGGGGTGATTGATTTTGGTGAGATTGCCCACGGCGTCGTTGGTGTAATAGGTCGTGCCCTTCTGCTTGCTCCAACGGCTGGCCAGGCGGCTGTCGGCGTCATACGTGTAACGCAGGATTTCCACACCGGCCTGATCCAGCTTGTTGGTGACCCGGCCATACGAGTCGTACTTCCACTTCGTCACCTGGTTCTTCCCGTCCACCAGCGCCAGCAAATCGCCGGCGGCATTGTTGGTGTAACGGATGACCTCCCAGTTGGCGTTGGTTTCGCACGTCTTCCGCTGAGCCTCGTCGTAGGCGTAGAAGTTGGTGTAGCCGAGTTGATTCGTGTAGGCAATCAGGCCGCGGGCGGAATAGCCGAACTTTTCCACGCCCGCATCGGGGTAGGTGCGCGTGCGCAGCCGGCCCAGGTCGTCGTAGGTGTTGGTGACCGTCACGCCATTGGCATCAGTCACGTAAAGCGGGCGGTTCTCAAGATCAAAGACGGTGAACTGCTCCGCGCCATAGGTGTTGGTGATGCTGGTGCGCAAGCCCTGGTTGTTGTAGCCGAACCAGCGGTAACCCCAGGCATCGCCAGTAATGATGACGCGTTGCAGGGCGTCATACCAATTGGTCACCGTGGCATCGGGATAATAGGTGTAGAGCCGGTTGCCTTGCAGATCGTAACCGAAACCGATGACCATTTGCGCCGGGGTATTCCAGGCATTGGTGACGGACAATACCGCCCCGCAATCGCACAGGCCATAGCGGGTGATCACGCCCATGGCGTTGGTTTCCGCCAGTTTTTGCCGGATGCCGTTGTAGCCGGTGTAGGCCCAATACCCCAGCCGGTCCTTGGTGGCGGTGAGGTCGAGGGCCGTGTAGCGGTTCGAGAGGGTGGTGCCGTCGGGAAATTTCCGGCCGGTGAGCCGGGAAAGGCCATCCCAGTAGTTTGTGACCGTAAGCCCGCGCTCGTCTGTGTGCGAGTAAACCAAGTCGCCAGCGTAGGTGTAAGCATTGGTGCGGTTGATTTCCAGGTCAATGGTTTTGTCCAGCCGATTGAGCGCATCGCCGCTCGTGAAGTAGAGGTTGGTGGTCGTCAGGCCGGCGGGAGTCTTGAGGCTGGTGAGCTGGCGATAGCCGTTGTAGGTGTAGCGAGTGGCCTGATCGAGCGCGTCGTAACTCGCATCCACCTGATGGTAAGTGTTGCCGAAGTAGTTGCTGACCACCTGCTCCCCCTGCGGACCGATGTGTAAAACCAGGTCCAGTCCGTTGGCGGCATAGACGAATTGATTGGTGCGCAGCCCAATCGCGCCGTTCGGTTGCGTGTAGGTCTCGACGATGTTGGTGGGTTGCCCCCAGGAGTCGCGGCGCAGCCATTGATACCAGGTCGAACCGTCCGGCAGGACGCGGGCAACCACGCCGGGCAGAATGTGCGTGCCCTTGTTGCCCGTCTCCCCCGATTCCTTGTCCGGATAATCATACCAGGTCTTCTGCCCCTCGGCGCTTCCATCCGGGCTGTACGCCCGTTCCAGCGACAACGTATCCATGCTCAACTGGCTGCTGCCATCCGGATATTCTCCGAGCCAATGGCGCAGGCGAGCCTTGAGAAAATCGCTGGCGACCATGTAATCCACATCCGTGCTGGAAAGCGTCGGAGTTTGCAACCGGCTCCAATGAAAACTGTTCCGCGACCAAAGATTGGTATTCTCGAGCGTGCCAATCGGGGTATTGGTGGGCACCTGTGCTGCGGGATAGTTCAAAACGCCGTAGAGTGATTCGACATTGTTGTAGTTCTCCACAAAGGCGTAAATCTCACTGCCATTGTTTGGCTCGGTGATGGTCCCCTGGCGGGCAGTCTGATCGTTCGCGCTTAGGTCCACAAAATCGAACGTGGTGGTGCCATAGGGTGTGGTCAGCGTGGTCACCACCCCACCGGCATCGTAGCCGACGGAACTGCTCATCCCGGCCGAATCCGTGATATTGGTGAGCAGGAGACTCTCGTCGTATTGAAAATAGGCCGACCGTCCGTAAGGATCGCTGACCTGGGTGACCGCGGTTTCGTGGTCGGCATCGGTGTAGTAAAGCGAATTGGTGCGGCCATCGGCATCCACCACGTATTTCAGCCACACTTTGCTCCGGTCCGGGTCCGCATCATACTGAAAACTGGTGACGAAACCCTCGGGCGAAACCTTCTGCGAGAGATAAAACCAGACATACAAGTAGCGGTTGGTCGAAGCATAGCCGTACACATCCTTGGCGCCGTTGGGATACAGCAACTCATAGCTCGTGCAGACGCCGGCGCCGTTGGTTACCGCGCGAAATTTCAAATTGTTGTAGTAGTTGCCCTCGCCGGTCGAGCCAACCAGATCACTTTGTTGAAACGAGGCTTGGCCACCCTGGGCGTAGTTCAAGGTGACATCGTCGGCCAATCCCACATAAACCGTCGAAAACCACGGGCACTGCCAGCTCTTTCCGACCGAGGAAAAGTCCCCAAGCGCCGGGCGGTGGGTATCCTCGGAGCGTTGCTTGTACGTCACCCGGACCGCGATCCGCCCGCCCAAGGCCGGCTGATAGGCCGACGGTTCATCGTCCAACCAGAGATTGATATACGGTTCGGAAACCCGCCACACCGGCATGCCACCGCAACTCCCACATCCTGGCTGGGGATTATCTCCTCTCGAATACTCGCTACGGTTGCCGCTGCCTGTCTGACTCCCCCCGGTGCCACCCGGCCCGGTCGGACACGGCCCTGCATTTTCACAGTCACAGGTTTGGTCGTCGCCGTCGTTTATAAAATTCGGGTTGCCTCGTCCAAAAACCGAGTCCGTTTCTTCGGGGCCGGCCAAATGGAAATTGGCGGTCAACGCCGCCGCCGGAACCAGGAAATAGCCGCTGGCCTCCGCGTTGAGGGTTTCGGCAGTCATGTACCGCGGACGCCCGAAAGTCGGGTCCACGACTTTGTAGCGATCGCCCCGACGCGATAAGATCGCCGCGTAATGGTTCTGCCGCCAATGCACCACCGCTGGGACGGGTATTTCCTCGCCGGTCGTCCGCGCGACCGCGTACAGGCCCAGGCCGAAGCGAGCCGAGAGTTGCGTCAGGTAGGACAGGGAAAAACCGCTGGGCGGGGAGGGGAGGTTGAGCAAGGCAGCCGTGTCGCGGTTGATCCCCAATTCGCGCGCCACCGAGTTCAGCGCGAACGTGCCACACCGATACGAGATGCCTGGGTTTCGCGCCATGTCCACAATTGCTTCCTTGGTTCGCCCCCATTTTTGGGAAAGCCGGCCGCGATCCAGTACGCGCCCGCGGGTCTCCTGCACCAGATTGGTCAGCGCTTCATACCGTCCGAGCTGGGCCAGCAGCCGGGTCCAGTTGGCCAGCACATAGTCCGCCACAATCTTGCCGTTCCCGTTCGGATAATCCTTCGTTGCGTGCCATGCCAGTTCCCAATGCGCCAAGGCCAAAGTGTAACGCCCCAAGTCATAGTAGTACCGACCCAGTGCGGCATCCAACGATGGGACCCAAGACGAATTGGTGTACGTGTTCCGAAATACCTCCAAGTCGTCCAACCCAGTCTGGTAGTTGCTGTCGGCGGTTACGTTGAGCAGCAGCAAGAGCAGTTGAGACTCGGCCTCGGTCGTCCCCCCCCCCCCCCCCCCGCCCGGGCGGGGGGCCGGGCCGAGCGCGCGCCCGCGCGCGATGCCGGTGGCGCCGGGGGCGCGGGCGGCGGGCGGGCGCGGGGGGGGCG